>JBCCHJ010000051.1:0-44936 GCA_039028795.1 Pseudomonadota bacterium
CGCGCGTTGGCATGGATCCTCCGGAACCGGGCTCAGGGCCCGCGACATTCAAAGGCAGGGCTTTCCCTCTTTGTCGTCGTTGCTTGATTGCGTGCTGATGCTGGGCAGACCGATTGCCCGCCAAATGCGACGTGGTTCAGATCAACAGAAGTTTCACGGCGATTGCAGCCACGCCTTTATCTAAGCCAGGCCAGGAACAGCAATGTCCAGGGTCGGAGGCCCTTTCAATTTCGAATGCAAATGCGCCCGGACTATCCGGATGTCATGAACGAGAAGTCCTGTTCGTCCAGATCACCACTATCTGTGCTGACCAACCGCAATTGCCCGCCCTGGTGCTGAACGATCGCGTCGTCGCCGTCTTGCAGCAGGCCGATATCTTCGAAACCGAAGCTTTCGATCATGAATTCAATGGCGTCGATCCCGTCTTCGAAATCGGTGATCACGTCAATCCCAGAGTTTTGTTCAAACACGAATCTGTCCGCTCCTATACCGCCGGTCAGTCGATCATCACCTGTGTCGCCGTGCAGAACGTCAGCCCCATCGCCGCCGAAGAGTCTGTCATCGCCGCTTCCGCCGGAAAGCACGTCATCGGAGGCCCCGCCGTAAAGCTTGTCCATACCAAACTGTCCGCGCAGGATATCTACGCCATCCTCGCCGAACAGTTGATCTGCCCCTGCGTCGCCCAGCAAAAGATCTGCACCATCCCCGCCGTAAAGCTTATCCGCCCGGGCACCGCCATTCAGCAGGTCGTTGCCAGTTCCGCCAAAGAGCAGGTCATTCCCGGCATTTCCGGATAGGACGTCATCGCCCGCGCCGCCGACGAGGTCGTCAAAGCCTGCGCCGCCTGCCAATTGGTCGGCACCATCGCCGCCATCCAGCGTGTCGCGGCCATTGCCTCCATTGGCGATGTCGTCCCCATCCCCACCGAAGACCTGGTCCATGCCATTTCCGCCGAGCAGGTTGTCATGGCCGTCGCCGCCATCAAGGTGATCGCGCCCGATGCCGCCCTGCAATTGGTCCTGACCATCACCGCCAAAAAGGAAGTCGCGCGCCAGGTGCCCGTCCAGCAGATCATTACCATCGCCGCCCAGCAGACGGTCCCAACCATCGCCGCCAAACAACGCATCGCGACCGGCGCCGCCATCAATCACGTCCGCGGCTGCCTGGCCTTTGACGATGTCATCGCCGCCGCCCGCTGAGACCGAATCTGCCCCTGCGCCCAGCTTCAGATCATCTGCCTGATCCGTGGCATAGGTGCCGGTCCGGTATGCTTCACCCTCGGCTAGGGGAGAGTCGCCCAACACAATCGGCGCGCGGCCTTCTACCAGCACGCCGTTGTCAAATAGGCGGTACTGCGGCGCCACGATCAGATTGTCATCCAGCAGAAGCAGCCCGCCATCTTTCGCCGCCTCGGGCATTTCCCACGCCAGGTCCAGGGCGACCAGGAAACGTTTAGGCTCTAATGCCCCGCTGATCCGGTCGGTAAAGCTGACCAGCAAGGTCACAAACTTCACATCGTCGATCCCGGCGACAGTGACGTAGCCATCTGCCACCAAGGCCGCATCGATCATCTCACGCGTGAAGATCAGCCGTTCATTGGTGGTGACGGCACGGACCTGGCTGACGGGGTCCAATGGCGCGAAGTCGCCATAGGTGAAGACATGGCGGCCAAGACTGTCCGTTTTCGCGAACTCCAACACGGTGCCGGACCAAATATCGGCATTGATGCCGTGCTGAAAGTCCAGATAGGAGTCGCGCTTTATCAGGTTGCCGTCCTGTCCCAGCACCACTTGGCCCAAATAGACATCGTCCTGATATGCCAGCGGAATATGGTTGGCCAACATCGCCAGTTGATCGGGATGATTGGCGATATCTTCGCGCCATAGAGCGACCAAGGCACCGTCGCGGCTGTCGCCGAGCAGTTCAATTTCAACGCCCCGTTCGCCGGCCTGATCCACCGAGTTCAGTATCTTCACGCCACGCTGATCGTGGACGATGCCGGGCGAGGTCTCGACGTCGAATGCGAGCGCCCGCACCTTCACACCGGCAATATCCTCGTAGGTCAGGCCGACGATGTTGGTGTTCCAAAGGTTGTAGGCGACGTTTTCAATCCCTTCGACTGCGCCGAGGCCATCATAGGCCAGGGCCAGATCCAGATTTGTCGGGTCTTTTGGATCCCAGAACCCGCGCCGATATTCCTGCCGGTCGCCGATCTGGGTCCAGTTCGTCACGGCGTTTTGGAAGCTTTCGACATGGCTGTTCAAGACGGTGATGTCCGCAACCGAGGCCAGGAAGTGAAACCCAGAGCTTGCCTGGATCGCGGCGTCAGTGATCTTGTCCTCGGTGCCCAGGATCAGAAAGTTCTCGAAGATGTACTTCGAAGAATAGGTTATCGACACGCCTGCCTGGTCAATCTCCCAGGCTGTGAAGTCATCCAGGTAGCTCCATGCGTCGTTGAACTTCCGCACGGAATCATGCGGGTCGGTCTGGATGCGGATGCCTTCGCGCGCGGCGATCACCGTATTGCCGGTGAAACCGCGAATGGGCAAATCCTCGACCGTTATCGTGTCGCGCCCCTGCGCCAAATGGGCCAGGTCGCCCAAGTCATCTGCGCGAACCTCGCGCATACCAACGCCGCCATTGTGGAAGAAGAACCCGGCGCGCGCAGAAGAGACTGCCACATTTTCCACGACGTCAATCGCGCGAGCTTTCAGGTAGAAGCCATTGCCCGAAGCGCCATCGTCTTCGTTGAACGTGTCGGCATCCTGATTGGCCTGGTCATCGCGGACACCGTAAGTACCGATGGCGAGATTGTCCTGCCAGCGACCAGTTTCATCGCCCAGCTCTGCCACATAGGCTGAGCCTGCAACATCGTAGACAACACTTCCGATGAGGTCGGCTTTCGACGAATGCTGTACGATCCCCCAGCCAGGCGATCCCCAGACGACATTACCTTCCAGATAGGCGCCATCGTGAAAGTCGCAGTCTTCGTCCAGTGCGTTTGGGATGCCGTCGCCGTCATGGTCGTCTGGGCTGGCATGGCCACAATGGCAAATCGGCCCGCCAGTGTCAGGGCAGGGGCCGATCACGCCATGGTCGTGACGATGGCCGTCCTCTTGGCCGTCAACCATGTTTGCTTCGTGGATATGTATGGCATAGCGGCCACGTGGATTTGTTACCTCTGACGGGTCAGTTTCCAGAAACGTGTCTGTGTCCGGGTCGAATTGCCCGGGCGTGCCATTATCCTGCAGGATGCGTTTGCCCTGATCGGCACTGGTTTGGATCTCGTCCACTGGCCGCGACTTATCCGTCCGGCCCAACCCGAAAAACGCCGTGTCAGTGACCACCACATCGTCATTGTGCATGAACATGACGTGGCCGCGTTGGGTCACGTAGTGGTCATCTGCGCCCAAGGCCTCGGTGGTGGAGGCGCCACGATCTGCCATGCCGTCGCCGTTCTGATCGGCGACCGCTGAGGAAATCGTGACGTTGCGCGTCAGGTTGCCGACAAAGCCGTTGAGTTCCAGGCCCGTTGCAGGATCGGTGGGCCCCAGATGGTCATAGTCCAGTGCCCGATCCAGCGTGACGATCATCTGGCCGTCGACGGAGTCGATCCCGGTGATTGTGCGGACCTCGTCTTGGGTCTGCAGCGCCAGATCCGCATCCCGGCCTTGATAGGTAGTGCCGCCGACGACGATCTGATGCCCGATGGCCCAGCCCAAGTCCTCCGGCGCCTCATTGAAAACCAGCTCCGTCGCGCCTGCTAACGGCCCAACAGCCAGATGTGCCCCGGCTTCGACATCCTGGCCGCGAATGTCGACCTCGCCAGAGGCAACCAGCCCAAGGCTCAGTTGCTCCGGGTCCCATTGCCAGCGGCCCAGAATGCCGTCGCCACCGGACAGATCGGGAAACTCAGTTTGATGGGCTTGAGGCGTGCCCTCGGCAAAGACGATGTCCACCGTACCGTCCGAGGCGCCAGCGGCTTCGATCAGCAAAGACGAGCCCGTCGATGTGATCATCGTGTCCACCACCAGTTTGGTGGCGACCCCATCCTCGGCGTATATGTTCAACGCGCCGTCGACGCGAACCATGAACAGATTGGCGTCGGATGCGCCTTCATAGGACACCGAAACACCCGCAGGAATGTGCACCAGCGCGCCGTCATCCGGAACCTGGCCGCTTTCCCAAGTTGCCGGGTCAAACCAGTCACCATTATTGACAGCCACATGGGTTGCCAGGGCGGCTGCGCCATCTGCATCCACCGGCATCAGATCGAGATGGCCCATATGGGCGTGACCGGAATGATCCGTCGTGTTCGACAAAGGCGCGCTCCTGATCGGCAGAGCGTCAAAGAGTGCGCAATGGGTCTTTCCCCAGGATCAAGAAACACCCTTAATCCGGCATTAACTGCATATTTTCGGACTAAATTTGCGTGGGATTCGCGAGATTTTGCATGGAAGTTTGCCGACGTGCGGCAGGATGGGACATGTCCTTGGTTGTTATCCTTTGCAGGCATTTACTCTGGCGCGCCTTGACATCAGAAGCTGCCCTCTTCACTCCCACGCGAAGCCTGCTAGGTTGCCCGCCAAGACGGATAGGGAGTCGCTTATGTTAGGAATGATGCAGGACTGGCCGCTGCGCGTATCGCGGATCATCGATCATGCCGCGAAGTATCACGCAAACCGGCCGGTGATCTCGCGCTCGGTTGAGGGGCCGATCACCCATTCCACATGGGGCCAGGTGCACACACGGGCAATGAAGGTCAGCCAAGCGCTGATCCGACTTGGCGTGAAGCCGGGCGACATGATCGGCTGTATGGCCTGGAATACGACCCGGCATATGGAGGTCTGGTATGGCGTGCCCGGCGCGGGCGGCGTGCTGCATTCGCTGAACCCGCGTCTCTCCGCCGATCAGTTGATCTATGTTATCGACTATGCCGAGGATCAGTGGATTCTGGTTGATCATGACATCGCACCAGCCTTAGAGGCGATTGCCGATAAGCTGCCCAAGGTTAAGGGCTATATCCTGATGACGGACCGGGCGCACATGCCCGACACGTCGCTGCCGAATGCGCTCTGCTATGAAGACTTGGTCGAGGCCGAAGACGGCAACTTTTCCTGGGTTGAGGGGTCCGAGGATGACGCCTGCGGGGTGTGCTTCACCTCTGGCACCACCGGGCATCCGAAGGGTGTCGTCTATTCGCACCGGTCCAATGTCCTGCACTCCATGGTTATGGTCCAGCCGGACATGTTGGGCGCGTCGTCCAACGATGTGCTGATGCCGGTCGTGCCGCTGTTCCATGCCAATGGCTGGTCAACAGGGTTCGGCACACCGCTGGTCGGGGCCTCGCTGGTTCTGCCGGGACGGATGATGGACCCGGCATCGATTTATGAAATGTTGGGCCATGGCGTGACCGTCACCGCGGCAGTGCCGACGGTCTGGCTGCCCTTGCTGAAATATCTGAAGGAAGAACAACTGCAACTGCCTGATCTCAACCGGGTTGTGATCGGCGGTTCGGCCTGTCCGCGTGCAGTGATCGAGACATTCCAGAACGATTACGGTGTTCAAGTCCTGCACGCATGGGGCATGACCGAGACGTCTCCGCTGGGCACGATCTGCTCGTTCAAGCCGGAGGTGACCGCTTTGGATGCAGCCAAACGGTTGGATTCTCAGGAAAAAGTTGGTCACTGCCCGTTCACCGTGGATCTTGAAGTGCGCGATGATGATGATGTCGCCCAGCCCTGGGATGGCGCGACCCAGGGGCGGCTGCTGATCCGGGGCCCTGGCGTTGTGAAACGGTATCTCAAACAGCCCGAAGATGCGGTAGATGCCCAGAATTGGTTCGACACCGGCGATGCCGCGACCATGGATGAAAACGGCTATGTCCGGATCACCGACCGGTTCAAGGATGTCATCAAATCGGGCGGTGAGTGGATTTCGTCGATCGATATGGAAAACGCCGCCGTCGCCCATCCAGAGGTCTTCGAGGCTGCTGCCGTTGGCATTCCGCACCCAAAGTGGGACGAGCGGCCGATCCTGATGGTGGTGCCGCAGCCGGGCAAATCCCCGAACCCCGATGAGATTATCGATCTTTTGCGCCCGCTCTTCGCAAAGTGGCAGCTGCCGGACGAGGTGATCTTTGTCGATGAAATCCCGCACACCGCCACCGGGAAAATTTCCAAGTTGACGATCCGGCAAAAACTGGACGCGGATGGCTATAAACTTCCGGATCAGCGGTGAGCGCGGTCGCCGATCCGACCGACGCTTATGCGTTGATCCTGGAAGAGATCGACCAGGGCGATCTGGCCCCAGGCGCACGTCTGGTGGAGACCGATCTGGCCGAGCGCTTCGGCATGTCCCGAACCCCAATTCGCGAGGCTTTACAACGCCTTGAGGCACAAGGGGTCGTCGCCCGCGATGGCCGGTCACTGCGGGTCGCGACGCTGGATCATGACCAATTGGGCGAGCTTTACGAAGTGCGCGCGCATTTCGAAGGACTTGCCGCGCGGCTGGCGGCACGACATGCGGCCCCGGAAGAAGTCGCATTGCTGCGTGAAATGGTGGAGACGGATCGCGATCGTCTGGATGACCCTACGGCGCTGGCAACGTCGAACCGGCGCTTTCACCGGCAACTGCACCGGGCCTCGCACAATCGGTATCTGAACCAGATCCTCGATGGTATGCGCCGATCGATGGCCTTGCTGTCCTCGACCACGCTTATGAGCCCGGATCGAGGCGCCCAGTCCTTGGCCGAACATGACCGCATCGTGACCGCGATCACTGACCGTGACGAGACCGCCGCGCAAGCCGCAGCGGAAGAGCATATTTCGAACGCCTATCGGACCCGTCTGGCGATCGACAGCGGGGGTTAGCCGGACGACGACTTTGATGGGTTTTGACGACTTCCCAGGCGACGACTTCTGTGACGACAATTGTCGTTTAATTATTCGCTAATGCGATAATTGGGGCGATTTCGGTGGTGCCATAATCCGCCGCAGTTTTCCGTCATCACTCTGCTAGATGAAACTGTCATCACCCGGCTTGACCGGGTGATCTCCATCCCCTGAGATCCCCCGACTAGATCGGGGGACGACGTACAAAGGCCGCGGCCCCACCCGAACCACTCCGTCATGCCCGCGGAGGCGGGTATCTCCCAGTCATTCATGAGATTCCCGCCTGCGCGGGAATGACGCTAAATTTGCCCCATCGCGCGCTGATGCACGATTACCCGCAACACCGCTCAGCACTGGTGTACACCCATCGCGCCGGTCAATGCGTGTGTCAGCGCAAGGATCGAGCAGGAAATAGGGTCTCGACCGACCGGGGGTGGGCGATCTGACCGTTGGGCTGAGTCCGTTTATGGCAGCCGTGTACCTCTATCGGTTCAGCTTCGCGCAGATGGCAACCAATTCGCCCACCCGCCGGACGGGCGGGCGAGGCCCGGGCCGCTACGCGGCGTGATTCCGGGCCGGGCAGGTGAAGAACTTTCTGCGCAGCGGGCCAATGACGGCGGAGTTGGAATGGGAACCCAGACCTAAAATTGGATCTGCAGTTCCTTTCAATCAGTGATCCATCCAAGAACTACTTTCCGTGCGACGCGGTCTATCTCAATCCAATCATAGTCGCGATTGCGATCGGGAACTTGCAACTGGTATCGGATTTTCAGGTTGCGATCTATGCGATACTCAATATCACAGGTGAGTGCGCACCCCATCCGAATGCGGGTCCCAACAGGGCTCAGGTAACTTTCGGGAAAAGACCAAGTTCCGCCGACTGCATCGCCTTCGACACTCGGCCGCCTGAGATAGCCCTCTGCGTTCTTCGTCGCCAAGCTGAGTACGTTGTCTAACCACCAAGCTTCCTGTCGCACAATCGAGTCAAAGTTCGGCGAAGTGATCCGCAATGTGTGCAGTCGAATTCCTCCGTCGACCTCAAGCGTCTTTCGTTCATGGCCAAGTCTTGGATCGAAGAAACCGCCCCAGAGATTTCGGGAAGGCACCGGTTCGCTCAAATCGCCATTGGCTTGACATGGCACGTCATCCAAGAGCTTCCCGTCGCCAATGTTCACCAGCCAAGCGTTGGGGGCGGGAAGAGAAAAGTAAGTATACTCTGTCTCGATCCCATCGCCGAACTTGCTGGGCATCTTTATTTCAAGAGTTTCGCCATAACAGTCTTCAAGGTCGGTTATTTCGCCAGCAAGGCTTTCAACGCCCCACATGGTTAGGACCATCACAAGCAGCGCGGATTTTAATGCCTTGCGCATTGGACTAACTTCTTATTTTGCTTTGTAAGCGTACGATGAGCACCAACCCATCCTTCGGGCAATTGGTGGGTTTGCACCTCTTAGTCGGCAGCGCATTCGAAAGAATGCGCGAGAGACCACCCTACACCCTACTCCACCACCCCCAACCGCGGCTTCGACGCGTTTTCAATCTCGACCGGTTCGTCGAACTCGAAGGCCTCCAACCGTTGGGCGCGGGACCCGGCCTTGGTGGCAGAGATCTTGATCTGTTCGACATCCTTTGCGGCCTGGTTGAAGTGGCGATCCAGGTTTTCGACGCGGTCGCCCAGGCGCTCCATATCCTTGTAGAGCAGCGTCAGTTCGCGCCGGATTGCGCCTGCCTGTTCGCGCATCCGGGCGTCCTTCAGGATCGCGCGCATGGTGTTGAGCGTCGCCATCATCGTCGTGGGGGAGACGATCCAGACCCGGGCCTCGAATGACTGGCGCACCACGTCGGGGAAGTTGGCGTGAAGCTCGGCATAGACGGCCTCGGACGGTAGGAACATCAGCGCGCTGTCGGCCGTCTGACCCTCGACGATATAGCGTTCGGCGATGGCCTTGATGTGGACGGCCAGCGCCTGACGGAACAGGCGCGCGGCTTCCTTTTTCTGCGCATCGGTGACCGCGGTTTGCAGCGCCTCGTAGGGCTCCAGCGGGAATTTCGCATCGATAACGATGGACCCCGGCGGGTTGGGCAGATGGATCAGGCAGTCCGCGCGCTTGCCGTTTTCGAGGGTAGCCTGGAAAGTATAGGCGTCGGGCGGCAGGGCCTTCGAGACGATGTCATTGAGCTGGATTTCCCCGAACGCGCCGCGGGTCTGTTTGTTCGAGAGGATGTCCTGCAGCGAGAGGACATCGCCCGAAAGTTTCTCTATTTTGGTCTGGGCCTTGTCGATCGCCTCCAGCCGGTTCTGCAATTCACCCAGCGACCGGGCCGTGCGGGTGGCGGTGCCGTGCAGGCTTTCGCCCATGGCCTTTTGCACTTCTTCGAGGCGGCGTTCCACGGACTCCATGATGCGGGCCTGGGCATTGGCCTGGTGTTCCGAGACCATTTTCAGCCCGCCCGCCAATTGGTGTTGGCCTGCGTCGAGGCCCCTGACCGCGTCGCCCAGTGACCCGATATGCGCGGCCAGGGGTTCGGCGGCGGCGGCGGATCGGCGGGCCGCGCGGATCGACCATATGATCAGCAGGAATAGAAGGATGACCAGCACGCCGCCCAAGACGACGGCGAGATGGAGGGGGTTGGAAAGGTCCAGGGTGATGGGCTCCATCACCGCCGCCCGAACAGTTTTTCCAGATCCGTCAGGCTGAGTTTCACCCAGGTCGGCCGCCCGTGATTGCAGGTATTGGAATGGGGCGTTGCCTCGATCTCGCGCAACAGGGCGTTCATTTCCTCGCCATTCATGCGGCGGCCGGATCTGACCGAACCGTGGCAGGCGACCCGGCTGAGAATGGCATCGATGCGCGACTTCAACGTGTCCGTGGTGCCGAGATCGGCGATCTCGTCTGCAAGGTCTTTCAACAGGGCGGTCGCGTCGGGTTGACCAAGCACGGCGGGGACTTCCCTGACCGCTATGGCGCCGGGACCGAAGGGTTCGATGATCAGGCCGAATTCCGCCAGGGCGTCTGACTGGGCCAGGACCCGGTCGGCATCCGTGCCCAATTGGACGATTTCAGGGATCAGCAAGGCTTGGCGGGCAATGCCGTTTTCGGCGGCTTGCGCTTTCAGCCGCTGATAGACCAGCCGTTCGTGGGCGGCGTGGGCATCCACCAAGACAATGCCGTCAGCGGTCTGCGCCAAGACGAATGTTTCATGCAACTGGGCCTTCGCGGCACCCAATGGCAGATCTTGCTTTGGCTCTTCAGGTGCGTCGAGGCTTGGATGCGGGTCCGGGTCTGGATCGATCCTGCTCGCGGTCCAGCCAGGTTCGGAAAACCCGGCTGGACTTTGAGCTGCCAGTGCCGCCTGGATCTGGGTTCCAGAGGGACGGTGAGGTCCCCAGGTCTGTGGCGATGCTGGCGCTTCCGGTTGGAACGCTCCGAGGGCCCCTTCCGAAATCGTTGACGTAGCGCGATGTCCTGCTTCGCCTAGCGCGTGGCGGATCGCTGAAATCAAGAGCCCACGCACCATGCCAGGCTCGCGAAAGCGGACCTCGGCTTTGGCGGGGTGGACATTGACATCGACCCGGTCCGGGTCGCAGTCCAGGAACAAAACTGCGACCGGGTGGCGGTCGCGGCTGAGAAAATCGGAATAGGCCGCCCGCAATGCGCCGGTCAGCAGTTTGTCCCGGACCGAGCGGCCGTTGACGAAGACATGGCAGGCGACCGCGGCCCCGCGGGAATAGGTTGGCAGCCCCGCATGCCCGCTGAGGCGCAGGCCGTCGCGGTCCGCGTCGATGGCGACGGCATTTTCGGCAAAGGACGCCCCAAGGATCCGGTTGGCCCGGGCGAGGCGGGCGTCGAACAAATCGCCATGTTCGGCTTGGGCCGCGAAAATCTGGCGCTGGCCGTCGTTGGACACATCGGTCAGGGCGAAGCTGACGTCGGGCGCGGCCATGGCAAGTCGGCGCAGCATGTCGGTTATGGCCTGAGTTTCCGCCCGATCCGAGCGCAGGAATTTCAACCGGGCAGGCGTGGCATAGAAGAGGTCCCGAACCTCGACCGTGGTGCCGGGTGCCCGCGATGCGGGCCTGGGCACGTCCAGCGCGCCCGCGGCTGCCGCGATCTGCCAGGCATCTTCATTGGCAACCCGCGAGGTCAGGGTCAGCCGGGCAACCGAGGCGATGGAGGGCAGGGCCTCCCCCCGGAACCCGAAATTCTGAATGTTGACGAGGTCATCTTCCCGGATCTTGGACGTCGCGTGGCGTTCCAGCGCCAGGGCGAGTTGATCTTCGGGAACGCCCGTCCCGTCATCTGAGACGCGGATCAGCGTCTTCCCGCCATCGGCGATCGCGATGTCGATCTGGGTGGCCTGGGCGTCCAGGGCATTTTCGACCAGTTCCTTCACCGCAGAGGCCGGGCGTTCGACAACCTCGCCCGCTGCGATGCGGTTCGCCGTTGCTTCGGACAAACGACGAATTGCGTGCCCTGAACCCACGATATTGCGGTTGTGAACGTTCATGCCACAAGGGATAGCATGCGTTCGCGCGATTCCACAAGATAGTGATTGCGCGCCTTAACCCTGATTTCGCGTGCAGACACAGGAATTAAACTGGTGATTTTAAGCGTTAGACGAAGCCCGGCAGACCTATCGTTCCTGCAGCGCCAAACGGGCGCCCAAAGCGCAATAAATCCCGCCAACGACTTTGCCCTGCCATTTCAGGACACTGGGGTTGCGGCGCAGAAACGTTCCCAAATGGCCGGCCGCCAAACCAAAGGTCAGCGTGCTGACAAAGCCCAATAAAGCAAAGATGACCCCAAGCAATGTGAGTGGGCGAAGACAATGCCGCTGGCAGGATCGACGAACTGGGGCAGGAAGGCCAGGAAGAACAACGCCGTCTTCGGGTTCAGAACCTCGGCCAACACGCCTTGTCGAAACGCCTGCGCAGGGGTGATTGGGGTGTATCCCACACTTGGGTCCAGTGGCGTCTTTTCGAAGATCGCCTTCAGGCCGAGGTAAATCAGATACCCGGCCCCCAGATACTTGATGATGGTGAACAGTGTCGCCGATGCTGCAATGATGGCGGAAATGCCAATCACGGCCATGGTCGTGTGAATGATGTCGCCGACCGTGATGCCCGCCCCGGTGGCGATCCCTGCTTTGGTGCCTGAGGTCGTCGCCCTGGCAACCGTCAGCAGGGTGGCCGGGCCTGGGATGAAGACAAACCCAAGAACGATCAGAACATAGGCGATCAAGGTGGTTGGATCGATCATGTCATTGGACCCCTAATGATCTTGCGAGCGGTTGCGCAGAGGCAACCGCTGTTCTGATCTAATGATGGTAGGTGTGGTTTTGAACGCCTAAGCCTGCGCCTAGAACCGATCCATCAGGCGGTCCAGGTACTCCAGTTCGAGCTGAGGCCTTGATGGCTCGGCGGCCCGGCGGCGCAGCTCTTCCATCAACCGGCGAGCCCGGTCGATCAACGCGCGATCCGGCACACGGGTGGAGTTCCCATCCAGCGCCCCGAAGGACGAGGAAGGCCGGTCGAACGGGTCCGTTCGGTCCGCGTCCTGACCCTGGCCCTGACCGCGGCGTGCGCCCTGGGCCTGCTGATCGCCCTGGCCATTCTGGATTTCCTGGTTAAGCGCCTCGGCACCTTCGTTCAGCGCATTCAGGGCGTCGGCCTGATCCTGCACGGCATCCGAGTTCGCGCCCCGCTGCAAGTCATCGCGGGCGTCACCCATGTTGCGCACGGCCTCTTCCAGGGCCCGCACCGCTTCGTCGGATCCAAGGCCGCGGGCCAGGTTTTCCAACTGCTGGCGCAGGGCTTCCTGTTCTTGCGCCAGGCCGCCCGAACCGGGCTGACCGCTTTGCATATCACCTTCGCCCTGGCCCTGTTGGCCTTGTTGGCCTTGCTGACCATGTTCGTCGCCGCTGCCCTGGCCCTCGCCCCAGCCGGGCTGCTGCTGACCTTGCTGGCCACGTTGGCTGCCGCCGGATCTGGGCCCAAGCTGCTGTTCGCGTTGGCGCTGACGCATGCGGTTATGGGTTTTGTCCGAAAGATCCCGCTGGCGCTGGATCATGTCCTGCAATTCCTGCATGGCCTGCTGATTGGGATTTTGCCCCTGCTGGCCCTGTTGTGCCATCTGCAGATTTTCCAGCATTTGGCTCAACTGGTTCAGCATCTCGCGGGCCTGATCGCGCATACCACCTTCGGCCTGTTCCTGCATGCGGTCCAGCATCTCTTGCAGATCCTGCTGAGACATCATCTGGTTGGGGTCCATCTGACCCTGCTGCTGGTTCGGATTGTTGCGCTGCTGTTGCGCCAGTTGCTGCAGATACTCGTTCATCGCAGCGCGCAGCTCGTCCATTGCGCGGCGGATATCTTCCTCTGTGCCGTTGGCCAGAGCTTCACGCAGCGCCTCTTGGGCCTGGCGCAGGCGTTCCAGCGCCGAGGAAAGATCTCCGTCCTCTAAGGACAGCGCAGCGCGCCACAGCATCTCGATGACATCCGGTGCGGAATCCGGCACAGTTTCCGTGCCAAGCGCCACCGCCAGACGGCGGATCGCCGTGCGAATGCCCAGATAAGCGCCGGGGTCGTCGAAAAGTTCCTCTGGACGCCGGGTAACGGCCTGCAGCACGTCCAGAACACGTCCGGCTTCACTATAGTCGAGCGCCAGTTCGCGCCGCTGTTCCACCAGGGCCCGGGCCAGCGGGTGGGAGAACCGCCGTTCCGGCAGGGTAAGCGTGATCGGCTTGGACTGCCCGGTCTGTTCGGCCCCATCTTCGGCGAACAGTTCCAGCACAACCTCGGATCCCGCCCATGGGTGATCGGTGAAGTCGCGGATCGTTACATCGCCGATGTCGCGTGCGTCACCTGTGATCGGCAGCGGCAGACCAAAGCTGATCACCGGCAAAGGCAAACCCTTCGCGTTCTCTGGATCGTGGCCTTCCGGGGCGATTTCTGCCCAGGCCGCGGCGACACCGTAATCGTCGCTGGCATTGAAGCCGAAGCTGAGGCTGCGGGTGATCGTTTCTTCTGGCGTGCCATCCAGCTCGATTTCCGGCTTGGCGTCCGGGATCATCGTGATCTGCCATTCGGCCAGGGCCTGTTCGCTGCCATCGCTGACGGTCAGCGTTCCAGACTGTGCCAAAACGCCGGTCGCTTCGGACAATCCACCGCCTAAGCTGGTGAAACCGCCAAGACCCATGCCGGTATCACCTGCCAGTTCAGGCAGGACTGCCAGATCCGTGACCCGCACGGTGATCTCAGACCCCTGGGGCAGCTCTATCGGGGCTGCACCCTCGGCATGCCGGTCCAGATAGACCGTCGGCAATCCGGTATAGGCGGGCGGTGTCGCCCAAGCCTCTGCCATCGGATCGCGTTGCACGGCTGCCGCTGTTGGCGCATCCAAAGGCGCTGGCGACGTCATTTCCGCGATGCGATCAGGCCAACTGCCACCGGTTGCCAGCAGCCCGCCGATCAGCAGCGCCGGGGCCAACAGCCGCAAGCCCCATGTGTCCAGATGCGCAACTCGCAGATCCGGTGCCTTCGCGCGCAATGCGACCGCGGCGATCCGCGCCCGATCCCGAAAGGTGCGCCAAACCGTTTCTGTTCCCTTCTGGCCCTTGCCGACCGCCAGGTCGTCGCGCAAGGCCGATAGCGGCCGCCGAGGATCCGACTGGTCCAGCCGATCCGTGATCTCATCGGTCGAGGGGCGTCGGAAGCGGTTGCCGCCCCAGATCAGTGCGGCCGCAAAAGCGAGGATCAGAACGACCAGTAGAATGCGGTGCCCCAACGGCCCGAGAGCGGCGTATCCGCCCAGCAGCGCAATGGCCAGGGACAAGCAGAGAACCGCAAATGCCGGCCAGAAGGCCTGGGCGATGTTTTCTGACAGGATCGACAGACGGGTCAGGCGCAGCTGACGCTGAACCTTGCGCATTTCGCTGCCGCGTAATCCCCCGCCTCCGAAGATCGCCATATCGGCTCCTTTTTCCGCCGCGATGGTCGCTGATCCGACTCAAGCGGCTGTCACAACCAATCAGGTACCCTATCACGCCCCAGCATCTCTGCATATGTGGGTCTGGGCCGGATCACGGCAAGCTGATCACCGTTCACCAAGACCTCGGGAACCAATGGTCGAGCGTTGTATTCCGAGGACATTACCGCACCGTAAGCACCTGCTGAACGAAAAACGGCCAGATCTCCGGCGACCATCTGCGGAAGCATGCGTTCGCGCGCAAAGGTGTCGCCGGTCTCGCAAACCGGGCCAACCACGTCGACTGGGGCTATTTTGGCATCTGCTGCGGGTTCTTTGACCGGCAGAATATCGTGCCAGGCCTCATACATTGCCGGGCGGATAAGATCGTTCATGGCAGCGTCCAGGATCAGGAAATCGCGGCCTTCGCCTTCTTTGCGAAAAATGACCGAGGCCATAAGGATCCCTGCATTTCCGGCAATCAGACGACCGGGCTCGATCTGAATTTCCGCCCCCAGATGGCCGACCGTCCGTTTGATAAGCGCGCCATAGTCAAAGGGCAGCGGCGGGGCATCGTTTGTCTGCTGGTACGGAATGCCCAGACCGCCGCCCAGATCCAGCCGGCTGATGGTATGGCCCTTGGCGCGCAGGGTCTCTGTCAGCCGCGCAACCGCCTCGAAGGCCAATTGATAGGGGGCGAGATCGGTCAATTGACTGCCGATATGGACGTCAATGCCGACAATCTCGATCCCTGGCAGGCGTGCCGCCCTCGCGTAGACTTCCTCGGCCCGGCTGATCGGAATGCCGAACTTGTTCTCGGATTTGCCGGTCGAGATTTTCGTGTGGGTCTTGGCATCGACATCCGGGTTCACGCGGATGGTGATCGGGGCCTTCAGTCCCATACCTGCGGCAATTCCGGAGAGTTGTTCCAGCTCTGGCTCGGATTCCACATTGAACTGGCGTAGATTGTTCTCCAGCGCCAGGCGCATTTCGGATGGTGTCTTGCCCACGCCGGAAAAGACGATCTTCGCGCCTGGCACCCGGGCGGCCAGGGCCCGGCGTAATTCGCCTTCGCTGACCACATCCATGCCCGCGCCCTGGGCCGCCAGGGTTGCGATTACCGCCTGGTTACCGTTCGCTTTGATCGAATAACAGATCAGGTGGTCAAGGCCGCTCAATGCCTCTTCAAACACCTTATAGTGGCGGATCAAAGTGGCGGAAGAATACACATAGACCGGCGTGCCGACCTCTTCGGCTATGCGCGGCAGAGGCACATCCTCGGCATGCAAAACGCCGTTGCGGTAGGTAAAGTGGTCCAATGGGGCCTCATGTGTAGACCGGGTCTGCAGACCCGGCTGGTCGCGAACAAGCGGCATGTATAGTGAATGTGCGCGACGTCACGCCACCCTTAATCAGGTCAGGGGGCGCAGTCTGAGATAGAGATAGAGCGGCAATCCGACCGCCACGCCGAAGACCAGGGTCACCGGCACGCAGATCAGGGACCACCAGTCCCGTCGGGTGAAGGCTTCGCCGACGATGAAGATCAGTGTCGCGAATGAGGCGATCAGCACGGCGACAGAGACGCTGCGCGCCGGGTCCGACGCCGTCAAAGCCGTCAGAAGCGCATCCACATCCAGGCCGTTCTCCCAAATCCACACAACGAACCTGCGCACCGGGAACGCCAGCGCCGCCAACGTCAACAGCAGATACAGCGTCCGCGTGATGTCCATCAGGAGGAGTTTTTCTGCTGCTTTTCTTCCTGGCCGGGACGAACGGGATCGCCCTTTCTGCCGCAGGCGCTTACCGCAAGGGTCGCGGTCAGCAGGGCCAATAAGACGTAGCGAAAGATCATCGATTTTCTCCCAACCGGCTCTTCCACCGGACAATCTGCTCGCGCACGCGAACCGGAGCGGTGCCACCATAAGAGGTTCGGCTTGCCACAGAAGCCTCTACACTCAAGACGGTAAATATATCCTCTGTGATCCCGGGCTCGACCGATTGCATGTCTGCCAGCGACAGATCCGGCAGATCGCAGCCTCTGTCTTCGGCCAGCTTTACCAAGGTGCCGGTGACGTGATGGGCATCCCGGAACGGCATGTTCAAGACGCGGACCAGCCAATCCGCCAGATCTGTCGCGGTGGAAAAACCATGCCCCGCCGCGGAGCGCAGGGCGTCTGCGTTCGGGACCATGTCACGCACCATGCCTTCCATCGCCGCCAGCATCAGCTGGATCGTATCGGCGGCATCGAAGACCGCTTCCTTGTCCTCTTGCATGTCCTTGGCATAGGCCAGTGACAGCCCCTTCATCACAGTGGTCAGCCCGACAAAATGCCCAACGATGCGGCCGATCTTGCCGCGGATCAACTCGGCCGCATCCGGGTTCTTCTTCTGCGGCATAATCGAAGAGCCCGTGGTGAACGCATCGGAAAGCCGCACAAACTGGAACTGGGCCGAGGACCAGACCACCAGTTCCTCGGCAAACCGGCTGAGATGCATGGCACAGATGCTGGCAGCCGCGATGAATTCCAGCTCGAAATCTTTATCGCTGACTGCGTCGATCGAGTTCGCCATGGGATGATCGAAGCCCAAGGCCTGGGCGGTGTCGTCCCGGTCGAGGGGGAACGACGTCCCCGCCAGGGCCGCGGCGCCCAGGGGGCTTTCATTCATGCGCGCGCGAGCATCGCGGAACCGGCCCCGGTCGCGATCGAACATTTCCGCATAGGCCAGCATATGGTGGCCCCAGGTCACGGGCTGCGCGGTCTGCAGATGCGTAAAACCGGGCATCACCATATCGGCGCCCGCCGCGGCCTGGTCTACGAAGCACTGGATCAGCCGGGTCAAAGCCACGTCAATCTCATCACAGCGCGCACGAACCCACAGCCGAATATCCACCGCTGCCTGGTCATTGCGCGACCGGCCGGTGTGCAGCCGGGCGCCTGCGTCACCGACCAGGGCGCGCAGCCGTGCCTCGATATTCATGTGGATGTCTTCCAGGGCGGTGTCGAAGACGAAGGTGCCGGCCCCGATCTCTTCGGACACTTGATCCAACCCTCGATCAATCGATACTTGGTCTTCCTGATTGATTACCCCGGTCCGCGCCAACATGGCGGCATGGGCGCGGGATCCCGCGATATCTTCGGTGGCCATGCGCTTGTCGAAGCCGATGGATGCGTTGATCGCCTCCATCACTTCGTGCGGCTTTTCTGTAAAACGTCCTCCCCACATTGTGTTTGCGGAGGTCTTTTTGTTACCGGATTCTTGCTTATCTTCTGACATAACGACGCGTGAGACCGTTTTTGGAGACCTGTTATGACCCGTTTTGCCGCCATCGGCCTGGGCGCCTTGCTATACGGCGCAATTGCGCTGGGGGCAAACCCCGCATCTGCCGGAGATCTGAGCGTTGAAGACCGCACATATCTGAAAGAGATGCGCGAAGGCGATCTGAAGAAACTGGTGTTTCACGAGGAATCGCGTGACCGCATCGAAGAAACGTTCCGCGATCAGTACGGCAATGGCGTGAATATCGCCGATTTCGAAGGCAAGGTCGTGGTGCTGAACTTCTGGGCGACCTGGTGCCCGCCCTGCCGGGCCGAGATGCCCGGGATCGACCGCTTGTCGGGCGAAATGGCGGGTGATGATCTGGAGGTCCTGGCACTTTCGACCGACCGGTTTGATGTTGAACGGGTCGTGGGCTTCTTCGACGAGATTGAGGTCGAGAACCTGCGGGTCCTGCAGGACCGCAAAGGCGCCGTTGCCCGCCGCGCCGGAGTTCTAGGCCTGCCTGTGACGGTGATCCTGGACCGCGAAGGGCGGGAGATCGCCCGCATGCAGGGCGAGGCGGAATGGGATTCAGACCGCGCCAAGGCGATGCTGCAAGAGGTTATCGCGCGGACCAAGCCGGGGGCTTGAAGTCCGCGTCCTGCGCCGGAAGACCTGCCTCTGAAACGGTCCATTCTGGCGCGACGGCTATAGGTAGAGATTTGTTACATCCTGCGGTGCAGAGAATGTCCGCTTTGAGCCCATCCTAAAATTTGGTGCAGTGCACTAGGTTTGAGTGATGGGCGCAAGAGCAGACACTCATACATCGTCGTCCATGTGTTGGTCTGAGTGATAGCAGGCGATCAATACTGCCAATTGGAACTCCAAGCATCGGGACACAACGGACGTTCGTTGCAACCGAAAGGCTAAGCTCGCGGAAGTGCTCTTCGTGAGAGACTTAGCTTCCAAAGCCGCAAACGCCGCGCCGCCAATAGGCGGTGCTGATTTGCGTATGCTTGTCCAAGCCAAGCTTGCCCTTAAAGACCCCGCGCAGGTCCTGGGCGTTCTGAAACTCTCCGGCGAAGAAGGCGTATTTAGTCGTACCCGGTTCGGTCAGATCTTCGGCCCTTCCCATGATTTCTTCCGCAAAGCGCTCTGGCGGCAGCGTGTGCACGGCAAGAGATGACTTCGGCAGATACTCGAAAGGGCCGTACCCGTCTGGCAGCGCGACTACGACATCGCCGCTGGCATCTTCCGTGACCAATTCCAGATACCGAGCGACAGCGGGCAATCCGGTGCCGTCAGCGGCAAGAAAGAGGCCCTGCATGGTTGGGAGCTTCACCGGTCCCGCGGGCCCCATAACGCCGACGGTTTGGCCCGCAGTGGCCTGCAGCGCCCAGTCCGAAATCAACCCACCATCGTGGCGGACAATATCGATGTCGACCTGGCCGTCCTCAGGCCGGACATGGCGTAATGTGATGAAGCGGGCGTGTAACTTATCGTCGCCTTGCGGCCAAACCGGCGTTCCATTCGCTGCCATGCGCGGCCAGACGGGTTTGCGGGTGCGATCGAATGGCATCATCAACCGCAAGTGAATGCCGTCCCGCGTCATCGAGGCCACATCTTCGTGGGTCAGAGTCACCCGAAGCATGCCGGGAAAAACCTCTCCTGCCGTGATCACTTTCAAAACCTTGAAGTTTGGCGGAAGACTGCCTGCCTCGGCGACTTCGCCGGACCAACGGATGTTCTCTGCTGCGGTCGGGTCGATTTCGGCAACATGTTCGGCGACCTCTTCCTTGAAGAAGATAAGGCTGCCCGCGTTCTGCGCTTCGACCCGCACATAAAGGCCATTGCTGCGTGGCTGAAAGTCCACCCGGAAGCCATCCATCGCCAGGAACTTTCCGCCATCCTCTCTGTCATCCAAGGCGATCCCGTGATCCTCCTTCAAATGGCGTACGAACATCTCCAGGGCATCTGATGGGTTCGCGACGGGGACAACTGCGTCAGTTATGGCATTGGACAAGGAAGTCTCCTTTGAAACTTTGTAAGCGGGCTGCCACTGCGGTGCGGTCCGGATAGTCGCAACCCCTCGGCACTATTGCGTCGCAACGCCACGACTGGGTGCCGTCATCATCAAGATGGCTGCCAGAACCCCGCAAACGGAGACCCCAGCGCCGATAAACAAAAGCGCCGAAAGGCCCAAGCCATCCAGCGCCGCTGCCCCGAAAGAGGCAACTAGAAGGATCGCGAATGCCTCGAAACTGGCAAACGATGCAAAGTCTGTAGCCAGACGACCCGGTTTGCAAAGTGGCATCAAGATTGCACGGTTCGCGGTGTACCCGGCGAACACCAACGCACTGGCCGCCAGCACCAATCCGACAACGATCATGTTGTTTTGGAAGCCCATCCAAAAGGCATAGGCGCTCACACCCGCCACAACGGCCCCGACCGCGCCGATTGCGATGAGCACGGCCCAGCCCCCGAAACGGTCTACCACTGGCCGCACCGCGACCGCTGCGACCAGGCCAACAAGGTTGCCGAAAACAATTCCGATCAACCCGCCTTCACTGACCGAGAACCCCGCGTCGATTAGGAGAACGGATTTCAATCCATAAGGTAGAATGATGCCGCCCGACAGCATCAGCGCTAGGATGAAGAGACGGCGGGCCTGAGGCACTTTAAAGATCTCGATCTGGGCCCAAAGATTGGTCCGTTCGGCGCTGCTTGGTTGACCGCGATCCAAGGGCACCATGACGGTCACAAATGTCAAAAGGAGGAGTGAGAGCGCCGCAATCGCAATGATGACCGTGGCCCACCCTAGATCTGCCAGAAGATAAAGCACCAGGATCCCCAGGATCATACCCGCCGAAGTCGACCCTGCCGCCTGCATCGATGCAGCGCGCGCATAGGCATTGGCAGGCAAGTGCTGGATCATCATGGCGGACGTGGCGACCTGCTGCGTACCTGTGGCTGTGATCGCTATGGCCAGGCAGATGACAATTGGGATGACCGATGCCCCAGCGTCGGTGAAGATCAGCGACATCAGGATTAGAAATGCGACGGCCTGCCCGGCGATGATCCACGTGCCATAGGGCCCATATCGTCCCTGACCATAGCGGTCGATCAACGGCGCCCACAAAAAGCGCAAAGCGTAGGGAGTACCTGCAATGTAGATCAGTCCGATAGCGGTCGCGCTATGACCTTCGGCCCGCAGAAAAAGTGGTACGCCATGAATCGCGAATTGCCCGATCAGCCCCTGAGAAGCCGTCAGGATGAAAACTGTCCAAAGCAGCGTATTCCGGGTCATCAATCCAGTTCGAATGTTATGGTTACACCAGCGGATAGTGGCTCTGTCACATCTACGAAAGTGTTTCCGCCGACGCGGCGCGTCAAGCCAGCGGTGTCAGTTGCGTTCTTCACAAAGGCACGCATCGTTGCTGGCCCCCATTGCGCCGTAGCGCCGAGGTCGACAATAAAGTAATCACCGACCTCTTGTCCCGCGATATTATTGAAATCATTCTCGGATTCGCCGCGATAAGTGACCTGGCCATCAACGCTTAGCCAATCTGTGGCTTGGAACACCGCGCCCAAAGAAGCCGTAACAGTCGGATCCTGACCGAAGGAATTCCCCAGAAGTTGCTGATTGGTGGGTGCAGTTTCAGTGATTTCTGTTTGCAGCAGTCCCAAGCTTGCGTTCAACTGTAGTTCCTCCAAAGGTGCCCATCCGGCTTCGAATTCCGCTCCAAGCGATCGGCCTCTTTCTTGATTGACAATCTGCAGAGTACCACGATTGCCCGGAACCAACTCCGCAAAGAATTGCGGGTTTTCGAAACGGTTGTAAAAGCCGGTCGCGCCGAAGGTGAGATTCTGATCGGGCAGTTCTGCACGATATGTCAGCTCGCCAGTCCACACCCTTTCAGCATCATATTGGTAAGGCATACCGGTGAAGAAATTCACAGACGCGCCACCGGGGTTATAGCCACGCCGGGCAGTCACCGAAATCACCTGAAAGTCAGTGATTTCATAGGACAGTCCCAAGGTCGGCAGAAACTCGACATCCGTCTCTGAAAAAGTCTGCTGCCCGGCTATCGTGAAAGGCCCCATAGGCGTTGGAATCGTTGCGCTTGTACTTTGAACTCTGTCGTCCTTGAAATGCAGCACTCTGGCACCAGCCTGCAGCGTTACATCGTCGGTAACGCCATAGCGAAAATCGGCGAAGATCGACTGCGATGAACTGGCGACCTCTAGGTCGGTGTTCAGCAGACCTGAACCGGTAACGAAAGAGCGGCGCTCTTCAAACGCAAGCCCGCCCAAGCCACTGAAGTCACCGGCGTTAAGGTCGTCTTGCGGACCGAAGCGGAGTAGAAATTCTTGCGTGTAGATCTGTTCGTTGAAGTCGAACCGTGTAGGCTCCACTTGTTCCGGAACACTGACGAATGCGTCCGTTGTGAATCCGCTGACCGACTCGAAACTCCAATCTTCTCCGTCTAAAAGGAAGGACAATGAGGCAGTGGTGGCATCTGTGTCGAAGGTCCGGGCCGGTCCATTTGCCGGAAAGTTCCGGTCTGCGGGATCTGCGCCTAGTGCAGGGCCCTGAACAGTATTGCGAGTTTGCGGCGTTGTCCCCGTTTGATGCTCTAAAAGCAGATTGACCTCCAGGTCGCCAAAGCCTGTTTCAAACTCGCCCAGCAGTTTGCCGCGCACCGAAAATCGATCGTATTCCGTGATGAAGTCTGCAGGTCCGCCGGTGACGTTTCTGGGGTCATCGCCAGCACCGAACTCCATAACGATGCGCCCTGCAACGTTGTCTGTGAGGGGGCCAGAAAGGAACCCGTTCGCAATATATTCAGCGCCATTGAACGCATCAAACCGCAGGCCTGCTTGCAGAGCACCTTCATAGTCGAAGGTTGGGTCTTTCGTCTCGATTATGACCGCACCTGCAAAACCGACCCGGCCGCGCAACAGGGTTTGCGGGCCACGCAAAATCTCCACCTGTTCGACATCGAACAACGACGCACCGTTTGAGTTTGCAATCGATGCTGGTCGCGCGATCCCGTCGCGGATGATTGCAGTGCGTGGTAATGCGCCTGTGCTCAGCGCAGATGGTAGGCCGCCGGCGCCACCACCCTGGACACCACGGATCGTCGGCAACTCGCTTGATCCTTCGATGAAGACGTTTGGCGCTGGCGCGACAACCTCGCTGATCGTTTCATCACCACCATTCCGCGTCGCATCATCACCATCAATCACGGTAACCGATGTCGTCGTGTTGAGCAGCGAGCGGCTCGTTCGATCGCCGGTGACAATGATGTCCGTCCCTTGCAGGTCCTGATCCTGGGCGTGAGCAGCCGTGCCAAAGGACAGGCAAAGCGATGCCAAATAGGCGATCTTCACAGAAAAAATGTCCAATCGCCGCATAGCGCGCCCCCATTTTCCGACAACTATTGTCAAGAATAGCGCTGCTGTTTCGCGGGAGTAAATGCGAATGAACCTGTCAGTTTAGATCAAATCACTGTCCATTTCGCTCATGCTCTTCCTGTACGTGGACGGAGACATTCCGAAGGCCCGAACAAAGGCCTTCGACAACGCCTCTGCCGTTCCATATCCGGTCGCCCGTGCGACTTCTGCAACCGTCATCGAGCGGCCGAGCATGGATCTGGCCGTATCCAGACGCTGCTTGGAAAGATAGCTGCCGATTGAGATGCCTGTCTCAGTCACGGCGGAGCGCTTTATCTTTGCCTCGCTCAGTCCCAATTCTTCGCCGATCGCCTTCACGGTCCAGATCTTTGGGGCTGAATTTTCGATCAGGTTCTCAATGAGCGCCATTACCGACGACGACTGTTGACCAGGGTTGCTGGTCCCGGTATCCAAAATCTCGAACATCCCAGCCAACATCGACAGGGCGAGCCCCTCCATACGCAGCGCGCCAAAGCCTGGTTCTTCGGCCACATCCAATAGTTCGCGAGCCATTTGCCGAAGCTCTGAGTTGATGTTGATCATGTGAAGTCGGTCATTCTCGATCGTGTCCGCCAAGCGCCACGCGATGTCCGGACTTGTCTTGAACAAATGATCAATGAAGCTTTGCGGGAAGCGGATCGAAACCACTTCCATCGCTTCTTGCGCCGGGACATGAACACGCCAGCGAACCGAGTCCTTCAATCCAAGAATGTGACCTTGCCCCGGCTCCATCGTCAGCGAAATCGCTGATCCATCCACGGATTTCGACGTGCTGTGGCCCGTTAACCGCGCTTCGATATGCAGGCCTGGTTCAGCCTGAGAGTTGACCACAGTGTCACGCAGTCCGCGTAAACGGCCCCGCATGATTTTCACCCCGTCGCGCAGCACGGTAATCGTCATGTCGCCACGTGCCAGGACAGAACCTTGCGGTCTGATATCAATTTCGATTGGCAGTTCGGGATGGCGTTGGGCCATTTCCGAAACCCGCCCCTTATCGATCACTCCAAATGATTTCTGTCTCGTCACAGATATCAGGTCCAAAATTCGTAACGTGCTAATGATGATACGAAGGATCAGAGCGCACCGCAACCAGACGCACCGCAGTTATGATGATCGTTGGAGCGGTGATCTACTCACAAATATCACCATCCATTAACGACTTATCGGGAACGGCGTTTTCCTTCTCAAATCTCAAGTCAGTTTCGCAGATGCTGTGCTGCAACATTCTCCCGCGAGCGGTTGGCCGCTTAGGGCTGAATCTACCAAGCGGTTGTTTCTAGGCCGAACGGCATTATTTGCCGCAACGCGAACAGACCGAACGTCCACTTTATAGGAGAATATCAGTCCGGTGTACATTTGCCGAACGGCAGCTTTCCGCAATTCGACCGAAGGTTTGAAGTTGGCTTCGCAACCCCAGCGAATGGCAGCTCAGAACCCAAACTCCCAACACGGCGCCTCGTATGAATGTCTGTTTGATGGCAAACAGCGTCTTCCAATCTCCGCACCTGCATTTCCCAGATTGAGCAATCGTGCCACAGGTACGCCCGTGCTAGAACTAGCAGTGCATGAAAGAAGGAGAACGGTGCTGTCAATGAATCGATCAACGTTCGAGTTTCGGTTTGCAGACCCACAGGACCATGATGCGCTGGCTGAGCTTATGTTGGAGGCGAACCGTTACTACTGGGGCGAGGCTGTTGGTGCGGCGGAGATGACAACTAGAGCGGCAAGTGCACTCATTAATGGTCGATCTGGGTGTCGGGCAGCCGTCGCAACCGAAGCGGGTGTTTTTAAGGGTTTTGCGACCGTCTCTTTATTGCACCCAGCACCGAATGAGAACGGTACGCTGTTCATGAAAGACCTGTTTGTTTCTAGGAGCGCGCGTGGGGCGGGATTGGGTGAACTTTTCATGCACTACCTGGCAAAATACGCGGTTGAGTTGGGATGTCATCGCTTTGACTGGACGGCAGAGACCGACAATCCCCGAGCTGTCGCATTTTATGATGGACTGAATGCCTCACGCATCGAAGAGAAGGTGTATTTCAGGTTCAGTGATGTAAAACTGCGAGAATTCGCAGCCATGTCCGAGGATTGAAAACTACTCGGAAGCGGCCATTCAAAGCCTTTCACAGAATGTCCGTTTCGTTCGGCCTGAGCATGATTGGGGCATAAACTGCTCACGAAAATCTATGCGTCGCTTGGATCCCCGAATGGAGTGGGATCTTCTCGTTCATGAAACCCTGGTCTCAATCGGTCATGCTTCTTGAGAGTTCCTCGACGCACGGTCACCCCGCCAGAACCGTCTCCAATGTCCCGGCCAGCTTTTCGGTAATCTCGGCGATATGGGTGTCGTCGATGATGAAGGGCGGGGCCAGCAGGATGTGATCGCCGTTTTGGCCATCGATGGTCCCGGCCATCGGATAGCACATCAGCCCATTGGCGAAGGCCTGCTTTTTGAAGCGTCCGGCGATGCTGCGGGCGGGGTCGAACGGTGTCTTGGTTTCGCGATCTTCGACGATCTCGATCGCTCGGAAGAGGCCCCGGCCGCGGATGTCGCCGATATGGGGGTGCTGGCCGAACTCGGAATCCAACGAGGCCTGCAGTTTTTCGCCCATCATGCGGACATTCGTCAATAGGTCGTGCTGTCCGATTTCATCCAGAACCGCGACGCCACCCGCGCAGGCGGCGGGGTGGCCAAGATAGGTGTGGCCGTGCTGGAAGAAGCCAGAGCCTGCCTCGATCGCGTCATAGATCGCCCCCGTGCATAGCATCGCCCCGATGGGCTGGATGCCAGCGCCCAGGCCCTTGGCGATGCAGACGATGTCGGGGGAGATGCCCTCGTCCTCGCAGGCAAATAGACGCCCGGTCCGGCCCATGCCGCACATAACCTCGTCCAGGATCAGCAGGACCCCGTATTGGTCACAGATCTCGCGGATGCGTTTGAAATAGCCGGGGGCGGCGGTCACCGCGCCCATGGTGGCGCCGACGACGGGCTCGGCGATGAAAGCGGCGACAGTGTCAGGGCCCAGTTCTTGGATGCGGTCCTCCAACTGGTTGGCCATGCGCAGGCCATAGTCTTCTTCTGCCTCGCCCGGTTCGGCAAAACGCCAGTGGTGGCAAGGGTCGATATGGCTCATCGCGTCGGTCAGCATCGGCGCGAACTGGGCGCGGCGCCAGCGGTTGCCGCCTGCTGCGAGCGCGCCAAGCGTGTTGCCGTGATAGGACTGCCAGCGCGCGATGACCTTTGCGCGGCCGGGTTGGCCTGCTTCCATATGGTACTGCCGGGCGAGTTTGATCGCCGCCTCGACCGCCTCGGACCCGCCAGAGACGAAATAGACCTTTTCGATGCCCTGGGGCGCTTTGGCGATCAGCTTATCGGCCAGCTTTTCTGCCGGTTCCGATGTGAAAAACGACGTATGGGCATAGGCGATCTGGTCGAGTTGGTTTTTGACGGCCTCGATCACAGGGGTCGCCGAATGGCCCAAGCAGGAGACCGCCGCCCCGCCGGACGCATCGAGATAGCGCTTGCCGTCGGTGTCGATCAGATAAGGCCCATCACCCGAGTCCACTTTAGGCGGGTTCAGTTTTGTGTGGCGGGGAAAGACGTGAGACATGTGATGCGCTCCGCTGGCTGGTGCGGCGAGGTTAGCGCGAGTGACCGGCCCGCGCCAGTCCGGGTCTGGTGGCGCGCTCTATCTTGACGGGGTCAGGCGGTGGCTGCTTCAAATTTTACGGAGCAATCAGCGGACTGCCCTTGCCGCGTTCACTGAGCTTTAAGAGTCAGACGTCCAGATGCGTCCCCAGAGGGTGGGCGGGGCTGCGCGTGTTCTCACGGTTTAGAGCGGTTGTCCCGGACGTGATCTGGGATTTCAGCCATGGCTCCGAGAACGCCCGGATCAGTTACAGGATAGCATTTGGTGTCAAAGTTCGCCTGAAGGTCTTTGGCAGCCATCGGTTTACCTCGCCGCGTTCACCGACCAGTCGTATTCGGTGTCTGTCAACGTGCCAATCCGGCCTAGCTCTGCCTTCAGACCCGCGTCTGCGTATTGCGACAGATGTCTCAGGATCCCGGTCTGGTCGCCGCCGAAATCCTCGATGAACCAGTCATAGATCCGGCTGACTGTGATCTGGCCGTTCCGGATGCTGACACCGCGGGGGTCGTTCACATAGGCGGTGGCTGCGGATTGCAATGCCCTCTCCAGGCCGGCCCCGGTATAGGCCGTTTTCGCCAGGTTCGGGCATCCGATCGAGGCGCAGTTGACGACATAGTGGATCCGCGGGTCCTTCCAGATCGGACGGAGAATGCGGTGCTCGATATCGTTGAGGCTCAGCTCTTCGCCTTCGACGGTGATCAGCTTTTTGTCCCAGGGTCCAATCGCAATCAGACCGGGCGAGATGTCGATGTCGCGGATCGAGGCCACTGGGAAGTGGTCCAGCACCACCTGCACGGTCAGGGCGTTGTAGAGGTTTATCCAATACGCCATCTGTTCGGCACGATTGAAGGCGCTGATCCGGGTTGACGCCAGATCGTCCAGATAGGTTTTAAGCTGCGCCTTATCCGCACCTGCGAAGTTCTGATAGGCGACCAGGTTCACGCCATCCCCGCGGGTCGAGACGTGTTTCTTAAGCAGCCCGGTCCAGGCGCCGTGATCAATCGTGGCGGATGAGGATGCATCATGTTTGGTCCACCGGTCCCAAAGATCCAAGCCTGGGGCGAAAAGCCGTTCGCCCGAACCGAAACCCGGTAGCAGAGCCAAAAGCACGAAGAGCGCGCCGACTTTACGAAGTGCTGACATCTTAGATTTCCCCGGTTGATCCAGTTTCCGAGCAGATGGGGCGCTGACCTCGCGAATTCAAATCACGGGTGGTCACGGCCAGCGTCAGGTCCGTGAGGTCTGTTTCACCACCGCTGCTTTCATCCGCCCTTTCAACAGTTTACGCGGTGTCGGCGCTGCATCGGCGTGGACCGGCTTGTTCGTCATGCGGTCGGTGGCGGCGCTCCACCACTGCGTCTTTCCATCAGTCTCGACCCGCGCGGGCTGAAAGAGATAGTCGTCGCGCTTGGCGTTGTGGGCGCACATGGACAGCGGACCGTCCTCGGTCGCGACCATGAAGACGCAGGACTGACAGCGCTCTGAATCCAGCTTTTTCCCGTCCATAAAGTTGTGAACCAGGATTGCCAGTCGGCTGGCCCGGCCTTTGGTGCGGACCAGGCCGCGGCGGAGCTGCCAGGCCAAGCTGAGCATATGCCGCGCTGCCCGAAGTGCCAGCCATGGTTTGCGGCGGATCACCCGCCAGAGCGTTGGGGCGATGTCCAGGTGCCCATCCAGGCGCGTTTCGTGGTGTTCCAACTCGCCGATCAGATCGGCCACCAAACCCTGGTTGCCAAGGGCCGAGATCGCCTTTCCCCCGGCGATCACCATCGAGGCATAGCGGTTGCAGTCGCTGTGTCCGACGCGGACCGTGTCGAAGTCGATTAATGCCGCAATGCCCCGGGAAATCGCGGCCATCACACTGGCCTGGCTGACTTCGTCATCCCGGGCGCGCAGCACGCCGCGCCCCGTATCGGCCTGCAACTGGAATGACACAAGAGTGAGATGTTCGGGATGATCCCGGAAGAACCGGGCGATATCGGGGATTTGCGCAAGGTTGCCGTCATAAACGGTGGTGTTGAACAGGATGCGCAGGCCCAAATCCTTGGCCCGGTCGATGTAATCGGCCCGCACGGCGTTAAGATCCGCCTCGGTCGCAAATCCTTTTCGCTCTTGGGTCAGGTCGACGTGAAAGGCAACATCGTTCAGACCGGCGTCAGCCAATTCGGCCAGCATCTCTCGCTTTGCCCGGATCCCATTGGTCATCAGGCAGGACCGCATGCCCAGGGATCGGATGAACCGGCACAATTCCGCGACGTCGGTGGTTTTTCGCAGGGTCGGATCGCCGCCGGTGATCTGCACCGAGGTACCTGGGCCATAGTGGTCATAGATCATCTGGATCCGGCGTTTCAGCACCACCAAGGGCACGTCAAAGGCGGACTCGGCTTTGTCCGACAGATAACAAAGCGTGCAGTCCAGATTGCAGCGCTGGGTGATTTCCAGCGCGACGCAGGCGATCGGATAGAACCGCCCCGCGGTCTGAGTTGGGCCCATCTGCCCGGCATTGGTCAATCCATCCCGCAGGGGCGCGCGCTGATCCGATCCGGTAAAGTGGCGGCCAGCGGGTTTGATCTGACAGGTCTCTGTATCAAGCACCTGGGGCACTCCGGAAAATGTCGTCGGGCGAAGGGTATGCGAATGCGCAGGGTTGGCCAGTCTTCCTCTCGCAATCGTGCGGGCTTGCGAGGGCGTTATGGCGCGGCGTTCGGTTCTGGACCTGCCCGCGCCTTAGCGTTATACACCGCGCCCATGATGATCCGGATCAGGATAGCGCCGATTATCGGCCCGGCCCGCACGTAGGCGGCGTCGGGACAAAAGGGGGTGCGTTTGCCCTCCGCTGGATACGCTGACTGAGACCCCCGAAAGTATGAGGTGCGCCATGAGCGCCGATGACCTAAGCGAAGCCGTCGACTACAAGTCGACATTGTTCCTGCCTGAAACAGACTTCCCGATGCGCGCGGGCCTGCCCAAGCGCGAGCCAGAATGGCTGGCCCACTGGGCGGCCATAGACGTCTATGGCAAATTGCGGGAAAAAGGGGGTGGGCGGCCCAAATACGAACTCCACGATGGGCCGCCATACGCCAATGGCCACTTACATATCGGGCATGCTCTTAACAAAGTGCTTAAAGACTTCGTTGTCCGGTCACAGCAGATGCTGGGCCATGACAGCCGGTACATCCCAGGCTGGGACTGCCACGGCCTGCCGATCGAGTGGAAGATCGAGGAACAGTACCGCGAGAAGGGCAAAAACAAGGACGATGTCCCGATCAACGAGTTGCGCGGTGAGTGCCGCCGGTTTGCCGAACACTGGATCGATGTCCAACGGACGGAGTTCAAGCGCCTGGGTGTGATCGGCGAGTGGGACGATCCCTATCTGACCATGGCCTATGATGCTGAGGCCGTGATTGCCGAAGAGTTCATGAAATTCGTGATGAACGGGTCTTTGTATCAGGGCTCGAAACCCGTGATGTGGTCCGTGGTGGAAAAGACCGCCCTGGCCGAGGCCGAGGTCGAGTATCACGAGCATCAAAGCCACACGATCTGGGTGAAGTTCCCAGTGGTTCACGCCGATCCTGCACCAAAGGTTGGGGCGGATGGTGCACCAAGCGAGCTGTCGGTCCGTACGGCGGATTTCCTGGGTGCCCACGTGGTCATCTGGACCACCACACCGTGGACGATCCCGCAAAACCGGGCGGTCAGCTATAACCCGGACATCGCCTATGGCCTGTATCGGGTGTTGAAGACACCTGACGAATGCTGGGCCGCCGAGGGTGATCTATACCTCTTGGCTGACAACCTGGCCGCAGACGTGTTCCAGCAGGCGCGTTTGGAAGGTGACGGATACGAGCGTGTCCGCGGTGTTTCCAGTGCCGAGCTTCATGCGCTGACCTGTGCCCACCCGTTCCGCGATGTCGATGGTGCAAGCGGCGAGTGGGACTATGACGTCCCAATGCTGCCAGGCGATCATGTCACCGACGATGCAGGCACAGGGTTCGTGCACACAGCGCCATCTCATGGCGCTGACGACTACAACGTTGGCCTGCAACACGGCCTGCCGATGACCCACAATGTGCTTGAAGACGGGTCCTTCCGCGAAGATCTGCCGTTCTTCGGCGGCGCGGTGATCTTTGACCACAAGGGCAAAGAAAAAGACGCCAATAAGCGGGTGATCGACAAGCTGGTCGAGGTTGGTGGCATGTTGGCCCGTGGGCGGCTGAAGCACAGCTACCCGCATTCCTGGCGGTCTAAGGCCCCGTTGATCTTCCGCAACACGCCGCAATGGTTCGTTGCCATCGACAAGGACCTGGACGATGGGATGGGCGAATATGGCGCGACGATCCGCGAACGCGCTTTGACCTCGATCGACAAGCTGGTCCAATGGGTGCCGACCTCGGGCCGGAACCGGCTTTATTCGATGATCGAGAACCGGCCGGACTGGGTTCTGTCCCGCCAGCGTGCCTGGGGCGTGCCGCTGACGTGCTTTAAGCGGGGCACGGGCGAGAATGTTGAGGTTCTGCGCAATGAAGAGGTCAACTCCCGCATTGTGGCAGCATTCCGCGAAGAAGGCGCAGATGCCTGGTTCGCCGACGGCGCTAAGGAACGCTTCCTGGGAAATGTCGCGGGCGTGAACCCGGATGATTGGGAAAAGGTCGACGACATTCTGGATGTCTGGTTCGATAGCGGCTCGACTCATGCGTTCACGCTGCGGGACCGCCCTACGTCCATGCGGCCTGCCTCGCTGTACCTGGAAGGCACCGACCAGCACCGGGGCTGGTTCCATTCGTCGATGCTGCAGGGCTGTGCCACCATCGGTCGCGCGCCCTATCATGCCGTGCTGACCCATGGCTTCACGCTGGACGAGAAGGGCATGAAGATGTCCAAGTCCCAGATGAATGCGATGTCGCCCAATAAAGTTGTGGAGCAATACGGCGGCGATATTATGCGGCTTTGGGTGGCGCAGACCGATTACACGGTCGATCAGCGCATTGGGCCAGAAATCCTGAAGGGCACCGCAGACAGCTATCGCCGCCTGCGCAACACGTTCCGATACATGCTGGGCGCGCTGGATGGGTTTGGCCCGGATGAGGCTGTCGATACGGCCGACATGCCCGAGCTAGAGCGTTGGATCCTGCATCGGCTTGCGGAACTGGATGGCGAGGTTCGCAAGGCCTACGAAGCTTATGACTACCAGGGCGTCTTCCAGCGGCTGTTCACCTTCGCGACCTCGGATCTCAGCGCGTTCTGGTTCGATATCCGCAAGGATGCGCTCTATTGCGAAGCTGCGACGTCCCTGGTGCGCAGATCGTGCCGGACCGTGATGGACCAGGTCTTTCACCGGCTCACCACTTGGATGGCACCAATCCTGGTCTTCACCATGGAGGAGGTCTGGCTGAACCGCTTCCCGGGGGCTGAAAGCTCAGTCCACCTGCAGGACTTCCCGGAAACGCCTGGCGCATGGCGCGACGATGCGCTGGCGGAGAAATGGGCGAAGATCCGCCGGGTCCGCCGCGTGGTGACGGGAGCATTGGAAATCGAGCGGCGTGAAAAGCGCATCGGTGCCAGCCTGGAGGCAGCCCCCATCGTCCATATCGCCGACGATGCCACCCGTGCCTTGATCGAAAGCGTCGATTTTGCCGAGTTGTGCATCACCTCTGGCATCTCCATCACCGGGGATGCGGCGCCCGAAGCGGCGTTCCGGCTGGATGATGCCGGTGATGTGGCTGTGGTTCCGGCCATGGCGACGGGCAAGAAGTGTCAGCGCTGTTGGAAGTTCTCTTCCGACGTTGGCACGTTGGATGATCCGAACCTGTCCGCCCGCTGCTATAAAATCGTCCACGGGTAATCTTTGCAGGGCGGCGCCAAGCGCGCGCCGCCTTTGTGTCGCCGCAGTGTTTGTGTTAGTTTATAACAAATGCGTAGAGAGTGTGCTGTTATGTTCAGGTTCTTCTCAGTGTTGCTGGCCGTCTTTTGGATGGCCACGCCGGTCCAAGCCGATAGTTTCAGGGCCGCGAACGGGTCTGTGCTGCCTGCACCGGACCTGAACACCATGACATGCGAAAAGCTGGATCACCTGATGATGACCTATATGGCGAGCCATTACAGGGACGTCCAAGAAGTGCCGAAAGACCATCCCGATCGTCCGATTTTCGAATACGAAAACCGCATGGCGAAGATCCATTATGAAGATTGCCAGATCGGGGCGAACTATTTTCAGGATTCGTCGCCAGCCTTTTCAAAAGGCTTCAATTAATCCGCAAATTCAGGCCTCTTGTCTGTGAACAGCGCGCAGGCTAAGAGCGCGGCGATGCAGCGAGTGGCCACGATTATCGGAGTATTGGCGATCCTAAGCTTTGCTTTGGATCAGCTTTCGAAATTCTATGTCACGGACGTCTTGGGCCTGGGATGGGGCAGCCAGCCTTACGACGTTTTCGCGCCCTATCTGCGTTTCGTCTATGCAGAGAACGAAGGGATTAATTTCGGCATCCCGTTGGCGGGCCGGTGGGTCCTGATCGGCCTGAGCGTCGCAATCTCTTTGGCCTTGCTGATCTGGTCTTTGCGCCGGAATACGGTCTCGATCGCCGTTGGAGCGGGACTGGTGATTGGCGGGGCGCTGGGCAATGCCTGGGACCGGCTGATCCATGGCGCGGTGATCGACTTTCTGAACACCAGTTGTTGCGGAATTAATAACCCTTTTTCGTTCAATATCGCCGATATCGCGATCTTCGCCGGGGCAATATGGATTGCAATACGCGCATGACCATTGCGAATGACGGGCGGAGCAGTAAAAATAGCGCTGGGTGCACGTATGTACGGATGCAGCGGGTCAGGAGACCGGAAATGATCAATCTTTGTGGACGGAACTTTGGATTGGCCATTGCATGCTGCGGCATGCTTGCCGTGACGGGTTGCAGCAAGATCGGCAATCCGATTGACGCGATTGCCGGAAACACCGCGGCACCTGATGAGTTCCAGGTCATCGCGCGCAAGCCGCTTAGGATGCCGTCCTCCGTCAGATTACAAGATTTGCCCGAGCCGCGCCTTGGCGAGCCTTCGCCGCTGGACCCTGACCCCAATGCAGATGCAGCGCGGGCGCTTCTGGGGGCCGGCTCGGCCGGTGGAACAAGCGTGACCTCGTCCAGCGAGGCGGCCTTGGTCGGCGCGGTGCGTGCCTCTGCGGATAACCGTATCGTGACCGATGACGATATCGCGGCGAAAGAAGATGACTCCGACGAGCTGCCTTCGATTTTCGCTCTGACCGGTTTGGACGGCGAACCGGTTAAGGATGCGCTGGATCCGGACGCCGAGGCCCGGCGCCTGCAGACCGAAGGGATTTCACCCGCGCCGGTCAATCCGAACCCGGAATCGGAAGAAGACGGGAAATCCAACTCTGCCATCTTCCGCTGGTGAACGGGCGTTTCGCCAAATCGGCGATGGCCGGGTTAAGACCGGGTTTGCAGAAAGCGAGATCAAACCTTCTGTGAATGGGCCTTGTCCCGGCAGGTCGGCCATATATCTTAAGGATCAATCGCGGGAGGCAGTATGCTCAGAAAGATTCTTTGCGGCCTTGTGGCTGCTTTAGCCCCGGCCGTTGCCTTCGCTGAACAGCCGGTCACGTCATTTAAACTCGACAATGGCATGGATGTGGTGGTGATCGAGGATCACCGTGCCCCCGTGGTCACCCACATGGTCTGGTACCGTGTCGGCTCGGCCGATGAGCCGCGCGGCGTCAGTGGCATCGCGCACTTCCTGGAACATCTGATGTTCAAGGGCACCGATGAAATCCCGGACGGTGCATTTTCGAAGATCATCGCCGCCAATGGCGGGCAGGACAATGCGTTCACGTCCTATGACTACACCGGTTATTTCCAGCGCATCGCAGCGGATCGGCTGGACCTGGTGATGAAGATGGAAGCCGACCGCATGGTCGATGTCGTCATCACCAAAGAACACGTTGAAACCGAGCGCGAAGTCATCATCGAGGAGCGGAATTCGCGTACGGATAACTCGCCGGATGCGCTGTTCTCCGAACAGATGCGTGCCGCGCTTTTCATGAACCACGCCTACGGCACGCCGATCATCGGCTGGCGGCGGGAAATGGAAGAGCTGTCGCTGGAAGACGCACTTGAGTTCTACGAACGCTATTATGCGCCGGACAATGCCATCCTGATCGTCGCAGGTGACGTTACGCCGGATCAGGTTCGCGAACTGGCCGACAAACACTATGGTCCGATCCCAGGGCAGGGCCGTCCGCCAGAGGTCCGCCCGCAGGAACCTCCGCAATTGGCGGCACGGCGGATCACTATGGAGCACCCGCAGGTGCGGCAGGACTACGTGATGCGGTCCTATCTGGTGCCGGCCTATGATCCTGAAGATCCAAAGGCCTCGGCAGCGTTGAGCATCATGACCGATATCCTGGGTGACGGCATTACATCGCGTTTTTCCAAAGCCCTGCAACTTGAGCAAAAGGTCGCAATTGCCACCGGTGCCTGGTACTCGGCCCGGTCAAGGGATGACACCAGCCTGACCATCTATGCGGTGCCGACGCCCGGCACGTCGTTGGAGGCTGCGGAAGCTGCGTTGGATGCTGAATTGGAACGCATGGCGACCGAGGGACCGACCGCCGAAGAAGTGGCAAAAATCAAGCGCATCATGCGCGCAAGTCTGATCTTCGCACAGGACAGCCAGTCTTCGCAGGCGCGGCTTTACGGGGCCGCAATGGCGATGGGCTTCACGGTCGAGGATGTCCAGGGGTGGCCCGATGTCGTTGAATCTGTCACGGTCGAGGACGTCCAGAATGCCGCCAAGACGCAGCTGCAAATCGAACGGTCCGTGACCGGATACCTTATGCGTGAAGGAGGGCAAGGCTAATGCGTAGCTTCGGCGCGGCCGTATTTGGCCTGACACTGATTTCCTCGCCAGCGCTGGCTGACTTCCAGATCCAGGATCTGAGCAGCCCGAACGGCAAATCGTTCTGGTTGGTGGAAGAACCTTCGATTCCTATTGTCGCGATCGAGATCGGGTTCAAAGGCGGCTCACGCCTTGATCCGCGTGAACAGACCGGGCTGTCGAAGTTCACCATGGGCCTTATGAACGAAGGGTCCGGCGATCTGGATGCAGTGGCGTTTTCCACGCGCGCGGATGAAATTTCTGCGCGCATCGGCTTCCAAAGCGGTGCGGACAAGGTCGAGGTGTCGGCGCGCTTTTTGGCAGAAACGCTGGATGACAGCATCGATCTGCTGGCGCTGGCGATGGCCGAGCCGCGGTTTGATGCAGAACCGATTGAACGGGTGCGTAAGCAAATCCTTTCAGGGATTGCGCAGGACGAAACGGATCCCAACGCGATAGCGCAGAAAACCTGGTGGGAGCGGGCCTTTCCAAACCACAGCTACGGCGTCGACAGTTCCGGGACCGTAGAGCAGGTAAACAGCTTTGGCCCCGATGATTTCAGGACGGCGCATCAACGCCTGATGACCTCTTCGAATGCGTTCATCACCATAGTCGGTGCGATCACCCCGGAACAGGCAGGAACCTTGGTGGACAAGGTTTTGGCTGGGCTGCCGGAAGGCGAACCTGTTCAGAACAACCCGGCGGAAGACCAGCCGCCACCTGGTATCTTCGTCGTCAAACAGGACGTTCCCCAATCCGTGGCGATCTTTGGCCACAAGGGTATGAAGCGGGACGACCCCGACTTCTTTGCAGCCTATGTGATGAACTATGTGCTGGGCGGCGGCGGCTTCAGTTCGCGGCTGACCGAAGAGGTCCGCGAAAAACGCGGTTTGGCCTATTCGGTCTATTCCTACCTATCGGTCTACGATGAGGTCGAGCTTTACATGGGCGGCGTGCAGACGGCGAATGAGCGGATCGGCGAAAGCCTGGACGTCATCAAGGCCGAATGGGCCCGGATGGCCGCCGAAGGACTGACCGAAGAAGACCTGCAGAAGGCGAAAACCTATCTGACCGGATCCTTCCCATTGCGCTTCGATTCAAACTCGAAGATCGCGAACTACCTGCTGTTTGTGCAAATGGAAGATCTGGGGATCGACTATATCAACACGCGAAACGGCAGAGTGGAGGCCGTGACACTGGAGGATGCGAAACGCGCTGCACAGCGTTTGCTGGACCCTGAGGCTTTGTCGATTGTCGTGGTGGGTGATCCGCAGGGCCTGGAGGCCACTGCGAACTGATCATCGGTTCCTCAAATCGGACCCGGCGGGATTGAATTTCCAACCAAAACCGCCGGGCGCCGGGTCACTCACCCGTCGTCGTCGCTTAGCGCTGCCGAAAGCCATTCCTGCAAGCCGCCGAAAGTTTCTGCCAAACTGACGCGCACGCCGTCTATCGTCGTGACGTACTTTGTCAGGGCAGCTTCGGTGCCTGGCATACGCTCGATAATTTGCGGATGCAGAATGTAGAGCGAAATCATCACCGCGGCGATGATCGCGACCAAAAGCAGCCCGGTCAAAAAGGCGCCGGACCCGGCCTTTGCCTTGGCTTTTTCGCGTCTGATTCGCCGGCTGTGTGACCTCTGCAGCTTTTTGACATCGGTCGCCTTGGCTTGCTGAGGGCGATTGCTTTGGCGCGAGGTCCGTTCCCGATAAGCTTCTTCTTCCTTAAGCTGCGCGTCTTCCTGTTTGCGGCGGCTTTCTGCGGCGATCCGCGGATCCACCTGATGGGCTTCGGAAGACGATGTCATAACCGGTGCCGTCAATGACTCGCGTGGGGGGTCATTCGGCTCAGGTTCTTTGGCAGGTGCTTTGCTGGTTGTCTCGGTAATCGCTGCTGCCGAAGCTGCTGCCGCGGGCGCCAGAACTGCCGCTGCCCGGTCTTCTGATTGCACTTCGGCCAGCATTTCGCGAATTTCAGCCAATTGTTCGCTGCGCGATTGGTCCGCGCGCATAGGTGCGGGCGTGTCTTCGCCAGCCAGCTGAGGCTTCTTCTCTGCGGTTTCTGCTGGTGTATCCGGATCAACCAGGACCGGCTTCGGACCGCTTGGACGTTCAGGACCATCCGAACCGGTATAGGTCAATCCACGGTTCGGCGAGGCCGCCGTTTCCTGGGTCCCCAGTACCAAGGGCGGATAGGCGTGCCAAACGTGTCCACAGCTCATGCAGGACACTTGGCGGCCTTTTTCACCAATGGATCCGGCTGGAACCTGATATCTGGCCTCGCAAGATGGGCAAATCAGCTCCATTTCCAATATTCCTCGTGCCCCGTTTCATCTTTTGCTCGGGCGACTGTATAACCTGCCAATTCCGTTGCGCCAAGCCGCGCTGTCTATTGATGCGGCGTTGGCGGTCTGTCATGGTCTGGCCGCAGGGTCTTAAAAACTCGGAAGAAACCAGTGATCCAACTGGACAATGTATCCTTTGGCTATGACGAGCGGCAGACCCTGAGCGGGCTGAACGCCGACATTGCGCCGGGATCGTTCTATTTTCTGACTGGCCCGTCCGGCGCGGGCAAGACAACCCTGATGAAGCTGCTGTACCTGCAGCATCTGCCAGTGTCCGGCAAGTACCTGCTGTTTGGCGATGATCCCGCAGAAATGCCGCCCAACATGATCGCCAGAGTGCGCCGCAGGATCGGTGTGGTCTTTCAGGATTTCAGATTGCTGGATCATCTGAGCGTGCTGGACAATATCGCACTACCCCTGTCCGCGGCGGGGCGAGGGGTGTCTGAACATCGCCAAGATGTGATGGACCTTGTGCGCTGGGTTGGACTTGAACATCGGGCTGCTGCGGCGCCGCCACAGCTTTCCGCAGGGGAAAAGCAGCGCGCGGCGATCGCGCGGGCGGTGATCAACTCGCCGGACCTTATCCTGGCGGATGAACCCACGGGGAACATTGATCCTGAAATGGGTGCGCGCATTCTGCGATTATTGGTCGAATTGAACCGCCTGGGCAAAACCATCGTGCTGGCAACGCATGATCTGAGTATGATCCGATCAGCAAAAGGGTCCGTCGATGCCCGCATCCTGCGGCTGGCGGACGGACAATTGGCACAGGGGGCCACGTATTTGTGAGCGTCGAAGACACGGATATTGCCGCATCGGTGTCAGAGAAACCGCCCATCATGCCGGTCTCTGGCTGGTCCACACCGCTTACCACGATGGTTGCGGCGGCGATGAGCTTTCTGGCTGTGCTGGCCGTTGCGGCTTCGATGTCCGCGAACCGGCTGGCTGCAGAGTGGCGCGCTGACCTGGCCGGTGTCGCGACCGTGCGGGTGTCCGCTGTGTCAGACGAGGTGCAGGATAAAATCTCTGCTGTTTTGGAGATCCTGCGCACAACGCCTGGGATTGCAAAGGTCCGGATCCTGAGCGACGACGAACAGGGCGCGCTTCTGGCGCCGTGGTTGGGGGCGGATGCGGATCTCAGCGGTCTCCCGGCCCCCCGTCTGATCGACATATCACTGAGCGGTAAGGGCCCGGACGCCGAGGCTTTGCAACAGCGCCTCGATCTTACCGTGAAAGGGGCGGTCTATGATGACCACGCGGCGTGGCGTGCGCCGTTGACCTCCTCGGCCAAAGCCCTGGAGCGGTTGGCACTGGGGGCTGCGATTGTGGTGCTTTTAACGGCGGGCGTGATGGTCGCCTTTGCGGCACGTGCGACCTTGGCGGCGAATGATCACGTTATCGCAACCGTGCGCTTGATGGGGGCTGAAGACAGCTTCATCGCAGGCGCGTTCGTTCGGGGTTTGGCGTCCCGGGCGGCATTGGGCGGCGTACTCGGCGCGTTGCTGGCGGCGGGGGCTTTGCTGGCGCTGCCACGGCTGGAGGCCGATGTTGGTCTTGGCGAAACGCTAAGCCCCGACCGCTTGGGCTGGGTCATTCTGATCGTCGGTATTCCTGTCGCGAGCGCGATCGTCGCCTGGATTGCCGCGCGAACGGCAGTGCGCATGACCTTGAGCCGGCTGCCCTGAGCATATGGAGCCGCCCTCTGGAAATAAGTCCTTTTGGGCGACCTGCCGCGCGTTGATCTTTCTGACATTGATGTACGGGTTGCTGGTGGTGATGGGGCTGGCCTGCGCGATTCCGTCCTGGCTGAGCAGGAAATGGGCAATGTATCCGATAAAGGGCTATTGCAACGCGGTCATTTGGATGCTGCGGGTCATTGTCGGCACCAAGCTGGAGGTCCGCGGCGATGTCCCGAATGAAGGCTGCATCGTCGCGTCGAAGCATCAGGCCTTTTTGGACATCATCCTGCTGACAGCGATATTGCCGCAACCCTCTTTTGTGATGAAGAAATCCATCAAGTACATTCCGGTTTTGAACATCTATGCAGAGCGTCTGGGCTGTATCCCGATTGACCGCAGCGCAGGTGCCAGTGCCATGAAATTGATCTTGGCCGAAGCGGAACGGACCAAAAGCTATGGCCGTCAGGTCATCCTGTTCCCGCAGGGCACACGAACACTGCCGAACCAAGAACGGCCTTACAAGTTTGGTGTCGTGAGACTTTACCGGCAGCTCGAGCGGCCGATCGTGCTGACCGCATTGAACAGCGGGTGGTTCTGGTCGAAGTCCGGCATTCGGCGAAATGCCGGGACAACCGTCGTCGAATTCTTGGGGCAAATTCCGCCCGGCCGCACCTCGGATGGGCTTTTGGATGAAATTCGAGACCGGATCGAAGCAGGCTCAGACGCCTTGGCTGAAGAGGCTTATCAGCAGCTTACGCATGCCTAGAACCGGTGCTGGCCCGGCCAATACGAGACCGCGGTAGGATGTGAGTTAAGCAGGATTTCCGGTGAGCCTAGCAGGCCCCCCGCCCCGGATTATATTTCGCGATATTGGTCCCGGATCGCTGGCAAAAGAGGATGGCGCGATTGATCGGGTCCCCGGTTGGTCTCACCCCAGTCCTTTCGAGCCCATCTCGATGAACTTCTTACGCCTTTCGGCCCGGATCTCTTGCGGGCTCATATCGTCGAAGGCGCGCACTGTGTCGGCAATTGCCGAGCCCACGTCCTGCAGGACCTTTTCCCGGTCTCGCTGGGCGCCGCCCAGTGGTTCGGTCACGATCCGGTCGACCACGCCCAAGGCTTCCAGGTCCTGGGCGGTCAGGCGCAAGGCGTCTGCTGCCTCCTGCATTTTTTCGGCGTTCTTCCAGAGGATCGAGGCACATCCTTCCGGCGAGATTACGGAATAGATCGCGTGCTCTAGCATGATCACCCAGTTCGCGGTGGCCAAGGCAACGGCGCCGCCTGAACCGCCTTCACCGATCACGACGGACACAAGCGGCACGCTCAGCGACAAACATTTGTCCGTGGACCGGGCGATCGCTTCGGCCTGGCCGCGTTCTTCTGCGCCTTTGCCGGGATAGGCCCCGGGCGTATCGACCAGCGTGATCACCGGCAGTTTGAACCGATCGCCCAGGTCCATAAGCCGTACGGCTTTGCGGTATCCCTCTGGCCGCGCCATGCCGAAGTTCCGCTCGATCCTTGTCTTGGTATCATGGCCTTTTTCGTGACCCATCACCACGACGGGGCGGCCATCCAAACGGGCCAGCCCACCGATGATCGCATGGTCTTCCGCGAAGTTTCTGTCGCCGGCCAAGGGCGTGTATTCGGTGAAAATCGCGTCGATATAATCCTGCGCGTGGGGCCGTTCCGGGTGCCGGGCTACCTGGCATTTCTGCCAAGGCGACAATCCTTGGTAAAGATCGCTCAGCATATCCGCAGCGCGGGCGTCCAGTTGATCCGCTTCTGCCGAGACATCCATATTGGGATCTTGCCGCGCCATCGCGCGCAGTTCTTCAGCCTTGCCCTGCAGCTCGGCCAGCCCTTTTTCAAAGTCCAAATAGTTCTGCATTGTGCCCTGCTCGTGACCTTGCAGGCGGACTTAAGGGTTAATCCCAGGCAATGCAATGGATCAGAGAAAGCGAAGAATTCGTTCTAAAGGACCGCTTAACCACCCCTTTTGAGCGGTGATTAAGCAAGCTTGGTTAGACTTCATAGACATCTCGATTCGGCTGGCCAGAACCGCCGCCAAAAATCCCGGCAAAGCCAATGCGCGCAGGAACTACCTTTAGATGCCAGAGTTGCATTTGCACGGCTGCTGCTGCCCAGGCTGCTTGTCCAAGCCGGATTTTTCGACATCTGACTCTGATACGCCAGAGCCGCCGGGATCAGAATCCGCCAACAAATCGATCTATTCGTCGGATGGGGTCATCAACGCCTTGCGCACATCGGATGGGGCGAACTCCAGCGCCGCCTGGACCGGTGATACCGTCGAATATTCCATAAATACCGGTCAGCTGGTGCCCGGGCAGACGAACTATAGTTCGGAACATAGTGGCTATGTCACCATGTCGGTGACCATGGAAAGCGTCGCTGCCATGGCCTTTGAACTTTGGGACGAGTTGATCGCGATTAATCTGGTCGAAGTGCAAAACGCGCCGGCAGCGGATATCACATTCAATTATTCTTCAGCTTCGGGCGGCAGCACTTATGCGCGAAGCTCATACAGCGGCTCGGGCGGCGCACGTGGCGACTTTGCTATCCGACAATCTGATCTTTGGTTTGCCGATGACTGGTGGACCCATGACGAAGACTCGGATTTGGTTTCCGGCGGGTACGGCATCAGCACCTATCTGCACGAAATAGGTCATGCCTTGGGACTGAGCCATCCCGGCAACTACAACGGATCTGCAAATTTCAGCAATGATGCCACGCATTTTCAGGATACCCGTGGCTATACGGTGATGTCATATTTCAACGCATCGGCGAACAGTTCAGGCACCGATCATATTGGCAGCAGCGGGCTGAGCTATGGTGCGACGCCGCTGCTGCATGACATCCTAACGGCGCAATCGATCTATGGCGCAGATATGACCACGCGAACCGGTGCGACAACCTACGGGTTCAACGCAACCGCCGACCGTGTAGCCTTTGATTTTACGCAGAATCTCAATCCGGTCGTTGCGATCTGGGATGCAGGTGGCATCGACAAGATCGACGTTTCGGGATGGTCCACCAATCAGATCGTCGATCTCAATGAAGGCGCGTTTTCCTCTGTCGGGAATATGACCGAAAATCTGGCCATCGCATACGGCGCCGTAATTGAACTGGCAGAAACCGGCGACGGTTGGGATCACCTGATCGGCAATGACAGCGCAAATGTCCTGCACGGCAATGGCGGGTCGGACACGCTGGATGGCGGCGCAGGCGCTGATATCCTGTGGGGCGGGACCGGCAGCGATCAGATCGATGGCGGCGATGATGCGGACTGGGTCCGGTTTGCGAATTCGGCGGGCGCTGTCGAGGTTGATCTGAACAGCGGCGTTGGCGTTGGCGGCGATGCGCAAGGCGATACGTACACAAATGTCGAGCATGCGTCCGGTTCTGACTATGGCGACACGCTGACGGGCGATCACGTCGTCTCGAACCAGCTTTTTGGTTTGGATGGCGATGACGTCCTGTATGGCGGCGGTGGGCATGACTTCCTTCTGGGCCATGACGGCGATGACAGCATCTATGGTGGGACAGGGCGCGATGTGATCCGTGGGGGATCCGGCGCAGATTTGCTGGATGGCGGGACCGAAGCTGACTGGGTCCAATATCACGATGCCTCGGAAGGGATTAGCCTGGACCTGAGCGCTGGTACTGGCACCGCTGGCGATGCCGCCGGCGACGTGTTCGTGTCCATCGAGAACGTCCGGGCGACCAGATTCGATGATGTTTTGGTCGGCACTTCGGTGCGGAACATCCTCTACGGAGAGGATGGCGATGACCACATCACCGGGGCAGGCGGTACGGATGTCATCTATGGCCAAGACGGACAGGATACGCTGGTTGGCGGATCCTCGCAGGACACGCTCTATGGCGGGGCAGGGGCGGACGTGATCGATGGTGCGGGCGGGTCAGATTGGGTGCGCTATGGCGACGCCACATCCGGTGTTGCGGTCAGTCTGCTCGCTGGTACAGGCACCATGGGCGATGCAGATGGCGATCTGCTCAGCAATGTCGAATGGCTGTGGGGATCCGATTTCGACGATGTCCTGGAAGGCGACAATTCTGCGAACATGATCCGCGGCGGCGATGGCGATGACACCATCACCGGGCATCAGGGCAACGACATCCTGCAGGGATATGATGGATCTGATGTCTTTGTTTTCGAAAAAGATGATGGAATTGATCGTATAAATATCTTTGAACTGGGCTCGGATCTGATCCGCATTATCGGCCCCGTAAGTAATTTCGGGCAATTATCAATCTCGAACTTCAACGGGGATGCCGCGATCGCCTATGATTCTGGCGACGTCATCCTTTTGACCGGGATTGATCAATCCCAGGTCACGTCCAGTATCTTCGTCTTCGGCTAGGTCCGAAGACGGTGGAGGGTGGGGCCCGGCGGCGCGCAAGCATGCGTGCTGCCGGTCGCTTTGACCGCTTGAAGTTTGGGTCGTTTGCGTTCAGCCGTTTTCGGCCAGCAATGCCGCCTGCTGCACAATGACCTGAGCTTGCCGGATCGAGGCCAGATCAATCAGCTTGCCATCCAAGGTAACCGCGCCCTGACCGGCTTTGTCGGCTTCGGCCATCGCCTCCAGGATGCGGTTCGCCTGGGTTACGATTGCCTCTGATGGGGTGTAGACCTCGTTGGCAAGAGCGACCTGGTTCGGGTGGATCGCCCATTTGCCGACGCACCCCAGGGTGCGCGCCCGCAAGGCCTGGGCGCGGAACCCGTCCGGGTCTGAGAAATTGCCAAATGGTCCGTCCACCGGCAA
>JBCCHJ010000052.1:0-43982 GCA_039028795.1 Pseudomonadota bacterium
CGCTGAGTATGCCCTTCATGATGGATATGAACAGCTTTTCCATCTCTGTCTGGACTGTGTTTATACACACCGACACCATGGCCAGTCATGTTATCACTAGCCAAATATGAACGTATAGACAGAGGTACATACCTCAGAAGCATATTTGCAATCTTGGCCTTGGTACTGCCCTGGAAATTGTGCATCATGCCAAGTGATGCATTCATCTCGTCGCCCCCCGTTGCCAGTTGCCTGGAGTACTCTCTGAGTATGCCCATCATGATGGATATGAACAGCTTTTCCATCTCTGTCTGGACTGTGTTTATAGCCTCAACCTCGGCAGAAGCGGCGGCCCGGTCCGCAGCCGAGGCCGCCGAGACCCAATTGCTGGCCGCCGAACAGGCCCGCACCACGGCCCAGGAAAACGAAGGTGAAGCGCGCGCCACACTTTCCGATGCAGATGGCGAAGTCAGCGCGCTTTCCGCCGAAGTCCAAGGCCTGGAAAAGCTGCTGGATCGTGAAGACGGCGACGGTGCTAAGTTGATCGATCGGATCGATGTGGCGCCTGGTTTCGAGGCGGCCCTGGGCGCAGCATTGGGGGATGAGCTTTCCGCCGATGAGGCAACCGGCCCAGACGCCAGCGGCTGGACTGGGCTGTCGCCCTATGACGCACCCCCCGCCCTACCCGGCGGTGTGATGCCTCTGGCCGATCATGCGAAAGGGCCAGATCTTCTTTCGCGGCGCCTCTCGCAAACCGGACTGGTCGACCAATCCCAAGGCGACGTCCTGCAGGACGCCCTCGGTCCCGGCCAGCGCATCGTCAGCAAGGAAGGCGATCTCTGGCGCTGGGATGGCTATCGCATCCGGGCGGGCGATGCCCCGACGGCGGCCGCCCTGCGCCTGCAACAGCGCAACCGTCTGACCGTTCTGAAAACCTCGCTCGAACGGGCCGAAGACCTTCGCACCCGGGCAGGCGAAGCGCACAAAGCCGCCCGTGCCACGCTCGACCAGACAAATGCCGCCGAAGCAGAAGCCCGCGCTGGCCGCCGCGCGGCCGATCAGGCCATTGCAGAGGCAGCTCGGGCGCTTTCCAAGGCTGAATCTGATCTCGGCATGCGCCGGTCAAAGCTGATCAATCACAACGACGCCCTGGAAATGCGCCAAAGCGAGGCCGAGGCCGCCGCTGCCGCGAGGAAAGAGGCTGAAGAAGCCCTGGCTGAATTGAACGACGTCGCCGAAGCCCGTGCTGCAGTCGACAAGCAGCGCGGCGAGGTGGACTTGGCCCGTACCGCGATGCTGTCGGCCCGGTCCCAGGCAGATGAGCTACGGCGTACCGCCGCTGCCCGCGAACGCCGCTTGGGCGAGGTTGGGCGCGAACTGGCTATCTGGCGGGACCGCCTCTCCAATGCAGGCGACCGCATCGCCGAGTTGGGCAAGCGGATGGAAGAGACCTCGAAACGCCAGGAAGAGGTCGCCCAAGTCCCGGGCAGCCTGACCGAACGCCGTGACGCCCTGGTCGAAGAAATCGAGGCCGCTGAAAGCCGCCGCAAAGCTGCGGCAGATATTCTGGCAGAGGCGGAAACCGCACTGCGACAGGCCGAGAACGCCGAACGGGAAGCGGAGCGCATCGCCTCTGCCCGCCGGGAAGAGCGCGCCCGGCTGGAAGCTCTGCTCGAAGGTTTGCAGGTCCGCACCGAGGAAACAGCCGCGGAGATCCGCAGCGAATTGCAGGTGGAACCCGAGGCTCTGTTGGAAACGCTGGAGGCCGATCCAACCGAACTGCCGCCGGTCGAGGCTTGCGAAACCGACGTGCTGAAATTGCGCCGTCAGCGCGATGCTCTGGGCGCCGTGAACCTGCGCGCAGAAGAAGACGCGAATGAGGTCCGCGCCGAACAGGAAGAGATCGCGGCAGAGAAGGACGATCTGGACCAGGCCATCGCGAAGCTGCGCAAAGGCATTGCCGAGTTGAACCGCGAAGGCCGGCAGCGCCTGCTGGCTGCGTTCGACAACGTGAACAAGCGTTTTGCCAATCTTTTCAGACACTTGTTTGGGGGCGGCGAGGCCCGACTGGTCATGGTGGAATCTGACGATCCGCTAGACGCGGGGCTGGAGATCATGTGCCAGCCACCGGGCAAAAAGCTTTCCACCCTGTCGCTGCTGTCAGGGGGTGAACAGACCCTCACGGCCCTGTCCCTGATCTTCGCGGTGTTCCTCAGCAACCCCTCCCCGATCTGTGTGCTGGACGAGGTCGACGCGCCGCTGGATGACAGCAACGTCACGCGGTTCTGCGACCTGCTGGATGAGATGTGCCGCCTGACCGAAACGCGGTTCCTGATCATCACCCACCATGCCATCACCATGAGCCGCATGAACCGGCTGTTCGGCGTGACCATGGTGGAACGGGGCGTTAGCCAACTGGTCTCGGTCGACCTGGCGAAGGCCACGGAACTGGTCGACGCGTAAGCCCGTTAACCCGCATGGCGCTACCGGACAACCCGTACAGAACGCGTATGCCATCCGTATGCCATCTGTGCAGCACGTGTATGCCATGCGTATGTACAAAATGTCGGGTGGGATAGGTTAACAGGCCGGCTGGAAGAGTTGATCAGTGCCTAACGAGAGGCGTCAGACGCAGTTGGGATTGTGAGTTTTGCACGGGTTGGAATGTGTGGAGTCCTTTGTTCGTGCGTGGGATATAGAACGGCCGGTATGCGTGAGGAAGCTGCCATAAGCGCGGCTCAAGTGAACCTCCTTCACGCGGCTTAAGTGAAGTTCCACTTGCACGATTGCCGCCGTTTAAAACAGCCCCCTGAACTGGTGATTTTGGGTTTTTTACGGACTTTCACGCAGGCAGCATTGTTCGCGATGCTTGTCCGCGGGCAGTTACAGATTGCAGCGCTGCAAAAAGTTTATACCGACCTGGCCGTTCGAACTAGGAATCGCCTTTGAATCGAAAATGATGCTTCGCTGTGCTGCGCATCAGTTGGACCCCGCGGACAACATGCACATCAAGGTTGCTCCAGGCATATGGACAGTGCGCATCCGCCCCATTTCGTGGGCAGACGCGAAACATGGTCTTACACGCCGTCCGCTTGGTTGCGCTCCACGAAGAACGCCGGTCTAAGCGTTTTCAGCGTGACCGCACCAACTCCGGCCAGCACAAAGACTATGATGAACAGCCATCCCAATAGCGGTATCAGCGCGATGATCCCGGCCACCACAGCTCCTAGCCCTGCAGCGAGGGAGCGCGTGGCGATTGTAGTCGGCACCGACCGACCGAAAGCAAGAAGCAAGCCGACCCCAAAGGCGTAGACTGCAACGACATAGCCGACGAGTCCGGCAATTAGTGCGGCAAGGATCGCCGCAGGGCTGGCCAAGATGCCGATCACTGTCAGGAGCAAAATCACTGCCGCACCAATAAATATCGACTGGGTTAGGAAACCGAACAACAGGTTGCGAAACGGTCGTTTGAGAAGGTCTTCACGCAATTCGGACATTGTTTTGGGTATGACGGCGGCAACCAGCGTCGCCAAAGCACCGATGACGATAATACCCGCCAGGAACCTGCCCAGCACAGCCTTCCAATTCCAGAACTCCAAATCTCTTGCGGTCTCCTTCCATTCGGAGATGTCGCGACGCTCGATTCGGTCAGCTGTTGCGACGCCTTGAGGGACTTCAAGGGTGCCAGGGGTTTCTTCAAAGAGGATCAGCTTACCGTTGATCTGAGTGTTATCGGCGAACGTCAGTTCACGTGATGTGATGATCGCGTCGCCAGCAATCTGTGCATCGATATGGGCAGTCTCCCCACTAATCAGCGCATAGCCTCCGACAGGGCCTTGGACCAAAAGATTGCCACCGGACACCCTTAGATTGCCGCCCACTGCTGCAACGGTGACGTCATAGCCCGCTAACGTGGCATTCCCTCTGACGGGACCCTCCAGCACCACATCCATTCCCGCCAGATAGGCATGGCCGCCGATCCTCCCTGTCATCTTGATCTTGCGCCCGGCTAAATGTGCGGAGCCGGTGATATCCTCCAGGACCCGTATGATCTCTCCGGCCGCAAACAGATCTTCTTTGCCAGCTTGATCGAAGATGACTTCCTGACCTGCAAGGAAGCTGTCGCCACCAACGGTGAGTGCTTTGCGTTCTTCTTCTGCGGTGGACTGCACCGTAGCGGTCAACAGAAGTGTTACAGCGAGCAGTGAGCGGTACATCATTGTCCGACGCTCACTCCGTCAAAGGCTGAGGGGATATCCCACACTTCTGCAATACGCCCCTCGACAATACGCCAGACAACGACCACGTCGGTTTCTAACGATCTACCGTCTAACGTCAGAGAGTTCCTGGTATGCGTGACGACCAGTTCATCGCCAATTGCACTTGCCGATACAGGGTTGACCTTGAATGTACCTTTGGTCGCTGCGCCGATTTTGTTGAAGAAGGCCCGTAGTCCATCCAGGCCAAGATAGTCGCCTTGCATTTCAGGTAGACTGGGATTGAAGTAGTGAAAGACGACGTCATCTCTGAACGCTTCCTTTGAACTTGCAATGTCATGCAAATTGATCCGCTTGAGCAGCGCCAGGTTCGGATGATCTTCCGGCAATTTGTCGTGCATAGCGAACCTCCACAATTTGACAGTGTGATCGCACGTCGCTTCGTGCTCGCCGCCCAAAGTCTGGTGCATCGAGAGCACTTGCCTTCATCCATGGCTAAAGCGGATTGGATTGCCCGTCCTTGATAGAGATCAAACGGGTGGGGTCGTCTCACGATGTCACTTGGAAACTTCGATAATGCCAGTTGGCCCCGGGGTTCCTCCGAATTTGCGCATCATGCAACTTGGCTCAAATGGTCCTCAGGCCATCACCTCTTCGACCGGTCGTCGCAACGACATCGGCAAGGCGGGCGCTCGACCAAAGCGCACGACGAGATCAGGCCGAACGCCTGGCATTCCGAGCCAACGTGCGAATTCTGACCGTAAAGAAGGCACTTCAATCGGTTGGTTGATATGCGCGTTCCGGATCCCGAGTGCGGTCGCCTGAAGTGCAAAACGTTCAAAACTCCTGCCCACATTGATCCAATGCAGCGGATCGGCCTGATCGCCGATGAATATCGCAACGCCGGCCGATGATAGGATTTGATCTCGGTATTTGGTATTTTCAGCCTCTTTGGTGAAAAAGGCATTGAACAGGCTTCCGCCAATCCATTCTGGCACAATCGGGTTTTCGGAACAGGCACTGAAAAGACCGTCTCCCATCGCAATAGCCTTGTTGGGGCTGAAGCGCAGCCAATCGCGCAGTTCCGCGATAAAGGCCGGGTCATCCATCTGAGCACTATTACCCTCGATGACAAACTCCGAAATTGCTTCGCGCTGTGCTCGTTCGGTGACTATGAGAACCGAGACTCCGTCCTGCTGTGCTGCGGCTTTGAGAACGTCGATCTCTTGCGAAGAGATCTGCTGCCCATCATAAGCTGATCGAGTCGACTGTCGGAGAGGAATGGCTTGATAAAGAGGTTCGTTGCCTGCCGGTCCGTTTCCTAATGCAATGTCAATTTGTGGCTCAGGTTCCTCACTGATTGCCACACCCGCCAGCTGACCATGGGCTTGGGCCGAGATGACCAGGTTTTCGGTGGCACATCCCAAACTGACGTAGAGGTGGTGATCATCAGGATCGACAACCGCCGTGCGCCGCGACAGGTCCGGAAGGATCTTGATCCGGTGTTTGTCCAGACGAAATTTCCAAGGCTGAGCATTGTGGCCGTTCGCAGCAAGCGTGGCCATTCGGACAAGGTCCTGAAGTGTCGGATCGCCAGAAAGAAGCCGCCGTTGGCGCTTCAGTTCTTCATGGTATCCATCTAAACGTGGCCATAGGCCGTAACCAAGCGCGCCGAACGCTGCAACGGATAATCCGGACGCAATGAGTGTTCGGCGCGAGAGCATGCCCATGCAATCTCCATTGTAACACCACTATGCTACACCGGACGTCCCGGCGCGAAATTGATCGGCGTCAATCAATGAGGACAGCAAAAGGTTTCAGAGTTGCCTTGAGATACTTTGCATCCGTTTCTGGTCGTCGCGGTACCGCCGCCGCCGTGCTCGTGCCTTAGGATCTGAGCACAAGGCTAGAAGCTTCCTTGTTTGGTTGGCCCCGGTTTTGAGGGTTTCGGTCTTTCAGCGAGTTCTTCGAGGGTCGAAAGGATGCGGTTCAAGAGATCCGATGTCGGACCGAGATGAATAAGCTGCGACAGGGGGTGTTAAACCTCTTCCGGCCTGCTTGTTCGTTTATCATTTGCCAAAATGATGGGACAGCGCGCTATATCCAAAATAGCATCGATATCATTGGGGAGTTCAGAGCCGACTGAGGCCACGAGTGCCGAAGGCCGGGTCTCACTGAGATACCTCAGAAAGGCGGTTGGATCTGCGGCATCTTGGTAACTAACCACCAGCCGCGGCATTGCCGGGTGCCGTTCGCACCATAGATTGAGCCGAGCTTGGACCGCATCGACAGTTTGAGATGATACGAACAAACGCAGCTTCTGACCGAGTGCCTGACCGAGATGGGCGCCAATATCGAGCAATCGGTCATCCACCGGATCTGAGGGATCGAAGAGTACAATATCACCTCTTGGGTCATGCGTACGCTGATGACCGATTAAAATAAGATCTCCTGCTGAGGCCGCGTTGCGCATTTCGGCGATGAATTGCCCTCGGCGCTGCTCGAAGCTCCACCGCACTGCCGCCCGCCGCGCGGCCTGATCTAGAGTTTCTTGAAAGATGCTCGCATCCCGCGCAAACGCTTTCTGCATGTCTGCAGGTGTTATGGGTTGACTGGCACGCTTTGTTTGGATGAGCGCCTTTGCGAATGGCAGGGCAGCGAAACGCCTCACCGCGTCGTCCTCGACCAGCATTGCTCGAATTTCACCGCCAATGCACGCTGCTAGTTCTGCGCCCAAACGAATGGCCGGGCGCGCATCGGCAAAGCATATCGCGCCGAGGATAACTCTTGGAGCGCGGGAACGTGCCTGCTTTATCACGATGTCTTTTCCTTCCCTGAAGCTGATGCAACATCGCTCGGGCCTCCAAATTTACGGCGCTGCTCAGCGAACCTTTGGAGTTTTCTTTCGACCAACCCATTCACAGTGTCTTCTGCGTAGGCGCCCTGCTCGTCTCGCCTTCCGGCAGCACGTCCGGTGAGGATCGAGATACCTTGATCTATTGTCTCAAGTGGAATGATGCGGAATTTGTCTCGCTTCACGGCATCAATCACACGATCACGCAACGCGAGGTTCTTTACATTTGCGAGCGGAATGAGAACACCCTGGCGTCCAGTCAGTCCCCGCGCTGCGCAAATGTCAAAAAAGCCTTCGATTTTCTCATTCACGCCGCCGATCGCTTGGACTTCGCCAAATTGATTGACCGAGCCAGTAACAGCATAGGACTGGTCGATCGGTAGATCTGACAACGCAGATAACAAAGCGAAGAGTTCCGCAGCCGACGCACTGTCACCATCAACGCCGCCATAGCTCTGCTCAAATGCAATGCTCGCCCAAAGTGAAATGGGCAAGTCCTGTGCGTAGTGCGCGCTTAGAAATCCTGAAAGGATCATAACGCCCTTCGAATGTAGCGGGCCGCCCAGTTCGACTTCGCGCTCGATGTCGACCACCTTTCCGGCGCCCATGCGCACACGAGCCGTAATACGGGACGGTTGTCCAAAGCGTGTGCTGCCAAGGTCAATCACGGAAAGGGCGTTGATCTGCCCGATGGCATCGCCATCAGTCGCGATCTTCTTTGAACCTCTCAGGATCTGTTCCTCTGAAAGGTCACGGATCCGGCCCGCACGAGATTCTGCAGCCCCGATCGAACCGTCGATATCGATCGCCTGAATAGTCGTTTTTGCGAGTGTCCTGGCCTGATAATCTGCTTCCTTGAGGATATCGGACAGACGCCCGAGATTTAGAGTGAGCCGTTCGGCGTCTTCAGCCAGACGCGCGCTTTCCTCGATCAACCGGGCGGTCGCGGCCTCATCCAGCGGCAGAAGTCCCGCACCTTGGCCAAGCGAAACGATTAGATGCACGTAGTCGCTGAGATTAATGTCGGAGATCGGAATTTCGTCGCTGAAATCCGCCTGAATCTTGAAGAGGTTCGAGAAATCCGGATCGAACTTGACCAGTAAATGGTAGAGAAGGCGTTCACCGATCAGGATCACTCGAACATTCAGGGGGATCGGATCGGGACTCAGCGAAGTCGTCGTTGCCAGGCTGAGCTTCTCGCCGACAGAGATGATCGAGATTGCTTCGGATTTCAGGCAACGCTTGAGCGTCTCCCATGCGAAAGGTTCAGAAAGCACTTGTCGCGCGTCAAGGACAAGAAACCCCCCATTGGCGCGGTGCAGGGCGCCGGGCTTTATCATCGTGAAGTCCGTCAGAAGCGCGCCCATTTCCTGGCTGTGCTCGATCCTCCCGATAAGATTTGCCAAGGTGGGGAAGTCTTCAACGACGACCGGCGCTCCGGACTCGTCATCACGTCGATGCGAAACCATCACCGCAACGAGGTATCGCTGGAACCGCGGATCTTCGTAGTGTTTTGTGGTCGCCAAGGGGAAGTTGCCGTTCCGGCGTTCCATGGCAGCCATCAAAAATAGATCGGCATTATCAGCAACGTCGGCACGGACCTCTTCAAGATACGTGGCAATACCAGTGACACCATCAAACGAACTGGCGATTTCACCAATTCGCTCTTCAACGCCGCTGGTCATCATCGCAGCGTTTAGGTCGCGAATTTCTTTGCGCTGCGCGCGCTCGGAACGGGGCGCATCTGCCATAATGGCTTCGAGTTCCTGTTGGATTTCCGTTACGGTCGCTTTGATTTCTTCCTGTTCTCCAGCCGGGAGAGCTTCATAGTCCTTAGGTTCGATCACCTCACCGTTCCTGGTCGCAGCAACGGCAACGCCCATTGGTGTGCGAAGAATTGCAGTATCTTTGGCGCGGGCCTTATCATTCAACGCACTCATCGCCGTTTCGTGTTCTTCGGTGTAACGCCGTTCGATTGCGTGACGCTGCGCTTGATACTCCTCTGACTCAAACAATGCAGGAATGTCGTTGGCCAGATCGTCAACCAAGGACTCCATCGCATGCTTCAACTCTAGACCGACGCCGGGCGGCAACCTGAGCGCCCGCGGTCTGTCAGGCATATCGAAATTGTTGACATAGACCCAATCGTCCGGAACGGCGCAGTTCTGCGCGTGTTGATCAAGACTCCTTTGAATCGCGCTGTGACGGCCCGAGCCAGGCTTGCCTTGAACGAAGACATTAAAGTCGCGATGGTGGCTGCTCACAGCAAGCTCAATCGCGTTGATCGCTCGGTTCTGGCCAATCAACTCCTGCGACATCTCGATATCTGCCGTCTTCGGCATCTTGATCGTTGACGGATCGCAAGTCCGACGGAGGTGCTCAGGTGTGAGCGCCTGGGCCGCTTTAGGAGGCTGCATTGCCTTCCCCTGATTGATCTGGTTCGAGACCTGCATTTTGGAAGTTGGTTTCCGGGGAAGTCTTGACCGACGTCAATTCGGTCTCAAATCGGCGCCGAACTTTCGGCACTCAAGCTCTTGCATCACGCCGCCGAACCAACCTCATGACGGCTCTCACAAAGCAGACAAAGTCGACCTGCCCGAGCTTTGATCTTCGTCAGCATGGGTTTCGTAGAGCGCCAGTAAGCTCCCATTATTGAACATTTCTGGAAGCGTAAAATTCAGAAGTGATCTCGCATCCCGGCGCAAAACCGTCAGCCGCGATCACAACGAAACGCAATGAGTACACGATGACCGAAAACCCAAATCAATCATCGACCAATCAGCATGGGTCGATAACGATAGACTCACGCGCCGATTTGAGTTCTGGGATCGCAAATCCAAAGCTGCGGCGCACTTTGACACTACCATTGCTGTCGCTTTACGGGCTGGGCGTGACGGTCGGCGCTGGAATTTATGTCCTGATCGGTGAAACGGCATCGCTCGCCGGGCCATATGCGCCAGCGGCCTTCCTTCTCGCAGCAATCGTGGTTGGCTTCACAGCGTTTTCCTATGCAGAACTGGCAACGCGCTTCCCGGTGAGTGCAGGCGAGGCGGCCTATGTTGAAGCAGGTCTTCGGCGGATCTGGCTGGCGCGTATAGTTGGCCTCGGCGTAGCGATATCTGGAATTGTCTCGGCATCGGCCGTCGCCATCGGTGCGGGCGGATATCTTGCCGATCTGATTGGGCTGTCGAAGAATACTCTGACCGTCGCTGTCGTGCTCTCGATGGGGGTTATTGCGTGGTGGGGAATAACCCAGTCCGTTTTGATGGCATCCGTCGTCACGGTGATTGAAATCGCGGGCCTTGGGGTTGTGATCTTTTGGGGCTTCTGGGTTGCGGAGCCCTCCGGAGTTGTACTCGCTGCAATGGTGCCGCCGATGCAGGGAGAGTACTGGATCGGGATCGGGGCGGCTTCTCTCCTCGCATTCTTCGCCTTTGTTGGCTTTGAAGACATGGTGAACGTTGCCGAAGAGGTGAAGAACCCAACGAAAACGCTGCCGCGCGCCATTACGATCACGTTGGTTGTGGCAACTCTCTTTTATGTCGGAGTGTCTTGCGCTGTTCTTTTCGCTGTGCCTGTTGAAGTGTTGACGGCCTCTGATGCGCCTTTGATGCTCGTATTCGCGAATGGATCGAGCAGCGTACAGTCCGGTTTTGCTGCCGTTGCAGTCATAGCGACCGTCAACGGCGTTCTGATTCAAATTATCATGGCCTCACGGGTGTTGTACGGGATGGCGGATCGAGGCCAACTTCCGGCAATCTTGTCCCGTGTTTCACCTCTGACCCGTACCCCAACAGTTGCCACAGTTTCCGTGGTCTTGGTGATCCTCTTTCTTACGCAGGCTCTGCCGATTCAGCAGCTTGCCAGCTACACGTCTCAAATTGTTCTTTCGGTGTTTATCTTCGTGAACATCTCTTTGATCGCGATTAAGCTGAGGGGAGACACCGGAGGCGACCACTTCAAGACATCTCTTGCGATCCCAGTTATGGGAGTGCTGACAAGCTTGGCACTGTTTGCGACGTCGTTGCTTTGAACCCGTTGCCTGAGAACCAGGGTGCGCGGTCCAGTTGAGAGTACGTCACTGAAGCGCGGCCGGTGAGGCTTCAGTTGATGTAGATCAAACCACCGCCGCAGACTCCGGAGTACACTTCATCGGCAGAGAGGAGAATCAATCATGCTTTCAGGTGAGATAAAATCCTATGCCAAACAGTTGTATGATCGGTTGGGCGATCGTTCGATCGCACATGCCGCACAACAAGCTTCAAAGGCATCGCAGACGGGAAAAGAAAAGGATGCTGAGATGTGGCGGCGAATCGAAAGTGCGCTGCTTTCAATCCGTGGACCTCACCAAGCCTGAGAAATAGACATCTCGGTGCTCTGACGGCAAAGCTTAGAAATGCGCCTCAGGGTGGTCTGTCAGGTTCATGCGAGGTCATAACTATGACGTCGAAACCGACATAGGTTGCCGCTGCGTACTTGCCGGTTCAGTAATCTACGAAAGAAGCAGACTTAGCGCTAACCTCGATCTGAAGCTTGGTCGAGACTTCTGCTGCAAACTCCGTCTCGAAATTGGAAACGGCATTTGGCTCTGCTTATCGCACTGAAGTATCGTCGAGCCTCATTGAGCTTCGGTAACGAACGTACGTCGTGGACCGAACAGTTTGCGTGCCGGGACCACGCGCGTCGCAGTTTAGCACTGCCGGAGAAACAGAATGTATCGCCAAGCAGCCACTGCCAACAATGGAACACCAGAGGAATCACCGACGCCGTCACCGGACGAGATACCAAAATCGCCGGCGGAGACGCCAGTACCCGAGCCGCCCGAAGTTCCCGTCAGGCCGGACGAGGTGCCGCCGCCAATACCGTCGGAAGTCCCGCCCGGAACCGAAGAGATGCCTGCTGGATAGTCTCCAGAAGCCGAGAGCTGGACGAGGCTGGCCGGGTCTCTCTCGAGGGTCCATGCCAAGTTTTCCGATAAGGGTGCGCTAGTTCGCATCGGCGCCTAGGGCTTCATCCAGTTCGTGCAATCGGCGCTTCAACCCATGGATCTGATCGATCAGGGATAGAACGATCGGCATGGCATTGTCGTCAATCAACAGATCATCCGCGAGTTCTGAGATCAGGCGCAGACGCGCCAAATCGACGTCGTCGAAAACGTGTCCTTTTTTCGAGCGGGCCGGTGTGATCCAGGCCTCGCGGATACAGATCTCCAGGCGCGTGCGTGACAATCCCTTGATTTGGGCGAGGGCCTCGAATTCAGTCATCATTTGCCATAACCCTCCCAGCCATCACGTGGAGATTGCGGATGTCTTTCGCGCCAGCTCTTGATTGCGGCTTTAAGTTCGTCGCCTACCTCTTCCGGCAGAACCAATCTAAGCGAAACCAGTAGGTCGCCTGGTACGCCTGCATTCGCCGCAACGCCTTTGCCCTTTAGCCGCAGTATCTTGCCTGAACTGGAACCAGACGGGATACGCAGCTTGACGCTTCCTTTCGGCGTCGGTGTTTCCACCTCGGCGCCCAGAATCGCCTCGTCCAGAGAAACCGGCAACTCTAACCTGATATGTTTGCCATCGCGGCTGAAGATAGGGTGCGCCTGGACCGTGATCGCGATCAGCGCATCCCCCGGAGGTCCATTATTCAGCCCGGGTTGGCCTAGACCTTTCAATCGGAGAACCTGCCCGTCATCGGTTCCGGCCGGAATCGAGACATCTAACCTACGTCCGTCGGGGGTGGTGACCCGGCTGGTCGATCCATTGACTGCATCCAGAAACTCAACCTCCAGATGGTATCTCACATCGCTGCCACGCATACGGAAGGGCTGGTCCCGCCGAGTATATTGGTTGCTATCTTGCCGGAAAGCCCGGCGGAAGAAGTCGTCGAAATCGGTGAACACGCCGTCAGGATCGTATCTCTGACCGGCCTCGCCAGATGCGTGCTGATGATAGAACCCGCGCTGTGTCTCGACGCCAGTCGCATCAATCTCGCCCGCATCAAACTGGCGCCGCTTTTCGGGGTTTCCCAGCAAGTCGTAGGCCGCCGAGACTCGCTTGAAGCTTTCTTCGCGGGCAGTGTCTCCGGGATTGAGATCTGGATGAAGCTCTTTGGCAAGCTTGCGATAGGCCTTCTTAATCTCGGCATCCGTCGCATTGCGCGAGAGTCCAAGAATTTCATACGGGTCTGACATATCCTTGCGAATATCCACGTTCTCGACCATTCCGCGCCGACGCTATCTGTGCTGTCCGGTCCCCAACGTACGCGTTCCTACAGAGGCCAAGTTGATATTCGTCAACAATCGACCAGCTAAAGGAATTCCAAAGGTAACAATGGATCGATCAATCGAGGGGGATCCTTGATTTCAAAGACCGCCAGGCTTTGGCTGCCCTGGCACCCTAACCATCCAAAAAGTAATGACGGTTAGGGTTGTTCGCAGCCGATCCTCTTCGTTGAACACTTCAACGCAGACCTCGCGAAAGGCTGCGATTCATACTACGCCGCAGCAGTTATACCCGGACGCGAATTTACTGCGCGCATTCAGAGCAGCGTAAAGCTTGGTCGGCTCTACTCCCAATTCCTGCCCTTGACTGCGCTGGAAATGAGGCTCCAAAGATGGCGCAAATCGAACCTTGATGCCTCCCAACCATTCCACAAAATGAGCCCAAGCCTTCCAGAAAGAAAAACCCGGCCACTTGGGCCGGGTTGCGTCATGAAAATGCAAGCGTTCGGAAAACTTACTGCCAGGTCGTGTAGCCGATCTTCAGCGTCTTCGGGCTGCTGCCAGTCAGGGCGTTGACGCGGAACTGGCTGATGCGGCCTTCGTTGGTTTTCACGCAGATATACGAGCCGACCGGGATGTCGCGCAGCGAGACGCGGCTGTTGGTGTAGCGCGCCCGGGCACAGCCGTCGCGGCCTCGGTTGCGGCGGTTGCCGACACCTATCTTCGCGCGTCCACGCGGCGTGATGTACAAGAGGTCACGCGTTTCAGCCTGGAACCAGATGTCGGCCCCGCCACCACCGGTACGGCCATTGTCGAGGTCAGCCGTAAACGTCTGCTTCAGATTGATACCACCGGTCGAATGGGTGCGCGGTGCACTGGCCGAGCGGGTCTCGCACACAAACCCGCGGTCATTCTTGCGGCAGGTCGCGCCCGCCGGGGCATATCGTTGGATTGTACCGGCCGCGCCGTATTTGCAGATCAGCGCCTTCTTGCCGCCAATGGTCTGGATCTTGGTCTCGGTCAGGCGGTTCACGATGGGCGTATTCCACCACCCGTCCGGAAGCCGCGTTGTAACCTCGCGCCGGATCTGCGGCAGCGGGCAATCGATGCGCTGGGTGGCGGCCTCGGCCGTGCCGGGCGCTGAAAAAGTGCCGCCGGCGAACGCAGTCATACCGATGGCAGCAGTTATAATTGCTTTTTGAATCAGTGCTTTAGTCATTGGTTGTGCTCCATCTCAACGTGTTCAACCCGTCTTGGGTTGTGATGGAACCAAGATGACCTGAGATCCCGGTTTTTTCAGTACCGCCTGCTACAAGAACTGCCGGATTCGCAGGAATCTGCGTAGCGTTTGTTACGAAAAACGGCCCCGGCGGTGCACCGGGGCCGTGGTTTCTTCGTGGTCCAGCCGTTGTCCAGATTGGTGATCAGGACCGCATCCGCCCGCCATTTGGGTCGTATAAGGGCGTGCCCTGAACCTCGGCCGGGTACATATCTCCTAGGATCTCGACATCCAGCATGGTGCCTGCATCCGCGTTCGGCGTGCTGACATAGCCCATGGCCATCGACTTGCCGACATGGTGGGCATAGCCGCCCGACGAGATATATCCGACGGCCTCTCCCTCCCTCAGGATCGCCTCGTCCAAGGTCACGTCCACGGGCGTGTCGATGACCATGGTGATCAGTTTGCGGTCAACGCCGTCTTCGCGGAATTTCAACGTCGCGTCCTTGCCCACGAAGTCTTTGTTCCAGTTGATGAAGGTGTCCATGCCGGATTCGATGGCATTGAAGTCGGGGCGGTATTCCAGCCCCCAGGCGCCCCAGGCCTTTTCCAGGCGCAGTGACATCAATGCGCGGGAGCCGTACCAGCGGAAGCCCAGATCGGCACCGGCCCGTTCGATCGCTTCGCTGAGAAGGATCAAATATTGCGGGCGGCAGTAAATCTCGTACCCGAGTTCGCCGCTAAAGCTGATCCGGTTTAGGATCACGGGCACATTGCCGACAAAGGTCTGGCGGGTGTCGCGGAACTTCATACCCTCGGCGCTGAGGTCGTCCCGGGTGATTTTCTGCAGCAATTCCCGCGAGTGCGGGCCGCTGAGCGCCAACCCGTGCCAATCCGACGTCTGGTTCCGATGTGTCACTCCATCCGGCAAGGTCCGCGCCCAGAACCGGCTGTGCGCATCCTGCATGGCGCCCGACCCGAACAGCATGAAGTGGTCATCATCCAGGCAGGCCACGGTCAGATCACCATAGAGCCGCCCGCGTTGGGTCAGCATCGGCGTCAGGGTCATGCGGCCAGGTTTCGGAATGAAGCCCGCCATGGTTTCGTTCAGCCAGTCCCGGGCGCCCGGTCCGGTGATTTCGTGCTTGGCGAAATTGGCAATTTCGACGGCGCCGACGGCACTGCGCACCGCCTCGCATTCCCGGGCGACATAGTCATGGGACCGGTTGCGCTGGAAGGTCGGATCCTCATTCGCATCGTCCGGCCCATCGGCGAACCACAGTGCGTTTTCCAAACCGAAGGACTGCCCCATCAGCGCACCCTTGGCAGTCAGCCGATCATAAAGCGCCGTGGTCTGTTGGCGGCGGCCTTTGGGCAGCACCTCGTTCGGGAACGTCATCACGAAGCGGCGTTCGTAGTTCTCGGTCGATTTGATGGTGCCCCAGTCCGGGGTGGCCCAGTCACCAAAGCGGGCGATGTCCATGGCCCAGACGTCGATCGAAGGTTCGCCGTCAATCATCCATTCGGCCATGGTCAGACCGACACCGCCGCCTTGGCAGAACCCGGCCATCACACCAACGGCACACCAGTAATTGGTCATGCCAGGCACCGGCCCGATCATTGGGTTGCCGTCCGGGCCAAAGGTGAAGGGGCCGTTCACCGTCTGCCGGATGCCCGCATCGGCAAAAGCGGGAATGCGGTCGAAGCTCAGTTCCAACCGGTCGGCGATGTGTTCCAGGTTCGGTTGCAAAAGCTCGTGCCCGAAATCCATGGGCGTGCCTTCGACTTTCCAAGGCACGCCTACGGGTTCGTAGGTGCCCAGCAACATACCGTCCCGTTCCTGGCGGAAGTAGATGTTTGCCTCGTAGTCGATCCCGCAGGGCAGACGGCTGCCGAAATCAGCCACCGCGTCGATGCGTTCGGTCAAGAGATAGTGGTGCTCCATCGGCTGAAGGGGCAGGTGCATGCCCGCCATGTGGCCGACCTCGCGTGCCCAGAGCCCGCCGCAGTTCACAACATGCTCGGCATTGATCACGCCTTTCGACGTGGTCACATCCCAGGTGCCATCGGCACGCTGGGTCGTCGCGGTCACCGGTGTATGGGTGAAGTACTGCGCCCCGAACGTCCGCGCCGCCTTGGCAAAGGCATAGGTGGTGCCGGATGGGTCGAGGTCGCCATCCTGATCATCCCACAACGCCGCATAATAGTGTTTCGGATCGATCAGCGGGTGCTTTTCAGCAAGTTCTTTCAGATCAATCCATTCCTGCTGCAGGCCCATGTAGCGGGCTTTCGATCTTTCCCGTTTCAGGTAATCCCACCAGGTCTTGTTCGAGGCGAGATAGAACCCGCCCGTCATGTGCAGACCAACGGACTGAACGGACAGTTCCTCGATCTCTTTATAGAGACCGATCGTATAGCTCTGCAGTCGGCTGATATTCGGGTCCGAGGAAATCGTGTGGATCTGCCCCGCCGCGTGCCAGGACGAGCCCGAGGTCAGTTCATCGCGTTCCAGCAGCACCACATCCTTCCAGCCGAACTTGGCGAGGTGAAACAGGATCGAACACCCGACGACGCCGCCGCCGATGATTGCCACCTTGGCATGGCTGGGCAGCGGCTTGCCGGTCGGGGCATCGTCAGTTTGAATGTTCAGCGTCGACTGCGCCATTGTGGCTTCGGTCATGTCAGTCCCCTTGTTCGTAGGATCGGCTTTAACCCATCCCTTTAGTACCAGGCATCCGGCAGCTCTTCTTTCCGTCGGGCGATATAAGCTTGCAGTTCTTCGTCTGTGGCAGGGTCGATAGGTGGCGCTTCATAGTCCGCCAGCATCTGGTTCCAGCGTTCAAAGGCGCGGCGCTGGCTGTCCTTTGCGCCTTCATCCTCCCACTGTTCGCAGCTTTCGTAATTGGAGAGCGTCGCGTCGTAATAGGCGGTTTCGTAATTCGCCATGGTGTGGGCCGATCCCAGGAAGTGCCCTGCCGGTTCGACGTCCTCATAAGCCGTGCGCCCGATGGCGTTGTCGTCCAATGGCATGCCCTGCAGCATCACCTGATAGGCGCCCAACCGGTCGGCATCCAGCAACAGCTTTTCATAGCCGGTGCAAAGCCCGCCTTCCAGCCAGCCCGCAGAATGGAGGGTGAAGTTCGACCCGCCCAAGACGGTGGACAGCATCGAGTCCGCGCTTTCTGCAGCAGCCTGCGCATCTGCCACTTTCGATGCCGTCAGCGACCCGCCGCATCTGAGCGGCACGCCTAAGCGACGGGCGAGTTGGCCGATCACATAATTCGACATCACCGGTTCCGGCATCCCGAAAGTCGGTGCACCGGACTTCAGCGACATGGAACTGAGGAAGTTGCCAAGGATGAAGGGCGACCCCGGTTTGACCAATTGGCTGAATGCGCAGCACATCATCGCCTCGGCCAAAGCTTGTGCAAGTGACGCGGCGGTGGTCACCGGTCCCATGGCCCCGCCAAGGATGAAGGGGGCGACAATCATGCCCTGTCCGTTGGCCGAATAGGTACGGATCGCCTCGGTCACCACCTTGTCCACCAGCAGCGGAGAGTTGGTGTTCACATTCCCCATGATGACGCATTTATCGTCGATATCGCCGTGCAGAATCCGGGCCATATCCACTGAATCCTGCGCCCGGGACATTTCGGTAATTGCGCCCAGATGCGGTTTGTCGGACCAGCGCATGTGAGAGTAGACGATGTCAAAATGGCGCTTGCTGACGGGCACGTCGCAAGGTTCGACCGTCACCAATCCTGAATGGTGTAGGCTGGGCAGCATATAGGTCAGCTTCACCAGATTCTCTAAATCACCAATCGTGCCGTACCGGCGGCCGCCTTCCAGATCGCGGACAAAGGGTGGGCCATAGACTGGGGCGAAGACCATCTGGCCATCACCGATCTTCACCGACTTGGCAGGGTTCCGGGCGTGCTGGGTGAACGAGGACGGCGCCGTCTGACAAAGGTCGCGGATGAAGCCTCGCTCGGCTCGCACCCTTGTGCCGTCCACATCCGCGCCGGCTTCCTTCCAAATCCGCAAGGCCTCTTCGTCCTCGCGAAACTCCAGCCCGATTTCCTGGATGATCCAGTCGGCCTGATCCTCGAGTTCGTCAGGCCCTCTTCGCCCATGAACTCGTAGAACGGAATCGCCCGGGTGATGTACGCGGGGGCTGCGGGCGCTGGCCGTGCGGCACGGCGATCGCCGCGGGCGCGGCGTCGGCTGGTTCCTTCGGAAACGGCTTCGGACATCAGCTTGCTCCTATCCCAGGTAACGTAGCGGCAAAGGATAGATTCGTGATGCTTGAAATGACTTAGGCTTTGGATAATCTGAGATTATGCAACAGCTCTTACGACAGATTGACAGCCTGCATCATCTGGCCGCCTTTGATGCCGCGGCAAGGCATGGGTCCTTCACCCAAGCGGCACAGGAACTGAATGTCAGCCAACCGGCCGTCAGCCAGTCCATTCGCAAGTTAGAGGCAGCGATTGGTGTGAAACTCTTTCACCGGCAGCATCGCTCGATTTCATTGACCGATGCTGGCGCTCTGCTGGCCTATGACGTGGCCGAGGCATTCGGGCGCCTCCAGTCCACCGTCAGTCATTTGGGCCAGCTTGGCCGGACGGATCACGTCACCTTATCCGTTTCCACAGCCTTCGCGAACTACTGGATGGTGCCGCGATTGCAGGCTTTCCACGAACGCTTCCCGGGCCTGGAACTGCGTTTGCAGACAACGGATAAAGAGCTGGACCTGGCGCTGGAAGGCATCTCGCTGGGTGTGCGCCGCGGAAGTGGTACCTGGGACGGCTATGATGCGGCGCTGATTGCATGGGAGCGGTTGCTGGTCGTGGCCTCGCCACGCTGGGTCGCCAATCATGGCGAGCCGTCATCCATTGCCGATCTGGCCCAAGCGCCTTTGATCCACCTGGAAGAGCCGTTCCGCGAACGTCCGAGCTGGCGCAACTGGTTCCGGTATTTCGGGGTCGACTACCGAGACAGCGGTGCGGGATTGCGGCTGAACGACTATGCGCTGGTGCTACAGGCCGCGATGGCTGGCGAGGGCATCGCGATGGGATACGCACATGTCGTCGAAGGGTTGGCAGCGCAAGGCCTGCTTAGACCCCTGGGCGGATGGGAGTTTGAAACCGGTCTCGGATATTATCTGGTCTGGTCGGATCGCCGGGATTTATCCGAGAACGCCGAAATCGTGCGGTCCTGGATCTTGGATAAAGAGGTGTTGTCGGCTTTTCAGGGATAAGATCGGGCGTTTCAGCAGGTGAGGGGTCAGGGCGCCATTGGCACCGTCAGTTCCGTGCCACGCACGATGATCCCACCGCGGTTTCCGATATCGATCTGGCCATAGCGTTGCTTGAACACCGGCGGCAACGGCCGGTCGCCTGGCAACGAGAGCCACAGCCGCAGCAGATGGCGTCGTTCCGCTGGATCGGGCCAATCCTGAAAGCCCGTCCGATCATGCAGCAGGTGGTGGTTATAGACGAACTGCATATCCCCTGGCTTCAGGCGCATCTTCAGATGCAGGTCCGGATCATTGGTCAGCGCATCCCAGGCATCCAGTGCCGCGCGGTGTTGATCCGACAGGCGCGGCGCATCCGGCAACCGGGCCGCCGAGTCCACATATTGGCGTTGATAGAGCCCGGTCAGAAACCCTTCATGCCAGTTCAGGACCGGGATTTCGAACCAGGGGTTCATCCCCTCTGGCACCTCGCCACGCCTGTCCGTCGCCACGGGCTGAAACAGCAGGGGCGCCAGATCCGGATACCGCGCCTGCATTTCATTGTAGAGCGTCAGGGTTGAGACCAGCAGGCTATCGCCGCCCTCCATCGCCTCTTTCAGGCACAGTAAGGCCACCACATCGGTCGAGTCCGTATGAAAGGTTTGGCGCTTCGTAGTCTGATAAATCCGCACCTTCGGGTCGTTCAGATCCGCGCCGACGTCTTTGACATGGCCCAGGATATGGCCCTTGGCATTCTGGGACCGGGCCGGACCCAGATGCGCCCCGACCCCGCAATAGATCATGGCGGTCGTTTCCATGTCATAGCGATCAACGGGCAGTCCCCGGATCAGGCGAAACCCAACCCCATGCTGCAGTATGTTGCGCATGGCCTTCAGTTTCGACGCCAGCAAAGGCAGGGGGAAGGCCTCGGCAGTCATCGCGCCTATGGTCCGGCCAGAGGCTTGATAGGTTTTGGCCGCCGCTTGCAATTCCGTGATTTCGGCAGGTTCCAGGTCCTGCACCCACAATCCCGTCCGCATCGCCATCTCTCTGCCCACCCAGGCTGCGGGATGGTCGATGCGCCCGGGCGGCAGGTCCATCAAATCACCTCATCCGTCCGGTCATCAGTTTCGCCATATCGCTTTAGCGTTGCAGGCCGCGTGCCTTCATAGGCCGCTGCCAAACCCGGCGCTATCTTGGCGTTTTCACGTTCGAACAGGCAGTTGCCGTCCAGGTCCGAGGCAACGATGAACGGCCCCATTTCCTTGCACTTCAGAACCCACATGGCCTGGGCCATGCCCAGTTCCTCATTCCAATGCACGGCCTCGACGTTCTCGACGCCACGGCCCAGCAGCGCCCCGGTGCCGTAGCCCACCGTCGTCAGGTAGATCGCACCGTTCGGGACGAAGTGTTCCTTATAGGTCTCGGGCGCCATCCCGCCTTTGCCAACCACCAGCTTTGCGCCGGATTTGTCGAACCATTCGCCGATCCACTTGGCGAAGCGGAAGGACGCTGTGGCTGTCACCGCGCCCATCGTGAAGGACCCGTCCTTGTTGATGGTCGCAGCAGGAGAGCAGTGGAAATTCGCCGCGCTGTCGCGTGGCAACTCCATCGGGATGTTCGCCTTGTCCTCAAGTGCGCGCATGTAGACGCCTTCACGGGCCGTATACATCAGCCCGTTCAGGTAGACGATGTCGCCGAGGCGTAGTTCCTCCAAGGCCTCGGGTGTCGGGGTGGTCGACAACTGAATTTTTCGCGGCGATGTCATAAACAAAAAGGGAGCAGAAAGACTGCCCCCTGTCCAGTATTCAGAATGAAAGCCGCGATTGACCGCGCTTGTTTAATCAGGCCGCTCTGGAACGGCGCGTGGCCAAAACTCCAAATCCACCCAGTGCAGTCAAAAGCAACAAGAAGGGCGCCGGAAGCGGAATCTGCGGAACACGATCGGTCGCTGCCAGTTTGATGTTTATGTCGCCGCGCGTATCGTTGCCCAGAATCAGATTGTTCGAGTTCTGAACGACGTTCCAGTAAAACCAGGTCGACAACCCAAAATGGTTGATGTTTTTCTTGTTGTTGGCGCCGTAACCCAATTGCGGTGGATACACCTCGTTTGATGGTCGAATGGTCAACCCGAGGATCAGACCTGCCAGATCACCGACACCTGTCAGCGTGGCACTTCCCAACGAGAAGTATTCGAATTGGGCGCTGTTCTTTTGATAATCGATCGAGTTACACGTCGCGTTACCGAATTCGCATTTCGGCGCCCTGCCGCCTTTTTGCGTGTACGAAAAGTTGACGTCGACGTCGAACGCGGCGGTTCCCTGCGTGTTGTTCGTGATGCGACCGGTGAGCTTCGCAAGCGGGCCAACATGGTCAAAACGCCCATCGTTTGGATCGAACTGCCAGTAATTCGACTGACCGCTTAGAAAGCTTGGAAGCCAGAAGGAATGATAATTGCTTCCCGATTTGGCGCTTGATGCATCGTAGCTGCCGACATAGCTGTCTTCCAGATCAGGAAGCGTGGCGGCATTTGCTGACGCCGAGAACGCAAAGCCCAATGCAGCAAAAAGTAAAGTCTTACGGACCATTGTTACCTCTCACACAAGATCACCCAATTATGAAAGTGAGAGCATTTTGAGATGAAATATGCAAATACTAGCGAGGAAAACGGTTAATTTAGCAATCTTTGGTTGCGCCACTTTGAATTAAAGCCACCGAGGGAAGTATTTTCGCCGAAATCGAGGCTCTTGCCATTAAAAATACAAAATTCGCGAAGCTGCCGTTTATTCCACGATGATCACTTGGCCTGTGACAGGGCCTTCGATGCTTTTAACATAGGCGCGCGCGACGTCGTCTGATGCGACCGGACGATGCCCCGGGAACCAGGCCCCATAGCGGGGCTCCGACACCTCCAACAATCCCGGGCTGACGACATTGATCCGCAATCCTCGTGGCATCTCTACCGCCGCGCCTGTGACGAACCCGGCCAAAGCACCATTTGCTGTTGCAGCCCCCGTGCCCATGCGGATCGGGTCGCGATCCAACACGCCGCTGGTCAGCGTAAAGGATCCGCCATCCGGCACGACATCCAGACCAGCCAGAACCAAATTGACCTGGCCCATAACTTTATTCTGCAAGCCCAGCATGAACGTTTCTTGGGTGAATTCATCCAACGGACCAAAATGCACCTCACCTGTAGTCGATACGACGGCATCCACCTGACCCACGGAGGCGTACATCGCTTCGATCGATGCCCGGTCTGCGATATCGACCCGGACATCCCCGCTGGATCGGCCGGCGGTGATAACCTCGTGACGATCACCCAAGATCGAGCAGACAACCTGTCCGATGTCGCCGCTGGCTCCGACAATTAGGATACGCATTCAGGTGTCTCCAGAAAGGCTGTTTAGGTAGGGGAAATCATCAGGCTCAATTCCGGCAGCGCTTCAGGCTTTGGAGATTTTACTTTTCGCAGAGTGTCATTGACTTGTTTCATGCTGCTTCCATCCGATATCCTGCGCGTCGAGTGCACGAATAATATCGGCCTCATCTTTCAACTCAAAAATATCGCCGCAGTCATCGTCAATTAAAATCTTATCAGTGCCGACGAGAGTTATTAGTACCCTATGTAAAAGCACACGAGATTGATCATTTGATCTGTAGTCGAATCCATAACACTCTGGTAAAATCGGCCCATCAAAATAGGTGAGTATATTATCAACATCATCGCCTTCATACATATCTAAAATTTCTGAATCATTCCTGGCAAATACAGCGCCATCAAACTTGTCAACTATGTTAAATGAACCAGTTTTTTCGTCGATATAATAGATTTCCAGATCTCCAAGAACAGAACTGAAGTGACAAACGAGATCCCTTTCATACATCAATAAAGCAATGCCCCGCATATTGAACTACTCTGCCGCCACCTTTACCTCGTCCCAGCCTATGGTTTCGCGACGTTGATAGGGTGTGAACCAATCGGGGTCCGTGCGGTGCTCAACCCGGCCATCTGCCCAGATGCGGGCCACGGCACGGCGGGACGACAGACAGAACGCGTGCACGCTCATCGGCAAGCCGCCGGTGTGGCAGTAGCCGACCTCGATATGGCAGTCGATCACCATGGATTTTCCAACAAAGCCCATGGCGCCCATGCCGATGGAATTGCCCAGATCTTTGAACTCTTCTTCGAGCTCCGCGATCCGGGGGTCAGGATTGCGGTCGCCGACCACCCGTAGGCAGGCAGCGCGTTTGCCCAGCACCATCGAGACGTCCTTCGATCCACCCAGACCGACCCCGATGATCGCGGGCTGGCAGGCCAGGCCCCGTTTGCCAAAGGCAACCAGCGCATCCAGGTAGAACCGTTTGATCCCTTGGATCCCGTCCGAGGGAAACAGCATCCGGTAGTCGGTTCCAAACAACCCGCCCTTATGCACTGTGATCAGGTCGATCCAATCACCGTCCGGCGCCGGTTCGAACCCATACTCAATCTCGGGCGCATTGATGCCTACATTGTTGTCATGATCCGTCCGCCACAGGGGGTGCACGCGGTTCGGGCGCAAAGGGACCCCGTTGGTGGCGTTCGCCGTCGCCCGGCGGAGCGCCTCTTCTAAGGCAATCGGTCCACCCTCGACGCGCGCATCGTTTGACATCTTCACGAACCAGCGCGGCGTGCCGGTATCGCCGCACATGGCGCGGCGGTCTTCCTTGGCGGCTTCGTAATTCTCGAGCATCGCCTGCAGCACGAAGGAACTGAGGTCACCGTCCTCGACATGCGCGGCCTGTTTCAGCCCATCAAGGTAATCCTCGGGGATCTCGATAGCCGCCTTATCCATCAACACCTCGGCGGTGGATTGGATCAGGTCGATCGGGATCATGGCATCCTCTTCAGCTTGCCCGCGTCAATGGCATGGTGGCACATCTGAACGAGCCCAGCAACGCGTTGGGTTCCGACCAATCAACGAGTTCGACATTCAGCCCCTGGTCGCGGATGGCGCCGATGATCCGGGGGAACCCTGAATGAACCACCACGGTTTCCGGGTTTACCACGAAGACATTCGTCGCCATGGCTTTGGCCTCGGCTGCCGTGACCTCGATCAATGTGAACCGGTCCGCCAGCATCGCAAGGTCATCGTCTTGGAACGGGTCTGGGCAGATCAGAGCCCGCCGCCCCGGCAGGATCGTCATGCGCGTATCCAGATGCATGACGCTGGGGCCCAGAGCAATGGGTCGCACGTTTACATACGCCCCCAAAGCCTCGGCCGCTGCCGGGTCGGTCCGCGTGCCCAGACCGACAAAGACGATATCGCCATCGGGCATCACATCGCCGCCTTCGATCTTTCCAGGGATCTCGACCATCGGCACTTCGGGCAGTGCAGCGCGGACAAGGTCGATCTCTCCCGTCCGTTCGGGCAATTCCCGTATCTTAGAAAAATACAGCGAATCCCCAATCACGAATGCAGTGTCCCGCGTGTACATGGCCCAGGGGTGCACAGCCGAAGGTTCGACAAAGTGCAGCCGGACGCCATTGCGATCCATCACGCCATAGAACGCCTCTTGCTGGACCAAAAGCTTGTTCCGGTCCCACCGCCCCATCGGAAAGGCGTCGAATTCCGGATGATCTGGTTTGTAGCTATCGCAGTCAGGCACGGCCTCTCCGCGGCAGACACAGAGGTCCATTAAAGCAGAGGTCTCATCCCGGATATCCAGGCTCACCATGGGATCACCTTGTCTGGTATTTCGCCGGGCCAGTCCGGTTGGTTTTCCGGGCGGGCGGCGGCGAATTCGGGCAAGTCATAGCACCGCCGATAGATCCCGTGGATAAAAGGATAGTCCGACATGTTCACCTTGAAGCGGCTGATACCCTTGTGCACCTGCGGGACCAGATGAATGTCAGCCCAGGCGGGCTGCTCTCCGAAACAGAACGGCGTTTGCGTGTCGCGGTTTGCGAGCGTTTTCTCCAGCCCACGAAAGCCGGTGTGGAACCAGTGCAGCGACCATTTGTTTCGTGCGGCCTGGTCCAGGCCCAGTTCTGTTTCCAAAAAGCCGCGCACCCGGTTGACGTCGATGGCGTGCATCTCTGACGTGACATGTTGCGCAAAACCCCGAACCCGGGCGCGTTCGAACGGGTCCGTGGGCAGCAGTGGGCGGGCGGGATAGGTTTCCTCGAGATATTCCAGGATTGCCGTGGCTTGGGCGATCGGGGTTTTGTCCACCAATAGCGTCGGCATCAGACCCTGAGGGTTGATTTTCCGATACGCTTCGATTCCGATATCGCGCACAGCGATGTATTCGTAAGGGATCTGTTTCAGCCCCAGCGCAATGCGCACCCGCTCTCCCGCAGAATTGACGAAGTTGGAGTAAAGCGTGAGGGGCATTCGTACCTGAAGATCTACCTCGACTGGATCAACCGTTCTTCTTCTTGCACTTTTTCACGCATTTGTCTCTGCGAGGTGCCGCGGACTGGGTCGCCGCAGCAGACTGGATGTCCATCACCACCGATGCCGATGCGACAGGAGCCGCGACATCGATCTTTCCGTCGTCCAGACGATCGATTGCAGCGCCCGCAATTCCGACAGCTACCGCGATCGCGGCAATCGACTTTAGGATGGTCATTTGGATTGAGGTTCTATGCATTTCATGATCTCCGCCGATCTCATCGTCATTTGCTGAGGCGACGATAACGGCATGAAGAATCTCATTCTGTATCTCTTGTTACATGTCAAAAAGAAATTTAATAGATCATCGGATAGTCGGAAGATCGGCTTCGCAACCACGCCCGAGAAGCCAGCAGCGACTGGCCTCAACCAGGGGTGCGCGTTTTCGGTATTCTTCAATGCTATTGCGATGTGGATGCTTCGAAGAGTTATGCGAGACGAAACGATCAAGCGCGCCTGTTGTCATTAAACGCCCGGCCCGGAACCAAGGCGCGCAGCGCCGCCGGGCCTCGCCCGACCCACTGGCCGACAGCGTATTGCACAGCAATGCGCGAAAGGCGCCCCACGGGCGGGCGAATTGTTAGACGTGGGCGCATAGCTGGTATTTTGAGAGGTGTGGCTGCCATAAAGTGACGAAGCTCAAAGGCCAGGTTCGCCACCCTCGGTCGGGCAATGCCCTCTGCCAAAACTTCATACACTGTAAGAGTGAGAAGTATCGGTGTATGCAGCAAAATGATGGGTTTTCGAGACTTTGGGATTCTTCGATTTGAGTAGCGACATATAAATGCCAACAAAGTACGCACTTTACGTAGATGAGAGTGGCGAAGCAGGGATCGGAAAGGTTCGATCGTCCAAACAAACCGGCGCGAGCCCCTACATGGCCCTTGGAGGGGTGCTTGTTCCGCAAGGTCTAGAGAACACACTTAAAACTCAGCTTGACGAAATCGCACGGAAGTTTGGGAAAGCCCACCTCCATTGCAATAAACTATCCCATGCTCAGAAGGTTTTCTATTCCCGCCAGATTGCGAAGCAGAAGGTGCTTTTGTTTGGCGTCATCTCCTTAAAGGAAACATTGGGCTGGTATAAGGACGAGATCGGCGGCGATAGCTCCAAATATTACAATAAGTGTGCTCAGTACCTTCTAGAGAAGGTCGGGAGATTTATGTCAACTCATGGAGTCGAATCGTCTGATATTTCGATTTTTTTCGAGGAAGCGAATTTCAACTACGGGGCGATGAGACGCCTAATCTCAAAGTGCAGAGAGACGCCGATCCGGCGCGAAACCAGATTCCTCAGAAGGATCGAACCGTATGCCATCGCGGCTGCGCCTAAGTCTGAAAAACCAATGCTCCAACTTGCTGATCTATCAGCACATGCGCTTTATCAATGCGCAAACAAGAGCAATCTGAACTACGAGATTCCTGAGCCACGCTATCTTCGAGAGTTACAGAGCCGGTTCTTTTCGGAGGCTGATACAAGGAAAGTCGTGGGCTATGGGATCAAAGCAGTACATCGATTATCAGAAGTTAAACTGGACCGAGACATCCAAACCCTACTCACGGATCTCAAAGGCGCAGAAATAAAGAAGGCCTAGCCCATCACTCCGCCGCCACCAAGGTCTCTGGCTCTCCCTCGGGCAGGATCGTCTCGCCGGGTTTGACGATGGTGAACTGCACGGGGGCGCGGGTGACGTCGACGCCCTCGCCTGATCTGCGGGCCACGGTGAAATAGCTGTCTGACAGTTCGCCTTGATCCGGGAAATCCTCGCGGAAATGCGCCCCCCGTGAATTTTCCCGCGCCAGGGCGGCCTGGGTGATGACCGAGGACACCTCGACCAGCGAGGCCATGTTCAGCCAGTCATGCCAGGTCAGGTTGAAGGCGCGCATGGTGTCATCGACACCGACCTCCATCAGGTCGGCTCGGATCGTGGCGACGCGGGACAGGCCATTCCGCAGACCAGAGGCCGTGCGCATAACGCCGACATCCTCCCACATCGCATTCTGCAGCGTGGTTCGCAGCGTACTGATGTGACCGACCGGTTTGGCGAAGGGGTGTTCGGCCCGGGCGATCTCGGCATCCAAGAAATCCGGATCCGGGTCGCGCAGGCTGAACCCTGCGATGTCCTTGCCCATCACGTCCCCGGCGACCCCACCGAACACCGTCGAGTTCGCAACGCCGTTCCCACCCAACCGGTTCGACCCGTGGGCGCCGCCAGAATCCTCGCCCGCCACATATAGCCCTTCCATTGCCGTGCGCGTGTCGGCGTCGACCACGACGCCGCCCATCATGTAGTGGGCAGTCGGGACAACCTCGACCTGGCCACCGGCCAAGTCGAACCCACAGTCGGCACAGCGCTTGACCATGCCTTTGAACTTCTTCGCCACGTTGTCCGGTCCCAGGTGCGCCATGGTGATAAAGACGCCTTCCTGTGTGGGATCATTGTTCTTTCGCATTTCGGAATAGATGCCGCGAGACACCACATCCCTGGTCGCGCGCTCCCCCCGCCCGTCATAGTCGAACATGAACCTGTTTCCGGCGTGGTTGACCAACTGGCCTCCGGCGCCGCGCAGGCCTTCCTCCAAAACCGTGCCAGTCATCTTGGAATGCGGCCCAGCCAGCAGGCCGGTGGGGTGGAATTGCACCATCTCCATATCGCGCAGCGGCAGACCCGCGCGCATGGCCATGGCCAGCCCGTCCATGGTCTTGTCGCCTGAGGGCGTGTGATAGCGGTACATGGTCGGCCCGCCGCCCGTGGCCATCAACACGGCCTTGGCGCGGACCAGGCGGTAGCCCCCGGTCCGCATGTCGATGAACAGAACGCCAGCCAAGGCCCCATCCTTCGTCGGGATCAGGCCGATAGCCCTGTGTTCCTGCAGGCGTTCGACCGGGCGGGCCAGAACCTGCTCCATCAACCGGTTGATGATCTCGATCCCCGTCAGGTCGCCCTTGTGGACCGTGCGGTCAGCGGTCTGGCCCGCGAAGGCCTTGTGGTGCAACGTGCCGTCGGGGTTGCGATCGAAGAAGCAGCCAATTTCGTTTTCCAATTCGTGGATGCGTACGACGGCCTGCTCGCACAGCCGCCAGGCCATGTCCTGATCCGGCAGCCATTTGCCGCCGATGATCGTATCCATGAAATGGCGTTCGACCGTGTCGCCCGGCCCGGTTGAGACATTGTAGCCGCCCTGGACCATCCGCGTGCAGCCGCATTTGCCGATCAAGCCCTTGACGGCCAATGTGATCTTGGCCTCTGGCGCGGCTTGCTGGGCATGCAACGCGCCAAATAACCCCGCGCCCCCGGACCCGAGGATCAGGATGTCGGTGTCATGACGGTCAATCTGCATCGCGGGTCTCCAAATCGAACACGCTCAGTATCGGGTGATCCTGACCCAAAATCGACCCCTTCCTACAGCCGTCCCGTAGGACAGGACGAATCTGGCTGGATTCGCGGATGTAGTTTGCTATCTTCGACCGAACGGGGATGGAGGCATTATGAAGTTTTGCTTGGTCCAAGCCCTGGAACAGAATTGCCTGTTCATTCGATCTGCCGGCCAATACGACGCCAAACATGTGCGCCAGATGATCAAGGCCGCGAGTTCGCTGGATTTCTATCAGCGCCGCGTCACCATTATGTACGACATGCGCCTGGTGCACTTCACGTTGGATCCCGCAGCGATCGACTGGCTGGTACAAACGTTGCCCGACGTGCCGAAGCACAGCGATACAGCGATGGTGGCGGAGACCGATATCGGGTTTCAGATGATCTCGCTTTATGCCGAGCGGCGCAGTGCCATCCCGCAGGCCCTGGGGGCGTTTCGGACGATGGACGATGCGCTGAAATGGCTGCGTGTGCCGGGGGTGGACGATGAAATTCCATCCGACATCAGCGACATCCTAGACAAGGCGTTTGACGAGGAAGACCGTATGAGCACGGGATTTCAGTTGGACATCACCAGGGTGAAAACCGGTTTTGTCTACCCGACCGAAGCGTTCGAGTTGGCATATTAGGTCATCTGCATCAGATGCCGCGATGCGGTGCGTGGAAAATGTCGTACCAATCCATCACAAAGATGAAGATTCCTGCCGCAATGCACATGGCCGCCCACATAAAGGCATTGTTCGAGATCGGGCGGCCCGTGCCAGGGTGTTGCGGATCGATCAGGATCTTATGACGCGAGCCGATGGGCAGTTTCATCTTGGACGACCCTTGCGTCGACTCGATCCGCTGCTTTTCGCCGTTTGGCCCGATGATCTGATAAACTGGGATATACTGCGTGTAGTTGCGGGCCTGGTCTGCGTTGCCGCTGCCCGGACTGCTCCAGGACTGGCGTTCCAGCACTTCGATGACTTCTCCCTCTACGGTCTCCGCCCGCGCCCGGAACCGGAAATGTTCGACAATCATGAAGATGCCGACACCAGCAAAAATCAAAGCAATTACGATCAGCATGAGACCCTCGTTCGTTCCAGACGGCGAGTCTATCACAGCGTATGAGGCATGCCACCCAAGCTATGATTAGCCGGGCTTCGAGGCCTCGAAAATATATCGACCGATGGAAAAGAAGTAGGAGCCTTTGGCGTCAAGGGTGTCTTGTTCGGCGGCCCATTCTGTCAGCACGTCTTCAGGAATTGTGCCTTGTTCCCGCAGATAGCCTGAGACGAAATTCACAGTCCCAGCGGAGTAGTTCCCGGGGCTACGGTCAAGATTTATGATCTGAAAGCAAGAAACTTGGCTGATGGTCAACCCAGCCCCCCGCAGATGTGGCGCCAAAATCCGCGGCACGTTGCTTTGGGCAACAGAGGTGTTCTGCGCCCGCATCACGCAGGCCATGCGGTCTGGGTCTTCGGAATACCAGGCAACACTGTCCCAATCCGTTGTCAGGATCAAGGCACGCCCGCCGGGTTTCAGAACGCGGGCGAGCTCGGCGCAGAAGGGCCTCAGGTCGGTCATGTATTCGGCAACTTGGGTGGACACGGCTACATCGAAGCTCTCGTCCTCGGCGGGCAGATCAGTGGCGTCGCCTTTGGCATAAGTCAGCCAAGGCCGGTCATTGCGCTCGGCCGCGCGGCGAACCATGGCATCTGAGATGTCGACGCCCAGCACCCGTCCGCCTGGACCCGTCAAGTCCGCCATTTCCGCCGCCAAAAAGCCGGGACCGGCGCCGATATCCAGAACATGCTCGTCAGGTTTGATCGCCAGGCGCGCCAGGGTTTCGGCCCTTTGGGCGGTGACATCATGGCCCAGGTAGTTAGCCTCGATAGCGCGTGTTTTCTCATCGTCGTATTGGATCACCATTGCCCGCTCCGTCGTTTTGACCCGCGGCCGATCTAATTCAGCCCTGTTGCCACCCTGCTGTCAGCAGAGCGCGGATTAAATGACTTTTTTGCCGGTGAGCGTTTGCTAGACGCGGCATGCAGGTCGGCCACTATAAGATTCCGTAGAATTGAGTCCTATGCTGCTGATGCAATCCTAGTCACACGTCCCAGCCCTCAGAATCGTTTTTTGCAGTGCAACAAGCTTAGGTCTTGCCCCAGGGGCAGGCCCTGGGTATTCCGCCACTCGGAATTGCCTAGGGGAGGCCTCAATGCCCAAATTCAATAAGATCCTTATTGCCAACCGTGGAGAGATCGCAATTAGGGTCAGTCGTGCGGCGAATGAATTGGGCAAGGCAACCGTCGCAATCTATGCTGAAGAAGACAAGCTGGGCCTGCATCGGTTTAAGGCGGACGAGGCTTATCAGATCGGCATAGGCAAGGGGCCGGTCGAGGCCTACTTGGACATCAAGGATATCATCCGCGTCGCTGTGAAATGTAAGGCAGACGCGATTCATCCCGGCTATGGTCTGCTTTCCGAAAACCCAGACTTCGTTGATGCCTGTTCCCGCGAAGGCATTACCTTTATCGGGCCCAAAGCAGAAACAATGCGGATGCTGGGCGACAAAGCCTCTGCCCGCAAGGCAGCCATTGCTGCAGGTGTGCCGGTTGTGCCGGCGACCGATGTATTGCCTGATCCCGAAGCACCGGGCGCGATAGACAAGATCCGCGCCATGGCCGAGAAGATCGGCTATCCCCTAATGCTGAAGGCGTCCTGGGGTGGCGGTGGCCGAGGGATGCGCCCGATCTTCGGTCCGAACGAATTGGAGGACAAGGTCAAGGAAGGCCGGCGCGAAGCCGAGGCCGCGTTCGGCAATGGCGAAGGCTATCTTGAAAAACTGATCGAAAAGGCCCGGCATGTGGAAGTGCAAGTGCTGGGTGACAAGCACGGTGCGTTGTTCCATTTGTATGAGCGGGATTGTTCGGTTCAGCGACGCAATCAAAAGGTCGTGGAACGCGCACCAGCGCCCTATCTGACCGAGGCTCAGCGCCAGGAGATCAACGATCTGGGCCTGAAAATCGCAGCCCATGCGAACTACGAATGCGCGGGCACCATCGAGTTCCTGATGGATATGGCAACCGGCGCCTTTTACTTCATCGAAGTAAACCCCCGCGTACAGGTCGAGCATACGGTGACCGAAGAAGTCACCGGCATCGACATTGTCAAAGCCCAGATCCGCATTGCCGAGGGCGCGACCATGGAGCAGGCCACCGGCGTCGCCCGCCAGGAAGACGTGCACCTGCGCGGCCATGCGCTGCAATGCCGGATCACCTCGGAAGATCCGCTGAACAACTTCATCCCCGACTATGGCCGCATCACCGCCTATCGTGGGGCAACGGGGTTTGGGATCCGACTGGACGGCGGCACCGCCTATTCCGGAGCAGTGATCACCCGGTTCTACGACTCGCTGCTGGAAAAGGTCACGGCCTGGGCGCCGACCCCGGACGAGGCGATCGCCCGCATGGATCGTGCGCTGCGCGAATTCCGGATCAGGGGGGTGGCGACCAACATCGCCTTTGTCGAGAACCTGCTGCAGCATCCCAGCTTTTTGGACAACACCTACCACACCAAGTTCATCGACCAGACGCCAGATCTGTTCGACTTCAAGCGCCGGCGCGACCGGGCAACAAAGCTTTTGACGTTTATCGGGGACATATCCGTCAACGGGAACCCGGAAGTTGCAGGACGCGCGCGGGCCCCAACCGACGCAGTTCCACCGACCCCGCCAAAGCCGTTGTCGCACACGCCGCCATCGGGGTTGAAACAGAAGCTGGAGGCAGACGGGCCCAAGGCAGTCGCCGATTGGATGCTGGCCCAGGAGCGGCTTTTAATCACAGATACGACCATGCGCGATGCGCACCAGTCGCTGTTGGCCACGCGGATGCGCAGCTTGGACATGCTTCGGGTGGCACCGAGTTATGCGCATTACATGTCGGACCTCTTCAGCATGGAATGCTGGGGTGGGGCGACATTCGATGTGGCCTACCGCTTCCTGCAGGAATGCCCCTGGCAGCGGTTGCGTAATCTGCGCCGGGCAATGCCGAACCTCTTGACCCAAATGCTGGTCAGGGCCTCGAATGGGGTTGGGTATACGAACCTTCCTGACAATGTGGTGCAGAAGTTCATCCACCGCGCGGCGGACACTGGTATGGACGTCTTCCGTGTGTTCGATCCCCTGAATTGGACCGAAAGCATGCGCGTCGCGATGGACGCGGTTCTGGAAACGGACCGGCTGCTGGAAGCCTGCATTTGCTATACCGGCGATATTCACGACCCGGATCGGGCGAAGTATTCCTTGGCCTATTACGTCGACTTGGCCAAGCAGCTCGAAGCTGCGGGCGCCCACATCCTATGCATTAAAGATATGGGCGGATTGGTAAAACCGGCCGCTGCAAAGACCTTGGTCGAGACGTTGAAGGATGAGGTCGCAATCCCGATCCACTTCCATACGCATGACACATCGGGACTTTCGGGCGCATCGATGCTGGCGGCGGCAGAAGCAGGTGTCGATGCCGTGGACTGTGCCATGGACGCATTTTCTGGGCTGACGTCACAGGCACCGATGGGATCTATCGTGGAAGCACTGCGTCATCAGCCCCGGGATACAGGGCTGAACGTCGGGTCGATCAGAGAGATCTCGACCTACTGGGAAGAAGTTCGCCGCATGTATGCCGGGTTCGAGGCAGATATGCGCAATCCGACCTCGGAGGTTTACTTGCACGAAATGCCGGGCGGGCAAGTCACCAACCTGCGCGCGCAGGCCCGATCGATGGGGCTGGAACATCGCTGGCCCGATATCGCCCGCACCTACCAGGATGTGAACCAGGCCTTCGGCGACGTGATCAAGGTGACGCCAATTGCAAAGACCGTTGGCGACTTGGCATTAACCATGGTTGCAGGCGGGATCACCGTGGAGGACCTGGTCGATCCCGACCGGGAGGTGTCTTTCCCCGATTCAGTTGTGACCTTTTTCAAGGGTGATGTCGGTCAACCCTTCGGCGGGTTCCCAGAAGCGTTGCAGAAAAAAGTCTTGAAGGGCGGCGAGGCATTGACTGTTCGGCCAGGCTCGGTGCTGGAGCCGGTGGATCTGGACGCCAAACGCGCCGAGGCCGAAGAAAAGATGCCGGGCATCACGGTCGATGACGAAGACCTCTGTTCCTACCTGATGTATGAGCAGGTGTATCTGGATTACATGGGCCGCCGCCGGGATTACGGCCCGGTGCGGGCCCTGCCAACTCCGACGTTTTTCTACGGGATGGAGCCAGGCGAAGAGGTCGAGGTTGATCTTGAACAGGGCAAAACCCTGACCATCCGCCTGCAGGCCATCGCCGATGTCAATGAACAGGGCGAGGTAAAGCTATTTTATGAACTGAATGGCCAGCCCAGGGTGATCCGTGTGCCCGACCGGGCAGCGGTGGCGGCGTCCGGTCGGGCGGAAAAGGCCGATCCCGGCAACCCGAACCACGTGGGTGCGCCAATGCCCGGATCTGTTGCATCGGTCAATGTTGCCGAAGGTCAGGTCGTACACACTGGCGAGGTTCTAGTGACTTTGGAGGCGATGAAGATGGAAACCGCGATTCACGCCGAGCGGGATGGGGAGATTGCGCGGATCGTAGCGCCCGCCGGTACCCAGGTGGATGCCAAGGATCTGCTGGTCGTGTTCGCGGGGTAGCGATCAGTATGATCTTGCCACCTGGCACAATCGAAACAGCATATTGCAGCGATGCGCGAAAGACTGGTCTAAACCTCGTTCATAAGGACGAAGAAGGCATCCCGAATTTGTTTGTTGGATGCAAAATGAAGGCCGTGCATCGGTTCTGACCGGCTTTCGACATAGTCCCAAGATTCCAACGCCGCTGCGTGGTCGACGAAGGTCATCTCGATCATGATCTCTACGTCTGGAAAACCACTGTCGTATCCGGAATGCCGGGCGCGTTCCCAGATACGCCATGATGCGACGTATCCTTCGTCCTTCAAATGCTGGCAGAATGCGTCATAGACGGACTTGAAAGACGCAAGGTCATAACCGTCGCGCAGATTGAAAGCGCCGAACATCGAACATGGCGAAGACGTGGGTGTCATCTTTTGCGAATCCACATGCTTTTGCTGGGCCAAGTCTGCTAGCTGGCCATGCATATGGTTATTCACAGGTGCGACGGAACGCACCCGTTTTTCGTCAAAGACTGAACCTGCAGCACAAAAACTTCAGGATTCCCTGGTCAGCGGTCACTGCGATTTTAAGGATGTCAGCGCTTCGACAACTTGATCGACCGGCGGTAGAAAATATGACTGCCGATCTTGGCAGTGCGGTGGAACTTCCGCGACCAGCGGGGGCGTACTGATGTGTTATGGTAGTACAGCGCCTGACCGGTCAGTTTGCGCGGAGTTCCCTTCATCATCGACCACGCAATTTTGCCTAAGCGGTCGAAGACCTTCTTGTTGCCAATATGGTTCGCGCGACCATCGCAATTATAGGAGAACTGGCAAGCGTTCCGGCGGTGTTGCCCTTGTTGAACAACGCCGCAGACCGTGTTCGGATAGCGGCTGCTGTCGACGCGGTTCAGAATCACTTCTGCCACGGCGATCTGACCACGCAGGGACTCGCCACGCGCTTCAAAGTAAAGCGCTTCAGACAGGCAGTACCATTCCTTCGACCGGGTCCCGACCTTCACGCGCGCCAGCGCCGTCTCGGTCAACTTCGTCGGCGAAGCGGGTTTTAACTCCCCCGGCACATTGATTGCGGCAAGACGGCTATCACCGGCATCCTCATCCTGATCGATATGCGCATCGATTGCCCGTGCCACGCCGTCTTCGCGGTCAGCGCTGGTATTAATACGCTCGAGCCCCGCCGCACGTACGAAGTCACGGGTTGCAGAAAAAGCACTTAGCGCCGCTTGTTCGCCCCCCAGCGCATCTGCCAGCGCAGCACGAAACGGCGCATTCCCGGCGCTTTTGGTGTCCGCGATCGCTGGTGCCTGTGCCAGGGTCAATCCACCGGCAAAACATAGGGCCGCGATGCTCGCTCGAAGCGGCACAGGTCGTTGCAGGGTCGGCATAGTCGTCTCTCCGTCCGTCGTAGTTCCTTATGCCGTGCGCTCCACCCTTGGACCCTCTTGCGCTGGCAGTTATGTATTTCTCTGTCTTCGCCCGTCGCTCTACGCGCAAAGCGTTACGCCGAGACTGATCGCAAATCCCCACCATCTGGGGCGAGACCATGCACGCCGCAACAGTGCAGATTGTGTGCAGACGTTACTCAAAAGCCGCAGTTATCGCGTCAGAAAGACGCGTTTTGAGGTCGAGAACGCGACAAAACGGCCCGCGACTAGAGTTATCCACAAGCTGGTTGGTGGCAATTTCAAGCCCCATTGCCCCGAATCGCACGCGAATCTGATTCTCGGACCACCGTTTAAGTTGCATGGCGCGGATGTGGGCGAAATTAGGCGAAATTCGGGCAGCCACATCCGACAGCGTCTCTAGAAGCGTGTCGATCCCCTCGCCTGTCGTCGCCGCGCAAGAGATAACCGGGATATCGGTTTGCCCGGTTCCCAGGGAAAGCGCACCCTTCAGATCTGCATGGGTACGCCTGGCAATCTGTCCCATATCCGCTTTGGTTACGATCACCATATCCGGGACTTCCATGATGCCGGCCTTCATGTATTGCAAAGCGTCCCCAGATCCTGGCTGTGCGCAAAATGCAGTCACATCCGCTATGTCGGCAATCGCGGTCTCGGATTGGCCGGCGCCTACCGTTTCAACGATCACCAAATCGAAAAGCGCCCGCATCATAACCATCGCCGGATACGTTTCCTCGGCAATGCCGCCCAACCTGTCGCGAGCGGCCATCGACCGAATAAAAACGCCGTTGTCACCGGGATCCGTCGTTAGGCGTGTTCGATCACCCAGCAAAGCCCCACCTGACCGGGCCGAGGATGGGTCGACAGCGATAATCGCAATGGTTTTTCCCGTTTGCCGCCATGCCCGAATAACGGCATCGATCAATGTTGATTTCCCGACACCAGGCGGGCCCGTCAATCCCAGACTGAACCCCAGAGGGGCTGCGAAGGCGGCGTCCAGAAATTGGGCCGTTGCCAGGTCATCTGGCCGTGTTTCCAGATTGGCGAGCGCCGCGGCGATGTCGCGTTTGCCGCCGCACCTGATCTGCTCAAGCATCCCGATAGACCCGCAGCGTTGCCTGCGCCGCCGCCAGACGAGCAACAGGCACACGGAATGGCGAGCAAGAGACATAATCCAGTCCCGCCCGTTCGCAGAAATCTACCGAAGCTGGGTCGCCGCCATGTTCGCCGCACAAGCCCAAAGAAATGCCCGGATGCGCCGCACGCGCGCGCTCGATGGCGATCTTGACGATTTCCCCCACGCCATCGACGTCCAGGCTGTGGAACGGATCATGGCCGAACACGCCTTGGGCCACGTAATCCGGCATGAAGCGTCCGGCATCATCGCGGGAAAGACCATAAAGCATCTGCGTCAGATCGTTTGTGCCGAAGCTCAGAAAACCGGCCCTTGCCGCGATCTCTGAGGCCCGCAGGCATGCCCGCGGAGTTTCGATCATTACGCCGACGGTATAGTCGACCATGCCGCCATTCAGTTCGCGGACAATGGCAGCAATGCGGTCGATGTGATTGCGCAAAACCTCAAGCTCGCGCACAGCCGAGATCAATGGGATCATTATCTCTGGCTGCACGGGACGGCCCGTTTCACTCCCAGCCTCGATAGCTGCCTCGAAGATTGCCCGGGCCTGCATTTCATAGATCTCAGGATAAGCGATGCCGATACGGCAGCCGCGTTTGCCCAGCATTGGGTTGAACTCTGCAAGTTCCGCGGCACGCGCCGCGACCTTGGCTACCGGCACACCCATTTGGGCGGCCATTTCGCGAAGTTCTGCTTCGCCATGCGGCAGAAATTCATGTAGCGGCGGGTCCAGCAGGCGGATCGTAACGGGTTTGCCCGGCATGGACTTGAAGAGTTCTACGAAATCGGCGCGTTGCATCGGCAACAATGTTGCCAACGCGGCGCGGCGGGCCTCCAGGCTTTCGGCCAGGATCATCTCCCGCATCGCGGTGATGCGACCGTGTTGGAAGAACATGTGCTCGGTTCGGCAGAGGCCAATGCCCTGCGCCCTGAACCCGTTCGCCGTCGATGCGTCGACCGCGGTGTCGGCATTGGCCCGAACGCCGAGGCGGCGTTCGGCATCCGCCCACTCCATCAGCGTTGAAAAAGCACCTGATGTTTCGGGCTGGATCGTCGCAACTTCACCAGCCAGCACCTGTCCTGTGGTGCCATCGACTGTAATGATGTCGCCTTCATTGAATCGCCGTCCATCCGCCGCGGTTAATGTACCCTGATCCCGGTCCAAAATCAGATCGCGGGCGCCGACGATGCAGGGTTTGCCCAAACCGCGTGCAACGACGGCGGCGTGACTGGTCATGCCACCGCGAACCGTAAGTACGCCGCCAGCGGCGTGCATGCCCCGAATGTCCTCGGGGCTGGTCTCGATCGATGCCAGTATGGCGGCGCCTCCACGCGATGCCGAAGCTTCTGCGGCATCGGGTGAAAAAACCAGCGGTCCGGACGCAGCACCGGGAGAGGCCGGAAGGCCCTGGCCGATCAGATCCCTCGGCGCATCGGGATCTATGGCGGGGTGCAGTTGTTCCTCGAGATGAGCCGGGTCGATCTTCAGCAGGGCGTCCTTGCGGGTGATCGCCCCATCATCCGCCAGATCAACAACGATCTGAACGGCGGCCTTCGCAGAACGACGCGCACGCTTGACCTCGAGGATATAGAGCTCACCGCCCGACACCGTGAACTCCAGGCTGACGGCATCCCCGATCGCCTTTTCCAAAGTAGAACCGGCGATCTGCAGGGCAGGCATAATGCCTGGCGCAGCTTCCTCCAGGGCCTCGCCGTGCAAGCCCAAGGCGTCGCGCTCTTCGGTTGTCAAAACCATCGGCGTGCGCATGCCCATCAGCGCGTCCTCACCCTGCGCCTCTGGCAGATAGCGCCCGGTCAGATGGGGCAGGCCTGTGGCCTCTTCACGCAATTCTGCGAACCCGGCACCGGAAGGCGGCGTGCCAAGTCCGATAACCATCTCTTGGACGATCAATGCCATCGGTGCATCAGGATCCAGACCCATTGCCTGGCGGCGAAGCCGTGCACGCTGACCGGCCCAGGCACCCGGCAGTGCCGCGACAGCACCTTGCAACTGCGTCCAGGCATCTTGTGGGAATGGCTGATCGGTTTCCACGGCGATTAGGTTAAGGCAGGTTTCCGCAAGGCTCGAAAGTTGTGCAGCGTCCAACTGAGTTTCGTCATCGGCGCCGGAAAGGCGCAGGGCATCATGCAGCGCATACTCAAACTCTTCGCCCTCTAGGCCCAATGCCCCAGCGCCGTAAGAGTGGATCAGCCGGCGATAGAGATCCAAGCCGGTCCGCTCGCCCAACTTAGACTGAAAGGACGGCAGTGTTTTAGATCCGATCCCGATATTCAGGATTGCCGGTGCGGTGCCCCCTGCCGAGGACGGTGCCGACGGGCGCACGGCCACCATCAGAGGGGTCTGGGCGCATCCCAAACGGCTGCTTGCAGCAGCTTCCAGCTTAGCGGTCGGTTGGCGAAGGTCGCCATCGTAACTAGGCGGCAACACATAGCCCGGAGGGACCTTCAGACCCGCCTTTGCAGCAGCCGCCAATAGGGCCGCTTTCTCCCCATGCACTTCCGGCACCGGGGCTGGGCCGTCGAGGCCGATCCATCCTATTTCGGACATTGCTGTCATGGCGCCGTCATAAAAGGCTATGTTGCGCCGCACAAGAGGAACGATCGCAAGCCGGGTCTAAGGCCTCTTAGTCGACAGTGGATCGCGAATCATGCGCGAGAGACCGTTCTAAGCCCCTTCAATGGCGTCCCAGATCGCGACCTGCCGCATCACCTGCCCTACGCGGGTCAGCAAGCACAAACGGTTTCGCCGAACGATTTGGTTGTCCGCGTTGACGGTCACATCGTCGAAGAACTGGTCGATCGGGGCGCGCAGCGTGGCCATCTGTGTCATCGCGGCAGTGAAATCTTCGGCCCGCAGTGCCTGGTTGATGGCAGGCTCCGCGGCATCCAAGGCCGCGAACAGTGCTGTTTCCTGGTCCTGTTCGAAAAGCCGTGCGTTTACTTCCCCCTCGAAGACGACGTTGGGACCGTGATCAGCCTCCGCTTGTTTTACGATGTTCGAGGCGCGTTTGTATCCAGCCAACAGATTAGCGCCGTCATCGGTGTCCAGGACGGCTTGGAGGGCACGGACCCGGTTGACCAGCAGCACCAGATCATCTTGTCCGCCCAAGTCGAAACAGGCTTGAATCACGTCATGGCGAATGCCCTGATCGCGCAGATAGACCTTCAGGCGGTCGGCAATGAAGGAGAGAAGACTATCGGTGTCTGCACCCGGATATCCTTTTAAAAACACTTCTTGCAGGCGAAGACGCAACCCATTCTCCAATACCGTCCGAATGACGCCTAGAGCAGCCCGACGGAGGGCGAACGGGTCCTTTGACCCCGTGGGCTTTTCATCGATCGCCCAGAACCCGGTCAGCATATCGATCTTGTCAGCCAGGGCGACCGCGATGGACACAGGTTCGGTCGGCACGTCATCGGATGGCCCCAGCGGGGCATAATGGGCCTGGCAGGCGTTGGCCACGTCGCCTGGCAATCCTGCCGCCTTTGCATAGTAGCCGCCCATGATCCCCTGTAGTTCTGGGAATTCATTGACCATCTCGGAACTGAGATCGGCCTTGCAGATCCGCGCGGCCTGATCCGCCGCATCGGGGCTCGCACCCACTGATGGCGCGATGTCCTTCGCCAACGCGGCAATCCGTTCGATCCGCTCCCACTGATTTCCCAGCTTGTTGTGGAAAGTCACCGCCTTCAAGGGCTCCGCCATCGCTGCCAGCCCATCCGCCTTCACGGTGCGCAGGTCGTTTTCCCAAAAGAACTTGGCATCCGACAGCCGGGCGGTCAGGACTTTCTGATTGCCCGCCAGGATCACCGCGCCATTGTCCGGCGTTTCGGTATTCGCAACCGTGATGAAGCGTTCAATCCGCCGTGTTTTTTGATTGCGGATCGAGAAGAACTTCTGATGTTCCCGCATGGACGTCTGCAGCACTTCGGGCGGAAGATCCAAGAAATCAGCACCAATCTCGCCCATCAGAACCACGGGCCATTCCACCAGACCCGCAACTTCGGCCAGCAGTCCTTTGTCCTCGACCACCTCAAGCCCCGCGGCGAAGGCCAGATTGGCAGCATCCGCCTCGATCCTTGCGGCACGGTCGGCAGGGTCCAGCACGACCTTCGCGGCTTCTAGTTTCGCGGCGTAATCTTCGAACCCGGTCACGGCAAACCGTCCCGGGGCCAGGAAGCGGTGGCCTTCGGTCGAGTCGCCCGCAGCAATCCCATCGATGTCCAGGGGCACGACCCGGGCGCCGACATCGTCGGTCAATATGCATAAAATGGAATGCAGCGGCCGCACCCAGCGCAGCGATCCTGACCCCCAACGCATGGATTTCGGCCAGGGGAAGTTTCGCACGGCGGCTTCGACCGCCTCGGCCACGACCACTTCTGCCGGGCGCCCGTCCTTGCGGATGGTGGCAAAGTAAACCTGCCCCTTCTTGTCGTCCCTGACCTCAAGTTGATCCTTGGTCAGCCCGGTCGAGCGCAAAAAACCGTCCAGCGCCTTTTCGGGCGCGTCCGTGCGAGGGCCTTTGCGCTCCTCGACCGTGTCAGGAGTTTCCGAGGGCACATCTGACAGAGCCAGCACCAAACGGCGCGGCGTGGCGAAGGCCTGGCCGCCGGAATAGGTGAGCCCGGCCTCGACCATATGGTCGGTGATCAGCTTCTTTAAATCCTGAGCCGCGCGGGCTTGCATGCGCGCAGGTATTTCCTCGGAAAACAGCTCCAGCAACAGGTCGGCCACGGGTCTTGTCCATCGTAAGGGGTGAGCGCTTGACCGGGCCTCTTACAGATGTGTCACGGGAAATGCGAGGGCTAGAACCAGCCCGGGTCAATTTGCACTAAGCGATATGACTAGCGGGCTGATCACACTCGCTTCACCACATGTCCGGCTGTGGCGCCGTTTACAGGTGTTTTCGCCAGCTTACGCTCTAAGGCTGTCACCGATTTCTAGTTCCTGCGCACGACGCAGGCGCCACCTTTTGCTCGGATCCGCGCGCAAAGCCTGCGGGCCGCAGAACGGCTGGAAGCGCCAACCCGCGCGGAATAGCGCCGGACTGATCCGCGCCGCTCCCGCACGATGATCGCCCCGCGGCCGCCAATAACCGAGCGCAGCCGCGATCGGGCCCGGTTGAACGCCCGGCGTGCGGCACGACGTGTGATCCCTGCTGCAACCTGCACGCCCCAAGGGGAACTTATCCGCGCGTTTCCAGCCAGCGCCCGGGTGCGAATGATCGGCAGGCGCTCGCATGCCTCTTGGAAGGTTTTGCCCTTTTCCAGGGGGCGAGGCTCGACCTCTCGGCCTTTGCCCCGAAACCAATCAACGGGGCGGAAGGTGATTGAGTGCACATAGTTGATCGTCTCGGTGGGTAGCCACCCGCCGCCCTTGGCCACCCAGTTAGCCACACGATCCGGACCGCCATTGTAGCCGGCTGCGGCCAAACCATAGTTTCCGAGCCGGGCCTTCAAATCGGCCAGAAAATGCGCAGATGCAGGGATCGCTTGGACCGGATCGAACGGATCTTTCAGCCCGCGGATGCGCGCAGTTGTTGGCATGAACTGAGCAATACCCTGAGCGCCTACCGGGCTGATCGCCCGGATATCAAACCGGCTTTCCTTCCAGATCAGCCGGGCAAAAAAGTCCCGGGGCACACCATATTCTTCCGAGGCCTTGGCGATCAGGGAACAGATCTGACGCGTACCAACGGTCATTTCTGCGGGCCGTACCTTTGGCACTGGCCATTTTTGGTACCCGGGCGTGACTTCGATATCGGCATAAGCCCAAGTCGGGGTCAGTATTCCCAGTGCGACAGCCGCAATCCTTACCGGTGTGAACATGGGCCCCCTTCCAGATCACGCTACCGCGCCGACACCCAGACACAGTTATAGACAAGTTGTTTGGCGATCGGTTGGGACATTTATGTGAATGAAAGCGCGCGGCGACCCGGTTGGATCAGCTGCGCGCCCTGGCTCGATCACGGCGCGAGGACATCGGCTGGAAGGCCACTGCGACATGATACTGGCAATAAGGTTTGCCCGGCACACAAGATAGTCCGCAGAATGCGAAGTTTTCCTCGGTAGGATCTCCGATCGGCCATTTGCATGTGCGTTCGGTTAGTTCCAGCAGCGAAATGCGTTTGGCGATCTTTTCAATCTCGGCCAGTGTCGCACGTGCGGCTTCTTCTTCCGGCGTCGGTGCACCGGGTGCGCGGGGCTGGGTCGCATCCCTTATAACC
>JBCCHJ010000053.1:0-43594 GCA_039028795.1 Pseudomonadota bacterium
CATCTCGCTCTGGCAGGACGCATCCGGGGCCACGAGATTGACCCTTATCTCGGACGATAACTTCAATGCGCTGCAGCGCACCATACTGGTCGATATGGCTGTTAATTAGTCCGGCTTTACAATCGCCCAGGCTTCTTCCGCGGTTTCGACGAAACGGAACAGATCCAAATCCTCGGCGGCAATCGTGCCGGCATCGGGAAGCGGTAGAAGCCTGGGCGATTGTAAAGCCGGACTAATTAACAGCCATATCGACCAGTATGGTGCGCTGCAGCGCATTGAAGTTATCGTCCGAGATAAGGGTCAATCTCGTGGCCCCGGATGCGTCCTGCCAGAGCGAGATGCCTTCCATGTTGTCAATACCGGTCTCGGATTCGAACCGGGCAAGGTCTTCACGGGTAGCTGGGTCGGGCAGCTCAGAATCGTCCAGGCCATATCGCCGGACGATGATCGATACGCCAAACAGTGGCGAATAATCCCGGAAGACGACGTAGAGTTTCCCGTCCGGTCCCAGATCGGCCCCGGTCGGCGCATGGCGGGTCACGGGCGGCAACCAGCCGCTTTCTGCAATGCCTTTCTGTCCCAAGACGTAGACGACAAATCCGTTGTCTTTCCGCTGCTCGCCAATTGCGAGCAATCGCCCGCTTGGCAATGTGGCCAGTGATTCCAGACCTTTGTTTGTTGCGAACGACTCAAATGCCCTTTGCTGAAGGGTTCCGCCAAGCCTGGCCGGCCCTTCGCGGGTCATAATCCGGTGGTCTCTCTCGAAACTGACCAGCATAGCGCCATCTTGCCGGGTCAGACCCTCGGCATCGCCGCCTTGCTTTTCTAAGACCTGCCCTGCCTCTTCCATTTGGACCATCTTGACATCCGTCAGCGTCAGCTCTGATGGCGTGGACGCAACCGTTGCATCCAACCACCAGCCGCGGTCGGATACTGCGACCAGCGAACCGCCGTCGATCGACAGCCCGGAAAATCCGCCGAACGCCGCCGGATCTGCATTCAACTCGTAGGCGGACAAAACCGTCAGACCGTTCAGTTCGGTGGCCTCAAGCGGGATTGCAGACTGGCTGATGTTCAGGCCGGAGCCCGTTTCGCTTGATGACGCAGGGGGGTCACACCCGCAGAGACAGGCCGCCAATAAGATGCAAAATCCCCTCACTGCGTAAGCACGCTTTCGCAGGCCAAGGGCAGGTCATTCATCGTCAATTCGCGTCGTGGCTTCGGTTTGACCCCCGGCTTCGGTTTGGGATTGCGCGCTTCGTCGGAAAACCACCAAGCCAGCGTGTTATCGCACCCGTCGCCTGGCGGGATCGGCGCCTGTTCGACACAGCCGGGCGAGCCAAGCGGACAGTTAAGCCGAACGTGGAAATGCGCATTGTGACCGAACCACGGGCGTATCTTACGCAACCAAGCGCGGTCACTTCCCTTTGGTTCGGCCCAGCAAAGCTCTTGCTTGATTGCGGCGTGCACAAAAATCCTGGCGACGTCCGGGTCGCTGGCTGCGGCCTTGACCACCTTGCGGTGATCATCTGTCCAGAAGCCGTTCACATCCAGTCCGTTATTGGCAACGACGATATGGCTGGAGATCTTTTCGCGTTGCGAACGGCTGAGCAGCTTATCCGACGGACGCCGCAACCAGATGTCGACATCCAGGCCGATCTGGTGCGACCGGTGCCCTGACCGCATGGGGCCGCCGCGGGGCTGGCTGATATCGCCAATGTAAAGTCGCGGCCAGCCGATAGACTGGGCTTTCGTAGAAAGGCGCTTGATGAAATCGATGGTGCGGGGATGGCCCCAATTGCGATTGCGGCTCAGCCGCATGGCCTGCCATCCCGGCCCGGTTTCTGGCAGTTCGGCGCCTCCGGCAAGACATCCTTTTGCGTAAGACCCGTGGGCGGCGGGTTCCAGCAGCGCCGGGTTCTTTTTGGCGGCGAACAGGAATTTCGCGGCCTCGGCCGCGGCACGATCCGAACCAACCCAACATGCAAGCGCTGCTGCAAGCAGTAAGCGCACCATGCTCATATCACTCTCCTCATCCGGCCACGCCTTGCGAAGGACCCAGGCTGTTCCTTTGGACCTTAGCGCAAGGCGGCGGCCTCTGTCCTCAGGCCTCAAAACTTTTTTCAGAAAAGTGACGTCCGTTACATTAAATATCATTTTGAATATTTATCTGCGCATCAAGTGAACACCGCAGATCAGAATCGACAGATCCTAATAGGAGAGACCCATGAAAGCCGGATTTAAGCCCAAACAATTCACCAAGAAAGAATGGCAGGACAACCGCTCGCGCGCTGCGTCAGGCAGCGGCGTCGGCAAAGCGCTGGACCAATGGAACAAGGTCTGCAAGCCCAAACTATCGCTGATGACGCTTAAAGAGCTGAATGAAGCTGCAAAGGCGGCCAAAGGCCTAGACGATGCGTTGGGTGTCGCCGAAAAGAAGTGCGACAGGAAAAAGCAGAAGGACACGATTTCCGGCATTGGCGAATATCGAAAGGTTGTCAACAGCTATAAAGCGGCCCTGCTGAAAGCGATCCACGCGCATGGCCAGCGTGAAAGCTTCGTCGCGGACCTGAAATTCGACAAGGTCGAAAAGGACGCGGCTCTGATGAAGCTGTATGGCAAGTATTGGAAGGACCACATGCGGTCCGAGGCGCACTATTTCACGTACCTGCTGTGCAAAAAGAAAAAGTATGCCGAAGCCGTCAAGAAGTATGGCGATGGCGGTCAGAAGGAAGGCGACTACAACATCCGCCCATCGCACAACAAAATTCTGTGGAACACTTTCGTGGACCACGTCTACGAAGAAAAGAAACGGATTGACCGCGCCATTCAGGTTCTTGAAACCACCATGGCCGGCCAGATGACGACCCATATGGCCGGTTTCAAGAAGTGGCCACTGCTGGCAAAATACGCCGAATCTCAGTTCAAGATCGCCGACGCAGCATAAAAAGCCTTACGTGGCGAGGCGTTCGATCAACCGGTCCATGAATGCCTCGCCTGCGTTAAGCTGAGAAATCTCGATAAACTCATTCGGCTGATGGGCCTGTTCAATACTGCCAGGCCCGCAGATGCAGGCGGAATACCCGCCATCCTGAAACAGTCCGGCTTCCGTTCCATAGGAAACGACATGCTCGCCGTTGTCCCCGGTCAAGGCGCGGCAGAGCGCCTCGGCCTCGGTCGCCATTTCAGGTCTGCACCCAGGAATATCGCCGCGTACTTCCACATCGATCCGCGTTCCCGGGTGGACTTTCTGCATCTGAGCTTCAACTTCTGCCAACTTCGCTTTGTAGCGCGCGATGTAGTCCGAGGATAAATCGCCCGGGACGCACCGGATATCGGTCGAAAAACTGCAGTCCTTCGCGACGATATTGCGTGCGGTGCCGCCCTTGATCATGCCGACATGCAGCGAGGTGTAAGGCGGCACGAACGGGCTGTTCGGATCGGCTTTCGCCTTATTTTCCAACATGATGTCTTCCAACCATGTCACCAGCCGTGCGGCAATCATCGTGGCGGAAACTCCGGTATGGACCAGTGAGGAATGTACCTCGTACCCATGCACATGCGTGTGCAGCATCAGCCCGCCTTTGTGGCCGTTGACCACCTGCATCTCGCTGGGCTCACCCACCACCACAGCGCTGGCGGGCGGCATATGTTTTGCCATTTCCGGCACAAGGCGATAGGCGCCATCCATCCCGGTTTCTTCGTCATAGGACAGCGCCAGTTGAATGGGCCGCTTCAGACCCGCCTGCAACGCCTTTGGCACAGCGCAGAGCGCAAGTGCATCAAAGCCTTTCATGTCGCAGGACCCGCGCCCGTATAGCTTACCGTCTTTTTCCACCAGTTCGAACGGATCTGTATCCCAGTCCTGGCCATCCACTGGGACCACGTCCGTGTGCCCGGAAAGGATAACCCCGCCGGGCGCGTCCGGCCCCACCAATGCGTAAATATTGCACTTGTTCCCATCGGCTGAATAGACCCGCTTGGCCTCGACACCATGGCCCTGCAAATAGTCCTCGACGAAGTCCATCAGTGGCAGGTTGCTGTCGCGGGACACAGTTGGGAACGCCACCAGCTTTGCCAGCATATCCCGCGGGGTATAGATGTCGGCCATAAGGGCAGGCTCCGTTTAGAATGGGTCGCGCCGTAAGGAAGATCAGCTTCAAGCCCGCGTCAAGTCCAGAAGGAATCTATTGATCTTTCATCCAGCCCGGTTAACGATTTTCGCTGCAGGTGCGAAATACGGGCGGGGGCCGCATCAACCGTGCCACAAACCGAATATCGGGCTTGACGGCTGCTATGCGAAGCCAGAACGTGAAGAAAGTGCAACACTTACGCAGGGAGAGCACAATGAAACTGTTCAAAATGACAGCAATAACCGCTGCAGCGGCCTTGTTGTCGACTACGGCCATGGCGGCCGAAGCTGGCCGTGACGGCCAGGTCAACATTCTTTATTGGCAGGCGCCATCTACGCAGAACCCCTATTTGTCGGGCGGAACCAAGGACATCGAATCGTCCTCGCTGGTTTTGGAACCGCTGGCCAATTACAATGAAAAGGGCGAAATGCTGCCAACCTTGGCCGCCGAAATCCCGACACTGGACAATGGCGGTGTTTCTGAAGATCTGAAGACAATCACCTGGAAACTGAAGGATGGCATCGTCTGGTCCGACGGTTCGCCGTTCACTTCGGCTGACGTGGTGTTTTCAGCCAATTACTGCATGGATCCGGATGGCGGCTGCAACGCATCGAACAAATTTGCCGATGTCGCATCGGTCGAGGCAGTGGATGACCTGACGGTCAAGATCACTTTTTCTATCGCGAAGCCGTTTCCGTACGGGCCATTCGTTGGCGCCGACAGCCCGGTGATCCAGCAGGAACAGTTCAAGGATTGCATGGGTGCCAAAGCCCCGACTTGCACCGACGCGAACTTTGGCCCGATTGGCACCGGCCCATACATGGTCACCGAGTTCAAAGCTAACGACGTTGTTCTCTATGACATGAACCCGAAATACCGCGACGTGCCAAACGGCAAGCCTGCCTTCAAGAACGTCTACTTCAAAGGCGGCGGTGATGCAGCGGCGGCGGCACGGTCCGTTCTGGAAACCGGCGAGTTCGACTATGCCTGGAACCTGCAAGTTGAACCGGAGATCCTGAGCCGCATGGAAGCCAAAGGTGTCGGCAAAGTGAACGCTGCCTTCGGCCCGTCCGTGGAGCGCCTGATGGTCAATAAGACCAATCCTGATCCGGCGCTGGGCGACGAACGTTCAACCGTTGCACATGCCCACCCGTTCCTGACGGATACGGCGGTGACGAAGGCACTGTCCCTGGCCATCGACCGGCAGATCCTAGTGGATGCGGGCTATGGCGCCGCGGGCAAAGTCACCTGCAACGTCTTGCCGGCCCCTGCGGCTTATGCCTCGACCAACAATGACTGGTGCAAGACCCAAGACGTCGCTGCGGCCAACAAGCTGCTCGACGATGCCGGATGGGTTGACTCTGACGGTGACGGTGTCCGCGACAAGGATGGCGTGAAACTTTCGATCCTGTACCAGACGTCCACAAACGGCGTTCGGCAGGGCACCCAAGCTCTGATCAAGCAGATGTGGGGTGAAATCGGTGTCGAGACAGAGCTGAAGAACATCTCAGCATCGGTCTTCTTCGGCGGTGATCCGTCCAGCCCGGACACGTTCCAGCGGTTCTATTCGGACATCGAGATGTACACCAACAACTTCCCAGGTACTGATCCGGAAGCGTACATGGGCGGATGGATCTGCGATCAGATCCCGGCTCCGGAAAACCAGTGGGTGGCCAACAATGTGCCACGCTTCTGTGACCCTGCCTATGATGAACTGGTCAAGAAATACGCTGTCACCGCCGAACCGGCCGAGCGTCAGAAGATTGCCAAACAGCTGAATGACATGCTGATGGAAGGCGGCGCGATGATCCCGCTGATCCACCGGGGCCGCGTTGCTGCGCATTCGTTGAAGCTGGGCGGTGTCAATATGACCGCTTGGGATAGCGAGCTTTACAACATCGAAGACTGGGTTCGCGCCGAGTAATCGGTACACTGAACATGGCGGCGGCCTACGGGCCGCCGTCTGCCTAAACAGGCCAGGGCGCGCGAGGGAAGCCCAATAATGTTTCGATACACTATCAAACGGCTGACCTTTGCGGTCCCTACGCTGATTGTGATTTCCTTTTTGATTTTCGCTCTTTTGGACTTTGCGCCGGGTGATCCAACCTCGCAATTACCGTTGTCGATCCCGGCCGAAGTCCGCGCAAAAATTCGCGAAGCCTTGTGCGCTGATTGTCCATTGCACGAACGTTATTTCGCTTGGCTGGTGCAGTTTTTTGTCAACGAGCCTTTGAATATGATCGAAGGCTGGACTGGTTGGACCATCGGCGATGGCGAGCGCCTTCGCGTCACATCCTGGTCGACCAGGTCCCCGGTGGTCGACCTGATCATCGAGCGGATGCCGCAAACCCTTTGGGTTGTCGGCATGGCCTATGTAGTTGGTATCCTGATCGCTCTGCCGATTGGCATCGCGTCGGCCTATAAGCAGTATTCGATCTTCGACCAGGCCGGCACGTTCGTCACGATGATCGGCTTTTCGATCCCGCCGTTCTTCTCTGGCGTATTGGTGATTGTGATCTTCGCGGCGCAATTGGGATGGTTCCCGACCTCGTACGATACAACGCATGTCATCGACGATTGGGACAGTTTCAAGCGTCAGATCAACCAGATGTTTCTGCCGGTCATGGTGCTGGCGCTGCAGATCACAGCTCAGTTCACACGGTATATGCGATCGTCGGTCCTGGATAATCTGAACCAGGACTATGTGCGGACAGCGCGGGCCAAGGGTCTGGCAGAAAAGACGGTGCTGATGCTGCACGTGCTGCGCAATTCGCTGATCCCGATTGTGACGCTGATCGCCCTTGCAGTTCCAAATATCTTCGGCGGCGCCATCATCACCGAGGTCATCTTCCGGGTGAATGGGTTGGGCGATCTGCTGATCGGCGGCATCCAGGCCGGTGACCTGCCGCTGGTGCAGACGCTGACTTTCGTCTTCGCCGTGTTGATCGTATTGAGCAACCTGCTGGCTGACATTCTTTACGGCATCCTTGATCCGAGGATCCGCTATGACTGAGGCAACGGTCCAAAACGATCCCGTTCAAGACGACATCGCACCTGGACGGCAGGCACTTTGGTGGGATGTCTGGCGCCGATTCCGCACGCACAAGGGCGCGGTTGTCGGGGCGATTGTGTTCTTCACGATCCTGTTCGCGGTGATGTTCGGACCGTTCGTCTACACGACCGATCCGACCTTCCTGGATTACCGGGCAAAGAACATCCAGCACATCTTCACGTGCTTTTTCTACAGCCTGCCGCCGGATGTTGCGGCCCAGCCAGGGATTTCCACCTGGAACTGTCTTTCGGATCCGGCTGCATTTACCGAGGCGAACACGCGCCTGATCAAAGTTAGCTGGGAACACCCACTGGGCACGGACAATCTGGGCCGGGATATGCTGGCACAGGTCCTGGCAGGGGGCCGGGTCAGCCTGGCTGTGGGCATCACAGCCATGGCGCTTTCCATCGTATTGGGCGCGTTGATCGGCCTTTTGGCGGGTTACTTCCGGCTTTTGGATGGGCCGCTGATGCGTCTGACGGACCTGTTCCTGGCGCTGCCGATCCTTCCACTATTGCTTGTGATGATCATGCTGTTCCGGGAAACACTTCGGAACAACTTCGGGCCGGAAGCCGGGATTTTCATTTTGGTTGTGATTGCCATTGGCATCACCTCTTGGATGCAAACGGCACGGATCGTCCGCGCTGATGTGCTGGCCATCAAGAAGCGCGAGTTTATTCAGGCCGCGCAGGCCTATGCTTTGCCGGAAGGCAAGATCCTTTCGCGGCATCTTTTGCCCAATGTGTTCAGTCCGATCCTGGTATCCGCCACGCTGGGCCTGGCCAGTGCAATCATCACGGAATCCGCGTTGTCATTCCTTGGTCTGGGTTTCCCGTCCGACTTCCCAACCTGGGGACGACTGCTGATTGATGGACGCGATTTCATGGAGATCACGCCCAGCAGGGTGATCTGGCCGGGGCTGGCAATTTCCCTGACGGTGTTGAGTGTCAACTATATGGGCGATGGCCTGCGCGATGCCCTGGACCCGCGGCAACGGGGTTAGCGGCGACCGAGTACCACCAATTGAGACAGTTATGCGGCCTGATCCAGTGAACTCATCAGGTCTTTAATCCGCGCGTCGATCCGATCAAGCGCTTCACGCACGTTTTCGATGGCTTGGCTGCCGTCCAACACCAACGCGTTGTTCGAGCTCATCACCCGATCGATGTCAGCCGACGCATCGGCGACGCGGCCAGACAAGGTTCGAACCTGATCGGCAACCACCGCGAAAGCCTTCCCGGCCGTCCCGCTGCGCGATGCCTCAATGGACGCATTCAAAGCCAGCAGATTGGTCTTCCCGGCAATTTCGTCAATCACGTTCACAATCCGACGCGCCTGATCTGACGCCCTTTCAATGTCGTTCAGAATTTCCGCTGCGCGATCGGCGGTGATCCGGGTTTCGTCGGTCAACGTGCTCATCGCTGCGGCGGAGTTGTCCCGGTTTTCTCGGAGCCGCTGGATGCTTTGATTATAGCGCGACGCAAGCTCGGCGAACTCTCCATCAGCCCTGGAATTCAGTTCGAACGATAAATCACCGGCTGCGAGGAACCCCAGCGCGGTTTTCATCTCATCAGTCACTTCGCCGACCACGTCGAACAGCCGATTCATACCAACGCACACCGATCGGATAATGCCAGTTGTCTTGGAAACCGGTAGACGTCCGGTCAGATTGCCGTCGACTGCCTGATCGATCATGGTTTCAATATCGCTGATCAGGCTGAATTCCAGTTCGCGCTTTCGTTGCAGTTCCTGAAGCCGTTCACGGGCAATCGAGTCGCTTATAATGCCTTCGCCCTTCAACCGCAGCAGCAACAGGTTGAAAAGCTCGCTAAGCTCGGCATTTTCGTCACCGGGATCGACCTTTATCAGTTCAGCGTCCAGGTCATCCGCCAACAGCATGTCCATCATGGCCGATTGCAGATAGCCCGACCCCAATGTGACGCCATGTTCGGCGGTGTTCAGCCCGATGTATTCATCCTCGGCCGAGACACGCAGCGGCATCCAGCGGTTCAGCAGGGTGATCAGTAGATAACCGACGCCGAAGCTCCAGACGAAGAAAAGCGCAATGCCCACGACTTGAGCAAAGACTTGATCCAATCGGGTCCCGGCAACCAATTGGTCGCTGGGCGCGAGTACGGCAACAAGAAACGTGCCGATAACACCGGCAAAGCCATGCACACCAATGGCCCCAACCACATCATCGACGCCGCGGCGGAGCAGCCAGTCATTGCCGACCTGCGCGACCGTTGAACCAATGATCCCGACGAAGACAGCATCAGCAAGACCGAAGACATTGCACCCGGCCGTCACGCCAACCAGGCCGCCCAACAGCCCGTTGACGGTGCGGTCAATCCGAATGTGAGGTCCATTGTCGAACAGGGTGTAGACAATCCCTGCGAATGCGCCAGCAACCGTTGCCATGACCGTATTGGCAACGATCTGGAGCAGGCCTTCATCAACGGCAAGCAGCGAACCCCCATTGAACCCAATCCAACCGACCGCAATCAGGATTGCACCGGCGCCGGACAGGACCGGGTTGTGACCGGTCACCGGGTTCACCGTGCCGTCGGGATCAAACCTGCCGCGGCGCGCCCCGATCACCATAACAGCCGCCAATGCGACCCAGGCGCCGGTTCCATGGACCACCGTTGATCCGGCGAAGTCCATAAAGCCGAGGGACGTCAGGAACGTTTCATTGTCGCTGTGCAGCAGGTTGCCCCAAGCCCAATGTCCAGCAACCGGGTAGATCAGCAAACCGATCAAGCCCGCGATCATCACGTATCCCCAGAACGTGCACCGTTCCGCCAGCGCCCCCGCCACAATGGTTGCAGCAGTCCCACAGAAAACCGCCTGGAATACAAAGAAAATCAGTGTCCAGGCGTCGGGCCTGTTGATGATGAATTCATCAAGACCAAAACCGACCCAGCCCACAAAACTGGGGCCGAACATTAGTGAAAATCCAACCAGCCAGAACAACCCGATCGATACGGTGAAATCCGCAAGGTTCTTTTGAGCAACGTTGATCGAGCTTTTCGATCTGACCTGACCGCATTCCAGCAACAGAAAACCGATCTGCATCAGCATCACCAAGGCGATGGCACAGACAACCCAAAGGTAATCTATCATGGGTCGAGCCGGGGCCGTGGACGCTTCGGCTATGGCGGCCGGCGCATCAAGCAGAAATGGGATCCAGGGGCGCATGGTCTATTTACGTCGTTTCCGAACCAGCCGCTCATATCCCCGGCCGGTAAAAACATCATGAAAACTAAAGAGGCTTGGCTTAGAAGCCTTGATCCGGAAAGTTCAGACCGCCAGGTCGAAGAGGAACCAGCAGGAGCCGAGGCATGACCGACACGCCAATCAAGACCCGCCGCGAAGGGCACATTTTGGAAGTCACTCTTGACCGTCCCAAAGCCAACGCTATCGACCTGTCGACCAGTCGCATCATGGGAGATGTCTTCCAGACTTTCAGGGACGACCCTGAGCTTCGCGTCGCAATCCTGACCGGAGCCGGCGAAAAGTTCTTCTGCCCTGGCTGGGATCTGAAGGCGGCTGCAGATGGTGACGCCGTAGACGGCGATTATGGTGTCGGCGGCTTCGGTGGATTGCAGGAGCTGGGCAATTTGAATAAACCGATCATCGCAGCGATCAACGGGATCTGCTGTGGCGGAGGTCTAGAGGTCGCAATTTCCTGCGACATCATTCTGGCCGCGGAGCATGCAACATTTGCGCTGCCGGAAATCCGGTCCGGCACGGTTGCAGACGCGGCATCGATCAAATTGCCGAAACGCATCCCCTATCACGTCGCCATGGACCTGTTGCTGACCGGGCGCTGGTTCGACGCAGAAGAGGCCGTGCGATGGGGCTTGGTAAAAGAAACTGTTCCGGCTGACCAATTGATGGCCAAGGCATGGGAGTTGGCCCGGCATTTGGAGTCAGGCCCACCCCTGGTTATGGCCGCAATCAAAGAAGTCGTGCGCGAGGCCGAAGACATGCGCTTCCAGGATATGCTCAGCCGCATTACAAAGCGTCAGCTACGAACGGTGGATACGCTCTATTCGTCGGAGGATCAGCTAGAGGGTGCCCGCGCTTTTGCGGAAAAGCGCGACCCCGTCTGGAAAGGCCGCTGAACCTGATGCAAAGTATCGGCGAGGTGTTGCAATCAATTTCCCTATGCCGCGGCGCCGCCGCCCAATCGAAAGAGACCGATCCATGCGAGTGACCTTTGTGCTTCCGGTTGTCGCCGCGTTGACCTTATCGGCTTGCGAGAACCCACTGATCGGTGACAATGATCAGGTCCGCGGGACAGCAGCGCAGTTGACCTATGCTGCACCCGGCACGCAGATCCGCCTGCTGAACTCCGCCAATGGAAAGACGACCGAAACGCGCATCACAGCGGGCGCACCCACTGGGTTGCGCGGCGCATATACGACTGACGATGGCCGGTTTGGCAGCTTCTATCCCGGATGCTGGGGGTGCGGCGATGGCATGACCATTGAAGAAGAGAAATACGCGCGGCTGTGGCCGCTGGAGATCGGAAAACAGGTCGTATTTCTGCGCACTGCTGCCGATGGGCAAAAGGCGCGGATGGTGATCCGCGTCGCCGGTACGGAAACGGTCGAAACGGCCAGCGGCACCTATCAGGCTTATCTGCTGGATGGCCGGATCGAGAACATCACCGGGCCTCGGTATTCCGCCCAGGTGCGGGCCTGGTGGGCCCCAGGCCCGGGATGGGTGGTGAAAGCCGAGGGAGGCGACAGCCAAGGCAACACACTTTCCAGCCAAGTTGCGGGTCTGATTCTGCCGTAGAGGCTATAAAAATCAGCGGGAGAGTGCGCGGAGATCGACCGAAAGCCGCGCCTTAAGTTAGCCCCGCCGACAGCCAGAATTGGTTATGACGCAGAGGAACCCAAAGCGCGACTTTCGGCGATCCGTTTGATCTGTCGGAGCAATCCGTCGGCTACGCCGCTTGCCGGTCCAGACCCAGATTCGCGGCTAAAGCGGCCTGGCATCCAGCCACATGAGCCAGAATCGGCGGTGCGACCAAATCAGGTTGGATCACCGGGGCCATATGGCCCAGTCCGGCCAGGGAGAGATGCGTGGCCGCTGGCAAACATCTCCGTAAGCGGTTTGCGATTGCCAAAGACACCTCGGGCGAGCCTGCACCGCTGAGGATCATGAGCGGGATTCTTGTCCGCGTAAGATCTTGTGGGTCTAGATCATCGGCCAAGATATCCTCGAAATCCGAGATGATGCTGGTCGCCTGGGCGGTCAATGCCTAGCGGCGGGCTAGAGAAAGGGTACGCCAGGCCGCGAAACCGTTCCAAAGGTCAATGAAGCCTGCTACACCTTCATCCGCATGTCCCGTGGCAACCGCAGCCGCAAGGCGTGTGCTGACGCTCATCAGTTTCCCCACTGCACGACGTTCGTCCGGAGTTCGACCCTCCCGAAAGATCTGCGGCAGAACCGGTTCGTAGATGGTAAGGCTGGCGACAAGATCCGGGCGCATAGTTGCGATTTTCAGTGCGACGGAGCCCCCGAAGGAGTGCCCGACCAGATGAACCGGTGCACCATGTTCCTCGATCCCGGCAATCAACGGTAGGGCGCGGCAACCCAGACCCCGCGCACCGGACATCGCGGGGCGGCGGCCGTGGTATCCGGGCAAGACCTCGGGCAACACCCGAAACCGGTCGCCAGCAAGCCGCGCCAGCGTCGACCATTGGGCCGGGTGCGAGGCAGATCCATGCAAGGCGACGACAATCGGCGTTGCTTCTGCAAAAGGAAAGCCGTCACCCATGGGACCGTTTCCGGTCGATATTGCCACCAAACGCGATGGAGACGGCCTCGGACCGGCTGATCCCGATATCGCGAAGTGTCGCGTCATCCAGATCCGCGATCGCTCTACGGGTTCTGGCACGTGCAGCATTTTCGCGAATCCGGCCTGCTATTCCGCTGAAGGCTGCAAAAACGCGGCTTGCGGGTTTCGAAAAACTGGTCATCTCAAATCTCCTAGTATGCCGTTTGATCTGAGAGACATTGTGGGCGTTGACTGTTTCGCCCGGGTTTCAAGCCATCCGTGACCCAGTTTCAATTGTTACAGAGTGACTGAAAGGTTGAAATATCAGCCGATCACACCTTGAATTCATTGGACGAGGACAGGCACCAGGTCGGGCGGTATCTGCACCGCGGCTACGGGCGATCCAACGGTGTCTGCCAAAGCGTCGACAGGTCAGAGAAGATCGCGGAGTTCTCCAGAGCATCAGGGGCCTGCTGGCGTTGATAGTGATTGGGTGCACGATCGCGCCAGGCTGCAATCAGGATGATGCTGCATTCCCGCAGATTCGTGACAAAACCACTGAAGAACACACCGCGCCGCTTCGACAACTTTCAGGCCCCTAACGGGACCAGAGTAGTGCAGATCTCGACGCTAAAGTTGACCACGACGACGGAAATTGCTCTGAAGCAGTTTAGAGGGCGGTCTGAGCCTGTAAACGCGATCGGGTTGTGCCCGGCGTCGTAAGGAAAAAAGGGGAAGCGGCCGGATGACTGATGCGTTGCTGATCATCGATTTGCAGAACGACTTTTGTCCGGGCGGGTTGCTTGCGGTCGACGATGGCGACGCGGTGGTGCCTGTGATCAACGATCTGCAGAATCGGTTCGATACAGTCATCCTGACCCAGGACTGGCACCCTGCTGATCATCAATCCTTCGCCGCCAATCACCCAGGCGCCGAGCCGTTTTCAATGACCGAGATGCCCTATGGCCCGCAGGTCCTTTGGCCTGTCCATTGTGTGCAGGGAACCGAGGGCGCGGCCTTGCGGTCGGATCTGAAGACTGATCGGATGGATCTGCTGATCCGCAAAGGGTTTCGGGCAGCAATCGACAGCTACTCCGCATTTTTCGAGAATGATCATGCGACCGTGACCGGGCTGGCCGGGTATCTGCGCGAACGCGGGATAGGCAGGCTGACCATGGCTGGTCTGGCGACGGATTTCTGTGTGCGGTTCTCGGCAGTGGACGCGGCGAAGCTGGGCCTCTCTGTGCAGGTGGTCGAGGACGCCTGCCGGGCCATTGATCTGGACGGATCTTTGGCCTCGGCGATGGCGGAAATGGCGGAACACGGCGTAGAGGTCGTGCAGAGTGGCCAGGTCTGATGGTTTTTCCTGGCTTGATGCGGGGCGGACGGGTGGAAGCTTTACCCAAGCTATGTGGTACGCAGCCCACCGCGTTGACTTTCATCGTTTAAGTCACATCAGCCATGCTCTTTTTTGAAAGATGAGGCCGGCGGATTGGGTGCTGTCTTAGAGAGCGGCGCGCAAATCTGCGATGGCATGACGATAGGCGGCTTCAACACTGTCGCGATCTTTGTGGCGTCCACCTCGCACCACATGGCGACCGGCTGACCAGACATCGGTCACTGCCCTGTCATCGCCCGCGAAAATCCAGCCGTCCAAAAGCTGATCTTCTACCAACCCCGCCAGCGCTAAGTGATCTGTGTCCAGGGCCAACAGATCCGCCCAATACCCTTCGGTGATCTGCCCGGCCTTGCGCCCCAAGGCCTGCGCGCCAGACCGACAGGCTTGGTCGAACAGGAACCGGCCGGTCGAGATATCCTCTTCTGCCAAAACCGCCCTGGCCTTTCCCTGTAGCCGTTGCGAGTATTCCAGCGTACGGAGCTCTTCAGTCAGAGAAATCCGCACATTTGAATCAGAGCCGACGCCAAAACGCCCACCAGCACCGGCAAATCGGGCCCCGTCGAAGATACCGTCGCCCAAATTCGACTCTGTGATCGGGCAGAGCCCGGTCACCGCGCCAGAGCGAGCCAGCCCCTCGGTCTCTGCCGGGGTCATGTGGGTCGCGTGGATCAGGCACCAACGGGCGTCGACCTCCAGGATCTCTAGCAACCACTTCACCGGCGTTGCACCATGGGTGGCCAGAATCTCGACCACTTCGGCGCGCTGTTCAGCAATGTGGATGTGAAAGGGCGCATCGGGCCTTAGGGTAGTTGCATGGGTCAGTGCTTCAACAGGTACGGCGCGCAGCGAATGGGGCGCCACGCCGGTGGCGGCATCTGGTGCCACAGTGGCCACGGCCCTTTGGGTCCGATCCAGCAGATCGGCGAATCCGTCCAATGTGTTACCAAACCGCAGTTGCCCGCCAATAAGGTCCCGGCCATCTGATCCGCCCTGCATATAGAGCACCGGTAGATGCGTCAGTCCGATCCCGGTATCTGCCGCCGCGGCTGCGATCCTAACCGACAGTTCCGCCGGAACATCATAGGGCATACCGCCCGGGGCATGGTGCAAGTAGTGGAATTCACCAATGCTGGCGAACCCCGCTTCAAGCGTTTCAATGAAGGCCTGGGCGGCGATTGCCTGGATCTGCTCTGGCGTCAGCCGATCAAGAAACCGATACATCAGATCGCGCCAGGTCCAAAAACTATCCTGCCCGGCCGTGCGGTGCTCGGCCATTCCGGCCATCGCACGCTGAAAGGTGTGGGAATGCAGGTTTGCAGGCGCGGGTAGAAGTACGTCGACGTTCTGATCTTCTTGCTCTGGCCTGACGCCCTTTGACACGCCGGTGATCCGTCCATTTGCCAGGATCACACGCACATCCTGCGCCCACCCGGCGGGCAACAAAGCGGTTTTGGCAAAGAGCGCAGTCATCTCAGCCTCAGTCTTGCTCTTACAATGTCGTCGTCATCCGATGCCCTGGCGGATAGGCCAGGCGCACCGCCGTGATAGGTTGATCCCCGATCCAGGTGAGCCTGTCGACAATGAAAAGCGCGGAGCCTTCCCTGACATCAAGATGGGCGGCATCTGTCTTGGTGGCTGGTTCCGCTAAAAGCGCCAGATCACCCCGGGTATAAAACACGTTCTGCACCAGCCACTCGTTCGCAGAGATCTGATCCAGCGGGGCTTTCAGAATTCCGGGAACAGCCTGCGTGTTGATCCAGCGGGTTTCTGCCGCGTGGGGGCGCCCATCCGCGAGGTGCAGCGTTTCCAGATAGATCAATCGGTCGCCCGGGGCCAATCCCATGCGAGCGGCCAAGGCGTTCGGCGGTATGCGATGTTCTTGTGTGATCAGACTATGGCGGTAGCTGGCGCCTTTGGTTTCAACCTCTTGCCGGATCACCGGGATTGTCAGCATTGCCCTGCGCACCGGAGTGGTCGCGACCCGGGTTCCGGCCTTGCGGCGGCGATCCAGCATGCCATCATCTGCCAATTGGCGCAAAGCCCGGCTGACAGTCATACGCGCGCAGGAAAACTCCTGCGCCAGGTCAACTTCGGTTGGGATTAATTCCCCCGGCGGCCACGCGCCCGACCGGATCCTATCCAGCGCTGCCGCGTGAACGGTCTGCCATGTGGTCGGCGCTTGCACTGATGCTTCGGCCATCGTCAACTTTCCTCTTGCTCAATATGTCTAGACATATTACTCAAAAACACAAGGTTAATTTGGAGCATGCGATGACCGAAATCCGGCTGGTCAATGCCTGCATCGCGACCATGGTTCCTGGCCGGGAACCCTATGGTCTTGTCGAGGGCGGATTAGTCATCCGCGACGGAAAAGTCGTCGAGTCCGGCCCTGAAGTGACCAAGGGTGAAGACATGGGTGGCCGCTTGATTACGCCAGGGCTGGTGGATTGCCACACCCATATCGTCTTCGGCGGGAATCGGGCCCGCGAGTTCGAGATGCGTCTGAAAGGCGCCTCCTATGAAGAACTCGCCCGGGCGGGCGGCGGCATAATTTCGACGGTGGAGGCGACCCGCACGGCATCCGAGGACGATCTGATCGCTCAGGCCCTACCGCGCCTGGATGCTGCGATCGCCGAGGGTGTGACGACGATTGAGATCAAGTCCGGCTACGGCCTGACCATAGACGATGAACTGAAGATGCTGCGTGCAGCTCGGCGGCTAGAGGCCATGCGCCCGATCAAGGTGATCACCACGTTTCTGGGCGCCCACGCGGTCCCGCCGGAGATGGAGGCCGACAACTACATCGACAAGGTTTGCATTCCGGCCTTAGAGGCAGCAACGGCTGAAGGGCTGGCCGATCATGCCGACGCCTTTTGCGAAGGTATTGCGTTCAACGCTGCGCAGGTAGACCGGGTTTTCACCCGGGCCCAGGCGTTGGGCCTGCCATTGAAGATCCACGCCGAGCAACTGTCAAATCTGGGTGGCGCGGTTTTGGCGGCAGGGCATAGTGCGCTGTCGTGCGATCACCTCGAGTATCTGGACCAAGCAGGGGTGGATGCCATGGCCGCATCGGGCTCGGTCGCGGTGCTGCTACCCGGCGCCTTCTATACCATCCACGAAACCCAACTTCCCCCAGTGCAGGCCCTGCGCGACGCAGGCGTGCCCATCGCGATTGCCACCGATTGCAATCCCGGCTCATCACCAATGTCGTCGCTGGTGCTGGCTATGAACATGGGCTGCACCTTGTTTTCCCTTACACCGGAGGAGGTTCTTACCGGGGCCACACGGGTCGCCGCCAAAGCACTGGGCATCAACGGTGGGGTGATCGCCGCTGGCGCCCGCGCCGATCTCGCAATTTGGGACGTTGCACATCCGGCGGAGCTTGCCTACCGCATCGGGTTCAATCCTTTGCATCGTCGGATCTTTGACGGAGCGTGGACATGATCGTCACCCCAGGAAAGGTAACGATCGCCGAACTGATCGCCATCTGGCAGGGTGCAACCCCCGGCCTGAACCCAGCCTGTCAAAAGGATGTGGAGGCTGCGGCAGAGGTTGTCGCCCGGGCGGCGGCCGGTGAACAGCCGATCTATGGCGTCAACACCGGCTTCGGCAAGTTGGCCAGCGTCCGAATCCCGCCGGAAGACACTGCTATGCTGCAGCGGAACCTGATTCTGTCCCATTGTGCTGGGGTTGGTCCCGCCCTTCCGATCCCCATCGTACGTTTGTCTATGGCGCTGAAACTGATCTCTCTTGGTCGCGGAGCCTCAGGCGTCAGATGGTCGCTGTGCGGTCTTCTGGAGGACCTACTGAAGCATGGAATTTGCCCGGTAGTTCCGGCCCAGGGATCGGTCGGTGCGTCCGGCGACCTAGCGCCCTTGGCGCATATGACAGCGGCTTTGATCGGCGAAGGAGAAGTCTTCTATCAGAGGGAGCGGATGCCTTCGGCGCAGGCCCTCCAGGCGGCTGCCTTGGAGCCAATTACCCTTGGCCCAAAAGAGGGCCTGGCCATGATAAACGGGACGCAGGTTTCAACCGCGCTAGCACTGGTCGGGCTGTTCGCAGCAGAAAAAGCGGCACGTACCGCACTTGTAACTGGTGCTATGTCCACCGATGCCGCAATGGGGTCCTCCGCGCCATTCCGGCCGGAAATTCACGCGCTGCGCGGTCTGCCCGGCCAGATCAAGTCGGCGGAAACCCTGCGCGCCCTAATGGCAGGATCAGAGATACGTGAAAGTCATCGCGACGGCGATGACCGTGTACAGGACCCCTATTGCATCCGGTGCCAGCCTCAGGTGATGGGGGCGTGCCTGGACATCTTGGATCAGGCTGCCACGACTCTGACCATCGAGGCCAACGCCGTCACGGACAATCCCCTGGTGGTGGGCGAAGATATCCTATCCGGTGGCAACTTCCACGCCGAACCTGTGGCTATCGCGGCGGACCAGATGGCTATCGCAATTGCCGAGATCGGGTCGATCGCCCAACGCCGTATTGCATTGCTGGTCGATCCGGCGTTGTCTTTCGGTCTGCCTGCCTTCCTGACCCCCGAGCCGGGGCTGAATTCCGGTTTTATGATTGCCGAGGTAACCTCTGCGGCACTGATGTCCGAGAACAAGGCCCTGGCCAATCCAAGGTCCGTAGATTCCACCCCCACTAGCGCTAACCAGGAAGACCATGTCTCGATGGCCTGCCATGCAGCCCGCCGATTGTCCGAGATGGTGGCCAATCTGGAACGCATCTTGGCCATCGAAGCGCTGGTCGCGGCCCAGGGGATCGAACTGCGCGGCCCTCTGAAAACCTCGGCCGCGCTGCAAGACATGATTGCTAAGATCCGCGACGTCTCCCCGGCCCTGGGCCCAGACCGGTTCGTCGCGACGGATATCGATGCGGTCACCGGATTGGTCAAAGATGGGGTACTTGCCGTGGCTTCGCTATGACCACTACGGTTCGTCTTGCCGCTAGGGCGTTGGTCCTGATTGACGAGCGGCTCTTGTTGGTGAACGCCTATCCTGGGCCGGGGTCGAACCTGTGGTGCGCGCCCGGGGGTGGTTGCGAGGCTGGTGAATCGATCCCCGAAACCTTGGCCCGCGAGGTGCATGAGGAGACCGGGCTTTCAATCATCGTCGGGGACTTGGCTGGGGCGCGAGAATTTTACAACGCCGGCACCGGTTTCCATCAGGCCGAGCTGTTCTTTCATGCCTCGGCCGATGGGCCTCTGCCGGACGGGTGGGATGATCCTGCCGGTGTGGTTCACGCGCGTTGCCTAGCCGACCGGGCGATGTTGCCCGGTCTGGCGCACAAACCCGACAACCTGGCAGCCATGGCATTCGACCGAATTCCAATCGCCTATCATGGGATGGACCGGATGGTCGAACGATCCGAACTGGGAGAGATCTGATGAACACCCGCCACAACACTCGCGATGTGTGCGCCCCCCGGGGGGCTGAATTGACCTGCGCCAATTGGCAGATCGAGGCGCCCTATCGGATGATGATGAACAATCTGGACCGCGAGGTTGCCGAGAATCCGAACGAGCTCGTGGTCTATGGCGGCATTGGGCGTGCGGCGCGGAACTGGGAAAGCTTTGACCAGATCGCTGGGGCTTTGACGAAACTTGCCCCCCAGGAGACCTTGCTGGTCCAGTCCGGTAAACCGGTCGGCGTGTTCCGCACCCACGAAGATGCTCCGCGCGTGCTGATCGCCAATTCCAACCTGGTGCCCCATTGGGCAGATTGGGACCATTTCCATCATCTCGATCGGTTGGGCCTGATGATGTACGGCCAGATGACCGCCGGATCTTGGATCTATATCGGCACTCAAGGGATCGTGCAGGGGACTTACGAGACCTTTATCGAGGCCGGGCGGCAGCACTATGGTGGCGACCTCAAAGGCCGCTGGATTTTAACGGGTGGCTTGGGCGGCATGGGCGGCGCACAGCCCCTGGCTGCGGTGATGGCCGGGGCCTGTTGTCTGGCCGTGGAATGCGATCCGGACCGAATCGATTTTCGGCTACGGACAAGATACCTGGACGAACGGGCAGACACGCTGGACGACGCTTTGGCGATGATCGACGGCTGGACCAAGGCAGGTGTGGCCAAATCCGTCGGATTGCTGGGCAATGCTGCCGAGGTCTTCCCTGAGTTGGTGCAGCGGATGAACAACGGCGGGCCTCGCCCAGATATGGTCACCGATCAGACCAGCGCCCATGATCCGCTGAACGGATATCTACCGGCGGGCTGGACCCTGGCTGAAGCCGCTGCGAAACGGGAAAGCAATCCAAAGGCGGTCGAGGCTGCGGCACGGGCGTCGATGAAGACCCATGTCGCCGCCATGGTCGACTTCTGGAATGCAGGCGTGCCAACGCTGGATTATGGCAACAACATCCGCCAGGTCGCCAAAGAGGAAGGGTTGGAGAACGCCTTCGCCTTCCCCGGTTTTGTCCCCGCCTATATCCGCCCATTGTTCTGCCGCGGGGTCGGTCCGTTCCGTTGGGCAGCACTGTCCGGAGACCCCGAGGACATCTACAAGACCGATGCCAAGGTCAAAGAGATGATGCCGGAGGATACGCATCTGCATAACTGGCTGGACATGGCGCGGGAGAGGATCGCCTTCCAAGGACTTCCCGCCCGGATATGCTGGGTCGGCCTGGGCGACCGGCACCGCTTGGGGATGGCCTTCAATCAGATGGTTGCAGATGGCGAGTTGTCCGCCCCGGTCGTCATCGGACGGGACCACTTGGACTCAGGATCGGTGGCCAGCCCCAATCGCGAGACCGAGGCGATGAAGGACGGCTCGGATGCGGTAAGCGACTGGCCGCTGCTGAACGCGTTGCTGAACACTGCTTCTGGCGCGACATGGGTTTCGCTGCATCATGGCGGCGGGGTTGGGATCGGATTTTCCCAGCACGCGGGTATGGTGATCTGCTGTGACGGCTCGGACGCCGCAACCCGTAGGTTGGAACGCGTGCTATGGAACGATCCGGCCAGTGGTGTGATGCGCCATGCCGATGCGGGGTATGAAGACGCTATCGCCTGCGCAAGAGATTATCAGTTGAATTTGCCGGGAATTTTGTAATTTAGCCTGTTGCAGCCGATCCTGGCACCGTCGATGCCACGACACGGGCGGATCCATCAGACATTTCGATTACATCGACCTTGGCGCCTTTTCTCAAGGCAGGTCCGTCCGCTTGCTCGATCGTGCGGATTGTACCATCCGGCAACCGAACGAAATACCGCCACTGACCACCAGTACTCGGAAGCACGGCGCGTCCGGCTTCTCCGCCCGCTGTGCCTGCGACGCCGCCCCAAGGCCCGGGGACCAGCACGCCCAAAATAGCGGACCCGACCCTAACAACCGAGTTCGCACCTTGGGTATTTGAACTGGCCACCTGCTCGGCGGCGACGACTTCACCATATTGCACTGCGATGACCGATGCGGGCTCAGGCGAAACCGTCGCACAAGCAGAGCTGAGCAAAACGGTCGATAAAATCGCGGCGCAAAACATGCGGGGCATGGGGGTCTCCTTGTTCTTACATCATCCAGGATGTGGGCACCTAGCAAGGCGATTGCTGGGCCAGGCCGTGACGCTTTGGTGGAGTTTGCAGGGCTAAAAAATGCGCCCCGCGCTCATTCAAACTAGCGGTCGCCTAAGCGATCCCATCGAAAACCGCTTTTGCTTGTTCGGTCAGCCAAGCCGTCATTTGCCGGTAAGGGACCGGTCCATAGCTGATCCGTGCAACACCGACTTTCGCCAGATCGGCGTTCGCGGGCGTGCCCGGTAAGGCAATGATGTTCACGGGCAAGGAAACCTCGGCGCAAAGCTGTTCGATCATCGCGATGTCTTGCAGGCCGGGTGCAAAGAAACCGTCGGCACCGGCATCTGCATAGGCGGATGCGCGCTGGATGGCCTCGGCCAACATATCGGATGTGTGCGGCTCTTTCGCCATCATCGCTTTCAAAAACAAGTCCGTGCGTGCGTTGATGAAACCCCGAATGCCAGTGCCATCGATGGCCGCGCGTGCGGCGGCAATACGAGCGGACTGATCTTCGATGCTTTGAAACCCGGTTCCGCCGATGATTTGGTCCTCGAAATTGACGCCGACGGCGCCTGCTTCGATGGCCTTCACAATGTTTGTGGCACCTATGTCAGGGTCGGTACTATAGGCCCCCTCGAAATCCAAGGTCACAGGCAAGTCAACACTCTGTGCGATCCGGGCAAAGTTTGCCAGCGCCAGGTCCATGGGCATCTTTTCACCATCTGCAGACCCATGGGCCATGGCAACAGGCAAGCTGCCGGTGGCAAGGGCTTTCGCACCGGCAGCGGCAACAGCCTTTGCGCTGCCTGGATCCCAGATGTTGTAAAGGATCAGAGGCGCACCTTTGACATGCAGCGTATGGAAGGCTTCAGCCCGTTCAGCGTGGTTTTTCATCTTGTCGTCTTCCCTTAGTTCCAATCCCCGATGATCTCTTCCCAGATCTTTTCGCCGATCAAGCAATCATATCCTTCAACGCGTCGCACGGGCGGTCCATCCGGCTGACGGTTCACCAATTCCAATACCAATTTCTGGCGGACCGCCATCGGGAAATGTTCCCATTTCAAGACCGGGATCACAAAGGCCGTTGGGCCTGAGATAACGCATTCCCGGTAATAGACATCCAGATCGTCGAGATGCCATTGCGCGCCCAGCCCTTCGCGGGTCATCAGCGGCAGGCCATTTATTGTGATACCGCGCAGTTCCGCCCCATGGCGGGCTGAAAGGACCGGCCGACCCATATTGTTGGGCCCGTCGCCTGAGATGTCGATAACATGGCGGAACCCGTTGAAGCCGTTGGTATCGAACAGTGGCACAGCATAGTCGATGACCCCGGAAATCGAGGTTCGGCGCAATGCAGTGTTGAACTCGGCCGTCAGCTTGTCCGCAAAGCCTTGGGCATCAGCCCGGGAGCGGATCAGCGTCCAAGGCACGATTTCGCGCTGGGACATCGACCCTGCCCATTCCACATACATCAGAGCGATTTGGCCATTCGGACCGAGACTGATGGCCTGGATCACGTCGTCGCTGACCAGTGCTTCAGCATAGCCGCGGCGTTGGATCTCCAATTCCCGGCTGGTCATCGAGCGCGATACGTCAACGGCCAGGATCAATTCCAAATCGACCGGCGTTTCCGCCCGCGTTTGGACGGGCCCCAGGGACAGTAGTCCAGCCATCAGGCAAAACAAAATGCGCATGCGTGCATGCTGGCGGGAATCGCCTGGGTTTGTCGACAGCCGGGCGATCACGTTTTGCAAAGGTAGTTTTGGAAAAACTGAGCTGAACGCAGCCGTACCCATGACTCCAAATTAGGAACTCAATGAAAATCCTGCGGCGGATCGATTCTTTAATGATGCGTTTAGGATCCAGCGAAGTGCCGTTAAGTAATCTGAAAATTTAGATCGCGTCGCAAATCGCAACTAGAAGACAACGATGCCGGGTATCAGACTGCAATACTCGCTTTTTGAGATCTCTAATTTCCTTCGAGGCTTTTCAATTTGCATAGTTTCGACAGATGGCATTGGTCGCCTTAACGCTGCCGCAATCTGTTTGGGTAATGGTGACGTTCGGATCCAACGCGTGAGGTTTCTCGTGAGAGAAGGTAACGACTATTCAGAGGCGCTTGATTGCCTCCGCCGTGTTGTCGGTACGCTGGATGAAGCGCGACTGATGGCCGGGCGGGCAAACTTGCCGTCCATTGTTAGTCCGCAATCGGTCTCTAGTCAGATCGATGCGGTAGATGATTTGATTGCGCTGGCACAAATCGAGATTGACGCTGCACGACAAGCCTGCGCCGTACCGGGGCGCGTGCAATTTCGGGTGATCAAGTAAGGTCGATCTGACGGTCTTACCGGTCTATTGGCACGACCGCCATGGTGATCCGAGCGATACAGGTCAGCTTATTGGCCTGATTGCGGATTCGATTCCCCAGACATGGGACTGACGGCCCAGGTGAAAGGGCCGCGCGGTTCCTATCACCCATCCGTCGTAATTTGGGCGTAGGTGGTTGCCATTGATCTCTTGCCCGAAGACACGGAACTTGTCCTCATCCACGCAGTGGGCGGCACCGACCGAGCCTAAAGTTTCCGCCAAAACCAACGACACGCCGCCATGGATGGTCCCATAGGGTTGCCGGGTACGCTCGGTCGTCGGCATTTTGGCTGATAGAAAGTCATCACCGATTTCCGTGAACGTGATCCCCAGGTGCTGGCAGGCCGTGCCAAGGTGATATGTGTCGATGTCCTCGGCGACGGGGCGGCGGTGCCAGATTGCGGTCATTTCTTGGTCCTTCGTGCTTAGACCGGGCGACATAGCCCGCACGGCTCAGCGTTCCAGCGAACCATGGCGTCGGAAAAGAATGCGCAACGGCTCGAAGCCCAGGGATTCGAAGAACGCATGCGCCCCTGCATTGGCCGCCCAACTGTCCAGGGTGATCTGGCGGGTGCCGGCTTCGGTCGTGACCCGGTTCATTAGACGCCGGGCGATCCCCTTCCTACGGTATGCAGGGTCGACGCCGATGTGATTGACATAAAGCCTGCGTGGTCTTTTCGCGAACGTTCCGTCATGACTGCCGAGTTCTTCGAACCAGATATAACCAACGCCCTTTCCGTCCACCCGGGCGATGAAAATTGACTCATCCTTCCCGGCAATCACTTTGGCCAGCAACGCACGAATGGAGGCCTTGTCATCCGGTTGAAAATCATTGGGGTAGAGGCCCGCATGCAGTTCGTGAATCTGCCGGCACAGCATGACCAGATCCTCAAGGTCTTCACGGTCTGCTGGACGGATTTCTATAATCATCTCTTTAAGAACTTAATCCGTTCCAAATCCCGCGCACCCGGTTGCGGATTTGCAAGGCTTCCTCCCACCGGTTCGAGATCTCCAACCCATCAGGACCAGTGATGGCGTACTCTGGGGGGCCAAGTTCGCAAAGAAAATTACAGGTGCCTGTGGGATTGCGGATCCGCCAGTCGCGAAAGCCCTCTTCCCACCATTCAGCGAACTGATCGTACCACTTTTGATGTTGGGGGAAATTTATCGAAACCTGGATCTGTTCACGGGTCGCAATACGGCCCTGGAAACTATCGGACCGCGCCAGGATCCGGCTGATCAGTGCCTTGTCGTAATCCGAGATCGGGAACCAAAATTCGCGGTCAACCACATAGTGGGAAAGATCGGCGCAAAGCCGCATCTCCGGTAATGCATCGATCAGCTCCAACGTCGTGTAAAGATCATTTGTAATACAATTGCGATGGGTCTCGAACTGGATCGGCACGCCTTCTTCGGCCGCCATGGCGATCCAGGTGCGAATGATCGGCACCATTTCGGCCAAGTTCAGCGCCGGGGCCTGACCGATGATGTTGACGCCGATGGCACTGAAGTCCTTCGCCATGTGCAGGACCGGGCGTAGGCCTTCGATTGTCTTGGGGAAGGCCATGATCAGACAACCCAGGCCATTTTGGTCAAAAAGCGGCCGGGTCTTTCGCATCGACTCCATGTCAGATGCACCCAGGTCTATGGCAATACCGTCATAACCTGCATCGGCCACCATTTCGAAGGCCTGCTCAACCGGTACCTTCAGCCCGTCCGGGGCGTGGGGCTGCATGGACCAAAGCGATTGATAGATTTCCAGCTTCTGCATGATCCAAGATTTGCACGCGACCTCATACTGGGCAAGCCAACTGATAGACTGTTGGGTGGCGGTATGACCGAGGCATCCAAAGCAACTGGAGTCGCGCTATGATTAAGTAAGGGCTTGAAGCCGTGACATTCAAACTGAACTAGGATGCTCAAGATGAGAAACTTCTGAATGAAACCTGATGAAGATCATCGACTTTGGCCAATTGGCACGAACTGCCCGAGACCTCTGGGTATTCCAGGACGATCGCATCCAACCGGTGCCGGATTTTTCCGGAATGAAGGCGGCAAAAGTTTCGGAGATTTTCTGAACCAGTTCGAAGATACCGATCCAGGCGCACATCAACCCTTGCGTGAACCCCAGTAGTCCGCGTAATCCGGGCGCCGAACCCGGAGAGACGTTGTGCTGACCATCCAAGACCTTGGATTCTCAATCGCTGGAAAGCCCCTTTTCCAGGGGGCGTCGGCACAGATTCCGGGCGGCGCACATTTGGGTCTGGTCGGGCGCAATGGCACCGGCAAGACTACCTTGTTCCGGCTGATCCTGGGAGATCTACAACCCGATCATGGCGAGATCACCCTGCCGCCCAGGGCACGAACCGGAACCGTTGCGCAAGAGGTGCCCGGCGATGATCGCACGCTGATCGAGATTGTCCTGGCAGCAGATACCGAACGTGCAGCCTTGCTGGCCGAGGCAGATGTGGCGGAGGATCCAGCTCGCATCGCCGAGATCCAGGCTCGTCTGCAGGACATCCAGGCCCATTCGGCAGAGGCCAGGGCGGCAACCATCCTATCGGGCCTGGGCTTCGACCATAAGGCCCAGGCCAGGGCATCTCAGGAGTTTTCCGGAGGGTGGCGCATGCGGGTCGCGCTGGCTGCGGTTCTGTTTGCAACGCCAGACCTGTTGCTGTTGGACGAGCCAACGAACTATCTGGACCTGGAAGGAGCGATGTGGCTGGAGACATATCTCGCTCGCTATCCTTATACGGCGCTGGTGATCAGCCACGACCGGGGCCTCTTGAACCGGGCGGTGAATGGCATCCTACACCTGCAGGACCGGAAGCTGACCACCTATTCGGGCGGCTATGACACGTTCGACCGGGTGCGCCGAGAAAAACTGGCGCTGCAATCGGCCATGGCTAAGAAGCAAGAAGCGCGCCGCGCCCATATGCAGGCCTTTGTCGATAGGTTTCGCTACAAGGCCTCTAAGGCTCGGCAGGCCCAAAGCCGCTTGAAGATGTTGGAGAAGATGGAGCCGATTGCATCGGATCTGGACGGCTCAATTGCGCCAATCCAATTTCCCAATCCGGAAGAACTGGCACCGCCCCTGATGCAGATCGAGGGCGTCTCAGTCGGCTATGATGGCAACGCGGTTCTAAATCGGTTGGGCCTGCGCATAGATCAGGATGATCGGATCGCGTTGTTGGGCGCGAACGGCCAGGGTAAGTCCACCCTGGCCAAACTGATTGCTGGTCGGCTGACGCCGATGGCAGGCGCACGCAAAACATCGGGGAAGGTGCGCATCGGGTTATTCGCCCAACACCAAGCCGAGGAATTGGTGCTGGAGGAAACACCGCTGGATCACATTCGCCGGTTACGGCCCGACATGCTGCCCCAGAAACTGCGGGCACTGCTTGCCGCCGGGGGAACCGGGGCGGATCTGGCGGACACCAAAGTGAAGGCGTTGTCCGGCGGGCAAAAGGCGCGACTGACGCTGACACTGGCGGCTTTGGACGCGCCTCATGTCATGATCCTGGACGAGCCGACAAACCATCTGGACATCGAAAGCCGCGAGGCTTTGGTCTCTGCACTGAATGACTACCAGGGTGCCGTGATCCTGATCACGCACGATGCGCACTTGATCGAATTGGTCGCTGATCGGCTGTGGCTGGTAAAGGATGGTCAGGTCACGCCCTATCAAGAGGATCTGAGCGCCTATCGCCGGATGCTGCTGGGCCAGACTGAACCGAGATCAGCCCAGTTCAAACCCGAAAAGCCTGCGCCGAAGAAGAGGAACCTGACGCGGCAGGACAAGAAAACCCTGGCGCCGCTGAAAGCCGAGGTTCGCACCTGCGAGGAACGGTTGGAAAAGATCGCCACAATGCTGGAAAAGGTCGACTTCAAGCTCGCCGATCCTGCACTATACAATGGTCCCTCACTGCCAATCGAGAACTTGCAGAAAAAGCGCGCCGAGATTCTAGACGCTCAGGAGCGCGCTGAAGACCTGTGGATGACGGCACAAGCCAAGCTGGAAGCGGCGGGTGGGTGACCGGGATGGTCTGAGAGAAGCCTGTCAGATCTTTCGGTGCCAGCCCAGGACTTGCGATGCCAATACATAGGCTTGCGCCACCCCGTTTGCGCACCGATATTGGGTCAAACTCCAAGAGGATTCCATGCTGCCTGACGATCCGGATGCCCAAGCGCGCTTGTTCTACATGTCGGCCCTTGGCCTGTTGGTTGCCGGCGGACTGGTGTCCGCTTATCGCGACCGGATGGGCCAGGCGCTGCAACACGCCGCGATCTGGGGTCTGATCTTTGTGGGCGTGGTGCTGGCGATCGGCTTCGCCGACCCCTTGAAACGCCAACTTTTTAATGACGAACCACTGCAGATCGATGAAAACACCGTCGCGTTGGATCGCAAGCGTGACGATCACTTCTATGCGACACTGCAGATCAATGGCAAAAACATCGACTTCGTGGTCGATACCGGCGCTACAGATCTTGTTCTATCGCGACAGGATGCTGAAAGGGCTGGGATTGATATGAACAGGCTCCGCTTTAATTTACCCGCGCAGACCGCAAACGGCCAGGTCATGGGCGCATATGTTCGCCTGGAAAGCGTTCGGCTTGGCCCGTTCACGGATTACGATATTCCCGCAACCGTGAATGGCGGGGAATTGGGCACATCGCTTTTGGGCATGGCCTATCTAAGCCGCTATCGCGGGTTCGAGGTTAACGGTGACCGGATGTATTTAAAGCGCTGATTTTCGGAGCATTGGCTGCCGCCAAAGGCAAGCTAAAACCATCAGCGCCATCTCCTGAAGCTACTTAGGCTGGATTCGGACGAATGGGCTTGCCGATAGTACGCATCACACCCTCGACCTTACAGAGATTTTCTTTGACTTTCAGTCGAAGCTTTTTCAGGCGCTGAAGTGCCAGAAAGTCAGGCAGCTTGTGACGGCTTTCCCTTCTGATCAGTTGCTCCAAGCGATGAAGTTGTCGCTTCAGGCGCTGCGTCAGAGCCGATAGGCTGCGCATGTTTCTGGTCTTCGGCTTGTTTGGCATTTTTCGGGTCCTTTCGTTGATTTGGCAGCTCGATAAGAACTGCATTCGGGCGCTCGGATGTAACTTGCGACCCGTTCAAGCTGTCTGTTCGCTCAGCGGTTTTGCCACCCACGCGAGACCACCGGTTGGATCGCAGATTGGGCCCTTCGAATAGATCGCGACGGAGCAGGGTTCCGAAGTCTGCAATTGCCTTGTCGATGGCCAGTATACTCACGTGCGATGCCTCTAGTTCCCTTTCCTCAATTTGAAAGGTGGGCATCGCAGCGCTAAAATAAAGTTTCGATGGCCAGAAGTTTCGATAGAAAAAACCTATCAGGCCAAGCAAGATCGTTCTGCTAGGGCCAGAGGGTTATTGGTGATCAATACGAACGACGTTACGCTTCGGCAATTGCGGTATCTGATTGCGTTGTCAGAAACCCAGCACTTCCGCAAAGCGGCCGAAAGGTGCGGGGTTTCGCAACCCTCGCTTAGCGCTCAGATTCAAAACATCGAGGGTACGTTGGGGATTCTGTTATTGGAACGCAGCAGATCGGGCGTTGCCTTAACCCCAGTGGGCCGGGAAGTCGTCAGTCGTGCACGACGGGTAATGGAAGAAGTACAAGGCATAACGGACTTTGCCTCTGGTGCCCAAAATGGTCTGGTTGGCACAATTAAGCTGGGTGCAAAACCAACGCTGGGCCCGTACCTCTTACCTCATATCGTGACGTCGCTGCATACCGAGAACCCCGATCTACAGCTTTATGTTCGCGAGAGCCCACCAAGAGAACTCGAGTTTGAACTGATGCGCGGTGATCACGATGTGATCCTTGCTCAACTGCCGGTGCAAGGTGCCGAACTCGTGACGAAACGCCTGTTTCGAGAGCCGCTTTATCTGGCCTTACCTGCAACCCACCCTCTGGCAAAAAAGGATGCCGTTGAGGAAGAAGACATTGAGGGCCTTCAAATGCTCTCGCTCAATCCTCTCTACCATCTTCATGATCAGATCACGTCACTATGCGAAGAACTCAAAGCATCTCTGCGCAGGGACTATGAAAGCACCAGCCTGGATGCCCTTCGCACTATGGTTGGCATGGACATGGGCGTTACATTCGTACCAGCGCTCTACGCCCAATCCGAGATAAAACCCAAAAGCGAAGTTGTCGTGCGCCCAATTGCCCGCCGCGCCATTGCGCGGTCGATTGGCCTGGTCTGGAGAAAGAGCGCAGGGCGCGCGCATGCTTACGTTCAGATTGCCGAAGTCATAAAAACTGTAGTCCGACGCAAGTTTAAAATGCTGACAATCGAGTCCTAACGAAATCGCATCTTTGATAGGAATATCCAATCAGAGCACGTCGCCGGTCCGATTGTTCGAACAGCCACCAAGAGTATTATCCTGCGGCGTAGCAGCATGCAGGATCTCAGAAATGTCTGAACTGAACAAGGAATACAGAGAGGCATCACAATTGATGCACAGCGCTGATTTATCCGAACTTATGGAAGAACTCTCTGTGCGCGGTTTCCGGAAGCGGAAAGAGCTTCCCAGCACAGGCATTATGGCTTCACCAAAAGAAAACGCGCCCATCGCAGACAGGCGCGCATCATGTCAAAAATGAAGTCGCTGGCTAAGCGGCTTTCGATTCCAAAACCGAACCCACCTTTTGGGCAGCGTTCTGCTCATCCATACGTTCAACAGCAGCAACCTCTCGGGTCAGACGCTCCAGCGCAGCTTCGTAGAGTTGCCGCTCTGAATAGGACTGATCCGGCTGGTCCTCGGCGCGATGCAGATCACGCACGACTTCAGCGATCGAGATCAGATCTCCTGAATTGATCTTCTGTTCGTATTCCTGTGCCCGACGTGACCACATAGCCCGCTTGATCTTGGCCTTGCCCTTCAAAGTCTTCAGAGCTTCATCAACCAGATCTGGGCTGGACAGTGACCGCATACCCACCGACGTCGCCTTGGCGGTCGGAACGCGCAATGTCATCTTGTCCTTTTCGAACGAGATCACGAACAATTCCAGCTTCATGCCAGCGACTTCTTGTTCTTCGATCGAGACGATCTTGCCCACGCCATGAGCGGGGTAAACAACAAAATCGTTCGCACGGAACGCCAGCGACTGTGTAGACTTCTTCGACATTTTCTCTCCTGGCCGTCTGATAGCTGGGGCAAGCGCGACATCGGCCTGCGCTTGGCCAAAAAAAACCGCCTTCGTCTGATGACGAGGGACAGTCTCGATGTATCTCTCTGCGTTTGTGGGCTCTGTTAACTTTCCTGCAGTCATCGAAGACCGCGACCGCCCTGTTATCTCTTTGTCATCATTCTATAACAGAAAAACCCACGATTCTCTACACTATGGGGCTGTTGAACGGATGAATTTCTGAAAAAATCTCTAAAAGTTTACAATTATGACGAAAATTTGGGACATGAATTGTGTTTTTTTGGGACTTTTTCCTGCCTGCGCCGAATAGAATCCCAATCTGCAAAAATCGTTCGCGAACATGTCTTAGTTTGAAATCACGCTCTTTGCCGCCAGATCAGTGCCTTTGCGACGTCGCTAATCGCCTTCGCCAGGCTCTTCGGAAAAGTACTTTTCCAGCTTGCCTTCTTCGCCGTCATGCTGTTCGGCATTCTCCATCTGGTCACGCTTAACTGTTATATTTGGCCAAAGTTCGGCAAACTTCTGGTTCAAGGCGATCCAATCGGTCAGACCGTCCTCTGTATCTGGGCGGATGGCATCAGCAGGGCATTCCGGCTCGCAAACTCCGCAATCGATGCATTCGTCGGGGTGAATGACCAGGAAATTCTCGCCCTCGTAGAAACAGTCGACCGGACAGACTTCAACACAGTCTGTGTATTTGCACATGATGCAGTTGTCCGTGACCACATAGGTCATTTTCGGAACTCCCGACGAATCTGGACGTGGCGGGACGCGTGCATCCACTCGACTTCCAAAATATTAAGGGTCGGCGCAAACGGCTTCAAGGCCCAGGCCTTCTGAGTGCGTCGATTTTGCGCCGGTCTCGTTTCGTCGGCCGGCCCGACCCGGCAATTCGTTCGCCAAACTGCGTTTCAGCCGATCGCGGGCGTGGCTGCGGCGGATCCAGGTCCGTGTAGAGCTCGACCGCTTCTGCAGCCGGGCCGCGGCGTGTTCCGATGCCATCGAATTGGATCACGCGGACATATCCAGCTTTGGGTAAGGTCAGCACATTGCCTGGGGTGACGGTCTGCGAGGGCTTACTCACCTTTACACCGTCAATCCGGAGCTTGCCGGAAGCCGCAATCTCGCCAGCCAAATTGCGGCTTTTGAAAAGCCGGGCATGCCACAACCACTTATCCACCCGCAGCTTGGGCTTGCCGTCTGTTGCCATACTCAGTCGTTCTTCAACTGCTGCAGAACGGCAAAAGGATTGTCTGGGTCAATCGGCTTTTCACGCTTCGGCGGACTGGCCTGCATTTTGCGAGGGCCGCCATGTTCTTTGCCGCGCTTGCCTTTGTGACCTGTTTTTTTACCACCGGCCTGGCGGGGTTTGTTTTTTCCATCTTTTCGAGGTCCGCGGGCCTCTCGATCGCCTTGCGGGCGGGCCCGGGGCTTCAGACGGAAGATGAAGTAGACTTCGTTTTCATCGGCTGGGTCCACCTCAGTCGCAGTTGCCGTTTCGGTTGGTTCATCTGAGTTCGCCGCAGCCGATGCCGTTGGCTCGATCAAAGCCTCGACCTCAACGGGTGGCACAGATGGCTGATCAGATTGAATCTCAGCCATGTCTGTCGTCGTCGGATCTGCGTTTGGCTGATCCGGAGATTGTTCAGTTTCTGGGGCGGCGATGGTATCGGTGCCCGGGGCTGGATCCACTTCTGAGCCAACATTGGCGGGCATCTCTGCCGCCGATTCAACTGGCGCGTCAGATTCATCCTCAGCGCTATCTGTAGCATTTTCCGATTGGTCGGTCTTTTCCGCAAGTGCCGGGCGCGACGTTTTCTTTCTTTCCCCACGCTCGCCCTGGAACCCGAGCCCGCCCATCATATCGGCGAATTGTTCCAGTGTGCAGCCGGTGATCGACAGCATATCAGGCGTCGCTTCAAAGCCGCCGCGAACGTCCATCGGCCGGATCATGTCAGCCAGGCGTTCCAGCATATCGATCCTCAGCGCCCGTGACCCAAGCCGCCTATACCCCGCCATGGTGTAATAGGCATCCGGCAAGTCCGAAACTGCCGGAACCGTCACATTCCCAGGCGGCGGCGCTTCGGGAAATTCCTCGTGACCCTGCGACAAGCTCCACAACAATAACCGCATCCGCGTCGGCGCGGGTTTCAGCAGGGCAGGCATGAAAATGAAATGCTGGCCAAAACGAACGCCGTGCTTGCGCAAAAGCGCACGCTCTTCCTGGGCAAGCGATTTCACGTCCTGCGCAATCTCGCGCCTGGGAATGACCCCGAAGTTCTCGGCCAGCCGGAAGGCAACTCCCTTGGCCAGCCCCATAATCTCTTGATCATCGCGCATCGCCTGCATCGGTTCGAACAGTGCATTGATCTTACGGTTGACCCAATGGGACATCCGGCGCTGGACCTTCTCCGCCACATCGCCTTCGGCCATCTCGTCCACGAATACCAAGACTTGTGGCGTCAGCGGGTCCTCCCCAGGGGCCAGGCGTCCGATGGCATCCGTACCCCACATTAGACCGCCCTGTTCGGTGACATCCATCTCGCTGTCGGGGGAAAGGTAAAGCTTATCCGCCCGGCGGGCGAATTCTGACTGCAACGCGGACAGAGACGCTGACTTCAGCGTCTTCAATTCGTCCCCGCTGGCCGTTTCATCGACAGTGAACCGAAAGCCATCCAGCCGGCCCAGATACTGACCCTCTGCGGTGACCTCGCCTTTGTCGTTCACGTCCGCCACGAGGCGCTCCTTCTGCTTCAACCGGCGCATCAGAACCGAGGTGCGCCGATCGACAAATCTTTGCGTCAGCCGCTGATGCAATGCATCCGACAGCCTGTCTTCAACGGCGCGGGTCTCTCCACGCCAATGGTCGGGTTCTTCAACCCAGGCAGGGCGGTTCGCCACATATGTCCATGTCCGGATAAACGCCAATCTTTTCGAAAGCGCATCAATATCGCCGTCCACGCGGTCCAACCGCCTGATCTGCCCTGCCAGCCAGTCCGAGGGTATACACCCACCTCTGCCCAGCAGAAAGCGATAAATCCCCGCCAGCAGCGCGGCGTGTTCCCCGGGCGACACTTTGCGAAAGTCCGGGATCTGACAGACATCCCACAACAGACGCACCCTTTTGCCGTCTGTGGTGACGTCCTGGATTTCAGGATCGGCCCAAAGCGTCTTCAGCGCTGTCTGGTCTTCGGCTTCTCGGGCGCGGGTGAGGCCGTCTTCATCGGGTGCTATATCCAGCGCGGCTAAAAGTGCATCCACCTTGTGGAAGGGCAGCTCCCGATTGCGCCACATCAGCTTGGCCAGAGGTTTAAACTGATGGTTTTCGATGGCGTCGATCACCTCTGGTGCGAACGGTGCTGCCTCTCCCGTAACGCTGAAGGTTCCATCTTTGGTGAAACGTCCGGCGCGCCCCGCGATCTGCGCCAATTCGTTCGGTTGCAGATGTCGATGCCGCCACCCGTCGAACTTCGATGTTCCGGCAAAGGCGACATGATCGATGTCCATGTTCAACCCCATACCGATGGCATCGGTAGCGACCAGATAATCAACCTCGCCTTCCTGGTAGAGCGCTACCTGCGCATTCCGGGTACGGGGGCTCAGCGCCCCCATCACGACTGCCGCACCGCCCCTTTGCCGGCGGATCAGTTCGGCAATCGCATAGACCTGCTCGACCGAAAAGGCGACCACAGCCGTACGGGGCTTCAGGCGTGAGATTTTCTTCGGCCCGCTCCAGGTTAAGGTCGAAATCCGCTCCCGCCGTTGAAACTGTGCACGCGGCACCAGTTCCGAGATACGTGGGCGTATCGTGTCCGAACCTAAAAAGAGCGTCTCGTACCGACCCCGTGCATGCAGCAACCGGTCGGTGAACACATGGCCTCGGTCCGGGTCCGCGCACATCTGCACTTCGTCGATGGCTACGAAGTCAACGGGTTCGTGGATCGGCATCGCCTCGACCGTGCAGACGAAATACTTGGCCCGGGCGGGTGCGATTTTTTCTTCGCCCGTCACCAATGCAACGGCGTTCGGTCCGCGCAACGCCACGAGCTTGTCATAGATCTCGCGCGCGAGCAGGCGCAGCGGCAGGCCAATGATGCCGGTTTCGCGCGCCAGCATCCGGTCTAGGGCATAGTGGGTCTTGCCGGTATTGGTGGGTCCCAGGACTGCCGTGATCGTGCGGTCAAAGCTGTTCAATATGCACGTCCTAACGCCTGGGCCAGAGGCTGCACTGGTTATGCGGCCAGAGCAGTCAGAGCAACCACCGATGCCGGGATGTTTCGTCTCATGCGCTGCCCGACGTTCGAACCTTCCAATACCCCAGAACCTGGGAAAAACGCGCTCGCGTCGGTCCGAAGGAGCTAAAGGCGTTGTCCCTCGACTTCCTTGGCCAATTTCCGGATGCCTTCATTCGCCCCCGGCAGATGTGGATGGATCTTGATGGCCCGACGGTAGGCCTCCAGCGCGCCTTCCTTGTCGCCGATCCGGTCCAGAATGATACCCAATCCAGACAGCGCCCCGAAATGACGGGGTTCCCGGCGGAGCGTCTGCGCGATGTCTTCCAGCGACCGGCCGTATTCCTCACGAATAAAATACAGGGTCGCCCGCTTGTTCCAGCCTTCGGCGAATTCCGGTGCCAACCGGGTCAAATCATTCAGGTGCAGAAGGGCCGTATCATAGTCCTTCTCTTCCATGGCCGAGTCCGCACGTCGGGCCAATAGATCCATCGAAGCCGAACCGCTGCGATTCCAGGCCGCCGCGATCTGGCTGGCAATAGGTTCCCAATCCTGCGTCGTGGGATCTGCCAACAGGGCAAACAACGAATCCAAATGCTGGGTGCGCGTGGTTTCCTTGGTCACCTCTGGTTTCGGGGGCGGTAAAACCTGTTCCTCCAGTGCTTCCGTTTCCGGCACACCTGGCGGGGTTTCGGCGTTTTGAGCCAGCCCTTCGAGCGAGATCAAAGCCGCTGACGTAACGATACCAAGCGATATTATCATCTGGCGCATTGCCTAAACATAGAATGTTGGGCTAGCCCTGCAAGACACATGAACGGTATCGGTGAGGAGACCCGGATGAGCGACGCATTAGAAGCTGCAGCAGAAGCGCTGCGGGGAAAGATCGGCGACGGTATTGATGGATCCGTTAAGTTCGCAATTGAAGGCGAAGGCGCGATCGTAATCGACGGCACAAGCGTCAGTACAGAGGACGGCGACGCAGATTGCACCGTGTCGGCAGACATGGACACATTTCATGAACTCTTTAACGGCGAATTGGACCCAACAGCGGCGTTCATGACCGGCAAGATCAAAATCGACGGCGACATGGGTGTCGCTATGAAGCTGGGTCAAATTCTTGCCTGAAACTTCGGGCGACGCCCCTTTTCTGGGGCCGATGCCCGACGGGATCGCCCCCGCGGCGGCGTGGTGGATTGCGGCGAAGGATGGAGTTCGCCTGCGCGCTTGCCATTGGCCCGCTGATGGCGCCGATGCTCATGTCGTCTTCTTCAACGGCCGGACCGAATACATCGAAAAGGTATCGGCCCCGGCAGCCGAACTGGTCCGTCGGGGCTTTTCCGTTGTCTCGCTTGACTGGCGAGGCCAAGGCCTGTCGGATCGGATGCTTGGTCAGCCGCTTAAGGGCCATGTCTCAGACTTTGCCCACTTTCAACGCGATGTGGATGCCTTTCTGGCTGACCCGGTTGTTGCCGGTCTGTCTGGCAAGAGGTTACTGTTCGCCCATTCCATGGGCGGAATGATCGGTACTGGCGCGCTGCTGCGGCCAGAGATTGGCGATTGCATATCAGCCGCTGTTTTTTCAGCACCCATGTACGGCATCGCCATGGGCCCGGTCATGCGCGTTGCAGCATCCATCACGTCGTTTCTGGGCAAAATGCTCGGCAAACAGGACGCTTGGTCACCGTTCGGCGATGTGAAGACCCCTTATGTGTTGCAAGACGTTACCGACAACGTTCTGACACATGATCAGGATGTTTGGGACTGGATGAAGAAGATTGCCCAGGATCACCCGGAAACATCGATCGCCACGCCGACGTTGGGCTGGTTCACGGCAGCCTCGGACGAAATTAAGCGAATGCAGTCTACCATGCGCCCAGTCTGTCCTTCGCTTTACCTTTTGGGCAGCGAAGAGAAGGTTGTCGACCCTGCTGCCGTCAGACAAGGCGCCAAGGCCATGAACGGGAACCTGCATGAAATCGCAGGTGGCCGACACGAGCTTCTAATCGAGCGGGCAGATCTTCGCCAACAGGCATGGGATGCGATTGATGCATTCTTGCAGGATCAGGGCATTCCGATCAAAGACGCCTGACCAAAACTAAAAAGCGTTGCGTCTGTGAAGACAGGGCTTTGGGCACTTCTCAGCCGGTCTTCGATAAAATCTCCAAAACCTCTGCATGCAGTTCGGCTGATCCGGCCGCGACTACGCGTCCACCCCAGCGACAGTCTCCGCCCTCCCAATTCGTAACAATTCCGCCTGCGGCGCGGATCAGCGGGACGTGAGACGCAACATCATAGGCCGCAAGCCCAGATTCGATGACCAAATCAATTTGCCCCATGGCCAGCAGCGCATAGGCGTAACAGTCCGTTCCATACCGTGTCAGCTTGGCTTGGGCCCGGACGTTGGCAAATGCCTGACGTTCCGGCCCCTCAAACAGGTCCGCATCTGTGGTGAATAGGATTGCATCTGACAGTCCACGATCGCGGCGCGTCGAAATCGCTGTCCGTTCTTCACCCCGTTGCAACCAGGCTTCGCTCACCGCACCGTCCAGAACACCGACAAAGCGTTCCCTCAAGTAGGGCTGGTCGACAATCCCGATCCGGCCTTCGGTCCCATCGTCCAGGGCAATTAGCGTGCCCCAAACTGGCAGGCCCGAAATATAGGCCCGTGTCCCGTCGATCGGGTCCAGGACCCAGGTGAGCCCGGACGACCCGAATGTCCGCTCCTGTTCCTCGCCGAACACACCGTCACCGGGTCGTTCGATAGCAAGGATGTCGCGCATCGCGGCCTCGGCACCTTTGTCGGCTATAGTGACGGGGTCAAAACCTGCATCCAGCTTGTTGTCGGTAGACAATGACGCAGACCGGAAATGCGTCAGCGTCACCTCCGCCGCGGCATCTGCCAGGCGCAAGGCGATTGGGACAAGACTGCGTATAGATTCAGAGGAAGACGACACAACCTGCTCCCGTCGCAGAGACAATTACGCGTCCTTCTGCGTCGGGAGCGGTTTGCGGTCAATCACAGACCGTCGGCTTGCTGCCGATCGGCCGAAAAAACGCTTACGCAGCGTCGCTCAGCACCCGTGCCAAGTCAAACAGACGACGACGTTGAGTTTCCGGGATTGAATAGTATGCGCGGACCAGATCCAGCGCTTCCTTATCGGTCAGGATATCGCCATGGGCCGCTGCCGGATGCGCAATATGTCCTTCCAATCCTTCAAAGAAGAAAGACACCGGTACATCCAGTGCTGCCGCGATATCCCAAAGACGGGATGCAGAGATGCGGTTCGTGCCTGTTTCGTATTTTTGGATTTGCTGGAATTTGATACCAACTTTATTGCCAAGCTGCTGCTGGGTCATACCCACCATCCAGCGCCGCTGGCGTACACGCTGTCCAACATGGACGTCGACTGGGTGCTTCATAACTGCTCCTAGGTTTGTTGCCGCAAAAAAAGTACTCACCCAGGAAGTGTCGCAAGGAGCGGGCCAGAATGCGCCCAGGAGGCGAATTAATTTTCGCACAAGTTGAAAAATCTAAAATTTTTAAGCTATTTCAACTCGTTACACTTTGAAAAAAGTTTTAACTATTTTTTCCGGCCTAATCCAGAAGATGGCGTTAGTGCCAAGCGAGTGCATATTGCAATGCGCAACCGAGGCGGGTGTATTGCAAATTGCGATGCATTTTGCAAAACGCAATTACACCCGCACCCTCAACCTGTGGCTGTTCGGGCCTGTCTTTTGCGTTCATGCGGATCCAAAAACCTCTTTCGCAGGCGCACAACTTTAGGGGTGACTTCGACCAGTTCGTCGTCATCGATATAGGCGATGGCCTCTTCCAAGCCAAAGCGCATCGGAGTGGTTAAAATCACTGCATCGTCTTTCCCCGCAGCGCGGATATTCGTGAGTTTTTTGCCCTTTAAAGGGTTCACCTCCAGATCGTTGCCGCGGGAATGCTCTCCGATCACCATCCCTTCGTAAACAGCTTCACCGGACCCAATGAACATCCGCCCGCGATCCTCTAGGTTGAACAGCGCATAGGCAACGGACTGGCCCGTTTCCATGGAAATCAACACCCCACGACGGCGTCCTGGGATCGCTCCCTTAAATGGCGCCCAAGAATGAAAGACCCTGTTCAAGACACCGGTCCCGCGCGTGTCAGTCAGGAACTCGCCATGATATCCGATCAGCCCCCGGCTGGGCACGTGCGCAACAATCCGGGTCTTTCCCGCACCGGTCGCCTTCATTTCAGCGACCTCGCCCTTTCGGGTGGCCAGCTTCTCCACAACCGCACCGGTATAGGCGTCATCAACGTCGATGGTGACCTCTTCCAACGGTTCGTGACGGGTACCATCGATGTCTTGAAACAGCACCCTCGGGCGCGAAACAGACAGCTCGAACCCCTCCCGGCGCATGTTTTCGATCAGGACACCCATTTGCAGCTCGCCCCGGCCTGCGACTTCAAAGGCCTCGCCAGATGGGGTGTCGGTCACCCGTATGGCAACATTCGACTCAGTTTCACGCATTAGGCGGTCGCGGATCACCCGGGACTGCACCTTATCGCCATCCCGACCGGCCAAAGGGCTATCATTGATGCCGAAGGTGACGGAAATCGTCGGCGGGTCGATGGGTTGCGCTGGCTGCGGCTCTTCGACTGCAATATCGCATAGGGTATCCGCAACGGTCGGCTTGCTCATTCCAGCCAGCGCAACGATATCCCCTGCCCTGGCCTCGTCCACGGGTTGCCGCGCGAGGCCGCGAAAGCCCAAAACCTTTGACACCCGGAAGCGTTCTATCTCCCCGCCATCCCGGTCCAGCGCCTTCAGGGTGGTGCCTGCTTTGATTACGCCGTCCTCGATCCGACCGGTCAGCAAGCGGCCAAGATAGGGATCTGCCTCCAACGTAGTGGCCAGCATCCGAAACGGAGCATCGGTTTGTGCCATCTGCGTGGGTGCAGGAACATGGCGGACGATCAGATCAAAGAGCGGCGACAAATCCTTGCGCGAGCCATCCAACTCAACATCCGCCCAACCATCGCGCCCGGACGCATAGAGCGATGGGAAATCTAATTGCTCTTCATCTGCATCCAGAGCGGCGAATAGGTCAAACACCTCATCCAGCGCCCGGTCAGGTTCTGCATCCGCTTTGTCGACCTTGTTCAGCACCACAATAGGACGCAGGCCCAATGCCAGTGCCTTGGCGGTGACAAACTTGGTCTGCGGCATCGGTCCTTCGGCGGCGTCCACCAACAACACAACACCGTCAACCATCGACAAAATCCGCTCGACCTCACCGCCGAAATCGGCGTGTCCGGGCGTGTCGACAATATTGATGCGGGTGTCCTGCCACTCAACTGATGTGCACTTGGCCAGGATGGTGATCCCGCGTTCGCGTTCCAGGTCGTTCGAATCCATCGCCCGTTCCGCGACGGCCTGCCCGGTACGGAAGGCACCGGACTGCTTCAGCAGTTCATCCACCAGGGTTGTCTTGCCATGATCGACATGGGCGATGATAGCGATGTTACGCAAATCCATGCGGGTACTGTCCATTGAGTGACGCGATGTGCGCGGGCACATAGCACATGGATCGTGACTGTACAGCGTCTGTTATTCCGCAGACCGGGGTCGCGCTGTGGTGTAGCGGATTTCAGGCGATTTCGACGACCCTATCAGGCATCAGGGCAACAGACCGTGCCAGATCGCAGCCCAAAAGGTTCGGTGTGTACCACCGGGCCAGAAGTCCCTTCGCGGACAAGTCCGGATTCCGTGCGACGAAATCAGCGGCGTCTTTGTATTGACCCTTCGCGCGGCGCTCGGCAATCACGATCATAAATGCAAGTGTGACCGTTGCATTGAACTTGTCTGCAGCCCCCGATGCAGCCGCAGCGGTTTCAATGCCCTTGGCAAAAGCTGCAAGCGCATCAAAAAACGGGTAGGTTTCTAACGCCTGATAGGCGACGCCAATATGTGCCTCGTGACTGAAATCGCAGGTGTGAAGCGTTCCGGCCTCCATATGACGGAATAGGTCAGCGTAGTTGATGCTCATAGGAAGTCCTCGCGGAGTTGATGGCTGTCCTCGGCGGTAAGATCCAGGTCATAGACCGTCCGCAATTGGGCAATCTTCTCCAGTGTTCGGTCGCTGAAGATTGCCTTACCGTCAAACGCATGCAGGGCCATGCATTCTATCAGTTCTGCTAACGAGATATCCAGATACTCGGCCGTGCCCTTAAGCACCTTAAGCATGCGACGTTCCAAACGGACGCCCGTTTGTATGCGCTCGATCTTCTTCATTTCTCCAAATTGGTACATTGGTACCAAGGTGTCAATATTTCGTCTTCTGCTCAGCCGCACTAAAGCCACGAGCATCGCCCTGGCTGGCGCAATTCGATCGAACGAAGGTTCTGTCTGGGTCTAGGCCGCTTTGATCGCTTCCAAAATCGGCCCGGCGTCGTAGTGCTCGGCAAACCGAACAGCTTTGCCATCCTTGAATGTCCACGCATCAGCCTTGGCGACCTCGAATGATAGTCCAGTGGCTTTGTGCTTCCACGCGGTGGAGCCGACGGCAACCATCATATCACCGTCGCCCAGAATGTCGTCGACTCTGTAATGAATCATGTCCCAGTCTTCGTTTAGGCCGTTGAAGTACCGCTTCACGTCACCAAGACATGTGCAGGGTTCGGTAAATTCCATTCCCTCACGCCCCATAGCAGAGGACAGGAAAACCATATTTGGGGAACAAATCTCCAGCCAGGTCTCCACGCTACCTGCCTTGGTGTCGTGCCATTGCTTATAGGCGGCACGCAACCGTTCTTTGTTTGAAGAGCTGGACATAAAAATCTCCTCTGCAAAATCAGTTTGCAAAGGCTAACATGATCAATCTTCGCTGTCTTTGTCGGTGTTTTCTTCCGCAACATCAGTATCGTCATCTTTAGGTTCTGCAGGAACCTCTACTGGCCCAGCCTTTGCAACCCCAACCAAAGCCGGTCGCAGCAGCCGATCTGCGATCACAAATCCATCCTGCATGCATTCGATCACTGTTCCAGGTTCGGCACCTGGGATCGGGGCCTCAAACATGGCCTGGTGGCGGTTCGGATCGAACTTTTCACCGGGCTCTGGCGTAACCTGTTCGATTTTGTGCTTGGCGAAGGCATTCAGCAATTCGCGTTGAGTCAATTCGACCCCTTCAATGAATGCTGCCGCCTGCTTGCGCATATCATCGTCGGCGGCCTTCATCGCACGTTCCAGGTTGTCATGCACGCTCAGCAGATCACGGGCCAGACGCGTCCCACCATAGGCCTGGGCGTCTTTCTTGTCCCGCTCTGCCCGGCGGCGAACATTTTCCGCTTCGGCCACTGCGCGCTTCCACTTATCCGTAAGGGCATCGCGCTCGGCTTCCAATTCGGCGATGCGCAGGGCGGTTTCCTCCTCAGGCGACAGATCCTGTTTGGCAATCTCTTCTTCCAGACCAGGCACGATATCTTCGATGTTCAATTCCCGGTCAGTATCCAAGCCGGCTGCATCTTCGCCTTCCGGAATGCTGACTTCGGGTTCGACCCGGTTTTTCTGGTTCGACATATATCGCCTCATTCGTTTCCGGCGCCGGTGCGTTCGGTCACCATCCGACCCACCATTTGCGCCGTATAGTCAACAATAGGCACGATGCGCCCATAATTCAGCCGTGTGGGCCCAATCACCCCAATTGCTCCGATAATCCGGCGGCTTTTATCCCGATATGGAGAAATGACAAGGGAAGACCCGGATAAAGAGAAAAGCTTGTTTTCCGATCCGATAAAAACCGAGACCCAATGAAGACATTCAACACCAGGCCAGCGTGAACGGAAATATAGCAGATATCTGGGTTTGAGGAAATTCGAAAAGCATCATACTCTGCAGAGG
>JBCCHJ010000054.1:0-43583 GCA_039028795.1 Pseudomonadota bacterium
ATTTTCGTTATCCCACTCCAAAGTAGAACGGATTCCAATCATGTTGCGCGCTGTAGAAACAATACCTGATAGCGACCGCATGACGGATGAACAGACTCCAACTGGCTGGCCGGAACTGGAATCGCTTCAGGCGCTGGCCCGCGGGGCAAGTCTTGAATTGATGCGCAGTCCATTGAGCACGTTGAACAAAGTGCTCGGTTTAGGAGGGTATAAGTTCTGTATCGCAACGCCGGAACCTGGCGGCTTTCGGGTGATTGCGGTTATAGCAGGCGGCGATCTGAACGCCGCCCCCAGCACATTTCTGGATTCTATGATCGGGCCAAATGACCCTATCCTTTGGGAAAGCTACAGAAGTTCGGCACCGGTCAGCTGGACACCATACTTTACGAATACGCATCTGATGGATGTGAGCGGCGTGAGCAAATTGGCAGAGCGCGGCGTAACGTCAGGGGCGTCTATACCGATCCTTTCGCAGAACAATACATGCCGGGCATCGCTGTGCGTATCAGGTGCGGATCAAGAACCACCGGGATCCCTGGATCTGCGTCTCCCTGCATTTTGGCCAATTTTGAAGCTGGCCGGTTTGGCAATGTTCGAGGCAGGAATGGCCGAAGCAGCAGAGCGCAAACGCACCAAATTGACACAAAGCGAAGTCGCCGTACTGTCCGCACTCGCTGACGGTTTGCGCATAAAAGAAATTGCATTGAAGCTGGGGAAGTCTGAACGCACGATCCGAAACCAGTTAGACTCAGCTCGTGATCGGATCGGAGCAGCGACAACGGTGGAAGCCGTGGTGCTCTGGCAGCGCAGTGAAGCGCCTTTGATCTAGTCGCCCTTGGGTGCAGTCAAAGGTGCTTTTCATGATTCCGGGACGGTGACCTCCAACCATCCACGCGGACGGAAGAAAGTCTTGCTCAGGCTCAACCTGGCTTACTCTCTTTCTACCTTCGTCGCGCTCAACTGCGCGCCCGTTCCCGCATCGAACACATAGAGCACCTCGTCATCATCGCCCTTCACGACGAAAAGGACGGTGCCGTCGCCTTGACCAGTCGAGATAATCTCTCCTTCTGGCAAGATGATCCCCTGAGCCGCGACACCCTCGGCACCTCCGCCAAACCCCAAACGGATGACAATCGTCGCCGCAATGGTCAGAATACCCAGCATGAGCACGACCAACAGAGCCATGACCATTTGCCTCAGCCGCTTAAGGTGCGGCGGCTCTGGCAGGTCTTCATCGGTGGTGTAGCGCATGGAGACCTCTGATCTGGACGGCGAAGAGCACCGCCTGGAACTTCCCATTGATGGGCGATTGGACAAAGCCCTGGCCGCGGCGGCAGATTCGGCAGGGCTTGCGATCTCCCGATCTCGCATTGCCCAATTGATCGCATCTGGCGCCGTTCTAGCCCTGGACGGCGCAGAGATCACCGAGCCCGCGCGTAAAGTCAAGGCGGGGACTTTTTTCAACCTTCAGCTGCCACCTCCGACACCAACAGGAATCATTGCCCAAGACATCCCGCTGGACGTCCGGCACGAAGACGACCATCTGATCGTGGTCAACAAGCCTGCGGGCATGGTGGTGCACCCTGCCCCGGGTGCCGAGAGCGGCACCTTGGTTAATGCATTGTTGGCCCATTGCGGTGACAGTCTGCGCGGGATCGGCGGAGAGGCAAGACCGGGAATTGTCCACCGCATTGACAAGGACACATCCGGCTTGCTGGTCGCAGCGAAGTCTGGCGCAGCGCACACCGCCTTGGCAGCCCAGTTTGCCGATCACAATATCCACCGTCGCTATCAGGCGTTAGTTTGGGGATACCCGGACCGTGCAGATCCGAGACTTTCCGGCCGGGCGGATGTGACGTTCGCACCCGACGGCTGGGCGCGTATTGAAACACCCATCGGCCGCCATCCAAAGGATCGTAAGAAGATGGCCGTCGTTTTGAACGGCCGGCGCGCGATCACCTATATGCACGTGCAAGAACGCTTCGGGATTGGCAAGCCCTTCGCTAGCCTGGCTGGATTTCAATTGGAAACCGGTCGCACGCACCAAATTCGGGTTCATGCCGCCGAAATTGGCCACGCACTGGTAGGTGATCCGGTTTATGGCAGACCCCGAGCACTTTCTGACAAGTCCGTGAGCGCAGACGCAAAATCCGCAATTTCAAGCTTTCCACGTCAGGCTCTACACGCCGCTGAACTGGGGTTCAAACATCCAATCACGGGATCTGAAATAATGTTACAAGCCGATTTTCCCAAAGATATGAACGATTTATTAACAGTTCTGCGACTCAATGTATGAATAAATTGTTAGCAGACGTGACGTGCACGTCACCTAATACCTTGTATAGTCAGCAGCAGATACACATATAAACCTTCCAACTTGGGGAGACATATGAGCACATCTTACGCCGCCCTGCCCGCCCCTTCACCGGAACAGGGCCTCTCGCGCTACCTAACTGAGATCCGGAAGTTCCCGATGCTGGAGCCGGAGCAAGAGTTCATGCTGGCCAAAGCATGGGTGGACCATGGTGATCGCGACAGCGCGCACCAATTGGTCACCTCGCACCTGCGTTTGGCCGCGAAAATCGCCATGGGATACCGTGGCTATGGCCTGCCAACGGCAGAAGTGATTTCCGAAGCAAATGTCGGCCTGATGCAGGCGGTCAAACGCTTTGACCCGGACAAGGGCTTCCGCTTGGCGACTTATGCCATGTGGTGGATCCGTGCCTCGATCCAGGAGTACATCCTGCGGTCCTGGAGCCTTGTGAAACTTGGAACCACCGCTGCGCAGAAAAAGCTGTTCTTCAATCTGCGCAAGGCCAAAGGTAAGATCGGCGCCTTGGAAGACGGCGATATGCGTCCAGAGCATGTCGAGAAGATCGCGACCGATCTGGGCGTGACCGAGACAGAGGTCATCTCGATGAACCGGCGCATGTCCGGTGGCGGTGACAGTTCCTTGAATGCACCGCTGAAAGGCGATGGCGAAGGCGTGTCTGAGTGGCAAGACTGGCTGGCTGACGATGACGCAGACCAAGCCACGGCCTATGCCGAAGAACAGGAAATGGACGTCCGCCGCGACTTGCTGATGGAGGCCATGGAGGCCCTGAACGAGCGCGAGCGTTATATCCTGACCGAACGCCGCTTGAAGGATGACCCGGTAACGCTGGAAGATCTGTCTAAGGTCTACGACGTCAGCCGCGAGCGTATCCGCCAGATCGAGGTCCGCGCTTTCGAGAAACTACAGAAGAAGATGCGCGAACTAGCTGCGGAAAAGAACATGATCCCGGCCGTTAACGCCTGATCAGCAATTCCACTGAATTCGCAAGCCCCCGTGCCCTAGGCACGGGGGCTTTTCATTTGTGCATATTGTGGCAGCGAACTTCATTCCCTGCATAGGGCCGCCAGCACAGCTCTGAGATAATGACACGGTTCGAAACACAAAACCGGTTCGCAGCGATTTGCTCGGTCTTGCATTTACTGAACCTTTCGGTAAACTATTGGCATGACCGACTCACAATCCATGGATGCCACCTTTGCAGCACTGGCCGACCCAACACGGCGTTGGATGGTTGAACGCTTGCTTCAGGGTGAGGCTACCGTTAGCGAGTTGGCCGAACCCTTTGATATGTCCATGCCCGCCGTTCTAAAGCATGTGAATAAGCTGGTCGAAGCAGGGCTTGTGATCCGCGAAAAGCAAGGGCGCACCGTGACCTGCGCCCTGAACCCGGCCCCGATGGACGACGCCCAGGCCTGGCTGCAAAAGCACCTCGACTTCTGGAACAACCGCCTCGATGCACTGGACGCCTATCTAGCGCAACATAAGGACGCTGATGACCATGACAGAGCCGATGGGCGAAACATACCTGACGATAAAACGTACCTTTGACGCGGATATTCAAACGGTATGGCGAGCCCTGACCGACCCGCAGGCGTGGATGCACTGGTTCGGTGCAAAAATGGCGTCAACAAATCATACCGAAGCCGACCTGCGCCCTGGCGGCAAATGGGCCATCAGGATGACTGGGAACGATTCAGGCGAGGCGCACAATGTCAGTGGAGAGTTCGTGGAAGTCGATGAACCGACCTTCGTGTCCTTTACGTGGGCCTGGTACACGACCCCCGAAAACGTCAGCCTTGTCAGCTATCGCCTGAAGGCGGATGGCGAAACGACGACGCTAACACTCACCCACGAACGCTTCGCCAATATCGAAGCCCGCGACGGCCACAACCGTGGCTGGATCGCAACCATGGACACCCTGGAGGCCTACCTGGCCGCACAGGCATAGGAGCAGATCATGCCCGAGATCGTCTCTCACCAAGAATGGCTCGATGCCCGCAAAGCGCATCTGGAGGATGAAAAGGCTTTCACCAGGGCGCGTGACGCACTCAGCGCCCGACGCCGGGCCCTACCCTGGGCACGTGTGGACGAAAAGTATATCTTCCAAACCGGAGATGGATCGAAAAGCTTAGCCGAACTCTTTGGGCCGCACCGGCAACTGATCGTGATGCACTTTATGTTTGGGCCGGATTGGCAGGAAGGCTGCCCGTCTTGCTCCTTCTGGGCAGATGTCTACAACGGATTGGACATCCACCTCGCCCACCGGGACACAGCGCTGGTGGCGGTTTCTAATACCTCGTTTGAGAAGATTGAAGCCTATAAGGCACGGATGGGCTGGTCGATACCATGGGTGTCCTCGCAGGGCAGCACCTTCAATCGCGACTTTAGGGTCAGCTTCACCGAAGACGAACTGCAAAACGGCACCGCCATATACAACTACAGGCCGTCACGGTTTCCATCGACCGAGGCACCGGGATTAAGTGTCTTCTATAAGCCCGACCCCGAAACAGTGGCGCACACCTACTCGACCTATGCGCGTGGCCTCGACATGATGAATGCCGCCTATCATCTGCTGGACTTAACACCGAAAGGCAGGGATGAAGACGGCCTGGATTTTAAGATGGCTTGGCTACGCCGCCGCGATCAATACAACGATTGAAGAATATCCGATCACTAAATTGAGGAGAACGACCCGATGGCTCATGGAAACATTCACTGGTCCGAACTGATGACCAACGACGTCGATGCTGCCAAGACGTTTTACAGCACCACGGCAGGCTGGGAATTTGACGATGTCCCAATGCACAACTTCACCTACACGGTCTGCAAGGTCGGAGAAGCGCCCGTTGCCGGTATCATGCCAATTGCGTCAATGGAACAAGATGGGGTGTCGCCTCATTGGATGACATATGTGGAGGTATCGGACGTCGATGCGGTTGTTGACAAGGTCGAAACCAGTGGCGGCAAAGTTCTGACACCACCTTTCGATGTTCCGAACGTTGGCCGTATCGCGGTCTTGGCCGATCATGACGGTGCGGTTGTCGGGATGATGACACCAGCTTAAAATCTCTGATTCAAAATCGGAAGTGATGCCGTTGATTTTGTTAACTTCTTCGGCATTTCTTTCGGGCGGGCTCAATGCGCATTAAGGCAGAGATCGACTGCCAGGTGACGCTGCGTGAAGCACTAACCGGCAGGTGCGGTGCATCCGTGGATTTCAGCAGAAAAACCATCGGCCAGCACTGTCATCCGAAGAGTACCTCGGTCAAACCAGCCGGACTCGGACGCCATGTGAACCTTTGCCGTCGCCCGGATCTGCCCAAGCTCGGAATAAGTCTTGGCTTTATTGATCCATGCGTGCTCGGTTCCTTCGAACAGAACCACCGGCGTCTCAAGCGTTTCTTTAAACACCAGGCCAACGTTCAGGTCGCGTGTCTCTCCAGCGCCGACAATCGCGCATTCCGCGCTTATCAGTCCAACTTCCGTTGCGGCCGGTGGAACCTGCGCAACCGCATGCGTGATTTGCCGGGTGCCGATTGACGGCGTGTCGGGCATGATTGTTTCAGACACCGTGAACCGCTCCAAAACGCAAATTTCGCGGCAAACGCCCATATCGACTGTGCCGGACACGTGCATCGGAAGGTTTGGATCGACCGGTGTCATCCGGATCGGTAGAACAACCTGGTCCGAATACCCGATCGTCTCCATCCCGAAGCTCATGTAGACCTTGGGGCGCGGCCAAAGAACCTCGGCAGACTTCACATTTTCAGACTCAGACCAGTCGAACCGCGGTGGAATTCCGGCCTCCCCCGGGCTGCGCCAATAAGTCTTCCATCCGTCTTTCAAGCTGAGGCGCAGACCCGAGATCCGAGCCCCGCTCTCTTCGGGAATGCCTGGCAGAAACCGCGCATTCACAAAAGACTCGCCGGTCGAGACCAGGGATTGCGCTGCTACGGGGCTCGCCAACGCAGCAAGTGCCGAAAAGCCAAGGGAAATTCCAAACGTGTGGGCCCATCGTGTTCGCATGTGCGTTACATGCCTCTCTTGATCGTGCAGTGCAAGGCGGTTCGCGAATTCTTGATCCTAAGCGGCGCTGACGGCACAGTATCGTAATGCAAGGTGCAACCGAGTCGGATGACGGCGCATTCCTGGACGGTCAAATCCTGATCGCTATGCCGGGCATGCAGGATCCACGCTTTTCGCGATCATTAGTGTATCTTTGCGCCCATTCCTCAGATGGCGCCATGGGCCTCATTATCAACAAATGCGCCGAAGACCTGGTTTGGGATGATCTGTTTCAAAAACTAGATATTCCCCTGAAATCAGAGATTGGGCCGCGTCCCGTCCACTATGGTGGCCCGGTCGAAACCGGTCGGGGGTTCGTTCTGCATTCGCCGGATTATCATTCCGACGAGGCAACGTTGAGCGTTGATTCAGACACCTCGATGACGACGACGGTCGATATCCTACAAGCACTGGCTGCAGGCGATGGACCAGGTCGGGCGATCGTGACCCTTGGCTATGCCGGTTGGGCCCCGGGTCAGTTGGAGTCTGAGCTGCAAATGAACGGGTGGCTGCTCTGTCAGCCAGATCCGGATTTAATCTTCAGCGATCAAAATGATAAGAAATGGGACCGGGCCTTGGCGAAAATCGGTGTCGATCCGGCACTATTGGGTGCCGGGGGGCACGCATAGCGGGCCGTCCCTTCAAGCGGGTCAAACCTCCCAGTCTAGACGTCGCGTCCTGGTCAGCGGATACACCGCTACGGGCGGTTCAATCCTCGACCTTCCCGCGCCGGTCATTGCGCAACGCGGCATATAGAACGTGGTTTCGCCACCTTCCATTGATCTGCAAATAAGCTTGCGCGACGCCTTCATATTTGAACTGGCAGCGTTCCAGCAATCGTCTGGATGCCTTGTTTTCCGGCAGACAAGCGGCTTCCAGACGCGACAAGTCCAAGGTGTTGAACGCATAATCACGAGCGGCGGAAAGAGCTTCGGACATGAAGCCATTTCGGGCGAAATGCTCTCCGACCCAATACCCCAATGTTGCCGCCTGGGCCGGTTGTCGACGAATGTTTGATAGTGTTAATCCGCCGACAACCTCGCCTTCTGTTCGCGTGACCAACAGCAGCGGAAGAGCTTCACCTTGGCGGACGGCACGTTCGGCCCAGAGGACTCTATTGCGAAACGCCCGGAGGGTCAGATGATCCCGGGACCAGCTTGGCTCCCACGGAACCAGGAAACTGCGGCTGTCGCGGCGTAGACGGGCCCAGCCATCGTAGTCTTTTTGCAGTGGCGGGCGCAGAACCAACCGGTCGGTTTCAATTTCGACCCTAGCGCGCGTCCGCCTGGCAAACATGCCGCTTTCAGACCTCAGGCCGCCAGCCGGTCGGCCAGTGCGGCGGCGGCAGGTGCCTGATCGACAGGCCCATACAATGCCAGAGCAGGCGTCTCTGCGATGATGCGCCTTAGAACAGCCTGAGCCCGGTCGACATCGACGGCGTCTATCCTGGCGATTGTGTCCTCCAATGGCAGAATCTTGCCCCAGATCGAGAGCGTCCCAGCCATTCTTTCCGCCCTGGCTGCAGGGCTTTCCAAGCCCATGACCAACCCGGCTTTAGTTTGTGTGCGCGCACGCGCAACTTCCGCCGCGGTCAGATCCCGCGCGGCGCGGGCCAATTCGTCGGCCGTCAGATCCGTCAATGAACGGATTTCATCGGCGCCAGTGCCAGCGTAAATGGTTAACATACCGGTTTCCGCCCAGGCCGAGGCCTGCGCGAAAATCGTATAGCAAAGACCGCGTTTTTCTCTCGCTTCTTGGAAAAGTCGCGAGGCCATGCCCCCACCGAGCGCAGTCGAAACGATCTGTGCTGCATAAAAGTCTGGATCACGATATCCTGGCGATTGCAAGGCCAATGCGAAGTGGGCCTGCTCAAGGGCCTTGACCTCACGCCGCTCGCCGCCGGTGTATTTGGCAGGGTCACGGTCCGGGATCTCCGCCACCGGCATGTCGCCGAACAAGCTTTCAGCCAGTTTCATGATCTGGTCGTGATCCACGCCCCCGGCCGCCGACAGGATCATCCGGCCTGGCGAATAGTGCGAGCCGATGAAGCGGCCCAATTCCGATCGACCGAAGGCGCGAACCCGTTCCGGAGGGCCTAAGATTGCGCGGCCCATCGGTTGGTCTGGGAAAGCGGTTTCCTGCAACCAGTCAAAGATAATGTCGTCAGGCGTATCCAAAGACTGCCCGATCTCCTGCAGGATTACGCCCCGCTCGGTCTCGATCTCGGCCTCATCCAGGCTAGGATCACGCAGGATGTCGGCAATAAGATCCAACGCCAAGGGCACGTCCGCCGATAGGACCCGCGCATAGTAGGCTGTGCGCTCGCGGCTGGTATACGCGTTCAGATAACCCCCGACATCTTCGATTTCCTCGGCAATTTGCAGGGCAGTGCGTTGCGAGGTGCCTTTGAAGGCCATGTGCTCCAGAAAGTGTGCAATGCCGTTTTCCTCGGCAGTCTCATGCCGCGTGCCCACATCTACCCAAACACCTAAAGCGGCCGAGGCCAGACCTGGCATGTGTTCTGTCGCAACACGAAAACCATTTGACAAAGTATCGACGCGGATCATGCCCGGCGCTCCTTCCGGATGTGGTCTTGCAGCACCGACAAATCATTTGGCAACGTTGTCAGCCGCTCTGGACGATCATAAAGGTCAGGCATGCGTGGCGGCAAGTCCGGACGCACACCGCTTGCTTCCTCGACTGCATCGGGGAACTTCGCGGCATGGGCGGTGCCCAGGACCACCGTAAGGATGTCAGCATTGCCCGGCTGTTGCCGCGCGACGGCCATGCCAACGGCAGTGTGAGAATCCAATAGCGGGCCGCCGTTCTGGTAGACATGCTTTATCGTCGCGAGCGTTTCAGTACGATCCGCGCTGCCAGATCCAAAGCCTTCCTTCAAGCGCTGCCAAGCGCCTTGAGAGAGGCGGAAACTGCCACTTGTCTTCTGGTCATCCATCAATTGCGCCACCGCCCGGCCATCTTCGTCATAGAGTTCGAAAAGAAGACGTTCGAAGTTCGAGCTTATCTGGATATCCATGCTGGGCGAAATCGTAGAGTGAACACCCAGGTTTTCAGAAATACCGGTCTGCAGCGTCCGGTGCAGAATGTCGTTTTCGTTGGTGGCAATGATCAATTCAGCGATCGGCAGACCCATCCGCCGGGCTATCTGGCCTGCATAGATATCGCCGAAGTTACCTGTCGGAACACAGAAGGTGATCTGCCTGTGCGGCGCACCCAGCGCCACCGCAGCTGTGACGTAATAAACCACCTGAGCCAGAACCCGCGCCCAGTTGATCGAATTTGCCGCAGCCAGGCCGATATCATCGCGAAAAGCAAAGTCGTTGAACATGTCCTTCACGCGGTTCTGGCAATCATCGAAAGTTCCGTTCAACGCAATGGCATGAACGTTGGGTTCGGTCGGGGTGGTCATCTGTCTGCGTTGCACTTCGGAAATGCGCCCCGCTGGGTGCAAAAAGAAGACATCGGCCACGGACGAACCCCGGAATGCCTCTATTGCTGCAGAACCTGTGTCGCCCGACGTTGCACCGACTATCGTGACCCTTTCACCGCGCCGTGCCAGGACCCGTTCGAACATCTGTCCGATCAGTTGCAATGCGACGTCTTTGAAAGCCAGCGTCGGACCGTGATGCAGTTCCAAAACCCATTCATTGTAATCCGTCTGCACGAGCGGACATCGCGCTGGATGGCCAAAGCCTGCATATGCATCTCTTATGACCTCACGAAACTCGTCATCCGATAGGCAATCGCCTATGAACGGCCGCATCACCTGGAATGCCACGGCCTCATAGGACTGACCCGCAAATCCGGCAATGTCGGAAGAAGTCAGAACCGGCACCTCTTCCGGCACATAGAGCCCGCCATCTCGGGCCAACCCAGACAGCATCGCTTCTTCAAAGTCCAGGACAGGTGCTTGTCCGCGGGTCGAGACATAGTGCATCAAAGGTGCCTCATCTTGGCTGCCGGGGGATGCCTTAGCCCAGCCTGAGACCCGCGGAAAGCCACTTTATGTCGCTGCCGGTGGCGCCGGGTCAATCGATCCAGTGTACACGGGATGCACCAGAGCGTTTCGATCTAAAGTTGGAGTTTTCGCAACGACTGCGTCGACCATCTTCGCAAAAAGGCAGTTCCGAAGACAGGAACGGCGCGTGGGTCGCGAGTTGGATCCGCCACACGGTTTGTGGCCGTCCCATCGAAGTTCGTAAACCGCTATGAGCCAGGTGCCTTCCGGGCAGCGCGTTGCCCGCGTACTAGAACGATAGTCATGACGACCCAGACAATCGCCAGGCCAAACCAGGTCAGCGCATATTCTAAATGCCGGTTTGGCACGCCGACGCCAGGCGGACGCGGACGCGGCCACTCGCCGTCCGGATGCGTCTCGGCAATCACCATGACGGGGTCGGTCTTTAACCACTCCGCCATTTTGGGCACGTCGCGTGCAAACCAGATATTTTTTTCCAGATCCGGCTCTGGCGTGAAGCCATCCGCTTCTTTCGGCCAATGTAGAAGCCCGACGACCTCGTCCTGATACAATCGAGGTTTCCAGCGCACCGACGTCGCTTCGCGCGATTTAGGATCTTTCAGCCGTTCTGGAACAAAGCCCAGATCAACCAAGATCCAGCGTCCGGTGCCGTCTTTCCACGAGCCCACTTCCATCGGCACGATGACCCGGAACCCCGGCCCGATCGGCTTCACCGACGAAATGACATGTATTTCCCGCGTTCCCATTTTACCGCTGACCGCAACGCGCAACAGACGGTCCGCCTCTGGGGATGGCTGATCAGGTATTGGAACAGGATCCGCTGCCATCCGCGCTTCGATATCTGCAATCAGCGCTTCTTTCCATTCCAGGCGCTGCATCTGCCATACGCCCAGCGCGATCAGGATAGCCGTGCCAATCGTGCCAAAGAGGATCGGAAAAAGCAGAGATTTGCGCCGTCGCGCCATCTTGTTCCTATCGCATATAGTCGGTCAGTTCATCCACTGTCCAAACGCAAACCGCCGCCCAATGGGCGGCGGTAAAAATCAATCGGAATGCCGCCTACACAAGACCAAACGCCCAGATGTAGACGCAGGCAAACAGGAACAGCCAAACGACATCGACGAAGTGCCAGTACCACGCTGCAGCTTCGAAACCGATGTGCTGGTTCGGCGTGAAGTCGCCTTTCCGAGACCGCATCAGACATACGAACAGGAAGATCGTTCCCACAATCACGTGGAAGCCATGAAAGCCCGTCGCCATGAAGAACACCGCGCCATAGACATCGTCCGAGAAGCTGAATGAAGCGTGGCTGTATTCATAGGCTTGGAACATCGTGAAAATCGCGCCCAAGAGGCACGTCAGCAACAGACCCTGAATGATGCCTTTGCGCTTTTCGCCCTGGCCGCCTTCGATGAGTTCATGATGCGCCCAGGTTACCGTGCAACCGCTTAGCAGCAGAATTACTGTGTTGATCAGCGGCAAGTCCCAGGGGTCGAACATCGATCCCTCGATCGGGCCAAAGGTGCCGTCAGGGCCGTCCGCAGTGATAATCTCTGCCCCGGGGCCTTCCACACCGTACATCGGGAAGATCGCGAACTTAAAGAACGCCCAAAACCATGCGCTGAAGAACATGACCTCGGACATAATGAACATGATGAAGCCCATGCGCAGGCCGATCCGCACGACGGGTGTATGATCGATGCCATTCGCCTCGGCAATCACATCGCGCCACCAGACGTACATGGTGTAGAGCACGATGGCGAGGCCGATCAGCGCCACCCAGTAGCCATATCCCTTCATTCCCAGGATTGCACCGGACAACATGACAAGGCCACCCAATGCGCCCAACAGCGGCCATGGGCTGGGGTCAATGATGTGGTAGTCGTGATTCTTTTCGTGTGCCATATGGTTCTCCGGTCTTAACCGCCTTGGGCGGCGCCTGTATTCAAGCCAGCCTGCGCCGGTTCTGTCTGGAAGAAGGTGTAGGAAAGCGTGATCGTATGGATGTCCGCCGTTTCTGCATCATCGATCATGTCCGGGTCGACAAAGAAAGTAACCGGCATCATGACCGTTTCACCTGGTTGCAACGTCTGTTCGGTGAAACAGAAGCATTCGATTTTGGCGAAGTAGCCACCCACGGACAACGGTGTGACGTTGAAAGAGGCCGTTCCGGTCACAGGACGGTTCGTGGGGTTGCTTGCTTCGTAGAATGCCAATCCCGTCTCGCCGATACGGATCTCCATGGTCTGCTGCGCAGGCTCGAACGTCCAAGGCATGTTCCGCGAGGTCGAGGCATCGAAGCGCACCGTCACCGTCTGGTCCAAAATAGTGTCAGGGGCAAAATCCGCCGCTTGTGTCGTGCCGCTATACCCAGTAACGCGGCAGAACCAATCGTAAAGTGGCACCGCCGCCCAGGCCATCCCCGCCATCCCAAGCACCACACCGACGATCGGGATCAAAGTGCGTGTATGGTTCGGTCGATTCATTCCAGCACCCATTGCATCAAAGTCTCACCCCAGCTTTTGCCCTGCGAGGGATTGCCCGCCTGCGGGCCCATTTTGACGATCGTCACCGCAAACAACAATACTGCCAGCCCGCCCAACGCAGCCAGGACACCGTAATTCCGGCCGCGTCGGCGATGATGGATTTCGTGTTCACGCTTCAACGCCATGGCTTAGAACCAAACCGGCCAAAAGGCACCGGTGAACGCCCGGATCAGAGCATCTGCGATCATCGCGCCGAAGACTGCAAATAGATAGATTATCGAAGTTCCGAACAGGCGTTTTTCGGCGGCATAACCATCGTCCGCAGCCATCGCCGACGAGCGGCGCGAAACGGCCCAAGAATCGCCCAGCAGTCGAAGACTGGCAAGCGTAGCCACCACCAGATAGACCGGACCGCCCGCCAGTGTGAAGGCTGGCATAACTGCGACAGGTAACAGGACCGCAGCGTACCAGAGGATCTGCCGGCGGGTCGATGCTTCACCCGCGACCACAGGCATCATGGGTACCCCAACCCGAGCGTAATCACTGTTCCGGAACAACGCCAAAGCCCAAAAATGCGGCGGCGTCCAAAGAAAGATCACAAGGAACATCAAAGTTGATGCGATCGTGACATCACCGGTCACTGCAGCCCAGCCGATCATCGGAGGGAAAGCCCCCGCAGCACCACCAATTACGATGTTCTGAGGCGTCGATCGCTTAAGCCAGATCGTGTAGATGACCGCGTAAAAGAAGATCGTAAACGCCAACAACCCAGCAGCGACCAGGTTCGCAAAAAGCGCAAGCATCACCACGGACAGGAAAGAGAGGCCTAGACCCAGCGACAGAGCCTCCCCAGCCTCGACCTTACCGGCAGGAATCGGCCGCTCGGCGGTCCGGCTCATCGCAGCATCGATGTCCGCGTCGTACCACATATTCAACGCGCCAGAGGCCCCTGCCCCGACCGCTATACAGATTAACGAGGCCAGCGCTTCGATCGGGTGCAGCGCGCCTGGCGCTGCGATGATCCCGGCCAGGGCTGTGAAGACCACCAGGGACATCACCCTGGGCTTCATCAGTCTGACGTAGTCCCGGAACCCGGCATCGCCGGGGCCAGCATGAATGACATTAGCGGTTAGGTCGGTCACTGAGAGTTTCCTGCCTTTTACGCGATGGCCTTATTGGACCTTGGCAAACTGGGTCTTTCCTTCGTCTTTCTTCTGGACTGTCTCGAAGATCCAATCTTCGTAATCTTCCTCTGACACAACCTCGACGACGATCGGCATGTACGAGTGGTCTTTCCCGCAAAGCTCGGAACACTGGCCGAAATAGGTTCCGACCTCCTCGGCCCGGAACCATGTTTCATTGATGCGTCCAGGCATTGCATCGATCTTCGAGCCGAAGGAAGGGATCGTCCAGGCATGGATTACGTCGGCTGCGGTGACCAGCACATGAACATTCGCGTTAACCGGCACGACCATCCGCTCGTCAGTTGCCAGCAGAAATTCATCGGGAAGGTATCCGTGTTCTTCCAACTCGTCCTTCGCCAGCATCACAGCGTCGAATTCGATCTCTTCATCGGGATATTCGTAGGACCAGTACCACTGATTTCCGGTGACTTTGACCGTCACATCCGGCTCTGGCACATCCAACTGCAGGAACAGCAGCTTCAGTGAGGGCACTGCAATCACAATTAGGATCAACACCGGCACGGCCGTCCAAACGACCTCCAGCACCGCATGGTGCGTTGTGGTCGATGGGTTCGGGTTTTTCTTTCTACTGAACTTGACGATACAGATCAGCAAAAGCGCAGTCACGAACAGGACGATAACGCTGATTATGACATGCAGGAAATCGTCCAGCCAGACAATGTCCCGCATCACCGGGGTAACGGCACGTTGAAAATGGTGGCCAGTATCGATGGGTTTGCCGGCGCCATCTGCTGCCAAAGCCAACCCATTCATCATCAGCGTAGTGAGAGCTGCAAAGCCCCATGTTGCCATACGTGTCATATGTAGCCTCATCTTGGTGGCCCGATGCGCACCTGCACATCCTAGCCATTGACACTTCGGTATCTCGACTGATCTATCATCACAGGACACCCTAAGGACGCAAGAATATGCTTTGCGGCATACCGCCGCTGACGGGTTCCAAGGCATGGAAAGGCCAATCAAAAATGACCTCTGACGCCGCATTTCGTCCCTTTGAAACCGACCTTGACCCGGACCGTGCTCTATCGGTTCTGAAGGACGCGGTGTCCGGTGCCGATGACGGCGAATTGTTCCTGGAACGGACTAGGTCCGAGGTGCTGAGCTTCGATGATGGCCGGCTGAAAACAGCTTCTTTCGATTCCAATCAGGGCTTTGGCCTGCGGACAGTTCTGGGCGGGTCCGCAGGGTATGCTCATGCGTCAGAGTTTTCAGAAGCCGCACTGAAACGCGCAGCAGAGACCGCCCGGTTGGCCGCACGCGCCGGGGGCGGCACCCTTGCACCACCTCCGCCGGGTACTAACAGACGTTTGTATCAACCCCTGGACCCTGTCTCTGATCCTGTGGTCACAAAGATAGAGGTACTTAAGGAAATCGACGACTGGCTGCGGGCGAAGGACCCTCGGGTTGTTCAGGTCTCTGCCAGTCTGACCGCCAGCGTACAAGAGGTTGAAATTCTGCGCCCCGAAGGCGGATCGGTTACCGACCATCGGCCGCTTACACGGATGAACATATCTGTGATTGTGGAAAAGGATGGCCGCCGTGAAAACGGTTCAGCCGGGGCTGGCGGGCGTCAAGCATATGATCTGCTTACGGATCCGGCCCATTGGCAGTCCATGGCGGAAGAGGCCCTGCGTGTCGCGCTGGTGAACCTCGAGGCAGAGGACGCCCCGGCTGGCGTTATGGACGTGGCATTGGGCTCGGGTTGGCCAGGCATTTTGCTGCACGAGGCCATCGGCCATGGGCTAGAAGGAGATTTCAACCGCAAAGGCACCTCAGCTTTCACTGAATTGATGGGTAAGCAGATTGCTTCCAAGGGCGTTACCGTAGTCGATGACGGAACCATCCCGGACAGGCGCGGCTCGTTAACAATCGATGATGAAGGCACACCGACAAACCGAACCACGCTAATCCAGGATGGCATTCTGGTTGGATACATGCAGGACCGCCAGAACGCGCGCCTTATGGGCGTGCCAGCCACGGGAAATGGACGTCGGGAATCCTACGCCCATATTCCAATGCCTAGGATGACCAATACAGTCATGGAATCCGGTGACGCTGACCCAGATAGTATCGTCGCCGACGTAAAGGATGGAATCTACGCCACCAATTTCGGTGGTGGCCAGGTGGACATCGCAAATGGTAAGTTCGTCTTTTCCTGCACCGAAGCATATCGTGTTAAGGACGGTAAGATTCTCAATCCGGTGAAGGGTGCAACACTGATCGGCGACGGGCCCTCTGCCCTGCGCCAGATCCGGGCGGTTGGCAACGATATGGCGATGGATCCTGGGATTGGCACTTGCGGCAAGCAAGGTCAGGGCGTGCCGGTCGGCGTTGGGCAACCAACTCTGCTGATCGGCGGGCTAACAGTGGGCGGTGCAGGTGGCTGAGCAGGCCGACAAGTTGTTGGGTCGATTGCCAGACGCTTACGAGACAAAAGCCATACGCGTTGTTCAGCAGCGCAGAGGGAACATTTATGGCCACCTTCACGCTGAAACCTGAGCGCCCTGACGCTGTAAATCTGATGATTGGGATCCCGACTTATGGCGACGTGCTGTATGATCGGCTGGCAATCCTATTGCTACAGCTTGGTCTCCATCTTCAAAAAACCGGAGCCGGGTTCAAGCTCGTCTGCATTGGGCGCACGCGGGTGGAAAAATCGCGCAATATGATTGCGTCGCTGTTTCACTCCGATTCCAGTTTCACGCACCTTTTGTTCATCGACTCCGATATGTACTTCGATGCAGAATTGGTTCTGCAAATGCTGAAATTTGATAAGGATTTCATTGGAGTAGCCTCTCCATCGCGGAAAGTAGTTTGGGACAAGGTCCACCGTGCTGCACAGCGGGCGGAAGATCCGGCCGAACTTTCCAGACTGGGCCATCACTTCATCCATCAGTTGAACCACCCGAATGCACCGGCCAAGCAGCAGGAAATCACGATTGATCAAGGCTTTGTCCAGGCTCATGCCGTCGGCGGTGGTGTTTTGTTGCTAAAGCGGCCGGTTTTTGCTCGGATGACAGAGGCCTATCCAGACTTGAAAGAACCCGTCGACAGCGAAGAGCGGAAGCGCGGCTTGACCGAATATTGGGGATTTTTCAACACGTTACGCCCAGGCGGTTCTGACACTAAGATCATGGCTGAAGACTATGCATTCTGCTTTCGGTGGCGCGAGGGCTGCGGCGGAGAAGTCTGGTGCAATGTGTCCCAGCCGATTACACATTACGGTGCCAATCCGATGACCGGGCGCTTGCAGGATCAGTTAGAAAAGGGTTGGCTGGGCTAGGCAAGCCGATGAACATGGCGGACCAAATGGACCACAAAGAAATCCTCGCCTCATTGTCTTCTGAACAGCGTCGGCATCTTTGTGCGCAATCGGACGGCCCAGGTTTGCTGCGCATTGCCGTGCATTTTGGTCTGATCCTGCTGTTTGGTGCCCTGATCGTAGTTGGGGGGCCCTGGGCATGGCTGTTCATGCCGATCCAGGGCGTTCTGTTAGTTTTCCTCTTCACAGCTTTGCATGAAACGATTCATGGGACGGCGTTTCGAACATCGTGGCTCAACACTTGGGTTGCCAATGCCTGCAGTTTTTTGGTGATCCTGCCTTCACAAGAGTTCCGGTATTTTCACTTTGCCCATCATCGCTATACGCATGATCCGGATAAAGACCCTGAACTGGCGGGTGGAAAGCCCGATACGCGTCTGAAATTACTTGTTTATTTAACAGGGCTGCCGGAGTGGTATTGGCGTCTGAAGAACATCTTTAAGAACGCTTTCCTGCCGATCAGCTCTGACTATGTGCCAACGCGCGGAAGGGCGCGCGTGGCGTTGGAGGCAAGGGTCTTTCTTGCGCTCTATGCCGTGCTTGCGGGACTATCCTCGGCCATCGGAACAACCGCACTGTTATGGGCTTGGATATTGCCGCTGATCCTGGGCAATCCGTTCCTACGCGCTTACCTTTTGGCAGAGCACAGCTTTTGCCCCCATGTCGCGGATATGCTGCAAAACACGCGAAAAACGTTTACGAACCGTCTGGTCCGTTGGATTGCATGGAACATGCCCTATCACATCGAGCATCACGCATATCCCTCCGTTCCTTTCCATAAACTGCCGGAGTTCCATGACATTCTGCGCGGGCATCATGGGGAAACTGAGAACGGTTATGCCAGGTTTACGCATCGCTATTTCGAGGATCCGAAGACCGGTCGACCTCTAAACGCCGGCTAATGCCTTATGGGCATGGAGACCATCGCAACGGCACTCTCCGGCGTTTCTGCGTCTCGTTGGTCTTTGTAAAGACCGCTGGCGACGAAAAGATGAACTTCCTACTACTCGATGGCCAGCCGACAGGGAATCTGGTTCAAACCGAGAAACTTCTTCTCTAAAATAGCCATTTTGTGATTCCGACCTTCGATATTTATCAAATAATTCGGGCTTTAAGCCCGCCAGGGCACGCGATAGGAACAGTTTCAGGAAAACTCGGCGAAACGGGGCACTCAACCCGTCTGCGTGTTCGAAGTACCGGTGGCGCAATGCATGTCAATCCAGCCTTTCGCGACGATGACCAATCCGCTTCCCTGATCCTGGCCCGCAAACGCGGGTTCGGGGTAGTCACGGTGAATGGTCCAGAGGGTCCCTTAGCAGGGCATGTGCCCTTTGTGGCAGAACCCACATGCATCTTTCTGCACTTCACCCGGTCAAATCCCATGGCCCGCCTCATCCGAAAGCAGGGGCCGCAACAGGCGTTGCTTATCGTTTCAGGCCCCGATGCATATATCTCGCCCGATTGGTACGGGGTCGATGATCAGGTCCCGACGTGGAACTATGTCGCTGTGCACATGCGCGGCCAAGTGGAATTGCTGCCTCAGGATCGGCTTCACGCCCATCTCGAAGCGTTGTCCGAGGCGAATGAAACTAAACTTCTGCCAAAGAAGCCATGGACCATGGACAAGAACCGGCCCGAAACGCTGGAGAAGCTGAAACGCATGATCGTGCCCGCCGCCATGACCATCGAGACCACCGAAGGCACGTGGAAGCTGAACCAGAACAAGGATGAAATCGCCCGTTCCGGCGCAGCAGACGCGCTGGACGGATCGAATATAGGCCAGAACATTTCAGAGCTTGCAGAGCTGATGCGAACATGGGTAAGGCTTTAAGTGCACGTCTCACCCATCCTTCAAATCGAAGTCCTCGCGCATTTTCTCATATCCACCCTGCGCGCCGAACTCTGATTGATAGCGCAGCAGTTCCGCGTCTCTGCGACGAAATTCATCAATAATTTCGTCAGCCATCTCGCCATCACCGAAACGGTTCAAGGCCTCGCGGGCCATGACAACCGCGGACTCGAACATTTCGCGCACAGCGACATCTGCACCTGCTTTGCGAAGCTCCAGTTCTGCCACCCGGTCATGAACCCGAACCATGATCTGCAGGTGCGGAAACTCCTGTCGCAGCATCTTAGCTGCCTGGCCGTTTGCCGAGGCATCATCAGAGCATAGGATCACCGCCTTGGCCTTATCCACCCCAATCACGCGCATTAATTCTCCGCGCCGTAGGTCTCCGAAATAGACCTTGTTGCCAAAGCTGCGTGCCAGGCGAATCCGATCTGGGCTGGAATCGATCAGTACAACATCATAGCCGCGTTGCTTCAGGATACGCGCCACCACCTGTCCAAAGCGGCCAAACCCTGCGATAACTACCGTCGCGGCTTCGGCATTTTCTGCGCTCTCAACCCCAGTCATGTCCGTTTTGCTTTTCGGTGACAGACGCACGGCGGCTAACATCGCCAGAGGCGTCAACGCCATCGTAGCGGTGACAATCGCTGTCAGCAGAAAGGCCTCGTTCTGGGTCAACAGGCCGGCGGTGATCGCTACAGTAAAAAGAACAAAGCCAAATTCGCCGCCCTGCCCCAGGACCGCGCCGATCCGTAAGGCATCGCGCCAGGGCGACCGGAACAGCCGTGCCAAAGCGGTGATCACCCCGAATTTTAAAAGGACAAGACCAAGTGCACCCAGAACCACTATGTGCAAATTGTCTGCGATCAACGGCCAGGCAACGCTCATCCCTACGGCAATGAATAAAAGCCCCAGCAAGAGGCCACGGAAGGGCTCGATATCGACTTCCAACTGATGCCGAAACTCCGACTCAGCCAGCAAGACACCGGCCAGGAACGCCCCCAAGGCCATGGACAACCCGGCCAATTGCATTGCCAGGGCAGAGCCCACGACCACCAGCAAAGCTGCAGCGGTGAATATCTCATCGGCCTTGGTTGACGCGATCACGTGGAACAAGGGGCGCAACAAATAGTGTCCCACCACGACCAGCAAAATTATTGCTGCAATCCCTGTCGCAATGCTGGAAATAGGGTTCGTGCCGTCTGAATGATGCCAGGGCGACAGGAACGAGACCATTGCCAGCAATGGTACAATCGAAAGGTCCTGGAACAAGAGGATTGAGAAGGCGCGATCACCATAGGGTTTGGTCAGATCGCCTCGTTCTCGCAGGATCTGAATCGCAAAAGCCGTTGAAGACAGCGCCAAAGCTCCGCCAACCACGATGGCAGAATTCAAACTCATCCATCCCATCATGTATATGCCGCCAGCCAATAGCACCGCTGTCAGCATGACCTGCAACAGGCCAAGCCCGAAGATCTCTGATCGTAATCGCCACAATCGCGACGGCTCCAACTCAAGCCCGATTACGAACAGCAGAAGCACCACGCCGAATTCAGCGAAGTGTAGAGCCGATTGCGCATTGTCGATGAAGCCCAGGCCGTACGGCCCGATAACGGCACCAGCCACTAGGTACCCTACCACCGAGCCCAGCCCCAACCGATTGAACAATGGGACCGCTACAACTGCCGCTCCCAGATAGGTCGCGGCGTCGATCAGAAACGGATCAATCCCTGCAGCTGCCATGGAATCCCTTATGAGTAGATCCCTATGGTGCAGCGCAAACCTTCCGCTTGCAAGCAGTCAGATCTACCAGGGGGTGACGCAGGTCCCGCCGGTCGTTATAGGGGGCGCCTGAACGCAACGGAGACAACAATGGTAAGGATACTCATCACTTCTGCCCTGCCGTACATCAACGGCGTGAAGCATCTTGGAAATCTGATCGGCAGTCAGCTGCCGGCGGATGCTTATGCGCGGTACATGCGGATGCGGGGCCACGAGGTGATGCTGATCTGCGCCACGGACGAGCACGGCACCCCGGCCGAGTTGGCCGCCGCCGCCGAAGGTATGGATGTCGCCGACTACTGCGAGAAGTACTGGAAAGTCCAGGCCGACCTGGCGGATGGATTCTCGATGTCCTTTGACCATTTCGGACGCTCATCCTCGGACCGGAATCATCAGTTGACCCAGCATTTCGCGGGGCGGCTGGCTGATGCAGGGCTGATCGAAGAGGTCGTGGAAAAACAGGTTTATTCCAACGCCGATGGGCGGTTCCTACCGGATCGCTATATCGAAGGCACCTGCCCTGTGCCTGATTGCCTGTACGAAAAAGCAAGGGGCGATCAGTGCGAGGTGTGCACCAAGCAATTGGAGCCGACCGAGTTGATCAATCCCCGCTCGGTGATTTCGGGGTCCACGGATTTGGAGGTGCGGGAGACCAAGCACCTTTATCTCAAACAGTCCGTCATGAAGGACAAGCTGGACGCCTGGATCGACACAAAAACCGATTGGCCAGTGCTGTCGACGTCGATTGCCAAGAAGTGGCTGCACGACGGGGACGGTCTGCAGGACCGGGGCATCACCAGGGACTTGGATTGGGGTGTGCCGGTAAAGCGGGGCGATGAGGACTGGCCGGGCATGGAGGGCAAGGTCTTCTATGTTTGGTTCGACGCGCCCATCGAATACATCGCCGCAACAGCGGAATGGGCGGACGCCCATGGCAAGGCAGACGACGCATGGCAGCGTTGGTGGCGCGAAGACAAGGGCGCCGACGACGTCAAATACGTTCAGTTTATGGGCAAGGACAATGTGCCGTTCCATACGCTGTCTTTCCCCGCGACGATCATGGGGTCGGGCGAGCCATGGAAGCTGGTCGACTACATCAAATCGACGAACTGGCTGAATTACGAGGGCGGAAAGTTCTCGACCAGCCAGGGGCGCGGTGTCTTCATGGACCAAGCGTTGGATCTGCTGCCCGCTGATTATTGGCGGTGGTGGTTGCTGTCGAACATTCCAGAGACCTCCGATTCCGACTTCACCTGGGAAAGCTTCCAAACAGGTGTGAACAAGGACCTGGCCGATGTGCTGGGGAACTTTGTAAGTCGAGTGACCAAGTTCTGTCGGTCGAAGTTCGGCGAAGAGGTTCCGGCGGGCGACTACGGCCCAGCGGAGGAGGCTTTGACATCGGATTTGGCGAAACGGATTACGGTATATTCCCAGCATTGGGAGGATATCGAGATCCGCAAGGCTGCGGCAGAGCTGCGGGCGATATGGGTCGCGGGCAATGAATACCTACAGGCCCAGGAACCATGGGCAGTGTTCAAAACCGACGAGGCCAGGGCGGGCGCGATCATCCGCTATGCCCTGAACCTGACGCGGCTTTATGCGATCCTTTCGCAAGCGTTCATCCCCGGGGCGACGGAGGTCATCGCGAAGGCGTTGAACTCAGCCGACATGTCCTGGCCCGACGATGTGGCCGCGGCCATGCAGGCCCTGCCCCCAGGCCATGCGTTCACCGTGCCGGACAACATGTTCGCCAAAATTACCGACGACGCGCGGGACGAGATGGCGGCGAAGTTCGCCGGAAACTGAATCAAACGTCACATACAAGCGCTCGTCAAAATATAACCTATCCCTCATTCAAAGAGGGGTAGGATTTTGATTGGGTTCGAGGTTTGGGACACCGCTGTGCTTGTTTACCTGGCGACCACGATGCAGGTGCTGGGGTTCCTTTTCCGCACGCAACTAATCCTGCGATTATTGGTGCTGCTAGGGACGGTCTTTTACATCGCGTTCTACTATTTTCATCCGGCTGAACCGATTTGGGATGCAATCTATGGCTCCTCTCTGATCGGTCTGGCGAACATTATCGGCTTGGTCATTCTAATTTACAGTCGCGTACCCTTTGGAATGAGCGATTGGGAACGCGAACTGTTCGATGCGATGGGCGGGCTAGAACCAGGTATGTTCCGCAAGTTGGTGTCCATCGGGCAACTGGGCGACAGCCGCAGACCCATCGAAATGACGCAGGAAGGGCGGCGGCCAAAGAAGCTGTATTTTGTGTTGCGCGGACGGACGACGGTCAGGAAAGGCGTGTCGTCATTCCAGATTACTGACCGCGTTTTCATCGGTGAAGTTGCCTTCCTAACCGGCGTCACGGCAACTGCCAGCACCGTTCTGGAAAGAGGCGGCACGATTGTCGAATGGGACAGCGACCGATTGCGGTGCCTTTGCAAAAAACGCCCTGCCCTGCGCCAAGCGTTCGAAGCACTGATCAGCCGCGATTTGGCTGCGAAAGTCGCGACTGGCGTTCAACCGGACAACCTTCGCGTGATGAACGAAGGACCCATCCAGGTTATTCGGCAGAACGCAGCGATCGCATAAAGTGCATCGCCAAGTTGGGCGCAGATCGGTTTCAGACCGGGCTGGCGCTGTGGCACCTCAGCACTTATCTTACAGCGATGTCACACGCGACCCTAACTTCCGCCATCGAAGATTGGCTGATCGGCAAAGCCCTGGCCGACCCGGATATTCTGACCCTTTTTGAAAAGGTTTGCGAGCGGCTGCGCGCCGTTGGCATTCCGCTCGATAGGGCAGCTTTGTCTTGGCCGACACTGCACCCTTTGTTCCGGGCGGAGCAGCTATACTGGTACCCAGGCTCGGGCGCGGAGTTGGAGCAATACGCGCACGAACGGACTGGCGCCCATCTTTGGCAGAAGAGTCCGTTCTTTCATGTTCACGAAAAGGGGTTGAGCCATCTTCGTCGTCATCTGACGGGACCCGGCGCGGTCCTTGATTTCGAGATTCTGGAAACCTTTAGAGACAAAGGATTCACAGATTATCTGGTGACGTCTACCGACTTCAAGATCGCGAACACCGAACATTTTGCCGGCGGAAATACTGGGATCATGGCGTCGTGGCAAACCAAACGTACCAGCGGGTTCACCGATGATGACCTCGAAGCCCTGCGCCGTGTGCAGCGGGTCTTTGCAGTGGCCTGCCGGGCCTCAATCCAGCGTCGCGTTATGCTCAATCTGGCCAATGCCTATCTGGGCCCAACTGCAGCAAGTGAAGTCTTAGGCGGGGATATTCGCCGCGGTGATGGCGAACGGATCCCTGCGGTGGTCTGGTTCTCAGACCTGCGTGGCTCGACTCGGTTGTCCGACACCATGGATCCTGACAGTTATTTGCAACTCTTGAACCGGTACTTTGAATGCACCGCCAAGCCGGTGATCGACAACGGCGGAGAGATCCTGAACTTCATCGGCGATGGTGTTTTGGCCATCTTCCCGATTGTAGCGGAATGCCCGAAGGGCGCCGCGGCAAATGCCGAGACGGCAGTACGGACAGCGTTGGAGTTGCAGCAGAAAGCAGAGCTTGAAGGCACCCCAGGCAACGCGCCGCTTCGGTTTGGCGTTGGCCTCGCCATCGGTGAAGTGATGTTCGGCAATATCGGTGTCCAGGAGCGTCTAGCATTCTCTGGCATCGGCAAGGTTGTAAATACCGTGACCAGGGTCGAGCAGGCGACGAAGGCGCTTGGGCCACAGGTATTGGCGTTGAAAAGTTATGCCGACGTTGCCCCAGGCACGTGGGTGTCCGCGGGCGAGATCGAGATTTCGGATTTCGATCGCAATATGGAAGTGTTTACGCTGCAGGAACACGCTCAGCAGTCACCTTCCGCTCAGATCGCAACGGAACGCACTCCGGCCGAATGATTTGCAGAAGGAGCGAAGCGCCCCGCAGGGCTGTACAGTTTTTTACAGTATGGATCGGCAGACGATTAGTTTACACGGTCGCGCAGCCAAACCTCGACGCGGCGGTTCGCAGACCGACCTTTCAGCGTGGTGTTGCATCCAACCGGCGCCAATTCACCGTATCCCAGAACAGTGATCTGAGCGCCCGCAAAGTCTTCCGGCGGGGCGAAGGCGCGCAAGGTAGTATCAACCACCTGAGCGCGACGTGCTGAAAGCCCACGGTTCAGGTCAAACTGACCGACGGAGTCTGTAAAACCAACCAACAAGATCTCTTTGCCATCATAGCGTCCAGTAGCGATGTCGTTGGCGAAGCGTTCTGCGTCGCGCTGCGACTTAGGCTCTAGCTGCGAAGAACCAGGCGTGAACCTGAATGTTGTCGACAGCCGGACAGCGTTGCGGACTTGGCCAAGGAACTCCCGCAAGAGTGTGACGGAAACTTCGGTTTCGCCAGTCAATGCATAAACGATCCGACCGCCCTGACTATTGATGGTGGCCTGCTCTTCTTCGAGGTTCACAAATCCAGCCTCAGAGATCAACGATTGAGCGTCAGAGGACTTGGCGTAGTCGATAATCTGCCTGGCATGTGCCGTCGTGTCCTTGCGCGGCGCATAGAGATACAGGCGACGCGCCAAGGGGTATTCCTCAGTCTTCATCGCAAAGTTGCTTGGATAAGACAGAATTCCGCATTCCTGGCGAATAGGAAGTGCCCTAGCCGCACGTTCGAACGCCGCGCCGGTCACCCCGATGCCGTCTGGATCTGTGGCAACCGCATCAGACAACTGGATGTTGCTGTCAAAGCGCTGGGCCACCGGCGTGATATCGACGTCATACGGCGCCAGAACCAACGAGCCGAAGGTTTGGAACGTACCGGATTCCTGTTGAAGCGCATAAAGATTGATCGGAGCGTCACGCCCGCCGATCTGCCCCCAATTCGTCACGGTACCTGAGAAGATTAGTGCGAGTTCTTCCAACGAGAGCGATTGCACCGGGTTGGTTGGATGGACGACGGCAATCAGTCCATCAAGTGCAAGAACGTGTTCGTTTTCAGTATCCCGCGGATCGGGCATTCCGGCAACGTTCAACGCCTGGATTTCTGCATCTCGCGCTCTGCGCGCGGACATACCGATTTCGGCGCCGCCCGTCGACAATGCGCTAAATCCAGCGGATGATCCGCTTGCGTCCAGATCGATCGCGGCCATTTCCCGGCCGTCTTCGTGAATGATCCGCAAGGTGGTTTTCTGGTTCGACTGCAATTCGGATACCATCGTGGCATCAATGCTATCGGCATATCCTTCGATCAACGCAGGCATCAATTCAGCACCGACTGTGTTCGAGCCGTAGATTCCGAAAGCAGCGTTGAACAAAACGTCCTGCGGACAGGCTGGACCTTCACAATCAACCTGCAAAGCATCGACTTGAATAACCCCTAAAACCGTGTCGATTGTATAGGTGGATCCGTCAAAGTCGACCAGCTTCCCCCGCAATTGGGTGAAGCCGTCAAAGCTCTTCAATGTGACGTTACGATCTTCAGACTGTGCAGAAGCAGGTGCGGCGGGCAATAAAAACGCGCCGCCTGCCAGCAAAACAGTGCATGTAAATTTAGCCAGTTTCATCACCGATGCCCTCATGTCCCCATTCACCGGTCAAAAAGAAGGAAGACCCGCTTTATCTGGAAATCACTAAATCGGCAACTGCGCCAGAAATCAAGCGTTTATCGCCTTTTTCTGCAGGAACATCTGAACAAGCCAGCGGGGCAAGCTTACGCAGGACAGGCCGGTCTTTACGGCCCTTTTCCGATCTCATGATCAAAAACTGCGGCGCCGCGTATTGGCCCGTACCGCAGGTCCCATCCAAAAGATCGCGATTCCGGCTCGCGAAATCGATCATCAGTTGGACAATTCCGGATTGGGCGCCGTTGCGGGAATAGTGCGTGTAGATCTGAACGTTCTGCCCAACCCCGGCATTGCCACGGAACGCGGTCAGATAACCACCGCCGTTCTTGCGCACATCTTTGAAGCTGCGCGGGTTGCCTGACCAAACATGCGCCTCATCACCCGTGTTCGCTCCAAACTCCAGGGCATTTAGCTCAAGATTGATCGGCATATCCCATACCAGCGCGACACGCGAAATGCGGGCGATACCTTTGAATGGAAGATCGAAGTCGACCTTTTCGCCATTGTCGAAGATCAGCAAGGCAGCAGAATTTGGCTCGAAACCCAGAGCAGTCACGCTCCCTTCGCCGTCCCGGTCCAGCGGAACTGCGAAACGCAGGCCAGAATAGGTTAGTTCGGCGACCGTATTGGCATGGCATGGTGCGACGATGCTTATGGTCGACTGCGCCGCACGTCCCACATCGATCGTCGTCGCAGGAGGCGTAACGCAAGCCACCGTCGCGGTCGGCAGCGCCGCCACCTGGGTTTGATCGGTCTGATCATCGGACGTAGGCGAAGTTTCACCCTGTTCAACGCTCTGTTCCGCCTCCTGCGCAGCCTGCAGTGCAGCCGCATCCCGGACTTTCGGAATTGGGTGCAATTCCGCCGGTAGAGTATTTTGCTGGGTCAGCGGCGGCTGATCTTTATCAACCGGCTCGTCCCGTAAGGCAGGCCCGATACCCAGATCAGCGTTCGGGACGACAGCAGCGACCTGCAGATCCTGGTCTGATGAAGTCTCGTCAGCCTGCGGTTGAGCCAAATTCGGCGTGCGCCCGTCTATCACGCTGCGCACTCCCAACGGCGCAGGTGCGGTCGTTTTAGGTTCTTCCAATGGGATCACGGCGACCATGAAATCCGTCGCCCCACCATCATCCGAAGGTCCCGAAATTCTGGGAGCTGGACCAATACTTGGCGAGCCGTTCGAAGACTGCTCGAAAGCGCCAATCCGCGGCGACACCAGTTTTCCATCTGGGGCCGCCGGTTGGAAATGCTTCACGGGCGCCAACGTCAATTCTGGTTCGGGGGTCTTGTTTTCCTGAACAAGTTCCGGTTGGGCCGGGGTCTGTACCGTTTCGGTCGGCTGAACCAATGCGACCTCGGTCTCCTCAACTGGCTGCACATCAGGCGCGGGCGTCGGCGTCGTGACTGGTGTCAACTGCGGTTGAACAGATTGCTGGATCAATGGCTCGGCTGAGTCTACCGGGCGCTTCTGCACATTGGTCAGATCGATCACCGCCTGATCGTTGACATCCGACGTGTTGGGATCAGCAGCTATGGTATCCGCGATAGGGGCCTGTTCGATATCGCTGTCGGTTAACGCTGGTCCTTGCGGCTCAGGAACCAACGGGATCGTTGCAGGCTGCGCCGCACCGGCGCTGTCCGCACCGCCATTCGCCAGCACATCCACCAAGGAAGGCGCCCCGCCTTGGTCTTCGGCTGGCTCAGTTCCAGCTCTCACCTCTGGTACATCCTCCGCCAAGGCAAGCTGGTCGGCTGGAATTGGTTGGTTCGGATGATCTTGTTGTCGCGGCGTTGCGCGATCAACCGGATTGTTCGAACTGACAAAGGCGACCACCTGTCCGGCAACCGGAGGATCAATACCCTCGATCGTGTAGAGCATCGTTTGGCGCCCCGCGCAGTCGTCTTCGGCCAGATATTGGATGATATCGTCTTGGATAAACACCTGCCCGCAAGCGGGTTTTTGCGCGATTTGCAGGCCTATACGGTGATCGGATGAAATATTCTGGTCATTTGCGAATACATCGATACGCCGCAGCTTCCCAGCAGCAACCGGCACTTGATCGTCAACCAGTCTCACCGCCGGTCCAGGCTCGGTTATATAATCAGAAATGCCATCCATCCGTTGGACGACAGCCCCAATAGCGACCATCACCACAATCGCGGTCAGCATCGGGATCATTTTGTCGTCTTGGAACACTAAAGAGTTCCCTCTTACTTGGCGCGGAGCGCCATCTGCGATCCGCAATTCTGCTATGGCGTCTAGCTCTTAACGGATAGGCAGCCCGCCCCCGTACCAAGCATCATTAGACACACTCGCAGTTCACGTCCCTCTGAAGCGCTGACGAACCCAGCCCTACATTCAACTCGTCTAACCCGCAACGCCAACAACCACCTCAGCACATATGACGCTGCTTTCCGAGCAGTTGGCTGATTCCTGCCAGACAGCACCAAGATTTTCCAGCGCTTTATATTTCCAGGCGCTGAAGACGCTGACAAATGTCGTCAAGATACCATAAGATCGACTTCATCGTCCGCTGACATGTCCAATCCTGGCGAAAATGCGGCAAAGCCAAGACGGCAATATGACAAGTGTTGCTTCTAAGTCAGAGATTGATCCAGCCCGAGATCAAGAAGCGGCTCCACGGAAGCCCAGAAATCTTGTGTTTATCTGCGATGGTACGCTGTCGTCCCAGGCCAAAGGCGAAGAGACGAATGCAGGCCATGTTTGGCGTCTGCTGACAGAGCTTGGCCAAACAGAAGACCAAAAGTATGAATATGATCCAGGTGTGCAAGGCGACGGCTGGCGCAAGTGGCTGAATGCAGCGTCCGGCATGGGTGTGAACGTTTCGATCTGTCGGGGCTATGCCTTTCTGGCCAGCCACTATCGGCCAGGGGATCGGATCTTCTTATTGGGTTTCTCTAGAGGCGCTTATGCAGTCCGATCACTGGCGGGTATGATTGGCGCCATCGGTCTCTTGAAAAGCAATTACGCGACCGAGCGATATGTCCGGTTGGCTTTCAGGTACTATGAAGTTGGGTCCAACTCGATGGCCAGGCGGCATTTTTCACAGCATCGATGCCATACGGATACTGAGATTGAAATGCTAGGGATCTGGGATACCGTCAAGTCTCTCGGGCTGCCATACCCACTGATCAATCGTCTGGCCCCGATGGCGACCGAGTTCCACGACGACCAATTGGGACGGCACATCCGCCATGGATACCATGCCCTGGCGATCGATGAAGACCGCAGATCCTATCGTCCGTTGCTGTGGAGCCGCAGCCAAGACTGGCAAGGCAGGCTTGAACAAGTCTGGTTTCCTGGCGCTCATGGCGATGTCGGCGGCGAAGTCCGAACATTTCCGGCGGCTCGACCGCTTGCCAACATTTCACTGAACTGGATGTTACGCCGTGCTCGCATGTGTAATTTACGGCTTCCCGATGGTTGGGATGAACGATTTCCGGAAAACCCCGCCGCACCCATGATGGGGTGCCGGTCGGGCGTGGCGCGCCTTTTTGTATCTCGCCAGCCGCGCCGGGTTGGACACCGCGACGGAGAGGGCGTTCACAGCTCGGTCCAAGCTCGTAAGGATGCTGTACCGTCTTATCGGCCGCGGGCACGCGGATTGGCCGAACCTGCCATTGATCAGCCGGATCTGGAGACCCGGTCTACACAGGCTGATCTTCCGGGAGTTTGAAGCCGTGTTCGGTCAGCACTTCGGCAGTATGCTGGCCCAGCGTCGGGGCCGGGCCACGTATGCCGCCGGGCGTCAAATTGAATTTCACCGGCAGGCCGATGGTTTGAACGTTGCCTGCCACTGGATGTTCCGTGGCAGGCACCATGTCCCGTGCGATGGTCTGCGGATCGGCCTGCATCTCGCGGATTGACAGAACTGGCCCCGCTGGGAAACCGCCGTCTTCCAGGATTTGCAGCCACTCAGCCGAAGTCTTGGCTGAAAAGATCTGGTTAAGCTCTTCCTCTAAGGCATGGCGGTTCGGCATCCGCTCGTTATTTGTGACAAAGCGTGGGTCTTCACCCAGATCAGGGCGCCCGATGACTTTTATCAGACGCTCCCAATTCCCCTGGTTTGCCGCGCCGATATTGATATAGCCATCCGCGGTCTTGATCGCCTGATAAGGCGCATTCAGCGGGTGAGCCGAGCCCATGGGTTCTGGATCCTCGCCGGTTGCGAACGCAATAGCAGACTGCCAATAGGTATGCGTGATGGCGGCTTCGAACAGTGACGTTTCCACGACCTGGCCTCTACCGGTCTCGCGCCTTTGGGCAAGAGCGGCCGAAATTCCCATCGCCAGAAGGATCCCCGCTGTGATGTCACTGACAGGTGGTCCGACTTTACACGGAGGCCGCCCCGGCCCTTCGCCGGTCACGGACATCAAGCCAGACATCCCCTGCGCGATCAGATCGAACCCGGCCCGGTCGGCATAAGGCCCGGTGCGGCCAAACCCCGAGATCGAACCATAGATCAAGCCTGGATTGTCCTTGGACAAGTCTTCATAGCCCAAGCCGAGTTTTTCCATCGTGCCTTTGCGGTAGTTTTCTATGACGACATCCGCAGTGCGGATCATCTCACGAAGCATTGCGGACTGGTCCGGGTCTTTCAGGTTCAGCACGATGCCCCGCTTATTGCGGTTCATCATCATATAGCTGGCGGCCTCACCTTCCACATACGGCGCAGACCGTCGAGTATCATCGCCGATCGGCTTTTCCACTTTGATGACATCAGCCCCCATATCGGCCAGCATCAAACCCGCCACAGGCCCAGCCATGACATGCGCCAGTTCGATCACTTTCACACCCGCTAATGGTCCGGTCATATTACCGCCCCTTAAACACTGGTTTTCGTTTGCCCAGAAAGGCTTCCATGCCTTCCTTGAAGTCCTCGGACATATAGGCAGTCTTCACAAGATCCTTGTCATCAGCGCCCGCCCCTTCGGTGCGTAGGCGGCGGAGGCCCTCCTTAGTGACCCGCAAAGTCAGGGGCGCATATTCCGCAATCTGGGCCGCCAGTTCTATCGCCCGGGCGACGGGGTCGCTGGTGATCTGCATCACCAAGCCTGCAGCCAGGGCTTCGTCGGCCCCGACCAGACGCGAGGTGAATATCACCTCCCGAACTTTGGCCTGGCCGATCAACGCAGATAGTCGCGCCAACGAGGCGATGGACAAGCAATTGCCCAACGTGCGCGCTATAGGAAAGCCGAACTTCAGCCGGTCATCAGTGATCCGGAGGTCACAGCAGGCAGCGATCGCCGCACCCCCGCCGGTGCAGGCCCCTGTGATCGCAGCGATGGTGGGAACAGGACACTGCTCAATCCGGGACATGACCTTGTCCATGTTTTCTTCATACGCCCAGCCGTCTTCGGGAGTTTCGAAGGCGCGGAACTGGGTCATGTCCGTGCCCGCAGCAAAGGCCCCACCCGCGCCCGAGATCACAATAGCCCGTACATCGCCGGGATCGTCACAATAGGCGGCCAAAGCTTCGTACATCTCAAACGTCAGAGCATTACGCTGCGCCGGACGGTCGAAGGTGACATGGCCGATATCGCCATCTCTCTCGATAATCAGATCTTCAGTCAATTGACCCTCCTTAACCGCTTTGGCACCCGAGTCTTCAAAAGTGACTCGGGCTTGCGGATGTAGCCGATGTCAAAGAGATGCTGGCCCAGAAGCTCTAGCTCCGTCCAATCCTCGCGTGATTTCTGAGCGATCGCAAGCAGGGCTTCATACCGCCGGACTCTCGCTTCCTGCCCCTGACGGTCATAACGGCAGTCCTGGCATTCCAGACAGTCCGCATCGATGAAAAAGCCAAGCGTTTCGTACCAGTGCTTCTGCTCGAGCGCGAAGAAAATGAACCAGCGCCGGCAGATCCGGCAGGGCCTGGCGATATCGACATAGTAGGGCCGCCATCCCCATCCGGTGTTTTGGCGTGAGATATTCGCGCGGATTGCCGTCTCGGGAAAGTACATGATGTAAGGCGAAACCCGTTTGTATCTCCAATAGGATGTGCGCATCTCTGCCTCAGTGATCGGTGTTCTCGACCTGATCGGGGCATCGCCATACCTGGGGTGGTCAATGAAACCCCGATTGCCGCTGAGACGTTTGAAAAGCTTGCGGTTCCGCCGCTTTCGCCGCTTCTCTGCCTTGCTTAGCTTAGGAAGCTTGCCTTTGGCGGGCACTTCAGCCGCCCCCGGCGATCACCGCCATGGTCGCGGTCATCGTCGCCAGCAAGCGATCGCCGCTGTCGGAGACGGCCCAGGTCTTGCCTTCGGTAAAGATCAGCGACCGGCCCGGTTTGATCACCCTGCCTTCGAAGCGGAAGAGATCGCCCTTTGCATGGCGTAGGAATGTGGTCTTCAACTCTGCCGTCAGGACGAAGTCCTCTGCAGCGACCAGGCTTGCCGCCGCCGAAGCACAGACCGTGTCCATCCCGGCAGCAATGGTGCCGCCATGCAAACCCCCACCGGATTCGCATAAGCGAATGTCCATGGACATCTCCACATCAACCTCACCCGGCGCCACGCGCAACAGGCGCATTCCCATAGTACGCATCAGGTGTTGGGCTTGGTGGCTGGCCTCGGTCCGGGCCTGCCAGTCCGGATTGAGGGGAACCCAGGTCACCCCTTCACCTCATCCCTGCCCGTAATGCACATCATCGTGCAGGTCATGGTGGAAACCAGCTTTTCCTGATCGCCGACTATCCCGAAGGTCGTCGCTTCGGTGAAGATGAGCGTGCGCCCGGGTTTGATTACCCGGCCTTCGAAGCGGAACCGATCGCCTTTGGCTGGGGATAGAAAATTGGTCTTTGTCTCGACCGTCAGAACACCCGCGTCCTCTGACACCAAGGTAAGGGCAGAGAACCCGCAGACCGTGTCCATGCCAGTAGAAGCGGCGCCACCATGCAGAAACCCATGCTGTTGGCAGTACTTCTGGTCGTGAGCCATCACCACGTCGATTTCACCTGGTGCAATGTGGGTTAGCTTCATCCCCATCGTCTGCATGAAGGTCATGCGGGCGAAGCTGTCCCGAATGCGGGCTGCGTAGCCATCGAAGCCGGGGGTTAGGGTCACGAAACTCGCCCTCTCAACCGTTTTGGCATACGCGTTTTGGCAAGCGTTGCATGATGCTTTATGTATCCGATTTCGAACAGCCGATCACCGATCAGTGAAAACCTGGCCCAGTCTGCGTTCGTTTTTCCGTCGCGGGCCAATAGGTCTTCGTATTCCTGCACCAGCCTCTCTTTTTGATGCCGTTCCCGCCTGCAGTCGCAACAATCTAGACAGCCAGCCCAGGCACCAAATTTCAGCACTTCATGCCAATGTTTTTGCTCCAAGGCCCAGAATAAGTACCAGCGGCCACAGGTCCGGCATCTCTCCCCGCGATCCATACACAGCATCGTTGACCAGAAAGTACTGTCGCTTTCCGGGATGCGCACGCGGATCGCACTGTCGGGATAAAAGTAGGTCCGCCCCGCCCACACTTCGCCGGGAACGGTGCCGGTGAAGTTTCCGCGAAAGTGTTTTCGGGCAGCGGTCTGCGCATCAGGGTCGTTCGAAAGCAAAGGTGTGCAGCCATATCTTGGGTGGCGGACATAGGCTTTGCTGCAATCCAATCGCTGCCAGTTCACGACCTTTGCTGATGTGCGGCGCAACTGGCGGCGTTTTGCCTTGAGCGACATGCTACGCCGCCGTCTGCTCCAGGTGCCGCATGGCTGCGTCGACACCGCCCTTTTGGTGCGGAACGCCCGCTAGGCCCAGGCCCATTTCCACGCCCGACAGCGTACCCATCAGCATCAGATCATTGAAATCACCGAGGTGCCCGATGCGGAAGACCTTATCGGCAATCTTCGACAGGCCAGACCCCAGCGACATGTCAAATTTATCCAGTACGACGCCCCGGAACGCATCCGCCGAATGGCCGTCTGGCATGCGTACCGTGGTCAGGACCGGGGAATGCTCCCGTTCATCCTGGCATTGGGTCTCCAACCCCCAGGATTGCACCGCAATCCGTGTCGCCTTGGCGTGGCGCTGATGCCGGGCAAAGACGTTGTCGAGCCCCTCTTCCTCCAGCATATCGATCGCCTCTGCCAGGCCATAAAGCATGTTTGTGGCGTTTGTGTATGGAAAATAGCCCTTTTCATTCGGGCCAAGCATGTCTGACCAGTCCCAATAGGACCGCGCGCACTTCGCGTCTGCATGGGCTGTTTTTGCCTTTGGCCCGAACGCATTGAATGAAAGACCAGGCGGCAGCATCAGGCCTTTCTGTGACCCGGTCACCGTTACATCCACACCCCATTCGTCCATGCGGTATTCCGCAGAACAGAGGCCGGAGATCGTGTCCACCATCAGCAAAGCTGGATGCCCAGCTTCATCAATGGCCCTACGGACATCGGCGATCCGGCTGGTGCACCCGGTCGAGGTTTCATTATGCACGACGCAGACGGCGCGGATCTCGTGCCCGGTGTCCGCCTTCAGTGCGTCATGGATCGCCTCAGGGTTTGCCCCGCCCCGCCAATCGCCCTCGATAACCTCTGGGTGCAGGCCAATCCGTGTTGCCATCTTGTGCCATAGAAAGGCGAAATGGCCGGTCTCGAACATCAGCACCCTATCGCCCGGCGACATGGTGTTGACGAGCGCGGCCTCCCACGCGCCGGTGCCCGAGGCCGGGTAGATCACCACATCGCCGGCGGTCTGGAACATTCGCTTCATACCGTCCAGACACTTCAGCCCCAACGGCGCAAAATCCGGCCCGCGATGGTCGATTACCTGCTGGTCGATGGCGCGCAGGATGCGCTCTGGCACGGCGGAGGGCCCTGGAATCTGTAGGAAATGTCGTCCGGCCATGGCGTCCTCCGTTCTCGCAGGGTGGGATGCCCCTGCCTTGTTCGCGCGCCCCATCTATGCAAGGCCTGCCCAAGCAACACAATGGTAAGCCATTCCAGCAGGCGAGATATGGATTGGGACACGCTAGCAGCGGATATTGAGGGAGAAGTGCTGTCCGGCATCTTCGACCGCGGCCGCTATGCCACCGATGCGTCGATCTACCAGATCATGCCTGCAGGGGTCGTGGTGCCCAGAACGTTTGCCGATGTCGAAACGGCTCTGGGCCACGCGCGCGCTGCCGGAGTCCCAGTGACCGCCCGGGGCGGCGGTACCAGCCAGGCTGGGCAGACAGTGAACAGCGGGCTGATCCTGGATTTTTCGAAGCATTTAAATGGAATATTGGAACTGGATGTCGCCCGGCGCCGCGCTGTGGTGCAGCCGGGGATCGTGCTGGACGATTTGAACCGGCAGCTCAGGCGCCACGGCCTTTGGTTCCCGGTCGATGTCTCGACTGCCTCTCGCGCCACGATCGGTGGGATGGCGGCAAACAATTCGTGCGGATCACGATCCATCAAATACGGGCTTATGCGGGACAATGTCCTGGCCATAGATACGCTGATGGCTGACGGTAGCCGGACCCGTTTTGCCGAAACGCCCCGGGATGCGAATGACCCATTGTTCCAGGATCTGATCAACCTGGGCACGCGCGAAGCAGATGAGATCGCCTCGCGTTTCCCGAAAATTCAGCGCCGTGTCGGCGGTTATAACATCGATGCCCTCGTGCCAGGGGATGCACCGCTAAAGCTGTCGGATCTGATGGTCGGCTCGGAAGGCACCTTGGCGATTTCCGAGCGGGTTGAGATCAAGCTCTCGCCGATACTGACGAATAAGGCCCTGGGCGTCTGCCATTTCCCGACCTTCTGGGCCGCCATGGACGCCGCTCAGCACATCGTCAAGCTGGGACCGGTGGCGGTCGAACTGGTCGATCATAACATGATCGCCTTGGGCCGAGAGATCCCTCAGTTCCGACCCATTGTCGATGAGTTTGTCAAAGGCGACCCAGCCGCGCTATTGCTGGTGGAATTCGCGGAACGGAACCAGGCGGATAACATCCGACGTTTGAACGGACTGGCGGACCTGATGTCGGACCTTGGCGGAGACATCGTCCGAGCGGAAGATTCCGCCTTTCAGTCACGGATCTGGGCGGTCAGGACTCAAGGCCTAAACATCATGATGTCGATGCGCGAGGCCGGCAAACCTGTCAGCTTTGTCGAAGACTGCGCAGTGGCCCTGCCCGATCTGGCGGATTTCACCGATCGTTTGACCGGCGTTTTCCGAAAACACGGAACGGATGGCACCTGGTACGCGCACGCCTCGGTCGGGCTGCTGCACGTACGCCCAGTGCTGAATCTGAAATCCGACCTGGGCGTGCATCAGTTGCGCGCCATCGCCGAGGAGAGTTTTGACATCGTTGCCGATTACAAAGGTTCCCATTCCGGTGAACACGGCGATGGAATCGTTCGGTCCGAATTCCATGAGCGCATGTTCGGGACCCGAATGGTCGACAACTTCGCGGAAGTGAAGTCGCGGTTTGACCCTGGAAACGTCTTGAACCCCGGCAAGATAACCGCGGCGCCGAAAATGGACGACCGAACCCTGATGCGGTTCAAACCGGACTACGCCTACGACGCGACCAAACCAGCCTTTGACTGGTCAGGCTGGCCCGGTGGCCTGCATGGCGCGGTCGAGATGTGCAACAACAACGGCGCCTGCCGAAAGCTGGCGGGTGGGGCCATGTGCCCCTCCTATCGTGCGACACGAAACGAACGCGACCTGACCCGGGGCCGTGCGAATACGCTGCGGCTGGCGCTGACCGGGCAATTGGGTGCGGATGCGTTGGCCTCGGACGATATGGCCGAGACCATGAAGCTGTGCGTCGGCTGCAAAGCCTGCAAGCGTGAATGCCCGATGTCTGTCGACATGGCCAAGATGAAGATCGAAGTGGCCGCCGCCCGCGCCAAAATCCACGGCGTGGCGCTGCGCGAAAAGATGGTGGCCTATCTGCCGCGCTATGCGCCGTACGCCAGCCGGCTGCGGGCTTTGATGAATCTGCGGGATCAGATCCCTGGCCTTGCCTGGATTTCCGAGGCGCTGACGGGCCTCTCTGCCCAGCGGACGCTGCCGGTATGGCGTAGGGCCTGGAAGGGCCCAGCCGCACGTCCAGAGACCGAAGTTGCGCTCTTCGCCGATACGTTCAACCGGTATTTCGAGCCCGAGAATCTTGAGGCAGCGTATCGGGTTCTTGCCTCCGAAGGCACGAAAGTGGGCGATCCGACGCCAAAAGGCGCACGACCGCTTTGTTCTGGCCGCACCTTTCTGGCGGCTGGGATGGTGGAAGCCGCGAAGACAGAGATCCGTCGCACAATGCGGGCCTTTCAGGCCCTACCGCCCGACATCCCGATTGTAGGGTTGGAGCCGAGCTGCATTCTGACCTTCCGCGATGAAGCCCCGCGCTTGTTGGACGACTGGGACCACAGTCTGACGCCCCGAATAAAGCTGTTCGAAGAGTATATCGTCGACCAGCCATTAGCACTGAAGCCGGTGGCCGAACGCGCCTTGCTGCATGGACACTGCCACCAGAAGGCGGAAGACGCCATGGGCCCGGTCGCAGCCACCTTAGCGAAGATTCCCGACCTGGACGTGCAGATGATTGAAAGCTCCTGCTGCGGTATGGCCGGAGCGTTTGGATATCAGTCCGAGACCATCGAAGTTTCCAAGGCTATGGGGGAACTTAGCCTTCTTCCGACCGTCCGCGCCGCCGATCCGGACGATTTGATCGTGGCAGATGGGACCTCATGTCGTCATCAAATTGCCGATGGAACTGGGAGAACTGCGCTCCATGTCGCCCGCGTGCTTGAGATGGCGCTGGCGGCCCGTTAGGAAAGCAGTCCACGGGGCAGGACTAAGAGATGCAAGACCAAAACCTATATACGCGCCTTGCCGCGCACTTCCCGAATGATCCGGCAAAGGCACCATTTGCCTTTCTGGAGGACGGTCGGACCTATTCCTACGCCGATGTGGATGCCGTATCGGGGCGCATGGCGGTGGCCCTGCAGTCGATGGAGGTTATGCCGGGCGACCGTGTGGCGGTGCAGGTGGACAAGTCCATCGAGGCGTTCATGCTGTACCTGGCGACATTGCGTGCCGGGGCGATCTTCCTGCCGATGAACACGGCCTACACCCCAGCAGAAGTGTCGTATTTCCTGAACGATGCCGAGCCGAAACTCTTTGTCTGCGCCCCCGAAAAGGCTGGAGATCTGGCCGATGTGGCCGCAGATGCCGGGACGCGATTGGAGAGCCTGGGTGTCTGGACCACCGGTATGGCGGCCCAGGATGCAGGATCGTTTCTGGCTATGGTCCCGCAAGCCGCACAGTTCGAGACAGTTCCACGGGCGGAAGACGACCTGGCGACGATCCTCTACACCTCTGGCACCACGGGCCGGTCAAAGGGAACCATGACGACCCATGAGAACCTTCACTCAAACGCTGTAACACTCTGCAAATACTGGAATTTCACGTCCAGTGATGTCCTGCTTCACGCGCTGCCGATCTTTCACACGCATGGCCTCTTTACATCATCGAACACCATCCTGGCAGCAGGTGCCAGCATGATCTGGCAGCACCGTTTTAATGCCGATCAGGTGATCGAAGCCCTGCCCCGCGCGACCTCGATGATGGGTGTACCAACCTTCTATACGCGGCTTTTGGACAATCCGGCATTCACTGGTGAGGTGGTCAAACATGTCCGCCTTTTTGTCAGCGGATCCGCGCCCATGCTGGTTGAAACTCACGAGCGTTTCCAAGAGGTTACGGGCCAAACCGTGCTGGAACGCTACGGTATGACCGAAACACAGATGAATACGTCAAACCCCTATACCGGTCCGCGGGTCCCAGGCACGGTCGGACCACCACTCCCCGATGTGGACATCAAAATCACAGATCCGGAGACCGGGAGGTCCCTGCCAACGGGTGAGATCGGGATGATCGAGGTGCGCGGCCCCAACGTGTTCAAAGGCTATTGGCGCATGCCCGATAAGACGGCCGAGGAACTGCGCACGAACGGGTTCTTCATCACTGGCGACTTGGGCAAGATCGACGATGCAGGGTATGTCTGGATCGTGGGTAGGTCAAAAGATCTCATAATTTCAGGTGGTTACAACATATATCCGAAGGAGATCGAAGAAGCGATCGATGACCTGCCGGGCGTTCAGGAAAGCGCGGTCATCGGCTGCCCACACCCAGATTTTGGCGAAGGCGTAGTGGCTGTTGTGGTCCAGGAAACGGGCGCAACTTTGACCGAAGACCAGATCGTTCTGGGTCTAGCCGACATCGCCCGGTTCAAACAGCCCAAGCATGTCTTCATCGTGGATGAACTGCCGCGCAACGCCATGGGCAAGGTTCAAAAGAAAGCGCTGCGGGATGAACACGAAGGGATCTTCACCGGGTGATGAGATCAGACGCGCAGCCCGCCGACGACCGCGCCATCATCCCTTCTTGTTCCGATGAGTTCACCTGGTTTCGCTGACATCGCGTACGACGACTTACGTAACGACAATTGTCGTTTAATTATTCGCTAACCCGACATTCAGAGGAGATTTGGAGCTATTTTTAGCCAGCCAGGCGCCGGAGAAGCGCGCGCAGGTCTGGCCGTAAGAGACCGCTTTCAGCGCTCTACCTTCGTTAAGCAGCCGCTGTCATTCCGTGATCACAACAGACTCGAATGGTTGAACTCCACCAGGGGATTTTCGCTTATCGTGGAACGGTCTCGATCGCCGCCTTCGGCGGGCAAAAGATGCCGCCGGGCCAGCAAGTTTCATAGTCATAGAAATTATCAGGCGCCGTCGGGAAGCCGAACCGACAGAATTCAACTAGCTGAGAGAGTTCAGTGGTCTTGCGGACAATTTAAGCAGCTATGAAACTGGACTTTCCGGTTGCCGGAAGCTTTGCCCCGCCCAAAGGGCTGCATAGCGCCCATTCTGTTCCAACAGCTCGTTATGGGTGCCGTCTTCCACCAGTCGACCAGCCTCGATGGTGATCAAGCGGTCGACGTCCCGCAGGGTTGCCAGCCTATGCGCGATCAAAATCACCGTGCGACCTTGGACGATCTGCTTCATGTTTTCTTGAATGGCGCGCTCTGACTCGTAGTCTAGCGCCGAGGTCGCCTCGTCGAAAATCAGAATCCGTGGGTTTGTGATCAGCGCCCGCGCAATGGCGATCCGTTGACGTTGCCCGCCCGACAGGTTTTGGCCGCGTTCCTCGATCACGGTATCGTACCCGTTCGGCAGCTCCAGTATAAAGTCATGCGCCCCGGCCAGCTTTGCCGCAGCGATGACGCGTTCCATCGGCAGTGAAGGATCGGAGAGCGCGATGTTTTCCCGGACGCTGCGTCGGAAGAGAATGTTCTCTTGCAACACAACGCCGACCTGCCGACGTAACCAGGCGGGATCGACCTGGCTGAGATCAACACCATCCACCAAGACGCGGCCGCTTTCGGGCACATGCAAACGCTGCACCAGTTTCGTTAGCGTGGACTTCCCTGATCCTGATGGTCCAACAACCCCGATGACCTGACCGGGCGGAATGTCCAGATTGATATTGCTCAGAGTTTCGGGACCGCCTGGGCGGTACCGGAATGTGACGTGATCGAAGGTCACTCGGCCTTCAATCGGAGGCAGCTGGCTGCGCGCGCCAGCGGTGACCTCGGCGGGTGCATTCAAGATATCGCCCAGGCGTTCGATCGATACACGGGCTTGTTGGAAATCTTGCCAAAGCTGCGCCAACCGCAAAATCGGCATTGCGACGCGCCCGGCGATCATGTTGAAGGCAATGAGCTGACCGACGGTCAGATCACCCTCGATAACTGCACGCGCGCCGAACCAAAGGGTGAGCGCAATGACGATCTTGTTGATCAGTTGCGCAAGGTTCTGCGCCACATTGCCAAGCTGGATGGTCCGGAAACTGGCGCGAACATACCCCGCCAGTTGATCCTCCCAGCGCCGCTGCATCTGAGGTTCAACCGCCATAGCTTTTAGGGTTTCGGCGCCAATCACGCTTTCAACCAAAAAAGTCTGGTTCTCGGCACCCCGGTTGAACCGTTCTTCAATCCGCGCGCGTAGGATCGGCGTGACGAAAATGGACAGGCCTATGTAGAACGGGATCGAGGCCAAAACGATCAACGTCAGCGTCGGCGAGTAGAACCACATCACGACGAAGAAGATCACGGTGAAGAAAAGGTCGATCACCAGGGTCAGGGCCGAGCTTGTGAGGAAATTCCTGATGGTCTCCAACTCTCGCACACGGGCCACGGTTTGTCCGGCGGATCGCGTTTCGAAATAGGCGATCGGCAAGGCCATCAGGTGTTTGAACAAACGCGAGCCCAACTCGACATCGATCCGACTGGCGGTATGGCTGAACGTATACGTTCTGAGGATCGTTAGAATGACCTCAAAGACCGACAGCGCGGCCAAGCCGATGACCAGCACATCCAGGGTCGTGAGCCCACGGTGCACCAGCACTTTGTCGATCACAAGCTGGAAGAATATCGGCGTCAGCAGCGCAAAAATCTGTATGAAGGCACTGGCCAACAGAACCTCGCTCAGGACCTTCTTGTAGCGCAGGATCGACGGAATGAACCAACGAACATCGAACCGCTGGCGGTTGATTTCGGCCGACACACGGGACGTGATCAGGATCAACCGGCTGGTCCAGATTGTTTCGAAGTCCTCGAACTTCATGGGCTTAGGCGGCTCGCCCGGAATCTGCATCAGCAGGTTAGGTGTATCGACTGCGGCGAGCACGGCAAAGCGCCCGTCTTCAAGCTCGGCAATCGCGGGCAGAACCCGGCTGTTCAGCCGATCCAGCGACTTCCGACGGGTCAGCCGCGCCTTCAGGTCCAGCGACTTGGCGCCGCGGACAATATCATCCGCCGTCCCCGGTTGATCCGGTGACAAGCCAAGCTGATGGGCCAGTTGCTGAGGCTCTGCCGCGATGCGGTGAAAGGCAGCAACCATGGCAAGGGAGGTGGTGGCGGTTTCCAACGAGGCTCTCAAATTTTGCTTTCAGGACTTCCATAATCAGATGGCGTTGGAAACGTCTACTGTTTTAAAGATGGACGCGCTCGAAAACTACCCAATTGGTTTGATGTTAGAAGCGCTGAAAGCAAGTCCTTTGTAATTTGGCACTCAGATGAATTTACAGAAGATGCACAGCTTGTTTCGGCAGCTTTAGGTGCGATAGGACAATATCTTGGTATTACTGTTAGTACAGAATTAAAGCCTAGCTCGGAGTTCAACTTAGACCCGTCGGATATCAATATTTGGTAAGTCATCAACATCAACAAATGCGGCCTCGGTTTTTAGATTTGAAGACGTAACCAACAAACACTTAACGGTTTCTGTGTTTGTTACAAAGGCATCAACAAGTTCACTCCTTTGCTCAAGGTTTGGAAGGATGATCCAATTTATTTGAGTTCTACCTTCAACTCGACGACCTTGAAAGTTGGTTTTTTTGGCCTTCGAATAAATCGTTACGCTATCCAGTCCCAGTTCATCAACACCAGATAAAACACTCCAATAATCATAGCTACTCCTACCCAGCTTTGACACCACACTCTCGCGCAGTAAAGGAAATCCTTCTTGAAATTCTCTAACCTCTAAATCCGTAGATAACAAACTATCCACCAATCCATTGTAATCCGGGTCATCAATAACTTCCAAATCAACAAGGATCGTCCCTCGAGCACTGGGACTATCCAAAACCATCAAATCAGCCAGGATTAGAACTAAAAAAGAGATAAGTGAAATCCTCAAAATAAAAAGAGCTATTTCATTGAGCCTTACGCTCTTGGATCTTTTTGATTCTGACTTTGGAAATAGCTCTATACTTCCAACTTTGATAATCTTGCCTTCTCGCTTGCTCCACAAGTGAATAGCAAGCGGAATAATTAGCCCTAAAAGGCCCCACAGGTATATGGTATTGGCAATGATCATGCAATAAGCCTG
>JBCCHJ010000055.1:0-42136 GCA_039028795.1 Pseudomonadota bacterium
CTAAAGGGCTCCTCTGACGAGTTGATCCCAGCGCCAAAGACACCGGGCTCAAAAAAATACCAGCCACTCGACGCAGCACCGGGCACTTATGTTTTTGAACCTTGATTTGGACTGGATGCCAGAGGTTTACGCGTAATGAACGACACGACCGCAGAGCGTAATGTGCTTGAAAACCACGGCGACATCACGATCGAGATGATCGAGGTCGGAAAAACCACGCTGCGGGTTGCGACAAAGCCAGGCGATCCCGGTCGGGTCCCATTGCTGATGTTCAACGGTATTGGCGCTAATCTTGAACTGGCATTTCCGTTTCTCCAGGCGATGCGTGGGACTCCGGCTATCCTGTTCGACATCCCTGGTGTCGGCGGCTCACCGATGCCGCGCCTGCCATACTCGCCCATCACGATGGCCCGTACGACCCGGCGGTTATTGGATGTTTTGGGGCATGATCAGGTTGACGTCTCAGGCGTCTCTTGGGGTGGCGGCTTGGCTCAGCAATTTGCCTGTCAGTATCGTTCGCGCTGCCGTCGCTTGGTCCTGGTTGCCACGGCGGCAGGGTGGACGATGGTTCCGGGAAAGCTGGGCGTGTTGTCGAAGATGGGCAATATTCGACGATATACCGACCGTGGATATATGCGCGAGATTGCGGCAGAAATCTATGGCGGCGACTTCCGCACGGACCCAACGCTGATCAATCAACATGCCGCGGCGATGCGGCCGTCTTCGAATGCAGGGTATTTTTTGCAGCTTTTGGCGATGGTTGGTTGGACGAGTGCGCCGTTTCTTTGGACGCTGCCGCAACCGACATTGATCATGTCAGGCACCGACGATCCGTTGGTTCCGGTCGCGAATGCGCGTTTCCTGAAACGTCTGATCCCGCATGCCGAGTTGCAACTGGTTGAAAACGGACACCTTTTTGCGGTTACCCGTCCGGAAGAGACCGCGCAATCGGTAACGGATTTTCTGACCAAAGAAATCTAAACCAAGAAACTGCATTCACTGTTCGGGCTCAAAAAAAGTCGTCTAAGTGTCACGATCTCTTTCGACGACAAATTGCCGCTAATTTATCGTTAAATGGATGATTTTCCTCTGTAACAACGACTTTCCCGCCTCGACACCCGGGACGCTGGTCCACTACGGACCAACCAATTCTGGCTGGATCGAGGGTTGAGCGCGAGCCGGGGACAACATCCTCCGATGCCGGGTCCGGCCTAGTTGGCCAGGTTGTTGATCTCTTGCACGATGTAGTCCTTCACCGCCTCGCAGGGATCGAAGATCCCGTGACCAAGCCCGCCATGGCCATCGCTGCTGAAGATCACCTTTGAGTAATTGTTGTCCTCCACCGCCTGCTTGATAGAGGCTATGGCCTGCTTGATGTAACCTTTGACCTCTTCCGTCAGCGCTGGATAGCCGGGTCCGCCCGGGATCCCATACTCACCGGTTGGAATGCCGCCCGCTTGCGGCGGGATTTTACATTGATAGGGACGGATCACGGCGTTGCCCCCGCCCATGTTACATCCTGGCCCGTCAGGCCCAGCATTCGGATGGTTTTGATGGGCCAGAAACTCGGTTTGATTGTCGTTGAAGATGAAAAACGCGTCGCTGTATTTGGGCTGTTTGATCATCCAGCCGAAATCGCCGTCCTGGTCGGGTCCCTGGTAAACCGATCCGATCACCGTAACCATCGTTGACCTCTTGGGCGCATTCCGCCGGCCGTTGAGCATATCATCGACTGACGCGTCCAGGAACGCGTATCTGGTCTAAACTGCCGGACAAAGATATCCGCTGCCTCAAATGCCAACGCTTGCAATCGCGTCGTAGGCGGCAACCAGTTCTGCGGCGTTGGTGCCGACCTCGCCCGCTGATGTCCCGGGTTTGAAAAGCGCGCCGCCAATACCGAACCCATTTGCGCCAGCCGCCTGCCATTCAGCCATATCCGCCGCGCCGACGCCGCCAACCGCGAAAACCTGGGCTTCAGGTGGCAAGACGTCGCGCAAAGCCTTCAGGCCCACTGAGCCCATCTGGAACGCGGGAAAGATCTTCAGGCCATTTGCACCGGCCTTCAGAGCAGCAAAGCATTCCGAGGCCGTGTAGACGCCGGGCCAGGATTGAAGGCCAAGTGCTTTGGTTCGGACCACGACATCGGGGTCAAAATTAGGTGACACGATCAAGCGTCCGCCCACAGTCCTGACCGCATCCACTTCGCCAGGCGTCAGTACTGTGCCTGCGCCGATTAGGGCTTCGTTACCGAAACTGTCCGCCAGGATGCGGATGCTGTCCAGCGGGTCGGGCGAGTTCAATGGTACTTCAATACAATCGATGCCCGCCTCGATCAGCGCTTGGCCGATCGGTAGGGCTTCTTCTGGCCGAAGCCCCCGCAAAATGGCGATAAGTTTGCGTTTCATTGGCCGCTCCGGTCCAGCAAGGCCTTGGCGTGGCGCAGACCGTCCAGCGTGGTGGCCTCGATGTCCACGACTTCGGTGGTCAGACCTAATTCTTGAAGCGCAGTTTCATAGTGGCGAGACAGGGTCTGGTCGCCCAGCAAGACAATGTGGCCCGTGGCCTGAACCGCCGCGATTTCCGCGCCGATCAGCAGACCCGACAGCCGCGCCCGCGCGGCACCCGGAGCTGGATCAGCCAGCAAGGCCTCTGCCCGGACAGAAAACAACCGTGCCATCAGCGCGTCTGGATCTGCATGTGATTGGCGGACCGCGTCGGCGAATGCGCCATCATTCCAACCCTGACCAGCCGTGTGGCGCAGCACCGATTGATCGGCCAGTAGGGCAAAGACCTCTCCGGTCATTGCCGTCGTAAAGTGCTGGATCTGACCATCGGCTACGGCGACCCATTTCGCATGTGTCCCCGGCAGGCAGATCATTCCCTGGAAGTCCGGGCGGTTCGTAAGAAATCCGGCGATCTGCGTTTCTTCGCCCCGCATGACATCGGCTGGATCAGCCTGGGCCACGCCAGGTGTGATCCAAACCTGCAGGCGCGCGTCAGAGGATGGCGCCTGGACGAACCGGTCGGCGACCTGTGGGGCGCAGGGGGCATGGAGATACGCGGCTTCAATCCAGCCCTGACGCGCGCCGACCATGCCGCATGCAATGACCGGCGTTGTACGATCCGAGAGCCAAGCCTGGACCATATTCACCAACGCAGGCTGGTATTCAGTGGGTTTCAATCCGGACATGCCTTGGTCCGAGGCTGCCCGGCCCAAAACCGCGCCACCCTGATCCAAAGCCCAGGCGCGGACATGAGAGGTCCCCCAGTCAACGGCGATCCAATCGACATCCAAAGCTTTCAAATGTCTCACCCTTTGGAGTCGTTCATCAGAGCCGGTTGATCCGATCGGTAGCGCCCGCCCAGAGGTGGGCGGGCGCAATCGTAGCGGCAAGCTTAGTGCGGATCGAACAGAACAGTCATCCGAAAATCGTTCTGCCCGTTAGGGTCGTTATAGGCGACAAGGATCAGTTCCAGGTTTCCATCGCCGTCCAGATCGACCGCATCCAATCCGGCGCCTGCACCGTGATCACCGCGGCTGCCCGCCAGGTTCCGCGACCACGACCCGGCAGAGGTCGTGTTGCCATCCTGGTCCAGGCCCCAAAGGATTTTATAGCGGAAATCATTGGGACCGTTCGGTGCGTTATAGGCCATCAGCACCATATCCAGCCGTCCATCGGCATTCATGTCGCGAACGACCACACCGGCACCTTCGCCGCGATGACCCAACCCATTCACTGGTTGGTCGGTGCGCCATGCCGAACGCGGCGGATTGTTGCCGGCCGATGGCACACCGGTGCTGTCCATGTCGAAGCCAATGCGATAGCGGAACTGGTTTTGACCATCGGCGTCGTCATAGGTCATCAGGACCAAATCAAGCATCCCGTTGCCATCGACATCCACGACATCGATGCCTGCACCATGCGCGGTCTTTGCCACGCCGTTGATTTCAGGCATTTGCGTCCAACGCGTCGCCTGGCCGTCAGCGTCGAGGTTCCAGCCAATTTTATAGCGGAACGTATTCATGCCGCTTGCGTCGTTTTCGGTCAGAACGAACATCTCTGGTCGGCCATTGCCATCCAGGTCGGCCAAGGCAAGGCCTGCGCCCTGACCGCGATCACCCATGCCGGATACGCGGAAGAAGCGGCCGACCCGGGCAGGGCGCCCGGTGGTGTCGAGATCGCGGACAACCCGATAACGAAAGTCGTTCGGACCGCTGGGAGCATTCTGCGCCAGCAAGATCATTTCTGGCATGCCATTTCCATCAAGATCCCAGGTTGCAACGCCAGCGCCTTCGCCTTCGTGACTCACGCCGCCAACCGAATAATATGCGGTCAGATTGTGCCCATAGAGTCGGCGCACGCCCGAGATATCCAGCTTGCTGAGCATGCCGTCCCCAGCCCAGTTGGTGTTGCAATAGTTCATGACAGACTGAAGATCGAATGCTGTGACTTGCCAGTCCCCATTGGTTCCTTGGGGCTGATCAGTGCAGCCTACGAAATTCGCTTTTTCTTCATTGTGGTCATGGGCGAAACCCAAGGCATGGCCAAATTCGTGCACTGCGATGGTTTCGATGCAATATTGCAATCGCCGCTGACAGGTTGAGCTCCAATTCTGAAAGGTGAAGTTGAGCACAATGCCATCGCGTACCCCGGACAGATTGCGTCCCAAGGCCTTGGCATGTGGACCGGTATCCTCAACGCGAACCCTAATCCCGTCGTAGTCACCGTTTGGGCATCCGGACCAATCCGTGAAATTGACCTTTGAAACAGCCGCCCAGCTGCGCTGAACAGCAGCTTGGGTCCATGCCCGGCCTTGCTGATTATCTACCAGAGGGTTTTCCCAGCAGACCGGAATCGGTTGATCTGGCCACAATGCATCGCGTTTGACGTTGAGACCCTGCTTTATGGTGCAGAACTGACCCTTGCAGTTTTCAGGTGAATCGGTTGCCTCTGCTCGCTGTTGAGGAGGCGCATTTCTGCGGAAAGGCTTAACGCCGCGCGCGATGGCTTTCGTCAAGCCGCCCGGCGGAGGCAGCGCCGGTGCGGAGGCCTGTTGCACGGCATTGATCCATTTCACGCTGTCGCTGCCGGACGCGAACAGATAACCAACGGCGCTGGTACGCAGCCGCCGCTCAATCGAGGGCGCTTTCAAGCCTGCCCGAGACGCATTCCAACCCTGCGACGTCGATTTAGGCACCGCGCCACCCCAGGTCCAATTTCCTTCCCAGGTCGAGGAAACATGGTCCAACGTCCATTCGAATAATCCCAGATTACGAGATTTATCTGCAAGCTTACCGCTTTGCTGGTTCGCGTGGACAAAAACACCCCTTGCGACCCGGCCCTTGCGGTATCCGGTCACAAACCCGACTTTGGCATAGTAGCCATAGAAGAAAGTCCGGCCTCCGCTGACTTTCCGGTCCTCGATGATTCTGAGCTCGCCGAAAGTTGAGTTCCAGGTGCCCTCGAGTGTGGCTGCCTGAGCTGTGCAGCAGATCAGCATTCCTGCGATTATCTGCCCAAGAAACGATATTAATCGTGGCATCTTTCGTCTTTCCATAAATGTTGAAAATAGGCCCGTCAGGGTAGGCGCCACGATGGTGTGATTATGTGAGACCTGACACAGACAGTTCCTGCGGAATCAGGCGCGGTGGATCTGCCGCCGCATTCTCTGCTGCGACGCTGGCGTTCGCCTAATTCCGATGATCGGGCTTGCCCTGACCCTGCGACAGGCGTAGAGACCTTTCGCCCTTTGGCATCGGGCCAGGGGGATTAACTCGATCAAGGAGAAGACCCATGGCGTTTCTCGCCGACAGCCTCGCCCGTGTGAAACCATCACCCACCATTGCGGTGACGACAAAGGCGAACGAGCTGAAAGCCGCGGGAAAAGACGTCATTGGTCTGGGCGCGGGTGAGCCGGATTTTGATACGCCCGAACATATCAAACAGGCCGCCATCCAGGCGATGAATGAGGGCAAGACCAAGTACACTGCGGTCGACGGGATACCTCAGCTGAAGCAGGCGATCGCGGACAAATTCAAGCGCGAGAATGGGCTGGATTATGCGCCGTCGCAGGTATCTGTGTCCGCTGGCGGTAAGCAGGTGCTTTACAACGCGCTGGTGGCCACGCTGAACCCGGGGGATGAGGTGATCATCCCCGCGCCGTACTGGGTGTCTTACCCGGACATGGTGCTGTTGGCAGGCGGCGAGCCGGTGACGGTTGAAGCCAGCCTGGAGACCGGGTTCAAGATCACGGCCGATCAGCTGGAAGCCGCGATCACGCCGAAAACCAAATGGCTGATCTTTAACTCTCCGTCCAACCCATCAGGTGCGGGCTATTCGGCGGAGGAACTGAAGCCCCTGACCGATGTGCTGATGAAGCATGACCATGTCTGGGTGATGACTGATGATATGTACGAGCATATCGCCTATCCGCCGTTCGAATTCGCGACGGTCGCCCAGGTGGAGCCCGGTCTGATGGATCGGACGCTGACCGTGAACGGCCTGTCCAAGGCCTACGCCATGACCGGCTGGCGCATGGGCTATGCAGGCGGGCCGCAGCATCTGATCAAGGCGATGGCCAAAGTGCAGTCGCAATCTACATCGAACCCGTCATCCATCAGCCAGTGGGCCTCGGTCGCGGCATTGAACGGGCCGCAGGATTACATCAGCGAAAGCCGAGAGGCCTTTCAGCACCGCCGTGACCTGGTGTGCTCGATGCTGAACCAGGCCAACGGCATCAATTGCCCGGTGCCGGAAGGCGCGTTCTATGTCTATCCTTCCGTCGCAGGATGCATCGGCAAAACGGCCCCATCTGGCAAGGTGATCGAAAATGACGAGGACTTCGTCACGGAACTGCTGGAGGCTGAAGGCGTCGCCGTTGTCCATGGCGCGGCCTTTGGGCTGAGCCCGAACTTCCGCGCGTCCTATGCCACGTCGGATGAGGCGTTGACGGAAGCCTGCACCCGCATCCAGCGGTTCTGCGGCAACTTGACGTAAATCAGACCTGCCAGGGCCCAACGGTCCTGGCACCTTCGTCTTGACGCAAATCAGCTTGGGCCTCACAATTCGCGTAAAGATTGTGGGGTCAATGGGCGATGTCGTACGATTTTCTGGCGTTTTTCAGTTACAAGAAGAGTCCGCAGACAAATGCTTGGCATCGAAAATTCCATGCCCATCTGACCTATTGGTTGAATCAGGAGATGGGCGATCAGTTCCTAATCTTCTTCGATGAACGAGACATCGAACCGGGTTTTGAGTTCGATAAAGTCCTGAAGCGGGAACTGGCCCGGTCCGCGGTCCTGGTGCCCGTCTGGTCACCTCTGTACTTTTCGTCCCGCTGGTGCCGGACCGAGTTGCAGGCCTTTACTGATCGCGAAGACAAGCTGGGCCTGAAACGCGGAACGCTGATCGCGCCCGTGTGTTTCCACAAAGAGGAAGGCAAAAACTTCCCTGATGCTGCTGCGAAGATGCAGTACATGGACTTTCGCGAGTTTGCGACACCGCATGCGCACCTCTGGGACGGACCGCAAGCAGGCCCCTTCATTGAAGAGATCAAGAAACTGGCGCGGGTCATCAAGAACAAACTGGTCGCGGACGAACACCCAGACTACGACGATAGCTTCCTGGAAATTCAGGAATCCAGCTATAAGCCAAAGCCTTCGAAGTGGCGGCGGGTCAGTGAAACCCTGGGGGCCACGGTATGAGTGCGCCTTCCAAGTTCAAGACCAAGGCGCAACTGAAGGATACAGTCGAACCGACAGCCTTCGCGGCGCCAGCGGAACCGGAAGCTGAACCAAAGCGGTCGGGAAAGGTCTACACTTTCTATTCCTTCAAGGGCGGCGTTGGCCGGTCGATGGCCATGGCGAACATCGCGACGCTGATCGCCAGCGAGGGACGCAAGGTACTGGTGGTCGACTGGGACCTGGAGGCTCCGGGGTTGGAGCATTACTTTTTCAAACACGACAGCGGCCTTGCCGAACGTATGAAGGACAGTCTGGGCGTCATCGACCTGCTGACGCCTGATCCGGAAGGCAACATCGCAGATTGGCGCCGGTGCATCACTCAAATCAAGATGCGCGATGTCCAATTGGACTACATGCAGTCCGGCAAGCGCACGCGCTCTTCGGAGGTCTATACAAGCCAAGTTCAGGGCCTGGACTGGCAGGCCCTGTACGACCAGCATGAAATAGGCGCCCGGTTCGATCAGATCCGCCAGGAATGGCTGCTGGAATACGACTTTGTCTTCCTGGACAGCCGCACGGGTGTTACCGATATCGGTGATCTCTGCACAGTGGTGTTGCCGGACCATTTGGTCCTGCTGTTCGTCACCAACACCCAGAACGTCCAGGGCATCAAGGACATTTACAGCCGCGTCCAGACCGCCCATGAACATTTGCCTGCGGACAGATTGCAACTGACGGCTCTGCCCTTGCTGTCACGCGATGAATTTTATTCTGAACACGCGCAATCATCGCAATGGCGGCGACAAGCAGCGGAAGAGCTGGCAGAGATCTACGAAGCCTGGCTGCCGGACAACGTGCGCCCGCAAGAAGCGATCCAGAAGCTGTTTGTACCCTATTATGCAATCTGGAGCTTCGGAGAAGCCCTGCCGGTCATGGACGATCCGGACGCCATCGACAATCCGGCCTCGATCAACGCCGCGTTTTCCAGGGTCAGCCATCTGATCTTGAACGACCTGAACTGGCGCAGTCTAGACGCGTTGAGCAATCCGGATGCAGGCGGGCAGGCGATCAAGGCCCAGGCCGCACTGGAAGAACGCCAAGCGGAGCTGGAAGCTGAATTCAAGGTCCGCGAGCAACAGAGACGCCAAGCCATGGGGATCGGCATGTTGTCACTGTTCGCGGTGATCATAGGCGCGACTTATTGGATATACTCTTCCAGTAAAACGGAGATCGACCAGGAGCGGATCGCGGCGATCGAACGCGCCAAAGAAGCAGAAACAAAAGCACTGCAAGCCCGCGCGGACGCGGCAAAGCAGATCGCCCGCCTGGAAGAAACGCAAAAGCAACTGTCTGACCTGCAGCGATCGGTCGATCAGCAGCTCAAAGATCTGATTATCGAGCGTGACCAACTTCTTTTAGACAAAGATGCCTTGACGGCCGAGCTTGAATCCAGAACCAGCGTCAACGCCCAATTGCGTGGCGACGCGAAGGTTCGCATGCAAGATCTGGCAACGGCTGAACGCAGGCTTGCAACCGTGGCGGACGAGATCGCAAAGGCACGAAAAGCCGTAAGTGATTTGCGCAATCAGTTGGCTCGTGCAGGCGAGGCGATCGACAACCTCACCTACGTCATTCCGAAGCTTGCCCGCGAACCGTTGAAAAGACCATTGGCGGCGCTCACCGCGCCTATCAGAAGTGCGCAAAGCGCAAGCGACAAGTCTCTGGGCCAGCTAGAGGCAATTGAACGAACGCTGCGATCCGATTCGAAGTGACGTGTGACCCCATTGAATGGCGACGTGAATCTGGAAGAAGTATCAATCCGGATTCACTATCTGTTCCAAGGACGAACAAATTAACCAAACCTGTTTACCGCAAAGGTTGAAAATCGTTCAAAACACGATGATTCCTCTCATTTTTCTTTACATCGCGCGCAAAAACCGGTCTTCTGTCTGCAAATGCGCTGACTGCGCAGATGATATGGATGACATAAGCGGCTTGTAGCCTTCTATTGGCTCGCTGCGAACCTGGGAACAAAGGGTTTTCACGCCCGGAGTCCGTCTTCCTTTCATCGGCATAGGATTGCGCTCGTGATGCGAAAGGAAGCACTATGCCAACGATTACACTTACGAATGGCGACGACACAACGATCCTAACGGGTACCAGTGCTGATGGCCTGGTCGATACGATTTACGGCCTGGACGGCAATGACAGCATCCTGGGGGATGAGGGACTTCGCAACCCGAACGGTTCGATCAACCTAAACGCTGTTGAAGACGACCTGATCTACGGTGGTGCCGGGGACGACACGCTGGCAGGCAGCTTCGGCGCCAACACGGTGATCGGCGGCTTGGGCAGCGATACGCTGGATAACCGCACGGTTACGGCGGAAATCGGCCTGGATACGATATATGGTGACTTGGTCGGCGATACGGTTACTGGCGATGCAGACAGCATCTTCGGTAAGCAGGGTAACGACATCATCTATGGCGGTGGCGGCAACGACAATATTTCGTCGAACCTGGCCATTCTGACCGGCGGTGGTGCCGTCGCTGGCGACACCGTTTATGGCGGTGCCGGCGATGATACGATCACCACGCTGAACTCGACCGGCACAAACTCTTCATCGGTTGGTGACTTGGTCTACGGCGGAACGGGTAACGACTCGATCCTTGGTGCCATCGAGAACCCTGCACCGGGCCTGGATGAAGACAACCTGTTTGGTGGTGCCGGTAACGACATCATCGACGGTAACGGCGGTAATGACTCGATCGATGCCGGTGCCGGCAACGATACCGTTCTTGCCGCTGATGATGCCGACACCACGGACGGTGGTACTGGCATCGACTTGATCGACTTCACCAACGACTCCGGTGCTGTGGTCTTCAATATGACCACCGGTGCTACGACGGTATCTGGTCCGACGGGCACTGATATTGAAAGCAACGTCAACTACGAAAACGTCATCGGCACGGCGCAGGCCGATAACATCCAAGGCAATGACGAAAACAACTCGATCTTTGGCGCAGGTGGTGCTGACCAGTTAACTGGCGGCGGCGGAAGCGATACCTTTGTTTCGGGCGGCGGCGATGACAACATCACCGGCGGTGAGACTCAAGGAACCGCTGGCGTTCCTGATGTCGATGTCGTGGACTACTCAGACGAAACGCTTGGCATCGTTGTCAACTATACCGGTGACGAAGCCGGTACGGCCCAGGGTGTTTCAACCGGGCTGGACACCTTCGCCGAAATCGAGCGGATCATCTTTACCGACCAGAACGACGCCGCGGATGCTTCGGCGAACAGCATCACCGGCGTCACGCTGGATACCGGCGCAGGCGATGACTTCGTCGAGGCCGGTCAGGCCGCGGACAGCCTGGATGGCGGTGACGGCACAGGCGATACGCTGTCCTACGCTGCATCTGTGGACGGCGTGACGCTGGACCTTGGCGCGGGCACCGGTACCGGCGGAAACGCCGACGGCGACACCTTCGTAAACTTCGAGTTCGTTCAAGCCTCCAACAATAACGACTCGATCATCGGTTCGAGCGGTGCTGATACCGTCAACGCCCTGGAGGGCAATGACACCATTCTGGGCGGCGTCGACGATGTAATCGATGGCGGCGGAACGGGTCCGGCACCTGACCCGAACGACTTCGACACCCTGGCCGTCGATCTGGGACCGACGGGCGTCAGCTTCGTCGTCAACGCGGATCCGGGCAACCCGGAACAAGGGACGATCGACATCTTCGATGGCCCGAACGGCACCGGGAACATCGTTGGCACGATCACGTTCCAGGAGATCGAGAACATCGTCTGCTTCACGCGCGGGACGATGATCGAAACCCCGGACGGCGAAGTCGCCATCGAGGATCTGGCCGAGGTCGACCTGGTCATGACCCGCGACAATGGCGCTCAGCCATTGCGCTGGATCGGATCGAAGGCCCTGCCGGCCCATGGCAAGCTGGCACCGGTGATGATCAAAGCAGGCGCTTTGGACAACGACCGCGACCTGCAGGTATCTCAGTTGCACCGGATGCTGGTCACAGACTGGCGTGCAGAGCTGATGTTCGGCGAGGCCGAGGTTTTGGCAACGGCCAAGCATCTGGTGAACGGTGACACGATCTATGTGGCCGAGGGCGGCGAGGTGGAGTACTTCCACATGCTGTTCGACAACCACGAGATCGTCACTGCGAACGGTGCGGCGTCGGAAAGCTTCCACCCGGGCGAGCAAGGCATGAGCTGGCTGGAAGAGGAAATGCGTGAGGAAATCTTCACGATCTTCCCAGAGCTGCGTGTCCAGTTGGATGGATATGGCCCGGCGGCCCGCATGTCGCTGAAAGCCTACGAGACCCGCGCCCTGAAGCGCTGACTTTCGGATAACGGGATGAGAAGGGCCGGTCTTGCACCGGCCCTTTTTCTTTGTGCCTGCCGATCAGCGGCAAGTTCCTGGTGCAAGATTATCCTTTTCGCAGGATATCTCAGGCTTTAAGCGTTGAGGTGAGGTTCGGGCAATTGGCAGGATAGATGAAGCTCTACTACCGGCATCGCGAGAACGGGGTCACGGTATTCCGAATGGAAGTCGCGAACCGGCAACGCCGGATCGAGCTGAATCAGATTGCAACGATTATGGAGGATGGCGAAGTCGTGCCGCACAAGAGGCGCGCGCCATCCGAAGCCGAGTTGGCCGAGATCGGCACATGGCGTCAGAATTGGACCGAGAAGCAAGAAGCCGATGCTTTCGATGAAACGGAAAAGTTTATCGAACAGTTGAACCTCTTTACCGATTGGGCGGCGCGAAAGGCCCCGGCGAAGCAAATCGACGTCCAATCGGATGCCTTGCTGACGGCGTTGCTGGATTTACGCCAGGTCGTTGTGCGCAGATTGTCGGAAGGCCCGAGCGACGAAGACAGCTGACGCCCCTTCGCCGTGCTGTGGAGGCGTTTGCTCTCGAGCTTAAGGTTCTCGCGCAAAGGCGCTGATCAGTTTGATCAAGTCCGATTTTTTCAGAGCGAAACCGCTGTCGACCCAATGCTGTTCTGCTTTCTTCAGCGCATCGCCAAGGGCGGGGCCTTCCAGCCATCCGGACTGCATAAGATCCTTGGCGGCGACCGGGAGCACCTGTGCTGCACCCTTTTGGGCGATATCACCAATATCATCGGACGGTACTGTAGCAGTCGATGCCGCCTGCAGATACGCCGCGGCGACTGCCGCATCCGCCCCGTGCCAATAAGCGATCTGATCGACAGGACCTGAGCTTTCGACGGCGGCTTTAATCGACCGCAATGCTTGCTCTTCGGACTTTGACAATCGCAGCCGCTCTGCCGGGGCCTCGCCCCCCAGGCTAGCCAAACGCGTCAGCCAATCGGGTGCCCGCCCGGTCTGATGTTCTACGTGCACCAACGGGCCCAGCAATGTCGGATCAGCGCCGGGCAGGCAGCGCATTAGAATTCCGGCTGCTGCCATCGATGCTGTGGCGGGTGCCGGGTCGGTCGCGGCCAGCAGTTTGCGGAATTCCCATCCGATGCGTTCCCTGGCCAGGCCGTCGATCCCGTCCGCCAGTTCGGCACAGGCTGCTAAACCATCGGCGTCAATGCCGTCCGAGCCATAGAGTGCGTGAAACCGAAAGAAGCGCAGGATCCTGAGGTAATCCTCGCGTATCCGATCTTCGGCCTGGCCTATGAACCGGACACGGCGATCATGCAAATCTGGCTCGCCGCCCAATGGATCAACAAGTTCGCCTTCCGCCGTTGCGTAGAGCGCGTTCATCGTGAAATCGCGCCGTGCCGCATCAACAGCAATGTCGTCGGTAAAGTTCACCACCGCATGTCGGCCATCGGTTTCGATGTCGCGGCGAAAGGTCGTCACCTCGATCCCTTCACCATCGACCACCGCGGTTTGCGTGCCGTGTTGCAACCCGGTCGGCACAGTACGGATGCCCGCGGCCTTCAGCCGGGTCTGGGCTTCCTCTGGCAACAGGGGTGTCGCAATGTCGATATCGGTGACGGGAATGTCCATAAGCGCATTGCGCACACAGCCGCCCACAAAAAAGGCATCGCCCAGTGCGCGCATCACCGTCTGGGGTGCGTCTTCAAACAGCCAGGCAGAGGTCAACCGGGTCATCGGGTTCGTGCCAGCGCGGCAACCCGATCTGAAAGCCCTTTCAGCATGCCCGCGGTCGCACCCCAAATGTAATGCCCGTTCCACGGCATGGCATAGTAATAGCGGCGATAGCCGTTCCGGTCATGGTGATGACGCTGCCGATTTGCGGGGTCCATCAGAAAGTCCAGTGGCGGTTCGAAGACCCGATCGACTTCGGCAGGGTCCGGGACTGCCTGCCAATCCGGTGAGACCTCTCCGACGATGGGCGTCACCCGGAAGCCGGTCGATGTCAGATAGGGGTCCAAGGTGCCGATCACACGAACCGAGGCCGCCGGAAGGCCGACTTCTTCGTCGGCTTCGCGCAGGGCGGCCGCTTCAGCGGAGGCATCGCCTGGATCAATCTTGCCGCCTGGAAATGCAACCTGCCCCGCGTGGTTGTTTAGATGACCCGCGCGTTCCGTCAGAACCACATGCAGGACAGAGTCCACCAGGCGCAGCCCGCACAGGACCGCAGCCGGGCGTTGATCATGCCGATCAAGCTGTCGGGCTTTGACTTCGGGATTGAGGTCAAAGTCCGATCGCGACCCAAGGGGCGGTAGCGCCAATGCGGCCTCGATATCATTCAGCGTCAACGGCATGGCGCTTAGATGCACCGGGACTGGATGCGCTGCAAGCCCTGACGCGGCCCGATCGAAAAAATCGGTGGGCGTGACAAATCTCACATCAGAACCGCTGATTCTCTGGTTAACGTTGATTCATCGGGGGCTATTGGCGTCCGGGACTTTCGGAGGACAGCACGTTTTACCAGAGGCAATTTTGCCGCCTGGGTTGCTCTCTGACCATAGCAAGACATACTCGAGGTGGCGCGGCCCTGACTCTGGCGGGGCCGCGCTATTTTTTGCGCATGTGCGAAATGGTGCGATAGGTCGAATGACCGAGAAGCCAACGGCGGTTGGTGCCCTCAATCAAGGCGGGTGACTTTGTAACCCTCGGCCCGCAGCAATTCGATCAACCCGGCCTCGCCCGGCAAGTGCAGCGCACCCACACCGATGAAGGCATTCCCGAGATCGAGATGCCGTCGCAGCGGCGTCATCCACTTTCTGTTCCGGCCATCCAGTAGATTATTCATCAGGGTCTGATTTACCTTTCGGGGGTCAAAGCTGACGTTCTGTCGTTCAGCCAGCCATATTGAAAGTTCGTTGATCGCGGCTGTTTCGCCGGCAGAATACAAGAGGGCATTGGTTCGGAAGATATCCTCTTCGCGCTTCAGCATCGTATCGTCCGCTACCAAGACCTTCACCAAAAGATCGCGGTCGAAATCAGAAAACCCAGACAGGGCCTCTTCGTAGGTTTCCAAACCCGCGACCCGGATGCCTTTTTCTGCGGCAAGTTCCGCCATAACGTTGTCCAGCACTTGCGCACCGGTTGCTGCCGCGCGCAAATGGCACGCAGGGAAGCCCAGCAAACTGCCCAGCAGCCAAGGGCGCATCTGGTTGGCAGCTTCGACCGGCATGCCGCGCGCGTTCAGCGCCGCAGCCAAAGTCCGGCGTTGGCCGTCTGTGAGTTCGCTGAGCAGGGGCGGCGCATCTAGATCCATCGTGAATGACGGATCGCTGACCATGCGAGTGTTCATCGCCTGTTGTTCGCCAGGGCTCAGTTCGAAAACCGCGACCTTCGCGCTGTTCAATGCATTCCATACCGGATCAGGCACGTCATCCACGACTTCGCTGGCGTGGAAGGTACCGAACAAATGCGAGGCCGGTACGCCGTCCTTTTCAATCTTCCAGAAAAGGCCCTGGGAGTTCGGGATCGCATGGGACCGCGCAAACATCGCATCGACGCCAGCCGGATCATCGGAACGCAGTTCTGGCAGCATGTCTTGACCGATGCAGGCGGCCAAGGCGGGCGGCGCCACGAAGAGAACCGGGATCAGCCACAAAAAGAGGCGTCGCATCATTCTGGGCTCCTTTGACTTTCCTCAGGCGGTATGGCCGATCTAGCCTTGAGCGTCTACGTTTTCGGCCTTCTCGCTCAAGGCAGTATACTGGCCATATGGACGGTAGGAATAGAGATAGCTTTCCAGCACCGCCTCCATAGCCGTCGGCTCAATCTGCAGGTCCTTGAAACTCTTGGCATTCGGTCCAACGACATTGTCGTTTTCTAACATTCTGACCTGGTCGACCGTCAACAAAGGAGTGATCCCCAGCCAAGCTGATTTCTGCATAAACCATCCTTGGATCCGGGCGATGAAGAATGGCAGATTCAAGATTAAGCGCCGACGCCGGATAATCTTCAGCATAAGCTGAATGCATTCGCGAAATGTCGCAACACGTGGCCCACCCAACTCATACGTGCCAGCCTCGATCTCTCTGCAAACGGCCTTGGCGGCAGCCTCTGCGACGTCTTCGACCCAGACGGGCTGGAACTTGGTGTTGGCCCCGACCAAAGGCAGCACGGGCAAGAAGCGGGCCATGCCGGCAAACTGATTGAAGAAGCCATCCTCGGTGCCGAAAATGATGGACGGACGTAAGATCACTGCACTGGGAAAGGCCGCGATGACTGCATTTTCGCCTTCGGCTTTGGTTCGGCCATAGTCCGCGGCGCTGTTTTCATCAGCCCCGATGGCTGAGACATGAACCATCGCATTTGCGCCTTCTTCGGCCGCCAGCCGCGCCACGCGGGCAGCGCCTTCGGATTGGCAGGCATCAAAGGTGTTTTTGCCGGATTCCCATAGCAACCCGACGCAGTTGACCACGGCAGTGGCGCCTGCGATCACCTGGCGGGTCGAAGCCTCGTCCCGGATGTTGCATTGGAACGGTTCGACCTGGCCGACAGCGCCATAGGGTTTGACGAACAAGGCCTCGTTCGGACGACGGCAGGCGACACGAACGCGCCACCCGCGGCGCGCCATGCGTTGGGCTATATATCGCCCGACAAATCCTGAACCACCGATGATCGTGACAATAGGAGCAGAGCTGGTCATGGGCTGAGACTCGCGTTCTAATCGCCTTTCCAGCAATTATAGTGCTTCGCCGACCTCCGGCAAACGGTTGCGCAGCGGCATCGGTCTAGGTCTCGAGAGAAGGTGCCTCGATACCTACGAACGAAAAGTAAAAGGTGGAGCCCTGGCCGACCTTGCTGCCGACTTTCAGTGTGCCACCCATCAGTTTGGCAAGCCGGCTTGATATCGCCAATCCCAAGCCTGCCCCCGGATATTCGCGTGGAACGTTGGAGTGCGCCTGAGAGTATGCGTTGAAGATCGTATCGATCCGCTCAGCCGGGATGCCGACGCCCTGATCTTTCACGGTGATGATCACCATCGGAGAGCTGATGGATCGGTCATACTCCGCGTGCACCGCGATGGTCCCGGAATTTGAGAACTTGACGGCATTGGAGACAAGATTGCCGACAACCTGCATGATCCTCAGACTATCCATCAACAAGAGTTTCGGCACATCGGGTGACAGGTCGAGTGTTATGGTCAGGCCCTTCGCCTCGGCCGTGGCGGAGTAAAGCTGAACCTGGTCCTCAAGCAATGTCTGCAGCGCGCATGATCCGGTTTCCATCCTCACCGCGCCTGCCTCCAACTTCGAGAGGTCGAGGCTGTTGTTCAGCAACTCGACCAATGTCGCGCCAGACTTGAGCATGACATCGAGCTTTTCGCGCTGTTCGGGCCGGTCCAGATCTTGCCGTAGCAGCGCCGCCATACCCATCAAGCCATTCATCGGCGTCCTCAATTCATGGCTGAGATGTCCGACGAAATCCATTTTCTCCGCGTTCTGCCGGTCCAGCTCATTAATTGTGCGGGTGAGTTCGCGTTCTCTATCCAGGCCGCTCACATAATCGCCGCGCAATTGGCGCCCGATGAACGCCGCCGTTGCGGCCCCGAACACGCACAGCCCCAGATCGGCAAGTAAGCTTTCCGACGACAGATTATCGGTCATGACAAAGCAGGTCACGATTGCCGCCGCCATCATCGATGAATTTATTATGATGCATCCATAGAGAGATCTGACGCAGTAAACTGTTGGGAAAACGAAATAGGTGAGGGCCATGCACCAGATCGCGATGATGCCAAGCTGCCAACTGGGAACGGTGTAAAAGAACGCAATTGCCAGCGCCAGCGACACAGCGAACGCTGAGGTGAATTCATAGATGACAACCGGATTGGCGAAGTTCTGCAGGCTGCATTTTGGATCAGCTGCCGCCTCGAAAATACGCTTGGCCACGACCAAACCGTAGAATTCGGAAAGCTGAACTATCATGTATCCCAACAAGATAGCCCATGGTTCCACCACCAGCAGTGCAACAATACTCGCCAGCAAGTACAGGACTTGAACTTCAAGCAATTCGTCTGCGCGGCGTGTCGCAAGATCCAGGATCATGCGACGGGTCATGGAGTCCGGATTGTCTGTTACCGCATATGAGGTGCCCGGCCGCGGTTCAATTCGCATGAAAAACCCAAAGACACCATCGCTGTGCGCTGAAGTGTCAGTACGCTCCGGAAAAAGCAAAACATGTCCCCTGACGGCTACCTTCCCGGCAGAACACTTGCCGGGAACTTACTGCACGAACTTTAAGTCTATTTTGCAGGGGTTGAACACTATCAATACGCCGATGATTTTGATTTTCCACTGGCTGCAAGGGCCGCACCAAGTGGCTGCAAACCCACCTTAGAACGGTTGACAGGACCCAGTCACGCGGCTAAGTCCGGCGCTCTCGTGACCTGTGCCCAGGTGGCGGAATTGGTAGACGCGCTGGCTTCAGGTGCCAGTGACCGCAAGGTCGTGGAAGTTCGAGTCTTCTCCTGGGCACCACCCCTCCTTCTCATAGCTGCTCATATTGCCCGAAAACGTAGATTTTTCAGAGGCTTCCGGTGTACTATCTGAACATAGCGGAACACTGGAAACCGCCGATACCCCACCCAAAGTGGGGTACAGCTGCAATCACCGGCGAGGCCGAATTTGGCGCATTACTTCGAGATATGGAGTCATTCACCGGCTGGCGCGTCATTGTTGACGCCATGAAGTTCCAGATCCTCACCATGTCCCGACCCAGCGAGGTCAGAGGGCGAGAAAGCAAGAGTTCGACCCGGAAAAGCGTAGTTCGCGCATTCCTCCCGAATGCATGAATATGCGGCGAGAGCATGTAGAGCCGTTCTCTGATCAAGCATTGCAGATTGATAAAGACAACTGGCTGGATGTCGACGCGGCTGAACTGATCTTCCCTTTTTTCCAATCAGAATTGGCCATCTGCTTAGTTCCTCGCTATCCCGACGCTGAGTGAACAACTACCTAAATCTGCGGAGACAAACCGAACGCTAGGTAGCTGCATTCCAGCCCGCAAAGCGGCGTTGCCATGGCCGCAAACAACTCTATTCCGTGGCCGTGATCGCTGGTATCATCTCGATGCCGGTTGGCCAGCGTTGTGTCATCCAAATTGAAAACTGGTCAGAAAATCACCATCTAAGAGGGAATGTTGGTTAAGCGTCGATACATCTTGGGGGGCATTTTTTCTGCGCTTGCCGTTGGCGGTGCCCTGGCTTTGGACCTGATCGGGCCGGTCGACCCTCCGAAACCGTTGGTTCTGCAGTTCAGCCGTGGGGCGGCTTTGGCGCAGGGCGAGGAAGCCCGTCTGGCCGCCTATGCCGGACAGCATATGGCCGAGCAGAAGGTCCAGTTCCATGTGCTGGGCCATACAGGCGGGCAGGGTGATGCTGAGGCCAATCAGAACCTGTCCCAACAACGTGCAGATATCGTGGCTGCGGCACTGGTCGATGCCGGTGTCGCCGTGGACCGAATTTTATCGGCAAAGGGCGTCGGCTCGGCCGATCCTCTGCCCAAGGATGGGGATGAAAGCGATCGCCAGCATCAACGGCGCATGTCCCGGGCCGTGGTAACCGCGGTCGTTCGGAAATGACCATGCGCGAGGCGATTGGACCCTGGGCCGGTCCCTTACTGGCGGCGCTGATTGCCGTCGTCTTGGGCGCAGTCTTTTTCGACCAGGCGCGGATGCCGGATCTTTTCCCGTGGTCCGGGGTTGTCCTGCCCGCGGCCTTGACAGGTGTCTTGGCCATTGGTCTGGGACTCTTGATGCCGGACCGTTTGTACTATTCCGAAGCTGAGCGGATCGCGCTGGAGTTTGCCGAGAATACCGGGCTGTCCGGTGCCGCTGCTGCGCGCATTCTGGGCCATATCTATCAGGCCCGTCTTTTGGCGGGGCGACTGCGGCAAGCCTCAGGTAAGATGGCTGAAAATACGGCAGAGGCGACGAACGCCGCGGCACAGGATCTGGAAGATATCGCGGCGCGCCTGATGCATGAACCTGAACGCGATGGCGAGGCGACCAAACTGGTTACGCGGGCGAAGCTGGTTGTCGACGCCGTGGACCATTTCGTCGCCTTCAAGGGCGACCTGGGTGCGCAGTCGACCGAGGTCGACGCCGCCCGGACCCGCATCATCGAGAGCCTCACGCAAATGTCCGAGGCAGCAGACGCGGTGCAGACCCGTTTGGCCCGGACGAAACTGACCGATGTAGAAGTGGCGACCGACGTCGCCGAAGGACTGTTTGGGAGACCCAACACATGATCGCACGATCTGCAACGGCGGCCCTGATGTGCGCCGCCCTGACCGCCCCCGTCCTAGCGCAGGACACAGGCGCACCAATGGCCGAAATTATCACCGAAAGCGTCCGCGACTGTAGTCTGGATGACACCCTGAACATGCCGCTGATTGCCTGGGGCGCGGATGCGGTCACGATCTATGCCAATGGCGGTGATCTGAAACCGGGCGACGGACTGCTGAAGGACAAGGGCGCTCCGCTGTCGCTGTCTGTGCAGGATAACTTCTCGGAGCAATTGTCGGCCTATCTGCGCTGTGACAGCCCGTTCCTGCGGGGCACATTGGGCATGCTGACGGCGGCGGCCCCGGTGACTGAAGCCGATCCGAGGACCGAGCAGATCATCATCTACAAACACAGCTGGTCCGCGGGTGATGGCATTGTCGGCGGCCCGGACGTCAAATCGGTCAAGGATCTCGCGGGCAAGCGCATCGCGATCCAGGCCTATGGGCCGCATGTCGCCTTTGTTGGCCGTGTGTTGGCCGACAGTGGCGTCGCGATGAAGGATGTGAACATTGTCTGGGCCAGCGATCTGACCGGCGATGGCGACAACACGCCCGCCGCGATCCTGGCGCGGGGCGAGGCCGATGCCGCGGCGGTCATTCTGCCGGATGCGCGGGCGTTGACCAATGACGGCACTGTCGGCACCGGGGCCGAAGGGTCCGTGAAAGGTGCGGAGATCATCTTCTCCACAATGGAGGCGACTGCGGTGATTGGCGATTACATCGCCGTGCGCGCAGATGTCTTCACTGACAACGAAGACAAGATTCGTGCGATTGTTGCCGCCCTGTTTGCAGCCGAAGAGGAAGTTCGGCGGTTTATGGCGCAGGATGGCTCGCCCGAACAAACCAAACTGGCCTCGACGATGGCGGATGTCCTATTGGGCGGATTGCCGCCGGAAGAGGGCGTCTTTCTTTGGCGCGACGCGATTACCGATGGCTGGTCAGGCAACGCGAAACACTTCGCCAATGCGAAAGACCCGCGTCGCTTCGAAGTGCTGATGGAGGAGGTTTCTGGCGCGCTGAGGGGCGCACGGATGATCGAGCGCCCGTATCAGTTGGCCCAAGCGGAATGGGACTATGCGGCGCTGGCCGAGGGGCTGAAGGACGTCTCGGACCGCGCGGTTGCCGCCTTTGACCCCGAAGCCGCCGCGGCTGCCGTGAACCGGCTGCGCCGCACCGGGCGACTGGATGCCAACACGAAGATCGACTTCAAAGTGTTCTTCGAGCCGGACACGACCGAGTTCCCCGAGGCGCTATATGCGGCCGATTTCGATGAAATCGTCCGACTGGCCGCGACTTATGGTGGTGCGATCATCACCGTCGAAGGCCATGCCGATCCGCTGCATTATCTGCGCCGCGAAAAAGAGGGCGCAGCCTCGAAAGAGCTGCGTGCAATTCGCACCTCTGCCCGGAACCTGTCGTTCAGTCGGGCGCAATCCGTGCTGGGGGCTCTGTCCAGCTATGCAGAAGGCCAGGGCCTGACGATCAACGCCGATCAGTTCACGCTGGACGGTGTCGGCATCGATCAGCCGGCCTACAATCCGCCGAAGACCGCCGAGGAATGGCGGCAGAACATGCGCGTGATTTTCCGCATTCTGACGACCCAAGCTGAAGCCACCACTTTCGCACCGTTGGATTGAGGAGGATGTGAGATGAAAAAATCCATCGTCCCCGCAATCGTCTTTGTGGTCTTCGGGGCGGTCATCTGGACACAGTTTATCGGGTCTTCTCCACCGCCCCAGGATGAGGTCGCCCGACTGGACCAGACCCGGTTGGTCCCCGATTGGGCTGCGATATCCTCTTGGCCGCCATCGGCTGGGGAAGCCGCTGGCGCTCAGGCCAATCCCGACCCCTGGCAGGTCACAACGATGATCATTTTGGATGACAGCTCTTCCATGCGGGATCAGATGAATGCCGCAAAACAGGCCGTCATCCAGGCTGTCGGCCAGTTCGACCCGGACAGCCGGGTTGGCGTTATTGCCCTGAACAAAGGGATGGTGATGCCGGTGCAGCTTGCCTCGGATGCATCTCGATCTGTGGAAAACGATTTGGCTTCGGTCAGTGCCAATGGCGCGACCCCCCTGGGGGCCAGCCTCTCGGATGCAGCGGGCATCCTGACGCAAGAGGCGCAGAACCGCCGGGGCTTCGGTGTGTTCCGCATCCTTGTGACAACCGATGGCGCGGCGTCGGACAGCGACCTGATGAACGACGCGGTGGCTGATATCTTGTCGACCACACCGATCGAGATTGCCACCATCGGCATCGGTATCGGCGAAGGTCATGCGCTGAATGTGCCGGGATATACGTCATATGTTTCGGTCAGCAGTGTGGATCAATTGGCCGGGGCTTTGCAGGAAGCCGCGGCGGAACAAACGACGTTTAATCCGATCACCGAGTTCTCGCAGTAATATGGGCCGCGCGCTTCTGAAATGGAACGAATGGGCCCCAGGCCTGGACACGGACGAAATGACCGTGCGCGAGGTTCTGGCGACCATGCCACGGTCCGATCCGGATGCCGTGCCTGAGATTGTGCGCAAGTACGAAAACCCGTCCAGCCCTGACAAGCTGCCCGGTGCTATCGATTTGGACCGGCACGACTGTCTGCATGTCATCTTGGGCCGCGGGCTGCACGTCCAGGACGAGGCCTTTATTATCGGCGTCACCATGGGGGCGGCCAGCGATATGACCGCGGACCATGCCGAGACCTTCATCCGGATCTCGACCACCGAATACCCGAAGGCCTGGCAGTTCGAGCCCGAACATATCGCCTCTTACCGGCTGGGTATCGGTTTTGCCGAGGACATGTTGGCGAACAAAGATCTGCACCTGATGCCGTTCGAAGAACCGCCGCTATTCGACACGAAGGTTGCGGAGATTAGGAACAGCCTGGGTCTGGTGAAGGCGGAAATGCGCGCTTATTTCCGGGCAGAGGAAATTCTGGTGCCCGGCAGTCGCGCGACCCGGCGGCTCGATACCAGCGCCCGGCGGGAAGACAGGGATCTGAAGCCTGAGTGAACGTTGGCTTTGGGACTAAGCGCACTGCGCTGACTGGATTGCTTGGGTCACAATATCCAAGGCCTTATCTAAATCCGTGCGCGATATTGTCAGTGGTGGCGACAGGGTCAGCACCGATCCTTGGCTGATCTTGAAACTCAAGCCTTCGTCCAGACACCGGTAATAGATCTGTTCGGCCAGGTCATCGCCCGGCGTCATCGTATCGCGGTCTGTTACGATGTCGACGCCCATCATCAGGCCGCGGCCTCGCACGTCAGCGATGATCGGCGTTGTCGCCGCAAGGTCACGCATGCGGCCCATGGCATGGGCGCCCAGGTCCGCAGCGCGTTCGACAAGACCTTCGTCTTCGGTGATCTCAAGGGTCGTCAGCGCCGCGCGTGCTGTCACGGGGTTCTTTTCATGAGTGTAGTGCCCGATCGCATAATCCCCGCAGACGTCCAGGTCGCGGCGCGCGACCACGGCGGCGATCGGGAGGATGCCGCCGCCCAGAGCTTTGCCCAGGGTGACGATGTCGGGGACGACCTGGTCGTGTTCAAAGGCGAAGAACCGGCCGGTCTTGCCAAGACCCGTCGGGATTTCATCCAGGATCAGCAACGCGCCATGTCGGTCACAGGCGGCGCGGATCTTTTTCCAGAACCCCGGCGGCGGCACGACGGGCACGGCGCGCATGGGCTCGGCTATGACTGCCGAAACATCGCCTTCGCGCCCCAACACGAAATCGACCATGTTCGCGCAGGCATCGGCACTGGCCTCCAAGGTTTTGTGGCCATAGGGGCATTGGGTCGGATGATAGAGCGCCACATGTTCGGCGCCCGGCACCAGGGGGCCGGCTATGCCGGATCGGAACATTGCTTCGCCCCCGACGGCGGAGGCACCAAATCCTGCGCCATGATAGGAATCCCAGAAGGACACGGTCTTGAACCGGCCTGTGGCTGCCCGGGCGATCTTTAGCGCCACTTCATTGGCGTCAGAACCGCCGGTGGTGAACAGCACTTTGCCCAGATCACCAGGCGCCAGGTCGCCCAGCTTTTCCGCCAGTTCCACCGCAACTTCATTGGCGAAGCGGCGCGGCGAAAACGGCAGGGCATCCAACTGGTCTTTGATGGCAGCCACCAGTCGGGGATGACCATAGCCCACGTTGTGAACCGAGTTGCCGTGGAAATCCATGTAGCGCCGGCCGTCCAGATCCTCGATCCAGATGCCTTCCGCCTTGGCGATGGTGCTGACGCATGGCGTCGAGAGGCTTTGGTGCATGAAGGCCTCTGAGTCCCGCGCCAACAGCGGGGCGGACCCCTCACCGATACTGGCGGCCTGCCATTCGGCCCGCGCGGCCGAGGTGTTGGGCTCGCCCTCGGTGTGCCGGATCGTCACCTCACCGCGGCCAGGGCAGCGAATACGTCTTCACATTCGTGAAGAATTTCATCGCCTCCAGCACGCCTTCCTTCACACCGTTGCCACTGTCCTTGATGCCGCCGAACGGAGACATTTCGATCCGGTAGCCCGGCTGCTCCCAGATGTTGACGGTGCCAACATTCAGCCCATCGATATAGGAAATGGCCCGGTTCAGGTTGTTGGTGCAAACCCCCGCGGACAACCCAAACTCGGTCGAATTCGAAATGGCCATGACCTGTTCGTCATCATCTGGCACGCGTACCACCGGCACGATGGGGCCGAAGGTTTCTTCCATCACCAACTCGGTGTCATGGGGCACATGATCCACGGTGATCGGCGGCAGCAGCGCGCCATCCCGGCCAGGGTGATAGAGGATCTTCGCGCCTTTGGATTCTGCATCATAGACCCGATTTTCGAAGGTCTCGGCGGCCTTCGCGTGGATGATCGTCCCAAGCTGCGTGTCATCCGATTGCGGATCGCCATGACGGAGCGCCTTGGCCCTCTCAACGATCATCGGGACCAGCTTATCCGCAATCGATTCTTGCGCCAGAATCCGCTTCACCGCCGTACAGCGTTGGCCCGAGTTGCCCGTGGCCCCGGCCACGGCCAGGGTCGCGGCTTTCTCCAGATCCGCATCATCCAAATCGTTCAGGATGATCAAAGGGTCATTGCCGCCAAGCTCCAACGCCGTGCGTATATACCCGGCCTTTTCGGCGATCATCTTGCCCACAGGCACGCCGCCGGTGAAGGTGATGATGTCCGCATTGGGATCGGTGATCATCTGCGGGCCGATCTCCCGCGGGTTTCCAGTAACAATCTGGAACATCTCGTGCGGCAAACCGGCATCATAGAGGATATCCGCCAATGTGATCGCGGTTAGCGGCGTCAGCTCGGTCGGCTTGCAGACCACGCAGTTGTTCGTCGCAATCGCCGGGGCGATTTTGTGCGCCACCATGTTTAGGGGGTGGTTGAACGGCGTGATTGCGCTGATCGCCCGCACCGGCTCGCGTTTGGTGTAGATCTTCCGGTCCTTGCCCTGAGGGGTCAGGTCACACGAAAAAATCTGCCCATCGTCCAGGATCGCCAATTGCCCGGCCAGCGTGAAAACGTCGTAGGAACGCCCGGTTTCATACAAGCTGTGCGCCTTGCAGATCCCGAGTTCCAGCGTCAGCCAATGGGCGATTTCCTCGCGCCGTTCGCGTATCAGTTCGGCGGCCTTGAACAGGATCTGCTGGCGTTCATAGCGGGTCAGCTTCGGCGTATAGTTCGCCGCGATTTCGAACGCTTCTGCTGCGTGTTCGGCCTGCCCTGCGGGAACCGTACCGATGACCTGATCCGTGTAGGGATAGCGGACCTCGACCACATCATCGGTGGTCACTTTGCGCCCGCCGATGCGCATCGCATCGTGACGCACTGCCATGTCGATCTTGTTCATGCTGCCTCCCGGCGCAGTGCCTGCGCCATGCAATGAATGCCACCGCCGGTCTTCGAGATCTCGGCGGTTTCGACGGCCGCGACTTCGAAGCCGCGTGCGCGTAGTTGTTCGATGAGAACTTTCGAGGATGCCGGGGCAATGGCCTTTGCGTTGCCCAGGGACATCATATTGCAGCCCAGATCCATGGTATCACGGAACGGCACGTTGATGATCTCGTGCCCTTTGCCTCTCAGCCACGTTACAATGGCGGGGTCGGTGCAATCCTCGCACACTGCTGTCAGCTTCTCCGCAATTGGCACCACCATCAGATCGATGTGGACATAGAATTCATCGATGAAGGCCAAGCGGACTTCCCAGCCCTCGGCTTCGAACCAACCGGCGACCTGCTTCGCCCCAGCCTCGTTCGTACGTGCGCCACCACAGCCGATCAGAACGCAGCCTTCCTCGATCACGTCGAAATCGCCGCCTTCGAACGTGCCTGCCGTGACCATGTCATAGATTGGAATGCCCAGTTTTTCGTAGGCGCGGATCGCGGCATAGTTTTCGCCCCGCCGCCACCATTGCGACATTGCCGTGATGAACGCGCCATAGGGCGTCATGACAGACGAATCCCGGGAGTAGACCTGCATGGTTAGTTCCGGCTCGGCCTGCAGCATGTGCACGTTGACGCCGAAATGTTCGTAAGCCGACACCAGTTCCGCATGCTGGGCCTGCGCAACCTGTATATTGCACGGCGCATCCCGCAGGTGCTTTCGCGACAGGCTGGAGGTCGCGCGGTGGTAGAGATACGCGGGCGAGCCCAGCAGGACATCGGTCAGCAGATCTGTCTCGTTCTGAAATCCCCAATGGCTGAGCGGTTGGGTGCCGCCGCCATCCACGCGGCGTTGCAAAGAGAATGCATTCGCATCTTTGTCCAAAGCCATGGCCTGTCTCCTTTGCTATGCCGCCGCGCGGCAAGCATAATGCAGCACGTCAAAATTTCGAAGCTTCGGCGCGTCGGGCAAATCCACCGCGGCGTTCACGATCATCGGGACCTGCTGTTCGGTCAGCCCCCCATGGGACCTTAGCGGAGCATCAAGGCCGGTCAGATCATGCTCTGACTCTGACGTGCCAACGGTCATATTCTCGGTCGTCGTCAGGATGATGTCGCCAATCCGGTCGGGTGGCAGTTGGTGTTCTGCGCAGCCCTGTTCCTTTGTCACGACGGTCGCGACCCCGTCGACGGCGGACAGCTTCCCGACCAGATCGTCCCGGTCAGCGTCGTCCGGCAGATAGATCGTTGCAAACGATCCCAAAGCCCCATGGTGCACGACATAAGGGTCGGTGATCGGCAGAATGACTTTCGACCGTCCGGCCCCGACCCAGCCGTCCATCATGTCCTGAACATAGACCACAGCGGGCGAGCCATCGGCATTGTGTTTCGGCTTCATCCCATGATCGGCGGTCACCGCGATCCCGGCGCCCATTTCGTCCAAAATGCCGAGATAGCCATCAAAGGCAGCATAGAAATCGTTCGCCACCTTATCGCCCGGCGCATGCTTGTGCTGAATATAATCCGTGGTCGTCAGATACATCAGATCCGGCTTGAATTCGGCCAGCAACTTTACGCCCGCTGCAAACACAAACTCCGACAGGGCCGCCGAGTACACCTCTGGCACCGGTTCCCCCAACCACTCCGACGCATTGCCGATACCGTTCTCGGCCTCGGTCGTCTGGTCTGCGCGTTCCGAGGAAAAGCAGATTGCCGATCCGTCAAAGGCCAGATCCTTACCCAACAAAGCCCGCAGTTTGTCCTTGGCGGTGACGATGGCGACCCGTTTGCCCGCATCCTGGAAGGCCTTGAACACCGTTGGTGCGCGTAGCCATTTCGGGTCGTTCATCATCACGGCCTCGCCCGTGTCCGGGTCGATCAGAAAGTTGCCGCAAATGCCATGCACTTCCGGTGGCCGCCCCGTGGCGATGGACATGTTGTTGGGGTTGGTAAAGCTGGGGATCACCGAATGGGCGATCTTGTGCGCGCCTTGGTCCATGATCCGCTTCAGGTTGGGCATTAGCCCGGCGTTCATCGCCTCGACCAGATAGGCAGGCTCGCAGCCATCCAGGCAAATCGCAATGGCGGGTCGGGAAGGTTCCGCATAATCGCGGCCATTGACCGTGATCGTTGCCGAGTTTTGATTGTTCATCTTCTTATCCTCTAGGCCGCCTGTAGACTGACGCCCATATCTTCACAGACGGCTTTTACCGCCGCGAGCGTATTGCGCATGTGGTCTTGGTCCAACCGGCCAATGCATCCGATCCGGAAGCTTTCCGCCACAGTCAGCTTTCCAGGGTAGATGACATAACCCAGGTCTTTCAGCCGGTCGTAAAAGGACTGGAAGTGAAAGTCGGGATCGGTTGGCATGTGGAACGTGACAATGATCGGCGCTTGCAGATCGTCCGGCAAAAGTGTCCGGAAGCCAAGGTCGCGCATTCCATTGGTCAAGACATCTGCATTGGCAGCATAGCGACCACCACGTCCAGGCTGGCCGCCTTCTTCAAAGAATTCCGTCAACGCCTGATGGAACGACACGATCACATGGATCGGCGGCGTGAACCGATATTGGCCCGTCTTCTGAAAGCCCTGCCATTGGTCATAGAGATCCAGCACCAATGTCGTCGCATTGCCTTCGGTTTCGGCCAACGCATCTTCCCGGCAGATCACGAAGCCCAGGCCGGGCACGCCCTCAATGCATTTATTGGATGAGGCCGCCACCGCGTCGAATGTGACAGCAGCTGCATCCAGGGGCAACGCACCAAAGGCGGACATTGCATCAATCAGGAAGCGGCGGCCGTGGCGTGCAACGATTTCTCCGATTTCTGGAATTGGATTCAGAATACCACTGGTCGTTTCACATTGGACGGCGAAGACATGAGTGATTCCAGCATCTGCGCCCAGCATGCGATCGACTTCCGCCAAGTCTGGCGGTGTGTCCTCTGGCGTTTCATGCACGATCACACCGCGGCCCGCGATCTTCAGGATCTTTGCGGCGCGATGGCCATAGGCGCCATTGATCAGCAGCAAGCACTTGCCCGTCTTGGGCACGAAGGTCGTCAGCATCCCTTCGACTGCGAAAGTGCCAGATCCCTGCATTGGAACCGTCACATGCGTTGCATTCGCATTCACGATCTCCGGCAGTCGTTCCAGAACCTCTTTGTTGATCTTCAAGAAGGTTGCGTCACGAGATCCCCAATCATGGACCATAACGGATTTCACTGATTTCGAGGTGGTCAGCGGTCCAGGCGTCAACAACAGCGGATCATCAGTTTCTGAACGGCCCGGTATGGGATCAGAATTGGACATGGCAGTGCTCTCTACGCTGTGAATCGGGGCCTACAATGCCAACTGGATTATATATGTAAAATCGATAAATATAATCTATCTATCGTTTTTACTGATGATTGAGTGAGCAACCGAAAAACCCTGCCATGCGGTACAGTCAACTTCGAGCTTTCCATAATGTCGCCCTCAATGGTGGCTTTTCCCGCGCGGCCGAGGCTTTGGGGCTGACGCAGCCTGCAATTTCTGACCAAGTGAAGAGGTTGGAGCGCGATTACGATGTTCTTCTGATCCGCCGGTCCTCGAAACAGATTGTGCTGACAGAAGCGGGCGAGCGACTGTTGGAAGTCACACACCGCCTGTTCGACGCCGAACAGCAGGCCCGGGACCTGTTGTCGGAGTCTTTATCCGATGCCGCGGGTTCGATCAGGATCATCGCCGACTCCGCCCTGCATATCCTGCAAACTTTGGGAAGGTTCCGCGCGCGTTATCCCAAGGTGTTTATCTCTGTCCGGTCCGGTAATTCGTCCGAAGTCATCGAGGCCCTGGAAGCCTACGATGCCGATGTCGGGATCACGGGCGAAGCGCCAGAGGGCCGCGCCTTTCAAATTGCCTCGATCAACACCACGCCGATCATCGCATTTGCCGGCAAAGACCATCCGATCGCACAGCAGGGCACGATCCGGTTTGCTGACTTGGTCAACTATCCACTTGTCTTACGGGAACGCGGCTCGAACACCCGGGCCAAAATCGAGCGCCACGCCGCCCAGCTTGGACTGACATTACCAATCGCAATTGAGGCCGAAGGCCGCGAGGCCGTGCGTGAAATCGTGGCTGCTGGTGGAGGGATCGGTGTCGTGTCCCAGGCAGAATTCCGGGCGGATCGGCGGCTAAAAGCTATTCCATTTAGTGATGCGAACTTGAATATGGAAGAATCCATCGTCTGCCTGAGCGATCGGTCGGAAAGCCGTCAGATCAGAAACTTCATGGCGATGGCCCGTGCGGCCGACAGGGGTTAAACCTTGTCCCGCCGCAGCGCCTGGCAGAGGCAATGTACACCGCCGCCGCCAAGGGTGAACATCGACATATCCGGATCATAGACCTCGAACCCCAGGGCGCGCATCTTTCCATTGAGTTCGGTAGCACCCGCCATGGACAGGACCTTGTCATTGCCCAGGGCGACTAAGTTCACCCCCAGGTTCTTGGCCTCGCGATAGGGCACATCGACAAAATCGAAGCCCCAGTCACGCAGTTGCTGCACGACCCAAGGCTCCAGCGCATCGATGCAGGCGACCAGCAGCTTTTCAGCCAGGGGCACGACCAGCCCGTCCATATGGACAAATTCGCGGGAAATCGGCGCGGTCACGGCCTCCCATCCCTCGTCGCGGACAAATTGCGCAACCTGTTCCGAGCCCTCTTTCTCGGACCGCTCACCGCAATACCCGATCAGGACTTTGCCCGGCTCCAGAATCACAAAGTCGCCGCCTTCGAAATGACCCGCCGTGGCGAACTTCCAGATCGGGATGTCATTGGACTGATAGAACTGGATCGCGGTGACGTAATCGGCGCGGCGCACCTTCAACTGCATATGGCAGATCAACGCCCCCCAAGGGGACATGGCCGAACTGTCCCGCGCAAAGAAGTTCCGGTGCAGCACCGGGTCGGGTTCCAGGTAGTGGCACCGCACATCGTTCGCTTCATAGATCGAGACCATCTCGGCGTGCTGCGCCATGGCGGTCTGCAGATCGAATTTCGCCCCCGTCATGTGCTGATTGGCCAGCGTGCGTCCGATCAACGGCCCGGCCTCGACCCAGCGGAAATGTTCCGGCTTGCCCAGCAAGACGTCCCGCAGGACGCCATAGTCGTTGTCGATGCCCCAGGTTTGATCTGTCATCATTCGCCCCACATCTTCCAGATCCGTTCACTTCATCTTTCCAGAAATACTCCGAGAGCGCGAGAGCAGAGCTCTCGCATTATCCCGCAGGGACAAAAAAAGTGGCGGACCAAGGCCCGCCCCCAATCAGTTCGCATGGACGATGACTTACGCCATCCACCAGCGCTTGATGACGTGGCCGCCATCCATTTCCCAACCGCCGCCGATGTCGCCATAAGCGACTTTCTTGTTGACGACCGCAACGTCCGAACCGAAGGCCCAGACGATGTTGCCGAAGTTGCCGGCAATCCGTTCCTGAACTTCGCGGTATTGCTCGGCGCGCTTCTTCTCGTCCAACTCGGCACGGGCCGCGATGATAAGCTCGTCGACACGTTCGTCCTTGGACACCATGTCGTTCCATGGCGCATCGGAGAGATACTGGATCGACAGGATCATGTCCTCGACCGGACGCGAGCCCCAGTAGCAGTTGCACCACGGCTTCTTGTTCCAGACATTGGACCAGTAACCGTCCTGCGGCTCGCGCGTCACTTCCACGTTGATGCCGACACCGGCCAGCGAGGCCGAGACCAGTTGCGCAGCATCGTTGGCGCCGACGAACGCCGTATCCGAGGTCGAGAGCGGTACGGTATGCCCATCCAAGCCAGCTTCTTTCAGGTAGAACTTGGCCTTGTCCGGATCATAGGTGTTCTGCGCGATGTCCGGGGCATGGTACTTGAAGCCCGGTCCGATCGGATTGTCATTGCCCAGCGAGCCATAGCCGAACAGCACTTTGTCCAGCAGCTCTTGGCGGTTGATGCCGTGCTTGATCGCCATGCGGACATTGTTGTCCTTGAAGTATGGCGTATCAACCCGCATCGGCATGGTGAACATCAGGTTCGACGGCACGTCCTGGATAGCCAGGTGCGGCGCGCGTTCAACAGCGGACATTGCCCGCAGGTCGGGCCGGTTGATGGCGTCGACCGACTGGGTCAGGATGGCGTTCTGACGGGCAGTTCCGTCGGAAATCACGATCACCTCTGCGCTGTCGAAATGGCCGAACTTGTCCTGTTGCCAGGCGTTCGGTGCGCGCTTCATCGCGGCGCGGATGCCGGCCTCGAAGCTCTCCAACTGATAGAGTCCTGTGCCATGCATGGACAGGACATCTGCCTTGCCGTCGACCGTCGGGACGATGTTCAGGTGATAATCTGTCAGCAGGAACGGGAAGTCGGCATTGCCGTCCTTCAGCGTGAACTCGACGACATCGCCATCGGACTTGATGTCCTCGATGCCTGAAAAAACGCCCTTGGCGCCCGATTTCGTGTCTTCACCGCGGTGGGTGTTGACAGAGTTGATGATGTCTTCGTTCGTAAGCGATTTGCCGTTCGAGAACTCGACGCCCTGGCGGATCTTGAAGCGCCATGTCTTCGCATCAGCCGAAGCCTCCCAGCTTTCCGCAAGGCCTGGTTGTGCAGAATTGTCCTGGCCGACTTCGACCAGACTGTCGCGGCAGGCCCGCGCGATACAGATCATCACCGTATCAAGATAGGTCGCGCCATCCAGGCTGTCAGAGGTGTTACCGCCCAGTAGGCCCAGCTTGAAGTGGCCGCCCTTTTTAGGCGTTGCTGCCAGGGTCGTATTCCAAAGACCCGAGGCCGCAGACGCGGTCAGGCCCAGCGCCGTCGCGCCCACCATAAACTCCCGGCGGGAGGTCTTGGGGTCGCCAAGCATCCGCTGGATCAGTTTCTTGTCAGTCATTCACTCTCTCCTGTTGATGAAGATTCAATCGTTCGCGCTCTTTTTTAAGCCCCGCGCGGCACCGATATGTCCCTTTCAAAGATGGCACAGGTGTGTCGCATGCGTATCTTCGTCTGCTCCCATCGCCATCCGCCGTCACCTTGCGAAAACGCCAAGAACGGAACCTCACGCTATGCGGCTTTCAATGGGTTGTCAGCGACATTTTCAGCCGTTTTCGCGTATTTTTGACCAAATTCACGTGACCATGGCAGGATTCTATTTCGAAAGCACAGGGGAATCTTATCGGGTTCTGTACAACCCCAGGCGGCAGATCGCTGCATGTCGCACTGAATTAGCCGCTAGCCCAGTTTCACGGTCTGTCCGGTTTCTGCTGCCTGGAACACGGCCAGCGTCGCCGCCAGCGTTCGCTGGCCTTCGCGACCAGATACAAGCGGTGCCTCTTCATCCCGGATCACGCGGGCGAAGTGCGCGATTTGCCGGGCGAAGGCATCGGCTTCTTCCACCGCCAGATCCTCTGAGGCGATGGTTTTGGTCCAATCCGGGGCTTCTTGCCGCCACAGCTTCAGCCGAGGAAATTCCAGCGATGCCTCGGTTCCGAAGAAGCGGTAAGCGCTTTCAGTGCTTTCTGGGAAATAGGGGTCGTTTTCCCCGGTGCCTTGTTCCCAGGTCCACGGGCTGGGTGCGGTGTCCGATAGGAAGATCGAGCCCAACGCCCCGTTCAGAAAGCGCAGCGCGATTGTGGCGCTGTCTTCGGTGTCGAAGCCGCGGGCCGCAGAAGAGGTGATCGCAGAAACCTCGGCAATTTCGCCGACAATCGCGCGCATGAGGTCGATGTCGTGGATCAGATTGGTCAGCACCGGCCCACCACCTGGCGCGCGCCGCCACGACATATTGAAATAGGGGCCGGGTTTGCTGATCGCGAACATCGCATTGACGCCGACCAGACGCCCCAAATCGCCGCGATTGATCATCGCCTGTGTCTGGGTGACGACCGGGTTATAGCGCCTGTGATGCCCGGTCAGCAGGGTCACGCCGGCGGCATCGGCAGCAGTGTTCAGCCGTTCGGCAGCCTCCAATGTGTGAGCGATGGGTTTCTCGATGATCGCGGGTACACCAGCCTGCACGCATTGAAGGCCGATCTCTTCATGGGTCGCCGTCGGCGTTGCCACGATGGCACCATCGATCCCGCCCGCGTGCAGCATCGCCGCGACGTCATCCCAGTATGCGGCGCCATTTGCGTCCGCCAAAGCTCTTGCCGCCGGGTCTGGATCTGCCACTGCAGCCAAGTCGGCCAGAGGAGAGGCAGAGATATAGGCGACATGCTTCGCACCGATCAGACCGGCGCCGATGACGGCAATGCGGACGGGGGACATGAATTCCGGGTCTTGTTCTGTGGTGCGGGCGGCTTTTCTTGCGCGTTTACAAGCGATCCATACCCGGCACTGGACGCGCCAGCAAGCGTTCAGGGGTTCCGGAACAACCGTTCGGGGGATATCGCGCGGCAAATCCGGCCATCGAAGTTGCCCGGCGCCCTGTCGTGAACAGAATATCAACCCCATAGCGGCCATTCTGTCGCTAAAGCGTCGCAGCCCGGTCATTTCGGGCAGAGCTTGGAACTTTGCGCGCATGGCACTGTTGCGCTAAACATCCCCGTGGTCGAGGACTGAGGGCAGACGCCAATGGAAATCTATATCTCGTATGACCGGCCCGAAGATGGCCCCGGTTCGGGACCTGTGAAGGTTGGATGGCTGCTGACCGATCCCAAGGGCGGCATCGTCTTTGATCCGCCTCAGCGTGTCAGATCGACCGAGATGTCGAAGACGCACGCAAAGTCCGCGTCGCGATGTCCGGCGGTGATTAACCTGGAATCCCGTTACTTCGAGATAAAGTGCCCCTTCGATCTGCACCTGGCCTTGGTGCGGGACAAAGACGGGCGCCCGGCGTTGAAGAACCTGAACAGCGATTTATCGCCGGTCCGGGCCAAGAAGCTGAACCAGCATCTGCATGTCACGGCGGAAAAGGAATGGAGATATCCGAACCGGCCGACCATTCAGTTGTCATTGCCGTATCTATTCATCGCGGATGAGCCGGTGTTCATGAGCCAGGTTCCTGCCTTCATGCATTATCGAACGACCGGCATGCCGGGCACGATGTTCGGCGGACGCTTCCCGATCAATCTTTGGCCACGGCCATTGATGTGGGCCTTCGAATGGCATGAAGCCGACAAACCCTTGACCCTGAAACGCGGCGAGCCGCTGTTCTACTGTCTGTTCGAAACCGAGCCCGCAGACCGTGCGATTCAGATGATCGAAGCACAGAGAACCAAGGAATTGGAAGAGTACCTGGATCTGATTTCAGGTGCCGTAAACTACGTTAATCAGACCTTCAGTCTGTTCAAGGCGGCCGAGGACAGACGGCCGGAAAAGCTGGTTGTCGGCAAGTAAATGGACAGCGGTCACTGCAGAAACACGTCATCTGAGGCACGCTGGCAGTTCATCCTGCCACAGATTTCCAAATCAATTCGTTGACGTCGTCGTGGTCACAGCGAAGTCTTATCGTCCCCTTGTGTCTCCCGCACAAACTAAAGATGCCCGCGCAAGCGCGGGCATCTTCATGTCTGTCTAATCCGGTCTCTGACCGGAGAAGCAGGATTATCAGTTGGTGCCAGTCGCCGAAGTTGTCGACACTGCCGGGTTGCCATCATCGTCCGAGGTGATGGCGAAGACCACGCCCGCGATGACCAAAACACCGCCCGCTGCCACGATCAGCGCAATCAGTTCCGCATCAATCGGATCGACATCGATCGAGGACTTTGCCACACCACCCGGTGCTGGAGCAGCCGAGGCCGCCGCAACCTGGGTATCGTTAGCCATTGCGCCAAGCGGGGCAATAGCGAGAGCAGCGGATGCAACGAGTGCAAGCAGTTTCATTTTGGAATCTCCGATTCGCTTGGGCATACCAAACTTGTTCAATCGGAAAATTACATCGGCAGTACTGAGTTCGCAAGCAAACACCTTGCAAATAAGGAAAAACACAACCATAGGAAGAAAGTTTATTCTGTAAACAATTATGAGTAGTTTTAAGGCCATTTGGCATTACTCTGAAGTTGTCCGATCAGACGGCGAAACGTCGTGAAGCTGATGGCAACAGGCCCCGAAGATGATGTCCCGCTTGAGCAGAACAGCCGATTAAGGCAAACCGCGCGGCATGATCCAGGTCACCGAAGATATCGCGATTGCCGAATGGGAATTGACCGAGACGTTTTCACGTGCGTCTGGGCCGGGCGGACAGAACGTTAATCAGGTTGCATCTGCTGTTTCGCTGAGATTCGAAGCAAACCGGTCGCCAAATCTACCGGATCAGGTGAAAACGCGTTTAAAACGTTTGGCTGGCCGTCGTTGGACAACGGATGGCGCCGTGGTGATCCGGGCGGAAGAGCATCGGTCGCAGCTTCGAAATCGCGAAGCAGCGCTGGAGCGTCTGATCGAATTGATACGGCGCGCCACGGTGCGGCCGAAGAAGCGGATCGCAACCCGGCCCAGTCTGGCCTCGAAGCGCCGCCGTATGGATTCCAAGACGCGGCGCGGCGCGGTTAAGTCGCTGCGGGGCAGGGTGACTGACGAATAGGATAGGGCGGCCTATCGCCAAACATGAGCGGTGGACCGGTCTCGTGCGCGCAGCATCAGTTTCAGACGTCGAACGCCGTCGCAATTGAAGCCGCTGCCGCAGAGACGCCCGATCCTCCTATCGGTGCGTCCATGGCCGTCAACGCAGCCTCGACCGTTGCCAAAGAGCCCAGCACCATCGGCGGATTCAGGTGCCCCATATGGCCAATTCTGAAGGCCCGATCTTCGAAATCACCCAAGCCGATGCCCAGGGTCAGCCCGGCCTGGTAGTCGCAGATCTGGCGCAGCTTCAGCGCGTTCACACCTCCGGTTAGGATGGTCGTGGTGCTGTCGCCCCGATGCGTCGGGTCTTCGATGTTGAAGGTCAGCCCGTTCGGTGTTGACCAGGCCTCGACGGCAGCGCGGACGGCTTTGGCAAATACCGTGTGACGAGCCCAGACATTTTCCAGACCTTCTTCTTCGATCATGTCCAGTGCCTCGCGCATGGCGTGGATGTGCTGGATCGGAGCTGTACCGCAATATTTCAGGTAATGTGACCCGTCCTGCATCCGCGCCGTCCAGTCCCAGTACGGCGTGCGCAGGTCGGCAGTCTGGTGCGCCTCTATCGCCTTGGGTCCGGCCCAGACCAGCCCCAGGCCCGGCGGCACCATCAAGCCTTTTTGCGATCCCCCGACGGTCAGGTCCACGCCCCAATCGTCCATATAATAGGGCACGCAACCCAGTGACGCGATGCAATCGACCATGAAGAGGGCTGGGTGGTCGATATCGCGGATCATCGCACCAAGCGCAGCGATGTCGTTCCAAACTGAAGAGGCAGTGTCGATCTGCACAACAAGAATGGCTTTGATCTCGTGCGCGGTATCTGTGCGCAGCCGTTCTGATACCTGATCGATATCCACCGGGTCGCGATCGCCGAAATCCATTGTTTCGACGTCGCAGCCCAGCATCTCTGCCTGATCGCCCCAACCAATGGCAAATCTGCCTGAGGCCAGGACCAGCACCTTATCGCCTCGCGACAGCGTATTCGTCAGCGCCATTTCCCAAGCACCATGGCCGTTTGAAATACCGACAAAGGCATGTCCCGCGGTGCCGGCGATCTTCTTCAGATCCTCGAACATGGCGTTCGATTTGTCGACCAACTCGCCTTCGTAGATGTTCGTCATTGGGACATGCATGGCGCCCAAGACCTGATCTGGAATGACCGAGGGGCCAGGGATCGACATCAACGCGCGGCCACGATTGAGGTTCATGTGGGGAGGCTCCGTCTTGAGAATTCAGCGAAAACTTAGGCGACCGGCCAATGATGTCCATCGATCAATCGTGATGACATTATCACGAACCGCGATGGGTGGCAGCGCGTCACTTATTCCCGGCGTAGAACGGTGTCTGACAGGAACGCACCGATCTGACCGCTTTGGAATGCGTTGGTGATGGCATCTGGATCATATCGGGTCTGCGTCCATTCCAAGAACGGCATCGTCTCGTCCGGTTGATCCGCCAGATAGGCATCGAACATTGCGTCCAGCACGCCGGTTTTTCCCTGCCGGATGTGGCCAAATCTCAGGGAAAGCTGCTCTTTTGCCTGGCTGACGGGAACCGCTTCGCGCAGGATCAGGAACAACGCCGACATTATGCCCGCGCGGTCTGCCCCGGATTTGCAATGGAACAGCACTGGGTAAGTAATTTCCTGGAAAAGTTTATCGGCAGCCAGGATTTCTTCGGCGGTCGGCAGGGCGCGGGATCTGAGCCCAAAAATTTCGAAGCTGACGCCGGACTTTTTACAAGCCTCGAGCTCCAATGCCAGCGATCCAAAGCCTTGTCCGCCTCTGAGCGAGACGATCGACTTCAGCCCCTTCTTTCGGGCCAGACGGGTGATCTGATAGGGCAGGGGTTGGGCGGCTCGCCACGCATCGGCGGAAAGGCGATGCAGGTTCAGATAGGCCATCCTGAAAAATGCATGGTCGATGAAGATCATATTGACCCAGGCGCGCAGCCGGTCCAGCCGCCCGGTCAATGGGCGGTTCCAGCCGGTTTTGCCGGGTGCCGTGGGCGGCTTGCCCGCGGGTGTCAGGCTATCCGGATCGGGAAGGTTGTTCATCGCGGGCGGGATGTATCAGAGCCTCCATCCCGGGACAACAGCGATGAAATGCCCGGCCAAGAGTTCTATCTGCAGCCCCTAGATCAATCGGAGGAGGTTCAAGACCCGGAGCCGAAACTGGAATTCTGCCGTCACACTGGCCGAAGTTTTGAGCCCATCACCGTGCTTTCAGTGAAGGCCAATTGGGCTTGGCTTGACACTGGCCTGCGGATCGCATTGGTGTCCGAACAGGGGAGCGTCCTTAGTCCCCGTCAACTGGGGGCCGAGGTGTTAGATACCATTAGGATTGCAATGTGGTCGGGGCCACGGAACATCTCGACCGCCATGATGCGCGCCTGGGGCAGCCGCGCGGATTGCGCGGTGATGGATGAACCCTTTTACGGGGCCTACCTGTCGTCCACAGGACTGGATCATCCCATGGCCGCCGAGATCATCGCGGCGCATGACACAGATTGGCGGTCAATCGCCAAGACCTGCGCGGAAACCGCCGCCGCCCCGATCGTCTATCAAAAGCACATGTCTCAGCACATGGTGCCGGACGCGCCCTTGGACTGGATGAACGGCGTGCGCCACGCCTTTTTGATCCGCCCGCCCGCCGAGGTGGCGGCATCCTTCAAGATAAAATGGCAGGAGATGACCGCGGAGGACCTGGGGTTTACGCGACAAGCTGAATTGTTCGACCGGGTTGCCGACAGGCTTGGCGGCGCACCCCCGGTCGCCGAGGCGCGCGATGTTTTGTCCGATCCAGAGGGCATGTTGAAAAAGCTTTGCGCCGCGTTGGACGTGCCCTTTGACCCTGCAATGCTCAGTTGGCAGCCTGGCCTGCACGAAAGCGACGGGATCTGGGCCCGTCACTGGTACGGCGCTGTCGAGGGATCGACAGGGTTCGCGCCGCCCAGCCCGCCGCAACAGCCTGCCGAAGAACTTATGCCCGTGGTCGAGGCCTGCATGCCGGCCTATGACCGGTTGCAGGCGCATAAATTGCAGGTGGGGTGAACCGATTAATCCGGGCGCGAGTTCGAGCCTAGGCAGTTTGGGTCGATGCTGTCGTGCTGGGTTTCAGACCGTCGCCAACAGGGAACACAGCCGTAAAGGTCGAGCCGCGTCCAGCCTCACTTTCGATGTTCAGCGTGCCGCCCTGCAGTTTCAGCAACTCCGATACGATTGTTAAGCCAAGGCCGACGCCATCGACTTTGTTGGCTTCGGCGTCTTCGCCGCGCCCGAATGGCCGCAGGATGCGCGAACGGTCCGAGCGGGCGATACCTGGCCCTTCATCAACGATCGAAAGCCACATGGAGTCGTCGGAATGTTCGACTTCGACCCGAACGGTTGATCCGGGAGGCGAGAACTTGACCGCGTTGTTCACCAGGTTGATTACGATCTGCTTGAAGGCGCGTTGATCGACAGTCCATTCAAGATGCGGATCGCACTTGTTGTCGATCGTGATGCGCTTCTTTTCAGCAATCGTTGCCAAGGTCACCATGGCCGCATCTATTTCATGACGCACTGCGACCGAGGTTGGAGAGAAAGACCGGCCGCCGCCATCGAGCCGCGAAAGATCCAGAAGATCGTCCACCAGGCTAAGCAGGTGTGTGCCGGATTGATGGATATTGCCGGTCAGTTTTTGTACGTCGACGCTGGGTACGGTCTTGCCAGTTGCTTTGTGCCGCAGGATTTCGCTGAGCCCGATGATCCCGTTCAGCGGTGTGCGTAACTCGTGGTTCATCTTGGCCAGGAAGTCCGATTTCGTCGCGTTCGCCTGGCGGGCAACTTCCAGAGCTGCCGTCAGCGCTTCGCGTGATTGCAGCAGTTCTTTTTCCGCTGCCTTACGTTCCGACACATCGCGGAATAGCGCCATGACATAAGGCCGCCCATCCATGACTGAAGCTGCACCATTCGCTTCGATGTGCACCAGTCCGCGCGCCGGCGGTGCGGCATCGAATTCATGCTGGAACGTTCCGAAACGCAGGGTTTCATCGCAGAAATGGTTGAAGGCCGCTTCATTCTTCAGGCCCAGCAAACGCGAAAGCTTGCGACCCATCAGTTCTTCAATCGTACCGCGGCCCAATAGCTGGGCGAGTGCGTGGTTGCATTCAATCACGGTGCCGTCGCCGTCGATCGAGACCATTGCGGTGTTGGTCCGCATGATCAACTCGTCTAAGCGGCGTTTGGATTCCATCGCCCGTTCTTCGGCCAACCGTCGTTCGATGACCTCTTTTTCCAGCGACAGGTTGACCTGTGACAGCTCTGCCGTGCGCGCCTCGACCTGCACAGATACGTCTGTCTGGGCTTCTTTGAGCTCTGCCAGGGCGGAGTCGCGGTCCGCAAACGCCTGGAGCATCTCTGCATTCTCGACGCTCATGCGGTGGCGTTCGTGAACGTCGATATCACGGGGCAGAATACGCCAAACCGCGGCAACAATCGCAAGCATCAGCAAGGCGATCGCGATCTTATAGCCGAACGTGACGGCGACGGTTGGCCACAACACTGCTGCAAGCGATGCTGAAAGGTTGATCGAGAAGACGACCGCAAACATGACCGCATAGGTGCGCTGCGGAACATAAATCGAGATGTACTTATTGCGGTTCAGGTAGACGATGATGAAAACGATCAGGACATAGGCCCCGGCAACCGCCATATCGGTCAGCACGTTGACCATCAACCGCGGGCCACTGATGACCGCAGTTTCAATGGCAATCGGTACTGCTGTATCCGGTTGCGGGATATTCATAGCCGTCCGTTTAAACGCTTCATGGTAATCTCAAGGCACCGACACACGCCAAGCACCCCACCTGCTACACTTTACGCTTCAGCCGAACTTTATCAAAACGCAAAACGCTTCTGATGTATGTTTCTCAAAGTAACTGGGCCTTAAAATGGCAAGTGTGGCGAATCTTTGTCAGAAACTCCCGAAAATATTGAGTTTTGAAGAAGAATACATCTTAGGGTTGTGCTATCTATAATCTGACTACTGACAAAGAGTTAAAGGGAATACTTACCAGCGAATGAACTAGAATCGGTCTTGGCTGAGATACTGCCAAAGCGCCGTTGCGTCATAGGGGATGATCTGCGCAGTCTTCCAGTCAGTCGCTCTGAGACCCGCAGATCCTCCGCCACCGAAGCGCAAGAAGTCAGCGTACGTGGAGAAGAAGGAAACTGAACAGGTAAATACTAATAATTACTCTCACCTTTATTCTGATACTGAATTATTTCTTCAGCGTAG
>JBCCHJ010000056.1:0-41749 GCA_039028795.1 Pseudomonadota bacterium
GGCCCAATCACCCCAATCGCTCCGATAATCCGGCGGCTTTTATCCCGATATGGAGAAATGACAAGTGAAGACCCGGATAAAGAGAAAAGCTTGTTTTCCGATCCGATAAAGACCGAGACGCCTTCGCCATCGTCGGCCAGATCCAGCAACTGGGCCAGATCGCGTTTTCGTTCGAGATCATCGAAAAGTGCGCGGATGCGATCCAGATCTGCCTCGTCCTGGGTATTGTCCAGAAGGTTCGCTCGGCCTCTGACAATCAGACGTTCTGGCTCTGTCGCATTGCCATCCTGCCAAAGCGCGATCCCCTTTTCGACCAGTCGCGCAGCCAATTCCGAAACCTCAGCCCGGCGCAGGTCGATCTGCTTGGCGATCAGGCTGGCCGCATCCTCCAAAGTCTGACCGCGAAGATGCGCGTTCAGGAAGTTTCCAGCTTCCTGCATCGCTGCGGGCGTCATGCCCACCGGCGGGTCGAACAGGCGATTTTCAACCGATCCGTCCTGCATCACCATGACCGCCAAGGCCGAGCCCGGACCAACATAGATGAATTCAATATGCCGCACGGGAGTGTTGGATTTGGGTGCGAAGACCAGGCTGGCACATTGGGAAAGTCCCGAAAGCATGGCGCCGGCCTTGTCCAGTATAGCGGGCATCTCACCCGAGACGGCCACGGACTGTTCTATCTGGCGGCGTTCGTCCTGACTGATATCACCCATCTCAAGCACGCCATCAACGAATAGGCGCAAACCCTGTTGGGTAGGTATACGACCCGCGCTGATATGCGGGCTGTCCAGAAGACCTAGTTGTTCCAGGTCTTGCATGACGTTACGGATTGACGCCGCAGAAAGGCCCAGATCCATCACCTTCGACAATGTACGCGATCCCACCGGCTCGCCGGTTTCCAGATAGGTCTCGACCAGCTGCGCAAATATCTTGCGGCTGCGCCCATTCAGATCGCTTAGTCCAGGTGTTACGTCCGCCATCTCGAATCCATATGGCCCGATCGCAGCACTAGGTAGTGAAGCGGACCGCGGGGGTCAATCACCGCGCGATGGGTCTTTTGTCTCGTCTTTGCGGATACTTCACGAAATATTAGCCGTGTTTGGAGAACATTAAGAGATCGGCATTGTTCACTGCGCCGCAGCGGCTTGCCTGGGTTTGTAGTGTGTACTTGAGGGGTTCGACGATGCTGAAGCGCCAGGTTGCGGCTGCGCCGCCAAACGTTCTGCTGATCGATGACGATGATGTCCATGTGAACGTAACCCGCCGTGGCGAGCGTAGCCTTGACCAGCCTTGCCAACTGACCATCGCGATAAATGGCGAAGAACCGCTGAGTTTTCTCGAGGATGCAGGCAACGCGGCACCGAAGGCCGCAATTGTCAATCTTGCAGCACCCGAAGGCATCGCGACGGCATTGCGTGATGCGCTTAGGACCAAACCCTGGCAGCATTCGGACACGCCGATCATTTCCTACAGCCTGCTGGCAGATCTGAATGCCGGCGAAACAGACCTGCCGATGATGGGCTATCTGGTGAAAAATCGCCCGGTCTCTGACCTGATCGACACCATCCGCGATGCGTTGGATTTGAATACCCTTCCCAATTAGGCGCTGGACGCTGGACTGCATCAGGCGGGGCCGTTACATGGGGGCCCGAAACGCACCCTGATGCAGGAGCTCCCAAAATGCGTCCATCCGACCGAGCGCCCGACGAACTGCGTACCGTCACAATCGAGACCGGCATCACCAAGCATGCCGAAGGCTCGGCGATGATCCGGTCTGGCGATACCCATGTACTGGTGACCGCATCGATCGATGAAAAGGCGCCGCCTTTCCTGCGCAATTCCGGGCTGGGCTGGGTAACGGCGGAATACGGTATGCTGCCAAGGGCCACGAACACCCGGAACAGGCGCGAGGCGAAGAATGGCCAGACCGGACGCACCCAGGAAATCCAACGCCTGATCGGCCGGGCTTTGCGGGCAGGCAGCGACCGGGTGATCATGGGTGAACGTCAGATCGTGGTCGACTGCGATGTCATCCAGGCCGATGGCGGCACACGCACAGCCTCGATCACCGGCGGCTGGGTCGCGCTTTGGCTGGCCGGCGAAAAGCTGGTGAAAGCCAAAGAGTGCATGGAAAACCCCATAACTCAGCACATCGCCGCGATCTCTTGCGGGGTGCACAACGGGCAGGTGGTGCTGGACCTGGACTATGCGGAGGATTCGGATGCCGGAACGGATGCGAATTTCGTGATGACCGGATCGGGCGGATTGGTGGAGCTGCAAGGTTCTGCCGAAGGCGCGCCCTTCACCGAGGAAGAATTCCTCGGCATGCTTCGATACGCCAAGAAAGGTTGCGGCGAACTGGTTGCAGCGCAGAAGGCGGCGATCGGAGCCGCCTGATGCCGATCCAGACGGGCCACCCCTACGTGTTCGGCCCGTTCCAGCTCAGCCTGCCAGACGGCTGGACAGGCGAGATGATCGACCAGGTCCATGAACTGCAGCCGCCGGACGAAAGCTTTGCGATTCATATCAGTGGGTATGAGCGGAGCACGCCAGTCACTGTGGTGGATCTGCACAATGCTGCAAGGCAGCTCTTCAGTGCAGAGGGTGTTGAATTCACGCTTCCGTCCGGTCTGGACGGCGTCTCATTCGACACCGAATCCGAAGACGGCCACATGCGATACTGGCTGCTGCATTGGGAAAATGCGATGATTGTCATTACATTGACCAGCGATGCCGAGCATCTTCCAAACAGTGCGGTGCCTGCGCAATTGGTGGTGAGCAGCATTCGGCCATCTGGGGAGTAGCTCATGCGATACATGATCATCTTTGTTTTGACTGCGCTGGCTTGGCCGACCATTGCGGATGAGGCGCCCACTGTTTGCCAGGATGCGGATGGCGTGATCGAATCCATCGAATGCTACAATAAGGAACTGAAGGCCGCCGATACCGAGTTAAACGCCATCTGGAAACGGGTGATCGCAGAGCACCATTCGGGCGGCGTCAAAGAAGAACACACAAAGGATATCCGTGCTGCGCAGCGGGCCTGGATCACCTTCCGCGATGCCGATTGCGAGGCAAAGTCAAAGATTGGCATTCCAAAATATTGGGAGCTCAATCGGTTGAGCTGTCTCTATCAAATGACCACATCGCGTACCTCCGATCTGAAAGAGGCCTATCTTTTCTGATGCGTCAATTCACCGATCCAAAGCTGGTCGTCGCCAGCCACAATGAAGGCAAGGTGTCAGAGATCCGGGCCCTTCTGGAACCCTATGGGATCGAAACTGTTTCGGCCGGGGAACTGGGTCTACCGGAGCCCGAAGAGACAGAAACCAGCTTTCAAGGCAACGCGGCGATCAAGGCCCATGCCGCAGCCAAAGCCTCGGGCCTGCCCGCGTTGGCGGATGACAGCGGGATCGAGATCGATGCGCTGGACGGCGCACCTGGCGTCTACACCGCCGATTGGGCGGAAACCGGCCAAGGCCGGGATTTCATGATGGCCATGACCCGGGCCTGGGATGAGATCCAGGCCAAAAGCGCAGCCCCTCCGTATACTGCACGGTTCAATGCCTGTCTCTGCCTTGCCTGGCCGGATGGGCACCAAGAGGTCATCCTGGGCCAAGCTCGAGGTACGCTGACCTGGCCACCGCGCGGCGATCAGGGGTTTGGATATGATCCGATCTTTGTGCCTGACGCGGGCGATGGCCGAACCTTCGGCGAAATGCCGCATGCGGAAAAGGAAACAATCAGCCACCGCGCGGATGCATTTAAGAAATTGAAGGCGGTTTTCGAGGGGTCGTGATGAGCTGGAGATTTTTCCTCGTTGGAGCTGTCACTCTCGCGTTAAGCCTGCCTCTAAGGGCTGCGGCAGATGGCTTCGCGATGAAGGATTTCACCCAACTGGACCCGGATCTATCCGCTTTCCAAAGTGGCGCGTTCGAGGCGCGATCAAGCGAGGCTGCTAGATTGACAATCATTTGCACCGATTGCTCCGATCAGACCGTGATCGACGTCCAATTGGGACGCAGCACTGACGGAACGGAAGACCGGTACCGATCCGGGGAGACAACCATCGAAATGATGCGCGGTATCTGTAAGAGTCGGAATGATAGCTGCGAATTGGAAGCGACCGAAGTGGGCGCCGCCGTTGGCTGGGTCACATCGTACGAAGCCTTTGGTGGTTGGGGCAGCACCACGGTGTTGTTCTTGGATGGTGACCTCCTGACGATCCGCTCAATCGCTGCCGGCAAAGACCAGGCCGTAGCCAACGGTTCAGCCGCGCGGGATACTGTCGCCCCGCTGATCGTCGGCGGCGAATGATGCGCCGATGATCTTCGCCCGATGCCTTGCCCTGGCGATCCTGTTGATGGCGCCACTGCCCGTTTGGGCTATGGGATTTCATGCCAAGGATCTTTGGGGTGTCAGGCTGAAAACCTCGGTTTTTCTCGGTGGCAGCTATGAAGCAGAATCTTACGCACCGAACCGGGTCACGCTGCATTGCCGGGATTGCGATGGCCTGGTGATTGTCGATATTCTGCTGACCCAAGGTGAAGATAGCCAAGAGGCAAAGTTAAGATCGGGCGAAATGACCATCCCGGCCATGCAGGAGGGCTGCACCGCTTGGGCAGAAAGCTGTTCGCTTCGGGCCCACGCGGTCGGTGGCGCCATCGGCTGGGTCGAGGATTACATCTTCGGCGGGCGCGCAGGAACGACCGCGCGGCTTTACTTAGATGGTGAGATGCTGATGATCCGCTCGACCGCGCCAGTGGCAGATATCGCCCATGGCAATGGACGTGCTGCGATTGAGAAAATCGCGCCCCTTATTGTGGAAGGACCCTGACATGGCCCGCAAATTAATCTCGACAGGCTCGACCTTCGAGGAAAAATTCGCCTATTCCCGCGCCGTCGTGCAGGGGGATTGGTGTTTCTTGGCCGGGACCACCGGATACAATTACGAGACGATGGAAATGCCCGAGTCGCCTGCGGCCCAGACCCGGAATATATTCGAGACGATGAAGGGCGTTTTAGCCACAGCTGGCTTTTCTCTCTACAATGTGGTTCGCGTCCAGGTGACGGTGACGGATCCGGCGCATTGGGAGGCTTCGGCCGAAATTGTCCGGGAATATCTGGGCGATGTGCGTCCGGCAAATACCACCGTGGTCGGTGACCTGATGACGCCCGAGATGAAGATCGAGATCGAGGCCACGGCCTATCGCGGGTCTGCGGATGGCAAATGAACGTGATGCCTGGGTGCAAAAGCACTGGCCCTGGCTGCTGGTCGTCTTTTGCGCTTGCGTGCTCTGGTATTACTGGGGCGGACGGAACTTCTTTGCGGGGATCGCAGGGTTTGCAGGACTTGGATGGCTGGCATGGGCCTTAGTGATCAAGCCGCGACTGTAGCTCTGCAGTCGGGTCGACAAGGACCCGGTCTACAAGCCCCTTCGGATTGGACCAATGGCGGGTTCGGCATCTACGTGCATTGGCCGTTCTGCTCGGCGAAGTGCCCCTACTGCGATTTCAACAGCCATGTCTCACGCTCGGTTGATCATGCGCTTTGGCGGGAGGCCCTTGTGGCCGAAGCGGGGCATATGCGGGCGCTGACTGGACCACGCGGGGCCGACACAATGTTCTTTGGCGGTGGCACGCCCAGCCTGATGGAGCCCGCTACGGTGGCCGCGGTGATCGGTGCAGTTGAGAAGCTTTGGGGCCTGGCGCCCGGGGCGGAGATCACTTTAGAGGCCAACCCAACCAGCATCGAGGCCGCACGGCTGCGCGCCTTTGCCGAGGCCGGCGTCAATCGGGTTTCCATGGGCGTCCAGGCCCTGCGCGATCCGGATCTTAAAGCCTTGGGCAGGATGCACTCGGTAGCGGATGCTTTGGCAGCCTTCGACACTGCGCGGACGGTATTCGACCGGGTCAGCTTTGACCTGATCTATGCGCGCATGGGTCAATCGCCGGAGAACTGGGCCACAGAATTGGCCGAGGCGCTGGCATTGGGACCGGATCACCTCTCGCTCTATCAGTTGGCTATCGAAGACGGCACAAGGTTTGCCGAACTGCACGCGCGCGGACGACTGGACCTGCCAGAGGATGGCCCGGCGGCCGAGATGTATGAAATCACGCAAGAGGTAACAGCGGCAGCAGGCCTGCCAGCTTATGAGATTTCCAACCATGCGCGGCCCGGGTCGGAAAGCCGCCACAACCTGATCTATTGGCGGTTGGGGGATTATGCCGGGATCGGTCCCGGCGCCCATGGCCGGATCACAGGGCAAAACGGATTGACCAGTGCATTGGCAACCGAACGAGATCCTGCTGCGTGGCTGCAAAAAGTCGGCCGTGAAGGCAATGCGATTGTTGAAGATTTCGCAACCCCATCCGAGGATCGCGCTGATGAGTATCTCATGATGGCGCTGCGCCTGCGCGAAGGTGCGGAAACCTCCAGGTACGAGGCATTGGCGGGACGTCCGCTGCCAAGCAGCCGTGTCGAAGACATGATCGCCTCGGGCCATCTCAATTTGACCGGGGACCGGTTACGGGCAACGGCGATGGGCCGTCTTGTTTTGAATTCGGTGTTGGCGGAACTGCTGGTCTGATCGGCACCATAGGAACCACATGCGAATAATTTGGGTTCTGGCGGGATGGATGGCCTTTGGGCTGGGGTTGATCGGGGCGTTTCTGCCGCTGATGCCGACCGTCCCGTTCATGTTGCTGGCCGCGTTCTGTTTTGCCCGGGGGTCAGAACGGTTTCACGCCTGGCTGACCAACCATCCGCGGTTTGGGCCGGGAATTCGCAACTGGCAACAACATGGCGCAATTTCCAGGCGGGCGAAGGTGATGGCGGTTGTAGCGATTGCCGCGACGTTTTTGCTTTCGGTCTTGCTGGGCGTTCGGCCATTGATCTTAGGCATTCAAGCTGCGGTACTGGCATGCGTTCTGATCTTCATTCTGACCCGGCCCGATGGGCCTCGGGACTAAGGTGCGGCATGAACCCTAATCTTCGATCAGATCACGTAGTGCATAGATCAGGTCCAGCGCCTCGCGAGGGCTCAGCGTGTCGGGGTGCACATCGCGGAGCTTATCTTCCACCACCGAGGATCCTGCGGGAGCCGTCATCGGTTGCGGCACGTGAACCGAAAAAAGAGGAAGATCCTGGGCCAGTGCCGTTGCTGCGCCAGATCCTTCACGGGCGCCCTCCTCAAGGCGCTCCAACACATCCCGCGCCCGGTCAACCACCGCCGTTGGCAACCCCGCCAGCCGGGCAACCTGCACGCCATATGACCTATCAGCGGCACCGGGGCGCACCTCGTGCAGGAAGATCACTTCGCCTTCCCATTCCCGGACGGCCACCGTGGCGGGCGAAAGCAGGTCCAACTGCTCAGCCAACCCTGTCAGTTCGTGATAATGCGTGGCGAAGAGGCCCCTGCATTGGTTGACTTCATGCAGATGTTCCAAGGTCGCCCAAGCGATGGAGAGCCCGTCCCAGGTGGCCGTACCCCGGCCAATCTCATCCAGAATCACCAACGCATTTGCACCCGCCTGGTTCAGAATGGCGGCGGTTTCGACCATTTCGACCATGAATGTTGAACGCCCCCGGGCCAGATCGTCCGCCGCACCAACCCTGCTGAACAACTGATCCACCACACCGATGCGCGCATCGGACGCTGGAACGAATAATCCGGCTTGGGCCAAGACCGCAATCAGCGCGTTCTGGCGCAGAAAGGTCGATTTCCCTGCCATATTGGGCCCGGTCAGCAGCCAGATCGGCGCGGGGCCAGCAGGATCTGCACTGAGCGTGCAGTCATTGGCGACGAAGCTGTCACCGGTGCGGGCCAACGCTTGTTCGACGACCGGATGCCGCCCACCTTGGATGGCGAAGGCCCGGCCGCTTTCGACCAAGGGCCGGGTCCAGCGCCCCTGGACGGCCAGGACCGCAGCGGCCGCGGCAACGTCAATCTCCGCCAGGGCCCGCGCGCAGTCCAATACCGCGGCCTGGACCTCTAGCACCGCATCGCGCAGTTCCCCGAAAATGCGCTTTTCGATACCCAGGGCACGGCCACCGGCGTTGACGATCTTGGTCTCCAACTCCGACAGATCGACGGTGGTGAAGCGCACCGCATTGGCGAGCGTCTGTCGGTGGATGAAAGTTTCATTCAAAGGCGGGCTCATCATCTTTTCCGCATGCAACGCGGTGACTTCGATGAAATAGCCCAGCACATTGTTGTGCTTGATCTTCAGGGCTTGGACCCCGGTCAGTTGGGCATAATCCGCCTGCATGCCACCGACCACGCCTCGTCCTTCATCGCGCAGCGTCCGGGCCTCGTCCAGGTGGATGTCATAACCGGAGGCGACAAACCCGCCATCGCGAGACAGCAGCGGCAGATCCTCGATCAAAGCCCGTGTCAGCAGATCCACCAGCTTTTCATGGCCGGCCAGGCGCTGGGAAGCCTGGGCCAGCAGATCCGGAAGCCCGGCATTTTCCGACAGGCTGCGTGCGATTTCTGCAGCACCGGACAGCCCGGCGCGGATTGCACCCAGATCGCGCGGTCCGGCCCGATCCAAAGCCAGACGGGACAGCGCCCGTTCGATCTCTGGAATTGTTTTCAACGCATCGCGGAGATCGTCGCAAAGCTCGCGGTCTTCGGTGAAATGTTGGACCGTGTCCAGCCGTTTGGCGATCTCCGCCACATCAGTCAACGGAGCCGAAAGGCGGGTCTCCAACAGGCGCGCCCCCGCCCCGGTCAGTGTCTGGTCAACCGCAGCGATCAACGAGCCATCGCGCCCGCCCGACATCGACCGGGTCAGTTCCAGGTTTCGTCGTGTCGCCGCATCGATGCGCATAATGCCGCCTGCGGCCTCACGCACTGGGGGCTTCAGCATGGGCAGCCGGCCCTTCTGGGTCAGTTCCAGATAGTCCGCCAGCGCACCCAAAGCAGACAGTTCTGCACGGTCAAACGCGCCGAAGGCATCGAGAGACTGAACCCGGAACAGCGCGCAGAGCCGTTTCTCTGCTGAAGCCGAGTCGAAAGATGCCGCTCCCAACGGCGTCGCCACCGCCCCGGCATCCATGATCTGATCGTCTAAAACCGTGTCGTCCAGCGCACGGTCACCGCACAGCACCTCGCGCGGTGCGATGCGGGCCAACATCGGTCCTAAGCCAGACCGCGCCACCGGCGCCACCATCAGATCCCCGGTAGAGACATCGCACCAGGCCACTGCACCGTTGTCGCGTACCTCGGACCAGGCCGCCAGAAAGTTGTGCCGCCGCGCGTCCAGCAGGGTGTCTTCCGTCAGAGTGCCGGGCGTGACGACACGGGTGACTTCCCGTTTGACGACCGCTTTCGATCCGCGTTTCTTGGCGTCTTCCGGACTTTCGACCTGATCACAGACAGCGACGCGGAAGCCCTTGCGGATCAGCGTCAGCAGATAGTTTGTGGCGGCATGCGCGGGCACCCCGCACATTGGGATATCCTCGCCGCTGTGCTTGCCTCGCTTGGTCAGCGCAATGTCAAGTGCGGCTGCGGCTTGCACCGCATCGTCGAAAAACATCTCGTAGAAGTCGCCCATCTGGAAAAACAGGATGCAATCTGGATGGGTTTCCTTGGTCTCGAAATACTGCGCCATCGAGGGCGTGACCTTGGAATTGGCCGTTGGTTTCTGGATCGTCTGCTCGGCGGCCATGCCTGCTCCTGCAACTGGCGGGTCAGGGTCGGTAGCATGGTGTGTGGGGTCTGGGGAAGTGCGTCTATGATGGGGGCGACCAACTTATGGCGGCTGCTACGCAATGCTGCGAGCTCGTCCTGGCGTTGAGCCAAAGCGACGTTTGAAGTGGGCCGCGAAGCGGGGCACATCATTATAGCCCACTATGTGCGCGATCTCGGCGATCGGCAACGCCGTAGTGCGCAGGATGACCAGCGCACGTTCTTGTCTCTGGGCGATGACATACTGCAGCGGTGATTGACCCGTCGCCCGTTTGAATGCCTTCGCAAAATGTGTGGGCGACATTGCCGCCAGATCAGCCATGCCCTGGATCGAAAGATCTTGGCCGAGGTTTTCTTCGATCCATTCTGCCACCCGCCTCAGGCGCTGATCGTCGATCTTAGCGACATCGGATTGCACGGGTTGGAGAAGATGGACCAACTGCGCGGCAACAGCCCGGTGCATGGTCTCGCGATAAAGCGAGCCGCCCGCGCCGAAATTTTCGGCCTGCAGGGCAAGCTGCAACAACAGAGGATCGATCTCGCCGACCAAAGGTCCAAAGGCTGCAGTCCCGGAAAGTCCGGCCTCTGTCAGAACGTCTGCATCGACCGATAGCATGGTGACATCCATGGGCAGGTCATAAAGACAGATACCTTCGGCGCCCTCCGGCAGGATCCACCCTTGATTGCGGCGAAGCGGCATATGCTGCACCCGGTCGCCACCTACAGCAAGGCGATGGTCCGGCTGATTGCTGCCAAAGACACCCAGCGTGAGTCTTGGCAACTGAAAACCGCCGCCACCGGCGGGAAACGCGGTTGTCTGAGCAATGAGTCCAACCATGGCCGTAGTGTAGCGCGCCCGCCATTGCAGGGCGAGCGCCATTCGATCACACCAGCTACTGTGCTGCGCGCGCCATCGCTTCCTCCGTCAGCGCACGATCACCGATTTCCTGGGTCATCTCGAACACCATGCGGCTCACGCGCCAGCCGTCTTCGGTTCTGACCAGATCCCAATGATAGACCCCAACCGGACGCCACACCTGATTACCGATCCAATGCCGCGCATCGACCTGGGCAGATGCCTTAGCCGTGTCATCGCTGATCGATACCTCGACCGGGCCAAGTTCGTGCCAGGTTGCATCGAAGCCTGGAACGATGCCACGCCAACCGTCCATCAGGGCAGCAGGCGTTGTGATCGACGGCTCGCCGCCCCAAAGCGACGTGTAGTCGATGACAACTTCGGCGGCAAAGGCGGCTTCGGCCAGATCATAGGCGGCGCGATCGACTGCCAGCGGAATCGAGCTGACCAACGTAATCACGCGTGCCGTATCAGGATCGCCTGAAGGCGATGTGCCGTCCGTTGCAACCGCAAGCCCTGGTGCAGTAGTGAAAAGCATAAGAGCGAGAAGCAAGATCTTCATCTGGTTGTCTCCTGATAGGTGATCGAAACTGGGCCGCTTACGTGCAGCGGCCCCAGGGGATGCATCGCCGCTCTCAATGGGCGGCGAAGTGGGCGGCGACGGTGTCCGAAGCAACTTCAACCGCATCCGGATCGTCGTAGAAGTCAAACTGCGTGACGTCTTCCAGCCAGGACTGCGTTGCCTCGCCCGTCATGCGCTGGATAAAGCTGCGCACGCCTTGCGGGATGGCCGCAGCATCAGAGTGGACGATGGCCAAGGGCTTGTCGAAGCTCTCGGCCCCGTCGACGGGGTGATAACCCAACCAGTCATCCCAACCTGCATCGTTCCAGGAATCGTCGTATTCCGGGATCGCGCCACGCGCCGGGTCATAATAATAGCCGCCGATCGGCATCAGAACGCCCTCGGCACCTTCAGGGCCGGCGGCCGGAATGATCTGACCGCCTGCGGCTTCGGCATTGGCGGCAAGCTGCATCAAGCCCGCGACACCCTCGGCGCCGCCATAGACGGTCTCAACGATCTCTCGATCCTGCAGCCACGGCGCAACAAGCCCAACCGAAGCAACGCGATCATTGCCGCGCGTTGCGTCAACCATGTACCCGGCAGAGGCACAAATACCCAGGCCGTGCAGCTTCGCAACCTCTGGCATTTTTGCGACTTGTGCGATTACCGCACGAATGTCCGACGTCTTCGCCGCCGGATCTTCAATGAAGCGCTGGGCGCCCGGCAGATCGCCGGATTTGCCCCAACCGCGGAAGTCGAAGGTGATGGCAATCATGCCGCGCTCGGCCATTTCTTTGGCATAGTTGCTGGGCATCTGTTCCTGTACCGAAGTCCAGGCACCGGTGACGATCACGGCGTCTTTTGCCGTGCCATCGTAGCCCGACGGCAGATACATGGTGCCTGAAAGCTTCACGCCCTCGTTTTCAAAGGTCACGGTTCGGGTCGAGATATCGGCCATGGCAGCGGTTCCAATTAATGATGCAAGGATTGCAAGGGATGGGAGTTTCATCGGTCTGTCTTCCTGCGCTTGTGTTCAGTCTCGGTGTCCCGCTGATCCAACTGGAAATTTGAATGCGGTGTTCGGGTCGGAGCGGGGATTTGCGTTCTCATGCGGCAAACATGCGCCGCTTCATCGCATCGCGCAGGTGCGAAACCTGGCGTTCTCTTCGCGATTCCTGTCATTCGAAGGGCCGGATTGGTCCCCTGAGGTAAACGTGGCTCAGTCCCAGCATGACTTGTCCGGGCAATTACCTGGCACAGTTCTGATAAAGGTCAGAAACCAAAGACAGTGGCTGACGGAGCGTTTACTTTTGTTTTCATGGCACTCGGTCTAACCGTCAGATTTCCACCTCTTGGCATCTGGCATGCCAGATTCCGATTGCACGACTCGGGCGCTGTGGTACATGGTATACCAGACAGTGGCGCCGCATAGACGGCAGCCCGGGAGGATCCGTGAGTACCCAGTTGAACCTGAAACCCGTCGACGGGACCTTCAGCTTGAAAGAGCATATCTATGACGTGCTGAAGGGCTCGATCATGGATCTGGACATCTACGACCCGGCGACGAATCTGCGTATGGACGAACGCACCCTGGCGGATCAACTTGGCATCAGCCGTACGCCGATCCGCGAGGCGATCATGCGGTTGGAGCAGGAAGGCTTCGTTGAAACCCGCGCCCGGCGCGGGGTCTTCATCAAGCGTAAATCGCTGACCGAGATCCTGGAAATGATCACCGTCTGGGCCGCGTTAGAGAGCATGGCCGCGCGGCTGGCCTGCACCGTGGCCTCAGATGCCGAGATCGCCAATCTCCGCCGGATTGGCACCCGGTATACCAAGGACAAGGCCAAGGCGAATATCTCGGAATACTCAGAGGCCAATATCGAGTTTCACCTCTGTATTCTGGGCCTCTCGAAATGCTCGCATCTCAGCAAGATTGCAGAAGGGCTCTTCACACACCTCAAAGCGGTGCGCCGGAAGGGCATGGAGGACAGCCGCCGGGCCGATCGATCGGTGGTCGACCATATGAACATCATCGAGGCCATCGAGGATCGCGACGCTGATCTGGCCTCGGACCTCGTGCGCGAACACACCATGCGTCTGCACGACTATCTGCAGCGCAATTTAAAACACATCATCGGGACAAAAGAGCCCTAGGGAGAAATTCATGGCAATGGATGGTGCCTCGGCCGAAGTAACAGGTGATGAACCGGTCGGTGATCTGACAGACGGCTTTCACCTACTGATCGATGCCCTGAAGCTGAACGGGATCGATGTGATCTACAATGTCCCAGGCATCCCGATCACCGATCTCGGCCGCTATGCGCAGGCCCAGGGCATGCGAGTGATCAGCTTCCGTCATGAACAGCACGCGGGCTATGCGGCCTCGGTTGCTGGGTTCCTGACCAAGAAGCCCGGCGTTTGCATGACGGTTTCAGCGCCGGGGTTTATGAACGGGCTGACGGCGCTGGCCAACGCAACGACGAATTGCTGGCCTATGATCTTGATCTCGGGGTCATCGGAACGCGAAATCGTTGATCTGGCCCAAGGCGATTACGAGGAAATGGACCAGCTAGCCATGGCCAAGCCATTCGCCAAAGCGGCCTACCGCCTGAACCATGCCGAGGATATCGGCATCGCGGTTGCGCGGGCGTACCGCTCGGCTGTCTCGGGCCGCCCTGGCGGGGTCTATCTGGACATTCCGGGCGCGATGCTCGGCCAGACCATGGACGCGATCAAAGGGCAGCAAAGCCTGGTCAAAGTGATCGACCCGGCGCCCCGCGCGCGTCCGTCGAATGCCGCGATTGCGCGGGCCATAGACGTCATGAAAGGCGCCGAGCGGCCGCTGATCATCATCGGCAAAGGTGCGGCCTACGACCAGTCGGACGACGTGATCCGCGAACTGGTTGAAAAATCAGGCTACCCCTTCCTGCCCATGTCCATGGCCAAGGGCGTATTGCCCGATACGCACCCGCAATGCGCGGCAGCGGCCCGGTCACTAGTGCTGAAAGATTCCGATGTCGTCATCATGATGGGCGCACGGATCAACTGGCTGCTGTCTCACGGCAAGGGCAAGCAATGGGGTGAGCCTGGTGCCAAGCGCTTCGTACAGATCGATATCGACCCTGAAGAGATGGACTCGAACGTGGAAATCGCCGCCCCCTTGGTTGGCGATGTGGGCTCCTGCGCCCAAGCGCTGATCGATGCCATGGAGGGTGAAGGGATCGCCCCGCCCAAGGACTGGATGGACCAGGTTCATTCAAAAGCCGAAGCCAACATGACCAAGATGGCGGCGCGTCTGAAGAACAACTCTAACCCCATGGATTATCATGCCGCGCTGGGGGTTTTGAAGGACGTGATCACTGACAACCCGAACACGATCCTGGTCAATGAAGGAGCCAATACTCTGGACATGGCCCGTTCGATTGTGAACGTCCATAAGCCGCGCCATCGGATCGATGTCGGTACGTGGGGCGTGATGGGGATCGGAATGGGCTCGGCGGTTGCCGCCGCAGTTGAAACCGGCAAGCCGGTGCTGGCCGTCGAGGGGGATTCTGCCTTTGGTTTTTGCGGCATGGAGGTGGAAACGATCTGCCGCTACAACCTGCCGGTCTGCATCGTCGTCTTCAACAATAACGGCATCTATCGCGGCGACGGCGAAAACTGGGGCGGCGGTGACGACCCGGCCACGACGGTTTTCGTGCCGGACAGCCGCTATGACATGATGATGCAAGCCTTCGGCGGCGACGGCCACTGGGTTAAGACGCCGGACGAGCTAAGTCAGAGTGTGCGCGCAGCGCTCGCCTCGGGGCGCCCTACCCTGATCAACGCGGCCATTGATCCGGCAGTTGGCAAGGAAAGCGGCAATATCGGCAACCTGAACCCAACCTCGGTGGTGGCGCAGAAACTTTACCCCCAGGCCCAGAAGTAGACCGGGTCTTCAGACCCGGCGGGTTCCCCACGGGGAACAAAAGTTAACGTAAACAAAAGGTTAAGGGCTACGGCCTGCCCGACGGAGAGCAAAATGAAAGCACTCGAAGGTGTCAAAATTCTGGACTTCACCCATGTGCAGTCCGGCCCTACCTGCACCCAATTGCTGGCCTGGTTCGGCGCTGATGTAATCAAGGTGGAACGCCCGGGTGTTGGTGATGCCACCCGGAAACAGCTGGTCGATGTTCCGGGGGCCGACAGCCTCTACTTTACGATGCTGAACCACAACAAGCGGTCGATCGAGCTGAATTCGAAGAATGAAACCGGCAAACAGGTCCTGACCCGGCTGATCGAGGAATGCGATGTGCTGGTGGAGAACTTTGCCCCCGGTGCCCTGGACCGTATGGGTTTCGGGTGGGACCGTATTCAAGAGATCAATCCCCGCATGATAATGGCCAGCGTCAAAGGCTTTGGCCCGGGCAAATACGAAGATTGCAAGGTCTACGAGAACGTTGCGCAATGTGCGGGCGGGTCCGCATCAACGACGGGATTCCTTGACGGACCTCCTCTGGTGACTGGGGCGCAGATCGGTGACAGTGGCACCGGTCTGCACCTGGCGCTGGGCATCGTCACCGCGCTGTTCCAGCGGGAAAAGACCGGGCGCGGCCAAAAAGTACTGGCGGCCATGCAGGACGGGGTGCTGAACTTGGCCCGCGTTAAGATGCGCGATCAGCAACGCCTGGATGCAGGTCCCCTGAAAGAATACTCTCAATTCGGAGAAGGCATTCCCTTTGGCGAGGCAACCCCGCGCGCCGGGAACGATTCTGGTGGTGGCCAGCCCGGCCGTATTCTGAAATGCAAGGGTTGGGAAACTGACCCGAATGCCTATACTTATTTTATCACCCAGGCGGCGGTCTGGGACCAGATCTGCGACATTATCGGGCGGCCTGAATGGAAGGATGCCACCGGTTACAAGACGCCGCCGGAACGGCTGGACAAACTGAATGACATCTTCGACGCGATCGAGGCCTGGACGATGACCAAAACCAAATTCGAGGTCATGGATATCTGTAACCCGGTGAACATTCCGGTCGGTCCGATTCTGTCGATGAAGGAAATCATGGAGGACGAGGGTCTGCAGGCGACCGGCACGGTGGTTAAAGTCGATCATCCAGAACGGGGAGAATATTATTCGGTCGGATGCCCGATCAAGCTTTCCGATTGCGAGGTAGAGGTGACCCGCAGCCCGCTTCTGGGTGAGCATACCGGCGAGATCCTGACCGATGTGCTGGGCTATTCCCCGGACGAAGTGTCAAATATCTATTCCTCGGGGGCGGTTGGCGACGTGCCGAAGGCGGCGGAATAGCATGGGGTCGGACCAGGCCGGATGGGTTGTGATGGGATTGGCGATCGCGGTCGTCTGGTGTTCCATCATGGTCCTGTTGCATGTGCCGGGCGTCCGACCAAGTGATGAGGTTCTGCATTGCGATAGTTTGGGCGGGTATTGGTCCAGCGATGAAAATGTCTGCCACCGGTCCGACAGCCCGGCAGCCGGTATGGCAAGCTGACAATGGTTGAGCCGTCGCAAACGGCTTTGTTGATCCTTTTGGCCGGATACCTGGTCGGGCTGATCGGCCTGTTCGGGGCAGGTTTTGTCATTCTCTGCCGCGCATGGGGCTTGGTCAGGATCGAACGTCCGCAATGGCTGGTATCATCGACGAAGCGTCTGCTGATCCTTTTGTTCGGCAGTGGACTTTTTCTGCTGATGTGGGATCTGATCTTCCGCGTTTGGCAAACTGGATAGGACCAAAACTATGACCGGCCGCGGCATCGATCATATCGGACTGGTTTCAAAGAGCCTTGACGGGCTGGCGGCGCAATACGAAGCGCTGGGATTTACCCTAACCCCGCGCGCCTATCATCCCGACCATATGGGCACATCAAACCAACTGGTGCAGTTCAAGGGCCGCAACTTCATCGAGTTGATCGAAGTGGATCGCCCGAATGGGATCGCGCCCCCACAACCCGGTCATATGAGCTTTGGCCATTTCGCCCAGGATCTTTTGGAACGCCGCGAAGGCATTTGCCTGGTGGTGTTCCGCACACAAGACCGGGACGCGGACCTGGCGGCATGGCGTGCCAAGGGGCTGGACACCTACGAGCCGTTTAACTTCGAACGCCTCGCGACACTGCCGGATGGAACGCAGCAAACCGTGCGCTTCGAACTGGGATTTGTCACATCGCCCTTGATCCCCGACACGGTTTTTTTCGTCTGCCACAATCGCGCCGAGGAACATTTCTGGAAACCGGAATACCAGGTTCATGCCAATGGCGCGGATCAGATCGAGTCTGTCGTCCTGGCCGCCGAAGACCCTGCCGAGCATGCCCGGTTCTTTGCGGCCCTGTTTGATGGGCAGATCTCTCCCTGCATGGAAGGTGTCACGGTGCAATGCGCAGAACACGGCATTCACATCTGCAAGCCGGATATCTTGGCCGCACGGGGATGGACCGGCAAACGGCCAACTGATGGTTCCGCTGTGGTGGCAGGTATGAACATAAGCGCGCCAGACCGAGCCGATACGTTCACACCGGCCGGGGACGCCGGTGGAGCCTTCATTTACTGGACAACATAAACGACGCGGCCGGGAGGAACGGGATGAGACTGATCGTGATGGGCCAGCAGGCCTTTGGTAAGGATTGCCTGGAAAAGATATTGGACACCGGAACGGACGAGGTCGTCGCCGTCTATTGCGAGCCCGATAAGGGGGATAAGCTCGACCCGATCAAGGAATTTGCGCTGGAGAAGGGCCTTCCAGTCCACCAACCCGCGAATTTCAACGATCCGGCGGATCTGGACACGCTGGCCTCCTTCGAGGCTGACCTGATGGTCATGGCCTTCGTGAACGTCTTCGTGCCGGAGGCAGCGCGCGACACGCCGAAGATGGGTTCGATCTGCTTTCACCCTTCCTTATTGCCAAAGTATCGGGGGCCTAGCGCGGTCAACTGGCCGATCATCATGGGCGATACAAAGTCAGGCTTTTCATGGTTCTACCCGACCGATGGGTTGGACGAGGGCGACAGCCTTATGCAGTGGGAATGCGATCTGGGCCCCGATGACACAGTGATCGACCTCTATTTCAAGAAGATCTACCCGGTGGCCGTCGACTCTGTTCTGCAGGTCTGTGATCTCTTTCGGGCCGGCAATCCACCGCACATCGTACCCGATGAGGCTGCGGCCACCTACGAGCGTCGCTGCACCAAGAAGCACGCGAAGATCGATTGGAACAAGCCGGTCAAACAAGTCTATGACCTGATCCGAGGGACCAACCCAGCACCCGGTGCCTGGACGACGTTGAATGGCGAGGAAGTCGGGATTTTCGACGCGAGCCGTGTCGCAGGAGATGGTATTTCTAGCCGTATTACCGACATCTCGGACGAGGGCGTGACCATACAGTGCGTCGGCGGTCGAATCAGGATAGAGCGGGTGCGCCCCGCCGGGTCCGGAAAGATCCCGGCTGCAGAATGGGCCTCTGGTGCTGGGCTAGAGGTAAAAATGGAACTCGGAAGCTGATTTAAGGCAGAGGGACGGAAAATGTCGGACATCGAAATCGCCCGCGCGGCAAACAAGAAACCGATCCAAGAGATCGGGGATAAGGTTGGGATCCCTTCCGAGCATCTGCTGCCCTATGGCCATGACAAGGCTAAGATCAGCGCCGAATTTATCAAGGCGCAAGCCGGGGCTGATGACGGCAACCTGATCCTGGTGACCGCGATCAACCCGACACCGGCCGGCGAAGGTAAGACCACGACTACGGTTGGTCTGGGCGACGGCCTCTGCGCCATCGGCAAGAAGGCCATGATCTGCATCCGTGAAGCCTCGCTTGGTCCGAACTTCGGCATGAAAGGCGGCGCTGCGGGTGGCGGGTACGCCCAGGTCGTGCCGATGGAGGACATGAACCTCCACTTCACCGGCGACTTCCACGCGATCACCTCGGCGCACAACCTGCTGTCGGCGATGATCGACAACCACATCTACTGGGGCAATTCGCTGGAGATCGACACCCGCCGGGTCGCCTGGCGCCGGGTCGTGGACATGAACGACCGCGCGCTGCGCACGATCACGGCATCGCTGGGTGGTGTCGCCAACGGCTTCCCGCGTGAGGCCGGGTTTGACATCACGGTGGCGTCCGAAGTCATGGCAATTCTGTGTTTGGCCAACGACTTGGCCGATCTGGAAAAACGCCTGGGCGATATGATCGTGGCCTACCGCCGCGACCGGTCCCCGGTCTACTGCCGCGATATCAAGGCTGCGGGCGCCATGGCAGTGCTGTTGAAAGATGCGGTGCAACCGAACCTGGTGCAAACGCTGGAAAACAACCCAGCCTTTGTCCATGGCGGCCCGTTCGCGAACATCGCCCATGGCTGTAATTCGGTCGTTGCCACCAAGACTGCGCTGAAGCTGGCCGACTATGTCGTCACCGAAGCCGGCTTTGGTGCCGATCTGGGTGCCGAGAAGTTCATGAACATCAAATGCCGCAAGGCAGGCCTGTCGCCCAAGGCCGTCGTCATCGTCGCCACCGTGCGCGCGCTCAAGATGAATGGCGGCGTCGCCCGCGCCGATCTTGGTGAGGAAAACGTCGATGCCGTGAAGGCTGGCTGCGCCAATCTGGGCCGCCATGTCGAGAACATGCAGAAATACGGCGTGCCCGCGATTGTTGGCATCAACCATTTCATCACTGACACCGACGCCGAAATCCAAGCGGTGAAGGACTATGTCGCCTCGATCGGATCAGAGGCCGTGCTGTGCCAGCACTGGGCGAAAGGCTCGGAAGGCACCAAGGATCTTGCCACACGCGTCGTCGAAATCATCGAGGAAGGTAAAGCCGCCTACAAACCTTTGTACGGCGACGACCTCAGCCTGGCCGACAAGATCGATACCATCTGCAAAGAGATTTACCGGGCCGATGGCGCTGTGATGGATAAGAAAATTCTGGATCAGCTGAAGACGTGGGAAGACCAGGGCTATGGCAACCTGCCGGTCTGTATGGCGAAGACCCAGTACACCTTCAGCACCGACCCAACCCAGCGCGGTGCGCCGACTGGCTTCGACATCCCGGTGCGGGAAGTGCGGCTTTCCGCAGGCGCGGGCTTCGTCGTGGCGATCTGCGGGGAGATTATGACCATGCCAGGCTTGCCCCGAGTGCCTGCCGCAGAATCAATCATGCTGAACGATGCGGGCGAAATCGAAGGTCTTTTCTAACCCCTTCAGGATTTGGGCAACGCATCTGCTGCTGAATTTAATGCCCTGGGCTTCGGCCCGGGGTTTCTACTTTGGCCATTCGCCGATTTAAGATTCCGCCGTGGTCAAAGGTCGGACCGGCGGTTATCGTGTACTGGTTAGTTGAAGTTCTGTCGCCCCGGCCAGCAACCAATAGTCCGGGCGCAAGATTAAGTCCCGTAATTCTGCATTTTACGGTTGAATCAGCTTGCGTCGATGTATCTCGTCTGTACTGTAGGTATGTGGTATACCACAGGCAGGCGCGTAGGAAACGAGGCTAAGTTCGCGGCACACAAAACAAAAACACACCTCACTAGCTGGACGCGAAAGAATATTGCGCAATATAATTGCGTCTTAGCTTAAACCTCTGCCACCGACATAGGGAGAATCACATGGCACTTACAAGAACACTCGCAACGCTTGCAGGGGCCGCAGCCTTTGCTGTCGCTGGCTCTGCGCTGGCGTGGGAGCCGACGAAACCTGTCGACTTCGTCATCATGGCCGGTAAAGGCGGCGGCGCCGACAAAATGGCCCGTCTGATGCAAGGCATCGTCGAAAACGGAAACATGGCCTCGCAGCCATTGGTTCCAGTGAACAAATCCGGTGGATCCGGTGCCGAAGCACTGACCCACTTGAAAGGTGCAAGCGACCCTGATCACACAATCATGGTCACGCTGAACTCGTTCTTCACCACGCCGCTGCGTCAGCCCGGCCTGGGCGTCGACATCATGGAGTTCGCACCGATTGGGCGTATGGCGGAAGACACGTTCTGCCTATGGGTTCACAAGGATTCCGGCATCACCGACTTCGATGGATTTCTGAAGGAAGCCAAGGCACGCGGTGATAAGTGGGTCATGGGCGGTACCGGTAAGAATTCAGAAGACAACATCATCACCGACTACCTGAACAACAACTATGGCCTCAGCATCAAGTATATCCCGTACAAAGGTGGCGGCGCCGTGGCCAAGGACTTGGCCGGTCAGCAGATCAATAGCTCTGTCAACAACCCGTCCGAAGCGTTGGGATTCTATGAAGCTGGCGATCTGAACAACTTGGTCTGCTTCACGGATGAACGTCTGGCCCTGTTCCCAGACACCCCAACCCTGAAGGAACTGGGCGGCGATTTCTCTTACTTCATGCAACGGTCCGTCGTTGGCGCACCTGGTATGTCGGATGAAGCCCTGGCTTACTATAATGGTCTGTTCCAAAAGGTCTTTGAAACCGATGAATGGCAGGGCTACCGCACCAAGAAGGCTCTGTTGGGCGAAAAGATCGAAGGCGACGATCTGCGCGCTTACTGGGAAACCCAGCGGGACCGCCACGAAGGTATCCTGAAAGCATCGGGTGCAATCAATTAAGCACCTGACTTGAAGGGTTCAGCCCTTTTCTCATCCCTCTCCCACCTGGGGGAGGGATCCCAGCACTCCATGACCATTGCGACCGGGTGGATCAGTCACCGATATCTCGGGGGGTAGGATGCGAATTGCCGACATGATCATGGCTGTCGTACTGGCGGCGTTGTCTCTGGCAATAATGTGGAAGTCCGGCGAAGCACCATGGGGTGCCGAGCGATTTTCGAATGTCGGCATATCGGAAACCGGTGCCCCAGCGGGCGGATTCTGGCCCTTCTGGCTGGCGGCGGCGATGTTCATCTGTTGTATCTGGGTACTGATCAATGCGGTCATGAAAACCTCGCCGGTCGCCAAGATGACCGAACCCTACATGGACCGGCATGGCATGATTGTCCTGCTGACGGTCGGCTTTCCAGTCTTCCTGCTGGTCTTGCTGACCGAGTTCATCAGCATGTATTTCGCGATGGCGATCTTCATGTTCTATTACATGTTGGTCCTGGGGCGCCACGGACTGCTGTTGTCGTTGGCGATGACGCTTGTTGTGCCTTTCTGGATGTTCCTGTTCTTCGATATCACAATGACGAAGACGCTGCCGAAGGGCCTGCGATCGGTTGAGGATTCAATCTTCGTGCCTTTGGGCAACTGGTTTCGTCAGGCAGATGGTTTTGTGGTGCCTCTGGCGTTCCTGCTGGGCGGCGTGATCCTGGTCGGGGCGTCTTGGCTGTCCGCCCGGCGATCCAAGACCAGCGAATAAGGCGAGGGCAGAGCGATGATGGAGATTCTCGGCCTTCTGGCGGACGGCATTTGGATCGCGATTCAGCCCGTCAATCTTGGTATCTGTGTCCTGGGCGTTGTCATCGGGCTTTTTGTTGGCGCAATGCCCGGCCTCGGGTCGGTAAACGGCGTTGCGATCCTGCTGCCAACAGTTTTTTTCATCAAACAGCAGACCGGATCCGACGCCGCGCCAATGATCTTCCTGGCCGCGATCTACTATGGTGCGATGTATGGCGGGGCAATCTCCTCGATCATGCTGGGCATCCCGGGCGCCTCGACCGCTGTGGCGACGACGTTCGACGGACGGCCGCTCGCATTGAAAGGCCGCGCCGAACAGGCCCTGGTCACTGCCGCGGTGGCGTCCTTTATCGGCGGTACGGTTGCAAATATCTTCTTCACGGGCTTCGCGCCGCCATTGGCTGAAGTCGCCTTGCGGTTCGGCAACCCCGAGATCTTTGCGCTGATGCTGCTGGCCTTTGCGACCTTCGTCGGTCTGGGCGGCGATGACATCCCGAAGACGATTATCTCAATCATCTTGGGGCTCATATGCGCGGCCATAGGCTTCGACGTGATCGAGGGTGAGCCACGCCTGCAGTTCTTCGACCACATCGGCTTTTCTCGACCAATCCATTTCCTGGTCCTGGCCATCGGGGTCTATGGTGTGGGCGAGATGCTTTGGACGCTTAACACTACCCGGGGCGGTAGCGATATGTCGAAGGCTGAAATCAGCCTAACCCGCATAAAGGCCGCCGCTGGCAACACGTTCCGGGAAGGCTGGAAAGGCACCTCGATCGGTTCATCACTTGGGTTTTTTGTCGGCATCTTGCCCGCGGCCGGGGCAACGCCGGGGTCGCTGATGGCCTATGGCGTCTCGAAAATGACGTCGAAAAAACCCGAAGAGTTCGGCAAAGGCGCCATCGATGGGGTCGCCGCGCCTGAAGCTGCGAACAATTCCGCGTCGACCGGGGCGATGCTGCCGATGATGACCCTAGGGATCCCTGGGTCTCCGACCACGGCGGTGCTATTGACTGGCCTGGTGCTGTTGGAACTGGAACCAGGGCCGCGCCTTTTCGTTGACCAGCCGGACTTCGTCTGGCCGGTGATCGGGTCGTTCTATATCTCGAACGTCATCGCAGTGCTGGTGAACCTGGCGTTCATCCCAGTGTTCTTGTGGATGCTGCGGATGCCGTTCACAATCCTGGCGCCGATCATTTTTGTGTTGTCCGTTGCGGGTGTCTACGCTGCCACGGACAGGATGTTCGATGTCTGGCTGATGTTCTTCTTCGGATTGGGCGCCTTTCTGTTGCGAATATTGCAGTACCCGCTGGCACCCGCTGCTTTGGCGATCGTCTTGGGGGCCATCACCGAAGAGAAACTCCGACAGTCCCTGCAGTGGTCGGATGGGAGCCTTGGGATATTCTTCAACCCCTGGTTCGACCGCGACGGCACCGGTCAGGCGTATTGGATCGCACCAATCATTGCCTGGATTGCCGCTATTTTGTTGCTTCTGCCGCTCATCAACAAGGTCCGTTCGATGGTGCGCGGGCGGCCGAAGCCTCAGCATTGGCAGGGCTAGCCGGAGCCTGCGAAGCAAAAGTCCGAATTCCCGGGCGGGCGGTGCACTGGGTGAATCGCTATACGTCAACAGGGCGGCGCGGCAGGAAAACCGTGCCAAAGCATGCGCAAATGGATTATTCACCAGCTTCGTCGAGCCTCTGGCATCTTCCATCGCAGAGCGATAAGCGCCAACGCGTCGCCGTTGCGCGCGCTATGATCAGTGGTGCACCGATCCTTTTGCTGGATGAAGCTATCTCGGCCCTGGACGCAGAATCCGAAGCCCGAGTGCAAGAGGCGCTTGAACGCCTGATGCAGGATCTTACAACTATTGTCATCGCGCATAGGCTGTCGACGATAAGGCGCGCTCAAAAAATCGTGCTTATGAATAACGGCCGGGTGGTGGAAGAAGGCATACATGACTATCTTGTCGCGCAAGATGGGCTATATTCCCGCTTGGCAGCGTTGCAATTCGGTAAGGACGGAGAGGTCGAGTGACCAAAACGCCGATTAAAATCTATATGGCGTGCCCGCGCGGCTTCTGCGCAGGCGTGGTCCGTGCGATCGAGATCGTGGAGGGCGCGATCGAAAAATGGGGCGCGCCGGTCTATGTCCGTCACGAAATCGTCCATAACAAACATGTCGTCGATGAGTTGAAGCAAAAGGGCGCGATCTTTGTCGAGGAACTGGACGAGTGCCCAAATGACCGACCAGTGGTCTTTTCGGCGCACGGCGTGCCAAAGTCGGTCCCGGCCGAGGCATCGCGGCGCGAAATGCTTTATGTCGACGCGACCTGCCCTCTGGTCTCGAAAGTGCATATAGAGGCCGAGCGCCATCATAAAAGAGGTCTGCAGATCGTTATGATCGGCCACGCCGGCCATCCGGAAACGATTGGCACGATGGGACAATTGCCAGAGGGCGAGGTCATTCTGGTCGAGACGCCCGAGGACGTCGCCACAGTCACACCGCGGGACCCGACAAAGCTGGCCTTCATCACGCAGACGACACTGTCTGTTGACGACACTGCTGCGGTGGTTGAAGCGCTGCAGGACCGTTTTCCCGAAATCGTCGGGCCGCATAAGGAAGATATTTGCTACGCGACGACAAACCGTCAGGCCGCCGTCAAAGAAATGGCGCCGAAGATCCAGGCCCTGCTGGTCGTTGGGGCGCCAAACTCGTCGAACTCGAAGCGACTTGTCGAGGTTGGACGCGCAGCAGGGTGCGGCTATGCCATTCTGGTCCAAACCGCTGCGGATATCGACTGGCGCGCCATTGACGGCGTCGAAGCCGTTGGCATCACCGCAGGCGCCAGCGCGCCCGAAGTGCTGATCAACGGTGTCTTGGATGCTTTCTGCGAACGCTTTGACGCAACCGTCGAGCGGGTGGTCACAGCGGAAGAAAACGTCAGCTTCAAGGTGCCGCGGGTGCTTCGGCAGGCCAGTTGATGGGCGGCGACGACCAGACGCTTCAATTCTACACGCGCGAGGCCGAGGCCTATGCCGAGTACGCATCGGTTGAAAAACGCTCTCCGCTGCTGATCGAATTCTCCCAAAGCCTGCCCACGGGCGGGGATGTGCTTGACTTCGGCTGCGGATCCGGTTGGGCCGCCAACCGTTTCAAGGAAATGGGCTTTCAGGCCAGTGGCTTCGATGGATCTGCGGGTCTGGCGGCCGAAGCAAAGGCCCGGTATGGCGTTGACGTCTCTGTTGGGCGTTTCGAGGATTTCTCGGCCAGCCAGGCCTATGACGGTATATGGGCATCGTTCTGTCTGTTGCACGACAGCCGCGAGGCAATGCCCGGCCATCTAGAACGGCTGAATACGGCCTTGCGAAAAGACGGAAAGATCTATGTCGGCCTGAAAGAAGGCGAAGGCCGCAGCCGGGACAGTCTGGGGCGCCTCTACACGTACTTCACCGAGCCCGAAATGCGCGGTCTTATGGAGGCCACTGGCTTCAAAGATTTCACCGCCAAGATCGAGCCATCGGTCGGCTACGACGGATCTGCGGTGAACTCGATGCATGTATTCGCGGCCCGCGCCTAATCCGTGCCGGATATCTTTGCCTATACCGATGGGGGATGTTCAGGAAACCCCGGTCCTGGCGGTTGGGGGGTCATTCTGCAAGCCGTCGAAGGCTCCGAAATCATAAAAGAGCGCGAGCTTTCCGGCGGTGAGGAAGAGACAACCAATAACCGGATGGAGCTTTTAGCGGCGATTATGGCGCTGGAGGCTCTGGATCGGGCCTCGAAGATCACGTTGGTCACGGATTCCACCTATGTGCGCGATGGCATCACCAGTTGGATCCACGGTTGGAAACGCAACGGGTGGAAGACAGCTGCAAAGAAGCCTGTGAAGAACGCCGATTTATGGCAACGGCTGGACAGCGCGCAGTTGCGCCATGAGGTATCCTGGGATTGGGTGAAAGGTCATGCCGGTCACGATCAGAACGAACGCGCTGATCAGTTGGCGACCGCAGAGATCAAGGCCCGCAAGAAGGCGCTGAAGAAGGCCAAATCAGCCCCAGACAGTCCTAATCAGGGCGGTGCTTGATATCTCAGTGGTCTGCCTGAAGCCCCTTTCGAGACAGTGTGCAAACAACGAACCGTGAAGCTTGAAAGCCTATGCGATTTCAGATTTCAACCTATGTTTCCGCATATCAGCATCGATGCTTGACCTTCCAGTCACAGGAAGGCTTATGTCTGACCCGACAGAAGGGAATCTTGCATGTCGGAAACGACGCTCAGACCGAAGACAATAGCGATCGATTGGGCATGCCGCCCAACTTGGGGACGTGCCGCCTATAACACGATGTGGTGTTTGATCGGATGCTCGATCGGTGATTTGGGCACGATCCTTTTCTTTCAACTTACCGGAATTCCTTGGCCGACCATGGCGATCATGGCCCTGGCCATATTCAATGGCATCATGACCTCTATCGCGCTGGAAACCGTTATTCTGGCCCGGCAAATGCCGTTGAACCTTGCCTTCCGCACCGCCATAGGAATGTCGCTGATCTCGATGGTTGCGATGGAAGCAGCGATGAACATTACCGATGTTCTGCTGACCGGCGGCGCTAAGCTAACATGGTGGGTTGTCCCGATCATGTTGCTGGCGGGTTATGTAACGCCGCTGCCCTATAATTACTGGCGCCTGAAGGCGCTGGGCAAAGGTTGTTGCGCCAGCGCTTAGCGCCTTAGTGGAGCCAAATCTCGACCCTGCGGTTCCGTCGGCGTCCATCAGCAAACTCGTTGCAGCCGACAGGGGAAAGTTCGCCATATCCGGTTGCCGTCAGCCGTTGCCCTGACCCGCTTGCCGAGCCAAGACTTGACTGCAATCGTTCCAGGACCTTCTGCGCACGTTGCTCGGACAATTCGACATTCGCGCTGAAATCCCCATCGCTGTCGGTGAAACCCACAAGCAGGACATCGCGATTCCGGTTCTCCGTTCGGTTCAGAAACTCGGCGACGCGAACCAGATCCCGTTCGGACTTGGTATCCAGGTCCAGCGATCCGCGCTCGAATCGGAATGTCGTTGAAAGCCGGTTGGCATTGTGCAGTTCCAAGGTCATCTTCCGCAATGTTCTCAGCGCGGGCACCTCGGTCGCCGCGGTGGCAGCTTCGAACAGGCGCTGTGATCTGGCATCTGACCTGTCCTCTTCGACGCTGAGGTCGACAAACCCGGATTTACGGACAATCGCATCGGCGCGTGACGAGACCGCGTAATCCAAGAGCGCATCCATATGTTCCGGCTTGGGCGAGTTATCCACAAAAAGGCGCAACCGGCTTTGCAGGATGTATTCCTCGGCTTTCGCGGCGAAGGAGGACGGTGTCATCCGAAGCCCGCAACTGGTGATAAGGTCCAGTGATTTCGCCTCTCCGACCGATCCAAATCCAACATAACCGACGCCAGCAGGATCGGCCGCAACGCGCCGGGCCATTTCCTGACTGCTATTGACCCTGACCATATTGGGCGATCGTGAGCCTTGCGATGTCAGCGCCGCCTGGTTGAACACCGCATAGGTGCCCGAGCTTTTATCTTGCGTATAGACATTGATTGGCTCATTCTGGCCACCGACCTGCCGCCAGTTCCACAACCGCCCGGAAAAGATGCCGGTCAGCTGATCCTCGGTCAGTTCATCGACCGGATTTTTCGGGGACACCACGATCGCAACGCTGTCGAACGCCACGACATAGTCCTGGTTGGCCGCCAGGAGATTGCCGCGGCCTTGGTCGCGCAATGCTTGAATTTCCGGGGGTTTGGCAGGCCGTGATGACATTGCAATATCATTGGCCGATGCCAACATACCCTCGAAGCCTGCGTTGGAATCTTCACCCCGGATTGACACCGTGAACAACGTGTCGCCATCGCCGCTGTCGCGCGCGTTCATGGATAAGGTGCCGTCGCCTAGGTCGACCCTATCGACGATCTGGGCCCGGGTCGTATCCGCATAGCCTTCGATCAACAATGGCATAAGGTTTCTGGCAACGGTGTCAGAACCCGCAAAAACCATATCCGCGTCGAACCGATCGCTGGGGCAGGCCTCACCTTCGCATTTAACTTCGCTGCGCCGGACGCTTATGTTTCCAATAATTGTTCTAACAACCAGGGTTTCGTCATCGAAGGATAATAGATCCCCTTCCAGCTCGATTGATTGATCTGTCGCCCGGATTGTAACCTTGTCAGAGGACGCACTTGCCGGCCCGGTCAACGCAAAAAACACTGCCAATCCGCCGAGAAAACAACGGTTCATAAAACTACTCCATCACACCACCGGCCCTGATCAACAGAACATCGTGACGTAATTTTGTCAGAATTGACAAATCCTGGCCGAAATTGGGCAGGCCGGAACCCCGGCAATAGGATGGATTTCCACATTGATCTGCTGCGCAGCTCCGTCTAGGAACCCTGAAAAAAGGGGCATGACATGTCTAATTTTTCGCGCAGTTTCCTTAATCATGCGTCAACGATCTGCCAGGCACTGGACGCAGATCAGATCGACCGTATTGCGGCAGGTTTGGCCTCGGTGCGCGATAATGGCGGGCGGCTGTTCATCCTGGGCGTTGGCGGATCCGCTGGAAATGCAGGCCACGCGGTGAACGACTTCCGCAAACTCTGCGATATCGAAACCTATGCGCCGACGGACAATGTTTCAGAATTGACCGCCCGCACCAACGACGAAGGGTGGGAGACGGTTTTTGCCGGGTGGCTGAGCGGATCACGGATCAATGCCTCTGACGCGGTCTTGGTATTTTCCGTGGGCGGCGGCAATGCCGCGGCAAACGTGTCGATGAATCTGGTCCACGCCTTGGACCTGGCAAAGGAAAAGGGCGCGAAGATCTATGGCATTGTCGGGCGTGATGGTGGGTACACGGCAAAGGTCGGAGATGAGGTTGTTATCTGCCCGACGGTAGATGCCGATTTGGTGACGCCATTGTCAGAAAGTTTTCAAGCCGTCATCTGGCATTGCCTGGTCAGCCACCCTGCCTTGAAGAAAAACGCAACGAAGTGGTGAGGTGGCAGCGCCAGATCGCCGCGCGCTCCCTTGCAAGAGCAGCGCGCGCGACACATTCATTGGTGGCCAACTCGCCCGCGCGCGGTGATCAAAAGGGCGATGCGTGAATGTCGAAACCTGGGGTTTTTTTGGACCGGGACGGCGTTCTTACGGTCCCAGTCTTCCGGGATGGCCGTTCTTTTGCGCCATTGTCTCTGGATGAGTTCCGGTTCTATGAGGGCGCGGCAGCGAATGTGGCAGAGCTCAAGCGCATAGGATTTGTAGTGATCGTTGCGACCAACCAACCGGATGTAACGACAGGCAAGCTGGATCCGGCAGAATTAGACCGGATGCACACCAAAATAACCACCGAAACCGGTGTTGACGGTATCGAGGTTTCTACGGCGACGCGCGATGCCCCCGACCGGCGTCGAAAGCCGGAACCAGGAATGTTGCTGGACGCTGCGAAAAAGTGGGACATCGACCTAAAGACCAGCTATATGGTGGGCGATCGCGCCTCGGACATCACATGTGGTGTGCGCGCAGGCTGCAGGACTGTTTTTGTCGACTTGGGGTATACGGCTGAAACACCTGCGACCGATCAGAATGCAACCGTGGCCGATTTGGCAGAAGCGGTATCTTGGATTGACGCCGACGCAAGGCGACGGGGGATTTTATGAGCGTGGAAAATTTGCAGATAAAACTCTTCGCCGATGGTGCGGATTTGCCAAGCATGTTGGATATGTATGCGAACCCGAAGATCGAAGGGTTCACGACCAACCCGACCCTGATGAACAAGGCAGGTGTCACAGATTACGAGGCATTTTCCCGGGAACTTTTGTCAAAGATCCCTGACAGGCCAGTCTCGTTAGAGGTCTTTGCCGACGATCTGCAGGAAATGGAGCGTCAGGCTCGCAAGATCGCATCCTGGGGAGCGAACGTGAACGTGAAGATCCCTGTGACCACAACCGCAGGGGAAAGCACGGCGCCGATCATCAAGACCCTGGCCTCCGAGGGCGTGGTTCTGAACATTACGGCGATCTTCACCCATGACCAAGTGCGACAGATAGGTGCGGCCTTGTCCCCTGACATCCCCGCCATCGTGTCAGTCTTTGCTGGACGTTTGGCCGATACTGGCGTTGATCCGATGCCTCACATGACCGAATGCCTGAAGATTCTGGCAGATCGGCCAAAGGCTGAGTTGCTGTGGGCAAGCCCGCGCGAGTTGTTGAATGTGTTTCAGGCCGATCAGGTTGGCTGCCACATTATCACTGCGACCAATGACATCTTGAAAAAGCTGTCACTGGTCGGCAAAGACCTGACCGATTATTCCCGCGAGACTGTGCAGATGTTCCGCACGGACGCCGTCGCTGCGGGCTACTCCATCGATTGAGGTGGCGCACATATTCCCTCATCCCTGGGGAAAGCCGGGGATCTCCGAATCCTAGGTCCCTGCTGGAGCGGGGATGATGCAAGAGGCTAAAGATGTCTGATAAAATCCACGTTCTGGTAACCGGCGGCGCCGGGTATATCGGCTCGAAAATGTGCCCGGACCTGTTGGCCGACGGCTACAAAGTCACCGCGTTCGACACTTGCTATTTCGGCAAGGACTTCCTGCCCCATGACAATCCCGACTTCAAGTTAATCGAAGGTGATATTCGCGATGCCGTCGCTTTCCGTGCGGCCTGTGAGGGCACGGATTTGGTGGTGAACCTTGCCTGCATTTCAAACGATGCGTCATTTGAGCTGGACGAGAACCTGTCGACCAGCATCAACATGGACGCGTTCGAGCCGATGGTGGTCGCCGCAAAAGAAGCTGGCGCAAAGCGGTTCATCTATGCCTCGTCCTCTTCGGTCTATGGCGTGTCCGACGCGCCCGATGTGACCGAGGATCACCCACTGGTCCCGCTGACATTATATAACAAATACAAAGGCATGTGCGAGCCGCAGTTGAAGAAGCACACGAACGAGAATTTTGTGGGTGTGATTTTCCGGCCCGCGACGGTCTGCGGCTATGCGCCCCGACTGCGCCTGGACTTATCGGTCAACATCCTGACCAACCACGCAGTGACCAACAACAAGATCACCGTCTTCGGCGGCACGCAGCTTCGCCCGAACCTGCATATCGACGACTATATCGACGCGGTGCGGATGTTGATGACTGCGCCGGCCGAGAAAGTCGCAGACGAGACCTTCAACATCGGCTTCGAAAACCACTCCATCGCCAATATCGCCCTGATGGCCAAAAAGGTGGTCGAGGAAGAATTCCCGGAAAAGGCCCCGATCGAGATCGTGACCACCCCTTCCGATGATCTGCGATCGTATCATATCAATTCTGAAAAGATCACGCGCACCCTTGGGTTCACGCCCAAGCGCACGATCGAGGACGCCATGCGCGACCTCTGCGTGCAGTTCAAGGCCGGAAACATCCCGAACTCGATGGACGATGACGGCTATTACAATGTGCGCACGCTGAAGAAGAACGAGGTCTCGTAAGACCAATCGATTCAATGGGGGCTCTGCCCCCATACCCCCTGGAGTACTTTTAGCAAGCTGAAGAAGCGGGTTTGGAGGGGACGCGAGAATGACCAAACCAACCCTTTTGGTGACCGGTGGTGCGGGCTTCATCGGCAGCCACCTGGTCGATGTTGCGCTGTCCGACGGGTACGCTGTCCGCGTGATCGACAGCCTGGTCGGCGGACACGAGCGCAACCTGGCCCATCACGGCAACAACCAGGATCTGAGCTTCGAGAAAGCTGATATCCGGGACCTGGACGCGGATGCGGCGATCTTCAAAGGCGTCAAATCCATCGTTCACTATGCCGGGATTGGCGACATCGTGCCATCCATTGAACAGCCCGTGGACTACATGGACACCAACATCCAAGGCACCGTGAAGGTGCTGGAAGGCGCCCGGGTCGCCGGGGTGGAAAAGTTCGTCTATGCAGCCTCGTCCTCCTGTTACGGGCTGGCCGCGACGCCGACCCGCGAAGACCATCCGATCAGCCCGCAATACCCCTATGCCCTGTCGAAATACATGGGCGAACAGGCGGCGTTTCACTGGCACCAGGTCTATGGCCTGCCGGTTAACTCCATCCGCATCTTCAACGCCTATGGCACGCGGGTCCGAACCACCGGGGCCTATGGCGCGGTGTTCGGCGTGTTCTTCCGGCAAAAACTGGCAGGCGAGCCCTTTACCGTCGTGGGCGATGGCACCCAGACCCGCGATTTCCTTTATGCTTCGGACGTGGCACGGGCGTTCCTTGCGGCCGCGGAAACGGACCATACCGGCCAGATCTGGAACCTTGGCGCAGGGGCGCCCCAATCTGTGAACCGGTTGGTCGAACTGATCGGAGGCGAGGTCACTTACGTGCCGAAACGCCCGGGCGAGCCCGACATCACCCATGCCGACATCACCAAGATCACCACGGACCTGCCTTGGACGCCCACTGTGCCGTTTGAAGAGGGCGTCGCGAAAATGATGATGGAAATCGACGTCTGGAAGGATGCGCCGCTCTGGACTCCTGATAAGATCGCCGACGCGACCAAGACCTGGTTTAAGTACCTGGGGGACACATGAGTACTTCGCTGACCGAGCGTTTCGCCCACAAAATCAAGACGGCTGAAGAGCTGCACGAAATCCTGGGCCCCATGCCCCGCGAGCAGAAGGCGATCATGTGCCATGGCGTTTTCGACGTGGTGCACCCCGGCCATGTGCGGCACCTGCTCTATGCGAAGTCGAAAGCAGATTTGCTAATCACCTCGATCACCTCCGACCGGCATATCGACAAAGGCAAGTACCGCCCGCACGTGCCCCAAGATCTTCGCGCGGCAAATCTGGCGGCGTTCGAGATGGTTGACTATGTGGTCATTGACCCAAACCAAAAGCCGCTGGAAAATTTGAAAACAATCCAGCCCGACTTTTTTGCCAAAGGCTATGAATATCAATCCGGAGGGGTTCATCCGAAGACCGCCGAAGAAATGGCGGTGCTGGAAAGCTTTGGCGGGCAGGTCATCTTCACGCCCGGCGATATCGTTTATTCCTCGTCCCGGCTGATCGACCTGGAACCGCCCGAGATTAAATACGAAAAACTCCAGACATTGATGGAGCGGGACAAGTTTTCCTTCGACGACCTACGGGCCACGGTGCGTGCCATTCCGGGCAAAAAGGTCCACGTCGTGGGCGATACGATTGTCGACAGCATCACCACATGTGCGATGATCGGTGGTCAAACGAAAACCCCCACAATGTCTGTACTATATGAAGACAAGACCGACTATGTCGGCGGTGCTGGGATTGTCGCCAAGCATATGAAGGCAGCCGGGGGCGAGGTGACCTTCTCGACCGTTCTGGGCGATGACGCCTTGCGCGATTTTGCACTGGAGGATCTGCACGAGGCAGGAGTGGACGTGAAGGCGGTGATCGACCCGACCAGGCCCACGACCAACAAAAATGCCATCGTCGTCGGCGGATATCGCCTGCTGAAGGTCGACACATTGGACAACCGGTCCATTGATGCAGGCGTGCAGGACGATCTGCTGAAGACCATCAAAACGGCTGAAACAGATGCGCTGATCTATTCCGATTTCCGCCATGGCATGTTCAACAAGCGCACGATCCCTGCATTTTTAGAGGCCGTGCCCGAAGATGTCTTTAAAGTCGCCGACAGCCAGGTCGCAAGTCGGTGGGGAAACATCACCCAATTCAAAGGCTTTGACCTGATCACCCCGAATGAACGCGAAGCCCGCTTTGCCATGGCCGATCAGGACAGCGGCGTGCGGCAGCTTTCATCGGAACTCTATGATGCGGCCGAGTGCAAGGTCCTTATCCTCAAACTTGGGGATCGTGGCGTGCTGACGTGCCGGTCCGGCGATCATGAAAGCTCGGACAGTTTCTTTTCTGTAGACAGTTTCGTTGTGAACCTTGTCGACGCGGTGGGCGCGGGCGATGCCCTGCTGGCCTATGCCACGCTGGCCAAAATGGTCTCGGATTCCGAGGCGCAGGCCACGGTGATCGGATGCATCGCAGCGGCCCTGGAATGCGAGGAAGATGGCAACATCCCTATCGCGACGGACGATGTGCTGGCCCGGATCGACGAAATCGAGAAGAACGTGGGCTATGCGTAAGGCGCCATGACGGACTTCCGCACCATCACTGTGGGCATGGGCGTTCAGGGCGCCAAACGTCAAAAGCACGCCGGGGCCGACAATGTGGCCTGTGTCGAGCCTGCGGGGGGCCACGACTATACCGACGTGCGCGACGTGCCGCTGGACAGCTATGATGCCGCGCTGCTGTGCATACCTGACGAGCCGAAGATCGACCTTCTGGGATACCTCGCCGATAACGGGAAACATGCGCTGGTGGAAAAGCCGCTCTTCGCCGCCGAGGACGCGCAGATCACCGACCTGACCACGCGCGCACGCGCAACCGGGGCCGTGCTCTACACGGCGTACAACCACCGGTTCGAGCCACATTTCGTCGCCATGCGGGACCTGCTTGCCTCGGGCAGACTGGGCCAGATCTATCGCTGCCGGATGTTCTATGGCAACGGCACGGCGCGCCTTGTGCGCAATTCAGAGTGGCGCGATCAAGGGTCGGGCGTGCTGCATGACCTCGGCTCTCACCTTCTGGACACCGCCGCGTTCTGGTTCGGCGACCTCGGCCATGACTTTGGCATCATCTCGTCCAAGGCGTACGAGAACCGCGCGCCTGACCATGTGGTCTTTGGCTCGGAATCAACCCGTCCCACCATCGAACTGGAAATGACCCTGCTGAACTGGCGCAACCACTTCACGGCGGATGTATTTGCCGAGAATGGCTCGGCCCACATCAGTTCATTGTGTAAGTGGGGACCATCAACGATGACCACCCGCACGCGCATCCTGCCCGCAGGCCGCCCGCCGGAAGAACAGACCACGCTGGTGCAAGAGGATCCAACCTGGGAAGCCGAGTACGCCCACTTCAAAGCGCTTTGCCAATCGGGCGTGGAAACGGATCTTACCAAGGATCTTTGGTTGAACACCCTGTTGGAGCGCCTCGGCGACGAGGCGATTGCGGAGGCTGCCCGATGACCACCGTCGCCTTTGTCGGCATGACCCATTTGGGGCTGGTCTCGGCATCCTCGATTGCCGCCAAAGGGTTCAGGACGATCTGCTTCGATCCGGATGTCGCCCTGATCGGGCGGCTGGTTCAGCAGGACTTGCCGGTGTCGGAACCCGGCTTGGCCGAACAGATCGCGCACAACGCCACGCGGGGACAAAGCTTCACATACACATGGTCGGACCTCAGCGCAGCAGACGTCGTCTACATCGCCCCTGATGTGCCGACCGACGACCAGGGCAAAAGTGACCTCACCCAAATCAACACGCTGATCCGCGAGACGCTGAACCACCTCAGCCCCGACGCGACCTTGGTCGTGCTGTGCCAGGTGCCGCCCGGCTTCACGCGCCAGATCAACAGGCGGGGCGAGCGGCTCTACTATCAGGTCGAAACCCTCGTCTTCGGCCGGGCGGTCGAACGGGCCATGGAGCCGGAACGCTATATCATCGGCTGCGCCGACCCTGCCCAGCCCCTGCCCCCGGCCTTCAACGAAGTCTTGCAAGCCTTCGGCTGCCCGATCCTTCCGATGCGCTATGAAAGCGCGGAGTTGGCGAAGATCTCGATCAACATTTGCCTGGTCGCGTCGGTCTCTGTCGCCAACACGATGGCCGAATTATGCGAGCATGTCGGCGCGGACTGGCACGAAATCGTGCCCTCCCTGAAGCTGGACCGGCGCATCGGGCAGTATTCCTATCTGGCCCCTGGCCTGGGGATTGCCGGAGGCAACCTGGAACGCGATCTGGCCACGGTGATGCGCCTTGGCACGGCCCATGGCACGGACACTGGCGTGGTTGCGGCGCAGGTCGCGAACTCCGGCCGCCGGAAGAACTGGGTGGCAGAGGTGGTGCAGGAGTTGGACCTGGGCACGGCCAAATTGGCGGTTTGGGGTCTGGCCTATAAGGAAAACACCCATTCGGTGAAAAACTCGCCGTCTCTGCACACGCTGGCGCAATTGCCCAATGCCACGATCACGGCGCATGACCCGCAGGTGGCAGAGGGCGATGTGACTGTCCCGCTGAGCCGCGCAGAGGACCCGCTGACTGCGTTGGATGGCGCGGATGCCCTGCTGATCCTGACGCCCTGGCCCGCCTATCGCGAAGTCGCCCCCGCGGATATAGCGGTAAAAATACCTGGGAAGCTGGTCATCGACCCATACCGGGTGCTGGACGGCGATGCAGCACGCGAAGCAGGACTTGGATATCTGACCCTTGGGGTAGGAGTAGTGGATGCTTGAACATGGATTGACCGAAGCCGCGGCACCAGCCCGCACGGTAATCGTCGGCGCAGGCGGCTTTGTCGGTAGCGCCATCGCGCGGAACCTGGAAGGGCGCGGCGCGAACGTGTTGCGCCTTGGCCGCGGCGACGTGGATCTGCTCGCCGATGGCGCGGGCGATCGGCTTGGTGCGATGCTCACGACAGATGATGCTGTCGTGCTGGTTTCCGCCATAGCCCCGGTCAAGAACCCGACGATGCTGCGGGACAACGTGACGATGATTGCCGCCATGGCGAAGGCGATCGCCACGGCGCAGCCGGCCCATGTTCTGAACATCGGTTCGGACGCGGTATTCGCCGACAGCCCGGACCCGTTGCACGAAGGCTCTAGCCGGGCGACCGAGAACCTGCATGGCATCATGCACCTGACCCGCGAGGTGGCGCTTGCCGATGCCTATTCCGGACCGTTTGCCACCTTGCGCCCGACCCTGATCTATGGCGCGGATGATCCGCACAATGGCTATGGCCCGAACCAGTATCGCCGCCGCGCCGAGGTGGGCGAGGCCATTCGCCTGTTCGGTCAGGGCGAGGAACGCCGCGACCATGTCTGGGTCGAGGACGTCGCCGAACTGGCTGCGCGGATGATGATCCATCGATCCATCGGTTCGCTGAATGCGGTGACCGGCCAGGTGATCAGCTTCAACGATTTGGCCCAGATTGCCAATCGCCTGCATGGGCCGGTCGAGATTGAGAACCTGCCCAGGTCTGGCCCCATGCCGCATGGTGGATACCGGCCCTTCGATGCCTCGGCCATCACAAAGGCCTTCCCCGATATGGTCATGACGCTACCAGAAGAGGGCCTGGAAAAAGTTGCTAAGGGGGCCTAGGCGTGGGGCGAGAGGTCAACCTGGTCCGGGCCCTGCCCAAGACCAAGCGCAATATCCAGGCGCGGGAGGATGCGAAGGACCCGGAGGTCGTGCGTGTCAGTAAACTGTTCGGGGAAATGTATTTCGACGGGCCCCGCGATTACGGCTATGGCGGGTACAAATACGAGGGCCGTTGGGTGCCTGTCGCCCATGACATCATTGGCCATTTCGGCCTGAAACCCGGCGACCGGGTGCTGGACGCGGGCTGCGCCAAGGGCTTTCTGGTCAAAGACCTGCGCGATGCCTTGCCGGGGTTGCAGGTGACGGGGCTGGAAATCTCCGAATATGCAATCGAGAACGCGCACCCGGATGCCAAGCCCTACCTGGTCCAGGGCACCATCGAGACTATGCCATTCCGAGAACCATTCGATGCCGTCCTTTGCCTGGACACGGTGCACAATCTGCCCCGCGACCGGGCCAAGACCGCCTTGCAGGAAATCCAACGCCTGTCCGGCGGCCGCGCTTATGTCCGCGTCGACAGCTATCGCACGCCCGAACAAAAGGCGATTTTTGAAAGCTGGGTCCTGACCGCCGAATTCCACGGCTACCCCGGCGAATGGCTCGCCCTGTTCGAAGAGGCCGGCTACACCGGCGACTATTCCTGGACGATCATCGAATAGCCGGACCCAAAGCCCTCTTCAGCTTGCCGAAAATACTCCGGAGCGCGAGGCAGAGCCTCGCCTTGGCCCGGCACGGGCCAAACCCTTTCACTCGCCCTTTACTCCGCCGCCACTCCGGGCCGGACGGATCGGGTGCCGTCATAGAGGAACTCCTCGCCGGTCAGATCGATCTCTGGGAAGTCGTCTTTATCAGCCCAGTAATCCTGGGTGTGTTGCCACTCCGGCTTGTTCCCGGCACGGGGCAACAGGTGCAGGCTGCGGGTGACATAGCCGGGGTTAAAATTGTCGCCGCTGACCCACTCGCTGATGGGCATGTCGGCGTCCTCGGGCCGCAGCGCCACCTCAACCCGGTCCACCCCGGCACCCTTCATATAGTTTAGCAACCGGCAGACGAAATCGCACACGATATCCACGCGCAGGGTCCAACTCGCGCGGAAATAGCCAAAGACCCAAACCATGTTCGGCAGGCCCGTGAACATCATCCCGCGATAGGTGACCGTGTCGTGGAAATCGACGGGCGCGCCATCGACGGCAAAGGCGATGTCGCCCAGCGTGTTCATGTTGAACCCAGTGGCAGCGACGATCATATCGGCCTGCAGTTTCTCGCCCGACTTCAGCAGAATGCCATCCGACGTGAACCGCTCGATCTCGTCCGTGACAACAGACGCATCCCCCGCCGCGATCCGCTCAAACAAGTCGGCATCCGGCACAAAGGCGATCCGCTGCCGCCAAGGCCGATATCGCGGGGTGAAATGCCGGTCGACATCGTAGTCCGGGCCCAGAAGTTTCCTGATCTCTCCGATCAGATCCTCTCTGACCTTTTCTGGGTCGCTAAATGTCGTCTCGGTGAACGTGCTTTGTTCAAAGAGGATCTGTTTGCGCGTGATCTCGTGAATCCAAGCCTCATCAATTTGCAATCGACGCAACTGATCTGCGATGGGGATTGCATTTCGACCAGTGCGGAAAAACGTGGGCGATCGCTGCAACATCACGACATGCGCCGCGTCATCGCACATGTTCGGCACAATGGTCGCCGCACTGGCTCCAGACCCGATCACCACAACGCGTTTGCCGCGAAAGTCGATATCATCGGTCCACTCTTCAGAATGCACCAATTGGCCCTGGTAATCCTGCATCCCCGGCCATTTCGGCCAGAACCCTTCGCGCTGGCGGTAATACCCCTGGCCCATATAGAGGAAGCCGCACGTGAACCGCACTTCGCCCACATCAGAAACCGCCGTGATGGTCCAACGGTTCGCTTCGCTGGACCAAACCGCGTCGGTGATCCGGTGGCGATAGCGGATATGGCGGGCCAGATCGTTGTCTGCAATCACCTCGCCCATGTAGTTCAGGATCTCTTCCGCCGTGGCGATGGGCGGGCCGACCCAGGGCTTGAACCGGTATCCGAATGTGTAGAGGTCACTGTCAGACCGGATGCCGGGATAGCGGTGCGACCACCAGGTACCGCCGAATGCCTCGAACGTCTCCAGGATCACGAACGACATGTCCGGGCACTGCTGCTGTAGATGATAGCCCGCGCCAATACCGGAAATGCCGGCCCCTACAACCAGAACATCGAAATGCTCTGCCGGAGCTTCGGCCTTATGACCATCGTCCATGGAATGTCCTTTCGACGTGCATAGGTCCAAGCAGAAGGATCGCGCTAACTCGGTTCAGATGCAACGGCGTCGTCGAGTTTTGACGGCGGTCTTGACCCGATCTTCAATCCAGCCCAAGACAGCCACAAATTCAGATGGCTGAGACAGGGGCAGCACCGATGGCAAAGAAATATTTGATCCTGGGCGGCGGTGGCTCGTTCGGCATTCACACCGCGATGTATCTGCTGGATCATGCCGACCACAACGGCGTGATCGGAATTGGCCGGAATCCGCTACGCGACGAACCCTTCAGCCTGAACATCGACAAGCGCGACGGCTATACTTACCACGCCCGGCATCTGACCTACGAGATGGATCTGCTGCTGGAACTGCTGGACGAGTTGAAACCCGAGGTCATCGTCAACTATGCCGCCCAAGGCGAAGGCGCTGTGTCGTGGAAGCACTCCTGGCGGTATTTCGAGACAAACTCGATGGCCCTGGCCAAACTGGCCGAACATCTGGAGACCCGTGACTGGCTAGAGCATTTCATCCAGATCGGCACGTCGGAGATGTACGGGTCGGTCGAACATGCCGCAAAAGAGGACGAGCCGATCAAGCCGTCCTCGCCCTATGCGGCTTCGAAGGTCGCCTTCGATATGTACCTTATGTCGGTGCATAAGTTTAAGCAGTTCCCGATGACGATCATACGGCCCTGCAACTGCTATTGCCCCGGCCAGTTGCTGCACCGCGTGATCCCCAAGACCATCTTGATGGGACTAACCGGGCAAAAGCTGCCGCTGCACGGCGGCGGCAAGGCGGAAAAGTCCTATATGCACGCGCGCGATCTCGGTCGGGCAATCCACATGGTCGCCGAACGCGGACCAAAGGGCGAGGTGTTCAATGCCGGGCCGCTGAACCCGACCTCGATCCGCGAGGTAGTCGAACGCTGCGGTGCGGCCCTGGGGCTGTCCTTGGATGAAATCGCCGAAGTGACCGAGGACCGCCTGGGCCAGGACAGCCGCTATTGGCTGGATTCATCGGCCATCAAAGAGGCCGTGGGCTGGGAGCCGGAGATCGGTTGGCACGAAGGCCTGGCCGAAATGGTGGACTGGGGCCGCACCTATCTGGACGACATCCGTGCCCGCGACACCGGCTATACCCTACGCGGGTAGTCGAGGCTGCGCGTAAACTCCATGATGGATCCGGCAAGTGGACCAAAACTGATCCCCGCTGAAGCTTCGGCGGGCATCCTGGTAACAGATGATCAGAAATTCCTTATGCAGCGGCGGGATAACAAACCCGAAATATTCTTCCCCGGGTGGCTGGGCTGCTTTGGCGGCGCGCTAGAGCACGGCGAAGACGCAATGGCCGGGCTGATGCGCGAATTGGATGAAGAACTGTCATTCAAACCTACCGATCCGAAACACTTCTGCAGCATGGTCCTGGATTTCACCTTTGCGGGACACGGCATGATCCCAAGACACTTTTTTGTCGTGAAAGTTACGCCTTCGGATCTGCCAAATTTGCAGTTGCAGGAAGGCCAAGCGATCGAAACAATCGACGCACGAGAAGTTTGGAAGACTGCGCAGATCATCCCCTATGACGCAACGGCGCTTTGGCAGTATCTCAGCCAAGACCGATTCTAGTTCATTCGCTGGTAAGTATTCCCTTTAACTCTTTGCTGCTTGGCCAGGGCGGCAAAGTCGCCGCCACCGTGGACCTCGTCGTGCAGCTTCTGAATCAGCGCCTTCGCCTCGTCTTGGGAGCGGCTGGCGCTCGAGCGCATCGAGCCCTTGTACATGAGCA
>JBCCHJ010000057.1:0-41295 GCA_039028795.1 Pseudomonadota bacterium
ATCGATCGCCAAATCGGTTCGACCGGATGCGAGGACCCCATAAGCGTAGCAGCTGGCACCGTATTGGGTGTAGTGCACACGGGTACGGAGCGCATCGAAAGCCTCTCTTTCGGCTGGCTCGAAGAAATCGGGGTTGCTGTTCGTCATCAGGGCTGAACTTAACTCGGTACAACCTCGTGTGCGAACGGGTTGGCCGTTGTGTGTCGCCCAATGCCCTGAGATGCCGACCCAGCGGTCCGAGGTCGCTGGATGGTCGATGACCCCAAGCCAGGGTTTCGCGTGGTGAGCTAATCCAATCAGTGTGCCGTAAACAGGAATGCCAGCGATAAAAGGGGCCGTGCCGTCGATGGGATCAAGCACCCACACATACTCGGCATCCAGATCACGCGCGCCGTGTTCCTCACCCAAGATTCCGTGCTCTGGGAATTCGGCATCGATGATTTCGCGCAGCCGGGTTTCGATCCGTTTATCTGTCTCGGTAACGTAGCTGTCGTCAGCCTTGATGGTGACATCAGGAATTTGACCCGCGACCTCATTCAGGATCGCCCGGCTCTCGTCAGCCAGTCTTTCCGCAAAGCTGACAATCCGCGCTGTGAAATCTTCGGCCATCAGTGGTTCAGAATTTGGCTGAGGAACAGTTTCGTGCGCTCGTGCACCGGGCTGTCAAAGAAGGTCTGAGGTTCGGCCTCTTCGACGATCTCTCCTTCGTCCATGAAGATGATCCGATCCGCTACTGACCGTGCAAACCCCATCTCGTGCGTGACAACGATCATGGTCATGCCGTCCTTCGCCAGATCGATCATCACGTCCAGCACCTCGTTTATCATTTCTGGATCCAGGGCCGAAGTTGGCTCGTCGAACAGCATGATCTCGGGCTGCATGCAAAGTGCGCGGGCAATCGCAACGCGCTGTTGCTGACCGCCGGAAAGCTGGATCGGGTACTTTCCCGCCTGTTCAGGGATCTTGACCCGTTCGAGATACCGCATCGCGACCTCGCGTGCTTCGGTCTTGGGTGTTTTCCTAACCAGTTGCTGTGCGATCATCAGGTTCTTCACGATGGTCATGTGCGGGAACAGGTTGAAACTTTGGAAGACCATGCCAACCTCGCGCCGCACGGCGTCGATGTCCTTGATCTTGTCGGTCAGTTCGGTGCCGTCTATAATGATGCGGCCGTCGGTGTGCTCCTCCAGCCTATTGATGCAACGGATCATTGTGGACTTGCCAGATCCTGAAGGGCCGCAAACGACGATGCGTTCGCCCTTGCGAACTTCCAGATCAATGTTCTTCAGTGCTTGAAAGTCGCCGAAGAACTTATCGACGTTGTGCAACTGGATTAGAGGGGCAGTGTCATTCATGTCAGGCCTCCCGCTCAGCATAGCGACCCAAATAGCGCTCGATCCGCCCAAAGGTTTTCTGAATGATCCAGGTGAAGACCATGTAGATGATCGCCATAGAGATGAATATCTCATAGGGCGCGTAGGTCTCAGCTACGATCGTGCGGGCGATCCCCGTCATATCAGCGATAGTGATCGTGCTGGCCAGCGCTGTGGACTTCAGCAGGCTGATCACATCGTTCGAATAGGCTGGCAACGCCAAGCGCGTGGCAATTGGCGCCGTGATGTAAATGAACTTCTGGTGAGTCGACATGCCAAGCGCTGATCCCGCCTCTAGCAACCCTTTGTTGACGCCTTTCACGCCGCCGCGCAAGATTTCGGAAACATAGGCGCCAGTATTGAGCGACAACGCGACGATGGCGCATCCCGTTGGCTCGCGCAGAATTGGCCAGAAGATGCTGTCGCGAATGAACTCGAACTGCGGAAATCCGTAGTAGACGATGAAAATCTGGACCAAGATCGGCGTACCGCGGAAGACGTAGATGTAGACCTGCGCGGGCCAGTCCAGCCACCATTTACCACTCAGCCGCATCAGCAGCAGGATGATCGCCAGGATCAGTCCCAACACCGCCGATACGACCAGCAACTGCAAGGTGATGCCGATTCCTCCCAGCATTTTGGGCAGGCTGTCGATGATTAGTGAAAAATCAAAGCTCATCGCGCAGCCTCGGTTGTGCGTTTGCCGTACTTTTCCAGGCCCATGACAGAAAGTGTAATGATCGAGGAAAACGCCAGATAGATCAGCCCGACGAAGATATACATCGTGAAGGGCTTGTTCGTGGTGGCGATGGCCTGCTTCGCGACAAACAGGGTCTCGTTAAGACCGATCACAGAGATTAGCGCCGTGTCCTTGATTAGTGACAGCATATGGTTGCCAAAGGGCGGCAGAGCGATGCGCCACATCTCTGGAATACGGATGTAGATGAAGGTCTGCAGCGGCGACATGCCGAGCGCCCGTGCAGCTTCAATGCTACCGGGATTAACACCTAGGAAAGCCCCACGAAAGGTCTCGGTCGCATAGGAACCAACAACCAGGGATATGGCGATGGTCCCGGCCCAGAAAGGTGGCACGTCCACGAACTTGATCTCTGGATCGAAGATCTGGGCAATGGATGTCAGTGCGATGGCCGACCCGAAATACAAAAGCAGGATCACCAGGATCTCAGGGGTGCCCCGAAAGATCACCGTGTACGCCCCGGCGATTTTCTGGGCAACGCGGCTGTTCGAAAGTTTAGCGGCAGCGCCAATTAGCCCGAACAGCGTCATCAACCCCAACGATGCCAGGAAAACTTTGGCAACGACCCAACTGCCCCAAGCGTAGTCGTCCCACCAGCCGTTTAGTGCTTCCAACGCTGTCCCCTATGACCCTCCGCCGAGATCAGGCGAGGTCCGGTCAGGCGGCGGCACGGTGCCCCGTACCGCCACCCGTTATCCTTGTGAGTTAGCTGCCCCACTCGTCCTTGTGCAGTTTGAACGGGAAGTACTTCCGTGCGTAAGCTTCCAGCTCGCCTGAGTTAATCAGCTGCTTCAACGCCCCATCAAGGCGCGCTTTCAGGTCTGGTTGGCCTTGGCGCAGACCGATTCCAACGCCGACTCCAAAGTATTTTTCCTCATCGACGGTCGGCCCGATTAGCTTGAAACCCGAGCCTTCTTCCTGGGAAAGGAATCGCAAATAAGCCTTCATCGGATTGGTCATGATGACATCCGTGCGGCCGTTTCTCAGGTCCAAATAAAGTGCCTCGTTCGAATCGTAGAGCACCACATCGGCGTCCGGCAGAACTTCTTCGAACCAATGCGAATAGGTCGTCGCGCGCTCCAAACCGACTTTCAGGCCCTTGAAGTTTTCCGGGATCGGTTTGCCGGCATCGTCAAAGAGCTGTGCATCGATTTTGTCAGATCCGACGAGCTGCCCGGTTGAAAACCGGTACGGGCTGGAAAAGTCCATTCGTTTCAGGCGCTTCTCGGTGATAGACATGGATGCGATCACAAGATCGAACTTGTTCGCCAGAAGGGCTGGGATCATGCCATCCCATTCCTGGCAAACGAATTCCAGATCCGCGCCGATGATGCCTGCAACACCCTTTGCGACATCAACGTCATAACCCATCAACTCTCCTTCGGCGTTCTTGAAGTTGAAGGGGGCGTAAGTGCACTCCATTCCCACTCGGAAAGTCTCTGCCTGAGCTGCCGCAGCAGCCAGCATCGTCCCTGTGGCCAACGCCAACGCAGTAAAGGTACTTCTAATGGTCATGGCTTCCTCCCTTGTTCATCGGGCCGAAGCCGCGATGGCTGTTGCTCGGTCGTCGCTCGTCAATCACACTCTCAATTTGCGAATAATGCAATCATTGGATAACTCTCGTCCGACCCAATCAGACTGGTTTCCACCTGGGCTGCGCCCGTTTCGCAGCCAAGGTTGTGGAAAAGTGCAACAACGGCCGGGACTAGGTGCAATACTGCTAAGTGTAGGAAATCTGCTTTGATTGGACCTATTGTCTAGAATTGCCGCAAGGCGCCTGACCAGTTCATTCATCTTAAGTCTGAGAATGCCTAGTTGCAGACGGCCCAGAACTGCCGTTCGCCCAGGGCTTGAACACTACAGCTGCGTTCTCCGAAGCTGCCATTCATTCGATCCACAGCATTTCGGTTCGGATGAGGCCAGGGGTGCTGAGATGTTGTCGAAAGACTCGTCCTTGATGCGATGAGGTCACGCTAATTCAGTTCCTTTGAGCGAGGGTCGTTGGCGAAGTTGAAGTGCCTAAATTCACCGATCGTATTGAAAAGTGTTCGAGCAAGATTCATTGCCTCTCTCATTAGAAAGAGGGGGAACCACAATGTCATCGTATCTCATCCAAGACTTCGCTGAGCACTGCCGGATCGAGAGGTCCCTCAGCGAAAACACGACCCGAGCCAATCGGCAGGACCTAAACACCCTAGCCTGATTTCTTGGCGACGCACGAGGCCTGCTAGACGCCACAGTCGCCGATCTCTCATCATTCGTCAAAGACCAGAAAGATGTTTGGGGACTGGAGCCCGCGACGATCCGAAGAAGGCTGGTTACAACGCGTGCTTTCTACCAATGGCTTGTCAAAGTAGGTCAGCTGTCGACGTCGCCTTGCGACGATCTCGATATTGAGATCCGGCTGCCAAAGCATTTACCGCGGCCAGTGGATCGCCCGACCCTAACGCACCTCTTCCGGGAGACGCGACGAGTTTCACGCTGCGTGGTGACACGGAAGCCGCGCTTGGGACATCCTCTGAGCCGCTCCCGGCGCATCAAACGAGCAATTCTGTTGCGCCCGACTTGGATGCCTTCCGCCGACAGTTCCGCATGAACGCGCGGGCTGCCGTAGACACCTTTGCTGTCTTCAAAGATCTGCCGGATCTTCGGCATCAGTTCCCGGTCTCGTTGGCCGCGCGGACTCTCCGAGCATGTCCGCCACGCATAGAAGCCGCTGGCCGAGACATTCAAAAGGCGACACATCAGGCGGACCGGATAACGGTTGCGGCGGCGATCGATGCAGGCGTACTTCACTTCGACAGCTTGGCGAAGTACGCCGCCGCTTCCTTTAGGAAATCACGCTCCTTCTTGACCTGAGCCAGTTCGCGCTTCAGAGCGGCGACTTCCTGATCACGCGGTCGCCCGTTCCCTGGAAAAGCCTCACCTCCCAGAAGTTCCATCTCACCGCGCCATCGCGGAATTGCCACGTGCTGATCCCAAGTTCATCGCAGACGAATTTGTCGGTCATGCCTTCCTCGGCTGCTCTGCGAAGGGCTTCCCGTTTGAAGTCAGCGCTATAGCGCTTGTATCGCTTCGGCCTTGTCATTCGACACCTCCCGGCGCTGCGCATATTCTAGGTGTCCTCCAAATTCAGGCAAAACCAGTCGCGCTAGAACAGACCTTCAAGGTTGCCAGCCATTCTCAATCACACGTGTTTCTGCCCTTGGGGTAAGTGGCTCACTGCCGCCCAACGCTTCGATCATTGCTGAAAGCGCGTCTGCACCCGGCCCGGACGCTGGGGCGAACCCTCCATCAATGGCTGCGCCCATCGGCGCAGTGACAACAATCTCCACATGCCAAGCGGCCTCGGCGGTGCGGCAGGCTATCCCGAATTCCAGTTCATCCGGCAGGTCGCCGACGACTTCGAACTCGCGGCAATACCTGCCCGACGCGTCGGTAAAAGTCAGCATCGGGATAATCCGCTCATCATATGGGTCGCCGCTCGGCAGGGTTTCGAGTGCCAGATGTAGAGCACTGTCAGGCGGCGCGTCGCCGAGCGTGATTTCGGGGCCGCTCTTGGTGGCTCCGAACTGCGCACCCAACCCCAGTCCCACAATGATTGCGACGCTGGCAGCCGCCGCGGCGGGAATCCATGTGCTTGGTTGTGCAAGCCGTCTGTGGAAGGGCACAACCGTGCCGTCCGCGGTCGTCAGCGTCTCTGCGAGGGATGTTGGAACGGGAGACTGGGCCACATCCGCGAAAGCAGCGCGCAATAAGTCGTTTCCGTTGCTAATCTCTTCGGCAAGTGCGCGGGCGTCCGGATCTTGTTCCAGGATTGCGGCAATCCGATCGGCCGCCGCATCGTCGAGCGAGCCATCGACGAAGGCCGCGATCTCTTCCTCAGTCCATCCGTTGGTCACGAGAATGCCCCTTCCTGAAGAGGTTTGAGTTTTGCGCGGGCGCGGGCAAGCCGGCTCATGACGGTGCCAATGGGAACGTCTAGAACTTCGGACGTTTCGCGATAACCCAGTCCCTCGATGGCAACGAGAGCGAGCACAGCGCGTTGGTCTTCTGGCAAGGCCACCACGGCCTCGCGAACACGGGCAAGCAGTAAGCGATCCTGCGCCCTGGCCGCGCCCATACCCGCATCCGACAGCGCAGCAAGGGCATCGTCGTCCGACCGGGCAAAGCGGCGCTCATGGCGTCTGCGTGAATCCAAAAATGTCGTCTGGACGATCCTGTACATCCAGCTGTCGAATCGCGTCCCAGGCTGGAATTGATCGGCACGGGCAAGGGCTTTCTCACAAGCTGTCTGCACGATATCATCTCCTTCACTGAGGTTCCCGGCCAAAGCGCAGGCGAACCGCCTTATCTTCGGCAGAACGGCAATCAGGTTTTGTCGAATAGTATCGCTCATCAGGTTTTCACCGAAGCAGGTTTGAAGGAGAACGATGCTATGCCTCTTTTATTCCATCGATATCGGAATAATTTTTAGGGCAGCGCGTTTTCGCCTTGCAAGACAAGAGGAGTGCCCATGAGACGCCTGTTCCTGTTGTTGATGGCCACTGCGGCGATCGGCCTCGCGCCTGACTCCGTGGATCCGTGGCGGCTTGGTACTGTCGCTGTCGCCGACGACGGAGATGGCGGCGACGGAGATGGGGGTGGTGGCGATGGAGATGGTGGAGATGGAGATGGGGGTGGCGGCGATGGAGACGGCGGTGACGGAGATGGGGGTGGCGGTGATGGCGACGGCGGCGACGGAGATGGGGGTGGCGGCGATGGAGACGGAGACGGCGGCGACGGAGATGGGGATGGAGACGATGGCGATGACGGCGATGACGGAGACGTTGGCGATGACGGCGATGACGGTGCATCTGGCGGCTCACCAGGGTCGTCCGTCGGGCAGAATGACGGGAATCCATTCTCGGACCTGATTGACCTGATCTTCGGTGCGGACAGGCCGGTTGTCCCGAACGAAATTCTGGTTCTCACGCCATCCGGTCAGGCGGCACCAAACCTTGCGACGTTGCAGGCGGCGGGCTTTTCGGTGCTGGAAGATACCGAGCTTGACGGATTGCAAGCCCGTTTCCTGCGCTTTTCGATCCCACCTGGTGCCGATCTCGAGGACGCGGCGCAGACCGTGCAGTCTCTCAGTCCTGGATCAGTGGTCGACCTCAACGATCTTTACGAACACGCGGGTTCTGGCTGTGGCGACGGTTGCTGGGGCGCAACGCTGGTGGCGATTGATGAGAAAGTCGGCAGGTCCTGCCGCCGCGGTGCCCCCATCGCGATGATCGACACGGGCGTAAGACGAGATCATCCGTCCCTTGGGCGCGCACGAATAGAGGCAAAGTCGTTCCTGCGGCCCGGCGCAACCGCAGCCTCTATGGAACATGGAACTGCGATCGCCGCTTTGCTGGTCGGAGCGTCAGGACCAGGCACTGTGCCTCTGGCTCCCGAAGCCAAGTTGTTGGCGGCTGAAGTAATGCACCTAACCGAAGACAGCCAAAGGGCTGATGCCTTCGCACTGGTCGAAGCGCTGAATTGGGCCGTTGCTTCGCGCGCAAGGGTCATTGCGCTCAGCTTGGCCGGGCAAAGGAATGCGGCCTTGCACTTTGCCGTCCAACGCGCCTCCCGTCGCGCCAACCTGTTGGCAGCGGCAGGCAATGGTGGTGCACACGGCGAGCCGGCCTATCCAGCCGCCTATCCGGAGGTCATGGCAGTCGCTGCTGTCGACGCCCGTCTGAGACCCTATCGAAGCGGTACGCGGGGAGCTTACGTGGAAGTGGCATCTCCGGGGGTCGGCATCCCCTCGGCCTTGGCCACTGGCGGAACCGGGACGTTCACCGGCACCAGCTTCGCCGTGCCCTTTGCTGTCGCCGCCATGCTGCGGGCTCGTGCGCGGACTGGCGGTGATCCGGATGCCGCCCGGCAACTACTGAGCGGCACCGCCCGCGACCTGGGCGCGCCGGGCCGCGATGATATCTATGGCTATGGGCTTATCCAGTCCCCTGGAAAAAACTGCGTCTGACGACAAAAAAAGTCTTCGAGACCGGGAATAGAACCCGGCCCTGATCGTTTTCCCCAGACAGCGTCAAGAACGGCGCGAACATCCTGGAGGAGAACGTGAAACCCATTTTTACATTGTCTTTGGCGGCTGTTCTGAGTGGCTGCGTAGCAGGCACTATCGACCTCGATCTTCCCTTTGACTTCCTTGTGAAGGGCCGCCCAGAGACACGGCAATTAACCGCTGACATCGCACAGGTGAAATCCCCGATGTTGCGGCGCCTACGGTCCATGCAGGTGAAAAACCTTCTTGATGGCGCGACTCACCGATTGCGTATCTCGCGCGCAGGGAATGGCATCCGCGTGCGCGAGCCTGATGGTTGTGTCTGGACAAAATCGCACGACTGGTTCGCACCATCCGACAGTTACGCCCGTTGCGGAACATCGGAGGACTGGCACACGGCCAAAGCCCATGTCCGGCGCGAAGGTTCGCTGTTTCCACTTCAGGTTGGCAAAACTGTCACCTATGAGCGCCGGGCAGTTTCCTGGAACGGCAAACGTTCAACCCGACGCACCCGCTGCGTTGTCGAAGACACCGTCGAGGTTCTGCGATCCGGGCAAGGTGCTACGCCCGCCTATGTGGTCGTCTGCAAAGATGGCCGGGTGCGGCGGACCACCTGGTTTGCGCCCCGCAAAGGTCCTGTCGCCTATCACGAAATCGACCGTAACCACCGCGTTCGCAACGCCTGGGTGCGGATCAAATGACCATGGAAAGAGATCACGACATGTCAGAGAACAGCGCCAATCTCGCCCCAGCCGCAGGGCACAGGATTTCACGCATCTCGCGGCTTGGCACGGGCGCTCTTTCCTGCTGGATGGCAGTGCCTGAGCGCCGCAATCCGCAGAAGCCGCCACTTGTGGCCATCCATGGGCTGCACCGTGGGGCCAAGGCGCAGGTCAGTCTGCTGGCGCCGCGCGCAGCCTCGTCGGGGCAGACCGTCATCGCACCGCTGTTCGACCGAGATGACTGGCCGCATTATCAGCAGGTGGTCCGCAAAAGGCGGGCGGATCTGGCACTTCTGTCGGCCCTCGACGATCTCGCGATGGCGGGGATGCGCGGTACCGACAAGATCGAGCTTTGCGGATACTCTGGTGGGGCGCAGTTCGCCCATCGCTTCGCCATGCTCTACCCGCACCGCGTGGCGCGGCTAACCCTGATCGCGGCAGGCTGGTACACCTTCCCCGATCCCAAACCGTTTCCCTACGGTCTGGGAACACCGACCAGCCGCCATAACGATTGGCAGCCAAGGTCGGTCGTTGGTCTCGCGCAGTTTCTTTCGCTACCGATCCGCGTGTTGATCGGGACCGAGGATGACGTGGTGGACGAGAACACGCGTTCCAGCCTGGCCCTTGACGCCCAGCAAGGGCGGACCCGACGGGAGCGTGCCGCTCGCTGGGCCTCTGCCATAGACGGAGCTGCCCGCCACAGCAGTATCCAGACCAACATCAAGCTGATCGAACTGGATGGCTGTGGTCACGATTTCCGAACCTGCCTCGCGCATCCGGAAGCTGAGCGGCACCTGTTCCCCAACCCGCAAACCCTGCAAGTACAATGAAGGAGAAATCTCAGATGAACGCATTCATTTCCATGACCTCTTCGCACGAGACCGCCTTGAACCCGACGACCCTCACCCATGCCAAATGGGCGTTCACGACGCGGCGCGTCGCCCGTGAAGCGGCCTTGGGCCTCTGTCGTGATCTGACGGCTGCCAAAGCTGGCGACCTCGTGCTTGGCCGGGTCGAGCGGATCGGATCCCACACACGACTGCAGCTTGCCTCAGGGCGTCCCTCCGAGCTTTACGCCGGTGATCTGGTCGTTGTTTCCTGTGGCGCACGATACGCACCTGACCAGTTCGAGGGCTTAGCCGAACTCTCGGTCTCAGGGTCCGATCTCCTCGCCGGCGGCGGTGTTCTGGGCCGTATGCGCAGCCGCAACGGCAAGATGGCGGCCCCCACCCGGATCAGGCCCATCGGGCTGCTGACCGGAGCGGATGGCGGGCCAATCAACCTGGCACAGTACGCCATCCCTGAGCGTCCACGCCCGGCGATCCCGGTCATCGGTGCCATTGGCGCATCCATGAACTCGGGCAAGACCACGGCGGTGGCAAGCCTCGTGCACGGGCTGGTGCGCGCGGGGCACCGGGTTGCGGCCATCAAGGCGACCGGCACCGGGGCATTCGGAGACTACAACGCGTATGTTGATGCAGGCGCGCACCATGTGGCCGACTTCGTGGATGCCGGGATGGTCTCGACCTACCTCGAGCCAATTGCCCGTATCTCGAAAGCCACCGATGCACTGCTGGCAGGTGCGGCTACCGAGGGCTGCGACATTGCCGTTGTCGAGTTGGCGGATGGCGTCCTGCAAAAGGAGACCGCTGCGCTGATCGCCGATAGAGCCTATCGGGCGCGGTTCTCCGGCTTTCTCTTGGCGGTCCCTGATGCCCTGGCCGCAGCTGGCGGGGTCGCCAATTTGGCGAAAATCGGCATCCGCCCGCTTGCCCTGACGGGGTTGATAACCCAATCGCCCATGGCAACCACAGAGGCGGAGGCCGCAACCGGATATGACATGGCGTCCCGCGAAAAACTCCGCGATCCGGCGTTCGCGACGGTTCTTTTCAGCAGGGCCCGTTTCGGGACCATCAACGCCAATGCGGAGGTGATATGAGCGCGTTTCCCTCGATCCACGGGCAGGGGCGGGGCCGGTTTCTCACCCTCGTAGTGGTGACCGCACTCCTGCAAGCGGGGGCCGCAGCGATTTCTGCGGTCGCCACCCGCGATGTTTTCGCAACGTTCCTCGCACCGGCCAAGCCCTTGCCTGTTGCGGCCCTTACCGTCCTGGCTGCCAGCGGCATCGTCATCGCAGTCGGGCGCGTCGCTCAGGCCATGGTCTCCGAACGGCTTGGGCAGTCATTCGCTGGCGACTTGCGCGAACGTCTGTTCACCCATCTTTCCCGGATGCCCCGCATGGCCGTGCAGAACCAGCGTCGCGGCGGGCTTTCGCTCCGCTTTGTGGGAGATCTTTCTTCGATCCGGAACTGGGTCGGCGATGCGATGCCAAAACTGATCGCGGCAGGGTTCGTACTGCCTGCCGCCTGCGGCGCTGGAATTCTGCTGCACCCCCTGCTTGGCGCTGTGCTGACAACTTGCGTCTGTGCTGGACTCGTGGCCATGACTTTCGCGGCGCGCACCCTCAGACGCCTCCATCGGGCCCTTCGTCGCCAGCGGGCACGCCTGTCGGCGGACATGAGCGAGCGGGCACCACAGGCTCCGGACCTGCGCCTGATCGGGCGTATGGATCATGAGCGGGAGCGCTTGCGGACCCGCACCCGGAGTTTGACCGAGGCTGCCACCGCCCGACGACGAGCTGGTGCGGTGATGCGCGCCATTCCCGATGTGATTGCCGCCATCGCCGCGGCCATGGTTCTCGCAACTGCGTTGCACCTGGATCTGCCCGCATCGCTGGCGGCTGGAGGCTTGGCAGCGGCCGCCATATTCGTTGCGCCATTGCGCGACCTCGCCATGATCTGGGACCGATACAACGCTTTTGTCGTCGCACGCTCTAAGTGTCTTCGGGTCTTTCGGCGACCAATTCTTCTCACATTCGAAGCGTTGCCTTCCAGGCCAAGCCTCACGTTCGAAGACGTCTCGCACGGACCCCTGCAAAATCTCTCCTTCCATGTGCCTGTCGTGGGATTGCTTCGCGTGCAAGGCTCTAATGGGACGGGCAAGACGACACTCCTGCGGCTTGCAGCAGGCCTGGAGGAACCCGATCAAGGCCGCGTGCTCATTGGCAAGCATCCCGCCACGTCCGCCGCGCCGGAGGTCGGCATCTGCCTGATTGACACCCACACGCCGATCTTGGCCGGTAGTCTGCGCCGTTGCCTAACGCTCGGCGCGGTGAAACGCCCCTCTGACGCGCAAATACTGGAGGCTACGACGACCTTCGGTTTGGAGACACTGCTCCATCGCTTGGACGGCCTGGATGGTCGCGTGAGCGAGTTGGGGAGAAACATCTCCGAGGGTGAGCGTTGGCGTGTACTTCTCGCCCGGGCCAGCCTGACCAAGGCCCGGCTGATCCTTCTGGATTGCCCGGAAGGCGCGCTGGATTTGGACTCTCTCGACACCATCGTCCAATGCCTCGCAAATGAGCGGACAACCTTGATCATAACGGAGAGGGAGCGAAACGCGGATCTGCAACAAGGCGAGACACCGTCAATTGACTTGTCCTTGGATCAGGTTAGAGGCGGTTGAAAGAACCTCACATTGCTTGGTCATTGCCATCGCGAGCCGTGGCTAGTTTGGCGCTTCGCCGCCGTTCGTGCATATCGCAGCATTCGTTGGCTTGGCTCATAGCCGACATCCCGCAATCTCTACGAAAAGTTCGTACTTATCGTTCCCGGCTATCTTCTGACGACCATCCGGGACCGCCAGAGGTAACCTGCCTCGTCCTTGTTCTCGCGTTCCCATTGATTGCGCCAATGTGGGATCTGCGGATCTGCACAAGGCCATTCTTTGAAGCGAAAGCTGTGTCGACCTGCAACGATGCTGTAATCTGGTTTGGATGACATAACCTTCGAAGGGAACAAACTGCATGATCGCCTATGTCACCGTCGGCTCAGATGATATTGCAAGCGCAAAACGGTTTTACTCCGCGTTCCTGCCAGTCCTTGGCTATCAGCTTGAGGAAGGTCCCGAGGGATTAAGCTATGCACTGCCCGCTCCGGGTGACTCCCCGGTTTTGCCCGACTTCTACGTCAAACCACCCTTCGATGGGCGTCCGGCCTCGGGTGGGAATGGTTCCATGGTTGCGTTCGAGGCGCGCAATCAAAGGCAGGTTCGTGACCTTCATTCTGCCGCGCTTGCCGCAGGTGGCTCTGACGACGGCCAGCCGGGCTTTCGTGAGGCGTACGGACCTCACTTCTATGTCGGCTACCTTCGCGATCCTCAAGGCAACAAGATCGCGTTGTTCTCCAGCGATCCAAACGAACCAGGACGGGATCAGTAGCCGACTTTCGCAGGACAGCAAAAAAATCGCGAGATAGATCTCTGACCTGAAATCCGGCAGAGATTAAGCCCTGGCGACGTGGTTTAATCCTCGACCCCGGCCTCCATCCGTTGCAGCGCCAGTTGCGCAGCGCGGGCTATCTTTCCGTCGCGCTCCAGTTCGATCGCCTTCAAAAACGATGCCCGCGCGCCGGATTTGTCCCCCAGCTTGGCTTCAATCCGCCCACGCTCCAGCCATGCATCGGGCAGTTCCGGCGCCAGTTCAGTTGCAAAGCTAGCATCATCCCGCGCGGCAATCGCATTTCCCGTCAAACGTTGGGCCGAGGCCCGGCGCAGCAAGAGCCGCGGGTCTTCTTTGTGTTTGGCCAGCGCTTCATTCAGGTCCTGCAGGGCGCCCCGGTACTTCGCGTTGGCCAGGCGAACAGCCGCGCGCAGGCCCAAGGCTCCGGGATCGCCCGGCACCAATTGTAAGGCCTGACCGGCAACCACGGCGGCCGTCGCCGTATAATCCGTGGTGACCAGAAGCTCCCCTGCCTGAACCAGCAGATCCGCACGGGCCTGATTGGGCAGGTCTGCCTCTTCTGATGCCGTGGCGATCAGCTCGTCCGCTGCGCGAACCGATGCACCGATTTCGATCAATGCTAGGGCGTAACAATGGCGCGCCGCTGCACCGCCGCCACCATAGCGGGCCCACTCGCCGGCTTCGCGTTCGGCCCGGGCCGGGTCCTCGACGATCATCGCGATGCAAAGGTCATAGTCATCGACCGCATTGGCTGGGCCAGCAAATGCAATGCCGATCAATGTTGCCAGGGAAAGAGCGCGCATATAGGTCCTGCCTGTTGTTGTTGTCCCGCCTATTTAGTCTGCCTGAAAGGAATGTGCCATGACCACTCCAAAGGTTTTGCTGAGTTTCGGCCATGGGTATTCGGCCAAAGCCCTCGCGGTGCGACTGATGCCCCAGGGCTGGCAGGTGGTCGGCACAACAAGGTCAGAAGAAAAGGCCGAGACAATCCGCGCCACAGGGGCCGAGGCGCTGATCTGGCCCGGGGGTGACAACGTCGCAGACTTGATTGATCAGGCCACGCATATCCTGACCTCCGCCGGACCCAACGCAGATGGCGACCCGGTTTTACGCGCCTTCCGCGATCAGATCGCCGCCCGCGCCTCTGAATTCGAATGGGTTGGTTACCTCTCCACGACCGGCGTCTACGGCAACTTCGACGGTGCCTGGGTTGATGAAGACACGCCCTGCAAACCCACCACCCAACGCGGCCAATGGCGGCTGGATGCCGAAAATGCTTGGCGCGCGATCCCGGGCCTTCCGATCCACATCTTCCGGCTGGCCGGGATCTATGGACCGGGACGCGGGCCGTTCTCGAAGGTTCGGAACGGCACGTCACGGCGCATCATCAAAGAAGGCCAGGTCTTCAGCCGCATCCATGTCGAGGACATTGCAGCAGTGGTGGAGGCATCGATCCACCGGCCCGATCCAGGGGCCGTCTACAACGTAAATGATGATCTGCCTGCCCCGCCTGAGGACGTCATCGGCCATGCCGCCGAACTGCTGGGCCTGCCGCTGCCCCCCGCAGTCAAGTTCGAAGACGCGGACATGTCCCCGATGGCCAAAAGCTTCTATGCCGAATGCAAGCGAACCAAGAACGACCGGATCAAAGACGAATTAGGGGTGACGCTGGCCTACCCGACCTATCGCGAAGGGTTGCAGGCGTTGTTGGCGGCAGAAGACGCGGCCTCAAACTGACAGCGCGAAATCCCGTCGAAACCTCTGGACCCAATCGTGACTTACCTGATCGGCCAGCTTGGCAACACCCGGCTGGACACCTTCCGCAGTTTCTGGATCCAAGCCAAGGGCCTCCAGAATGCGCCGCAACACCAAAACCGGATCTGCGGATAGATCGGTATACGTAATCCGCAGTGGCTCGATCGCTTGGGATGTGAACCAATCCAGCCATGCCGCGTCCAAGGCGCTCAGTTCCTCAACCCGGGCCTTGATCGCGTCCGCGTCATAGACCGGAACTTGCGGGGCAGACAGCCGCTCGAGCTCGGTGCCATCCGGCGCCATGTGCCAAAGGCCCGATTGTTCGGCCTTCACGTAGGATACTGCCTGCTCGACTTTGTCCTGCCGGGTCAGGTAGATGAACTGCGTTCGGCCAAACTCTGCCTGAAACGTGTCGACGTCCTTGGACAATCCGGGATGCCGCTTCGCCAGCTGCGCCGCGAAGAAATCAAAGCTATGGCGCTGCAGCCGCAAGCCAAAGACAGCCGTGCCCGCCGTGCCTTCAGTCAGCGCCGCTTTGAAGATCAAATCCAGTATTTGGGCGTCCGAACATTCAGGACCCGGCTTCAAGTCATAATATTTCAGCCACGCATCGATCGAGGGTTCGTGGAAATGGGAATCTGGTGCACCGGCGACGCCGGTGGCCGCCAACAATCTGCACAGCAAGGTGCTGCCGCTACGTGAGGACGTGCAGATCACATAAGACTTATAGGCAGCCAAAATCGTGCCCGCCCGCCGGGGATGCTGGCCCGTGAAAGACCTCGATTTGCTTAACGAAGCGCAGCATCGCAATGTGGATTTGCCAGCAATTCGACCGAAGATCCGCCAGCTCCGGTCATCCCGTGGCCTTTATCGCGTTCAGAAAGTGCTGTTTGACCGCTTCTCGGTCCGCACCGAGACAGACACGGACTGGCCGCGTTCCTGCACTTGGGTCTGCTACCGTCCGCCCGATCTGTTCTCCCTCGGTGATTACCTTCACGGGTATCTCCTTGATATCGAACAGCTCCGGATTGGTGATGGCAAGCACCGCCGTTGGATCGTGCATGAAGCACCCTTCAAACGGTCCTTGGCCATAGTGCGGTTTGGACTTGTGCCATTCGAAATAGAACTGCACTGCACGGTTCAGAAAGCCGCCGATTTTCGGCGATGCCCCCGCCAATCCGGCGAAGTCCTCAGGCGTACAACGCACGGTTTCGGTCACATCCAGGCCCACCAGGGTCATCGGCCAGTCGGTTGCCAGAACCTCGGCAGCGGCGTGGGGGTCATTCCAGATATTGGCCTCGACCCATTCGTTCACGTTACCGCCGCACTCCACTGCGCCGCCCATGATGGTGACGCCAGCGACCTTGCTGACGATCGAGGGGTCCAGCCGCAAAGCCAGGGAGATATTGGTCAATGGTCCCACTGGGCAAAGATGTACCTGCCCCGGCGCGGCGTTCACCGTATCGACGATGAACTGCGCAGCACTGCGCGGATCGGGTGTCCCCTGGGGTTCGATCACTCCGGAATTGCCGAACCCGTCATCGCCGTGGACGAAGTAGGCCGGAGGCTGCAGATCCTGAACCAAAGGGGCCGCCGCACCTTCGGCGACAGGGCAAGCGGCGCCCGCCATCTCGACCAGGGCCAAGGCATTGCGTGTCGCCACCGGCACATGCACATTCCCGAAGACCGAGGTCAGACCCACGACTTCAAGCCCCGGATGCGCAAAGGCCAGATGAATCGCCATGGCGTCATCGATGCCCGGGTCCGTATCGATCAGGATCTTCTTCATCAGGTGGTCTTTCGGGGCAGCGTCTGGGTCGAAGCAAAACAAGGTATTGCCAAATACGCGCTCTGTTAAGGACTTGTGAACAGATAGGCGCGTCTGTCGCGTGTACATACAGATGGCATACGGATGCTGTACGCATGGCCTACAAATGACATACGCATGGCACATGCACCGTTTTGGGACAGATTCTGAACCAAGTCTAAAGACGGAAGAAGAACTATTCGCGGAATGGCGCGACGGCTTGGTCTATCCAAGTTCCACGATGATCAGACTCCTAAAATTCAAGTTAACGCAAAGAAAAGCTGCAAGATCTCGTGTCACTTTAAGAATCAGGCAATGCTCAAGGTTTCGATTACGCGATTCAACCTAATGGCGATCTGCGAGACCTATCGCCGATACCGGGTTGTCATCATATAGTCGGCCCCCGGCCCCAGCATTTCCCAGCGGCTGGTCCAGGTACCGGGATCGAAATCATAGGTAATTTCATACCGGGCGTCCCCGTCGATCTGCAACGCGATCGGATCCTGGGTCAGGAAATCGTGAAATGGCCTGCCATCTTCGTATTGCACTTCAATTCGGTCCCCATCGAACCGCCAAAGCGAAGTGCGCCCGGTGTGGTAGTCCACACCCTGGAACCGCAAAACGCCGCTCTCCAGGCAGGTCAGGCCTTCGCCATCGAACAGGAACTCGACCTGACCCCAGACCTCTCCGATCACGCCATCGCGCAGGTTTTCAATGATCCGGACCATCTGCCACGGCCCTTCAAAATAGCTCTGCGTTGCTTCGACCATGGCCACCGTGCTAGCCGGTCCGCATGCCAGAGACAATGAAAGACCGCCCATGATCCCCCGCTATTCCCGCCCTGATATGGTCGCCATTTGGGAACCTCGGATGAAGTTCCGGATCTGGTTCGAGATCGAGGCCCACGCCTGCGATGCCATGGCAGATCTGGGCGTCATCCCGAAAGAGGCGGCCGAGGCGGTTTGGACCGCGGATAAGGTCGAGTTCGATATCGACCGGATCGACGAGATCGAGCGGGAGACCAAGCACGACGTCATTGCCTTCCTGACCCACCTCGCCGAGCACGTCGGCGATCAGGCCCGGTTCGTACATCAGGGCATGACGTCCTCGGATGTGCTGGATACATGCTTCAACGTCCAACTGGTCCGGGCCGCGGATATCCTGCTGGACGACCTGGATAAGCTGTTGGCAGCGCTGAAAAAACGCGCCTTAGAACATAAAAACACGATCTGCATGGGACGGTCCCACGGCATACACGCAGAACCGACGACCTTTGGCCTGAAACTGGCGCAAGCCTATGCCGAGTTTGACCGGAACCGGGCCCGGCTGGTTGCGGCCCGCGAAGACATCGCGACCTGTGCTATCTCTGGTGCAGTGGGCACCTTTGCGAATATCGACCCCAAGGTCGAAGAACACGTGGCTATGAAGCTGGGTCTATCAGTAGAACCCGTCTCCACCCAGGTGATCCCCCGCGATCGGCACGCTATGTTCTTTGCGACGTTGGGGGTGATCGCCTCGTCCATCGAGCGCCTGGCTACCGAGATCCGCCACCTCCAACGCACGGAACTGCGCGAGGCAGAAGAATACTTTGCGCCGGGTCAGAAGGGGTCTTCGGCCATGCCGCATAAGCGGAACCCGATCTTGACGGAGAACCTGACCGGGCTGGCCCGCCTGGTGCGGGGCTATGCGATCCCGGCGATGGAGAACGTCGCGCTCTGGCACGAACGGGATATTTCGCACTCTTCGGTCGAACGAAATATCGGCCCGGATGCCACCGTGACCTTGGACTTCGCGCTGGCCCGGCTGACTGGGGTGATCGAGAAGATGTACGTCTATCCCGATCGGATGATGGAGATCGTCGAGCAGATGGGCGGGCTTGTGCATTCTCAGCGCGTTCTGCTGGCGTTGACCCAAGCCGGTGTCAGCCGCGAGGACGCCTATTCCATCGTCCAGCGCAACGCGATGAAAGTCTGGGAACATGGCGCGGATTTCCAAACAGAACTGCTGGGAGACTCAGACGTTTGTGCAGCGCTTAAGACTGAAGAAGTTAAAGAGCTTTTCAATCTTGATCATCACACCAAGCACGTCGACACAATCTTTACGAGAGTATTTGGTGAATAGCTAAAACGTTTTGAAATTATGGCATTTTCAAGGCATAATCCGGGGAAGATGGAACTCCGGAGTATCTGAAATGAAAACGCTTTCTGTTCTTCTTGCAGCGCTTGCCTTAGGTGGTTGCGCCACAATAGTTGACGGTCGCTACCAGAATATCGAGCTGACCAGCAATGCCCCAGATGCGACCTGTGGCATCACGCAGAACGGCGTCCAGATTGTCGAACCGCAGGCGGTTCCGGCAACGCATTCAATCCGTCGCCGCTCGGGCGATTTGATCGTGTCCTGCGAAGCGCCGGGACATCAGCCCACCACGAAAGCGCTGGTTGCCGGTCGCAACGCTCTTTCGGTCGCGGGGCATTTGCCAGGCGTCTTACTAGGCGCTGGTGCGGACGCGGCACTCGGCGGCCTGGCAGAGTATCAGGAGGCTGCCTACATCTACCTCGTAAAAAGCTGACGCTGACCACAACCCTTTTGGGTCCGATCTGAAAAAGAACCGCCGCTCCAGCGGCGGTTTTTTTTTATTCTTTGTAAATTGCCCGCTGGCACACTTACGCGTTGGGGCGCCTCGGATTTTAACAGCCCTGGGGATGAAAAAAGGGCTTCGGCGCTATGGAGAAAATGTTTGCGCGTGCAACGACAATGGGCACCAGCACCCGGCAACGGCTGTCCGAAAGATTGCTTACGCCGCCGAAGTTCTTGCAAACCACTGCTGACGAAGTGGTGCGCGCCACGCGATATCACCGACCGCTCAGCGTTGCCCTGGTTCAGATCGATGATCTGCAAGGCGTTCGCCAACGCGATGGTGAAGAAGCCGCCCGGGCGGTTTTCGTCGATGTGATTGCCCGGATCATCCACGCCATGCGCGCGCCCGATTACATCGGGCGTCTTGGGCCCGGACAGTTGGGACTTTTAATGCCCGAAACCGGGTTGAAACAGGCCGGAATAGCTGTCGGCCGGATGCAAAAGCTGATCGAAATGACATCGATCCTGACGCCGGTGGGTGAGTGTTCCGCGACCCTAAGCGCCGGTATCGCCGGGCTGTCGGCGCGAATGCGTGATCCAAAAGCTTTTTTGATGTCGGCCTGTTTCGAGTTGCGTCGCGCCCAAAGCCAGGGAAAGAATACAGTTTGTTTGGCCAATCCTGATTTTGCCGTAATGACGGTGAATAGATCGGGGCAGGTCCATTAACAGCTATTCTCTCCGCGGGGGCGTCATGCGGTACGCGGTTCTGATTGTTGGCTTGATGTTTTCGGCATGTGCAGATCCGCCGCCGAAACCATCAGGCGTGCAGGAAAGGGTGTCAGGCGCATACCAGCCAACCGGGCAGGATCGCGTGGCCCTTTATGCTCGGATGACCAGATACTGGGCAGCGATCGATGCCGGTGATCTAGAAAAGGCCTACGATTTTCACACCTATGACTTCCGCGAACGACTGCCTTTCCCCGCTTGGACACGACAACTGCAAAAATTCGCGGAAGGCACGCCAAAGCCCGTGCGGATCCATTGGACCAAGGGTGTCCACCGCCATCACGGACCGGAACTTTACGCAATTGTCGACTGGGTGGCAGGGCCTGATGGGGCAGCGACCAAAGGCCGGCTGATATGGCGCCAAGAGGACGATGGAGTCTTTTGGGTCGAAAATTGAGACTTTTTTTCTCTAAAAAGCATGAATTTTTAGTTTCACCTTGACGCACGAAAGATCCAGGTGCCAAGTCCGCCAATCCATTTACAGGAGGCAGGCATGGCCATCACCTATCTTAAACGCGCGGAAAAAACCCCGGCCACCGGTTCGGATGAAACCCGGGCGACGGTGGAACGCATGCTGGCGGAAATCGAAAATGATGGCGAGGCAACGGCCCTGAAATATGGGGCGGACCTGGACGGGTATACCGGCGATCCCATTGTCACGCGGGCGGAAATCGAAGCCGCTTCAGCCAAAGTTTCTGACCAACTGAAATCCGATATCCAGTTCGCCTATGAACGCGTGAAAAAATTTGCTGAAGCGCAAAAAGCGTCGGTCTCAGAATTCGAAACCGAATTGTCACCGGGGCTGTGGGCCGGACAGAAACTGATCCCGATCGAAACTGCGGGATGCTACGTGCCTGGTGGGCGCTATGCGCATGTTGCCTCGGCGATTATGTCCGTTGCCACTGCCAAAGTTGCCGGGGTCGAGCACATTGTCGCCTGCTCTGCGCCTAAGGGAAACGAAGGTGTGAACCCTGCGATTCTCTACACTATGGATCTTTGCGGTGCGGATACGATCCTGGCCATGGGCGGTGTTCAGGGGATCGCAGCCATGGCGTTTGGACTGTTCACCGGACGCCCGGCGCGCATTCTTGTGGGGCCGGGCAACCGGTTCGTTGCCGAGGCGAAGCGCCAGCTTTTCGGCCGCGTCGGGATCGACCTGTTTGCGGGACCAACCGAAATTGCCGTGATCTGCGATGGCCAGGCTGATGCTCAGATCGTGGCCGAGGACCTGGTCAGCCAGGCAGAACATGGTCTGGACAGCCCTGCGTGGCTGATTTCGACGGATCGCGCGAAGGCCGAAGAAGTCATGGCCTTGATGCCCGGCCTGATCGCTGCCTTGCCGGAAACGGCTCAGAACGCCGCGACGGCGTCCTGGCGCGATTACGGAGAGGTCGTTCTGTGCGACACCGATGAAGAGGCTGCGCAGGTTTCGGACGACTACGCCGCCGAGCATCTGGAAATTCAGACCGCGAACAATGATTGGTGGGTCGAGCGGTTGAAAAACTATGGATCATTGTTTGTCGGCGAAGAAACCACGGTCACCTATGGCGACAAGTGTTCCGGCACCAATCACATCCTTCCGACCAAAGGCGCTGGCCACTACACCGGCGGTCTTTCCGTTCACAAGTACATGAAGATCGTCACCACACAGCGCATGACGCCCGAGGCCAACCGCGAGGTTGGTCAGGCCGCGGCCCGAATATCGCGGCTGGAAGGAATGGAAGGCCATGCACGGGCCGGAGACGTGCGGCTGCGCAAATACTTCCCAGGCGAAAACTTCGAAACTGGGGTTGCCTAACTAAATCTGGTAACGCCTTGACATTTGGGCTCCATCAGTAGTTGTGTAACCAAAATCCAAACAGGGCGTTCGCCACGCGCTTTCGAGCGTCCGCCTGCAGACTTAGGGGGACAGATTCATGAAGTATTCAGCCCTGGCTTTCCTGGGTGTTTTGCTTGCGACCGGACCCGCTTTTGCTGGTTTCGAGGTTGAAGAGCCAACAACAGCATCCCAAGAAGTCGAAATGGAACTGGTGAACACCGTCCGTGTAGGCGGCGTGAGCTTGGGCGACAATGTCTCGGAGCACGAGATCGGCGTCAGCTATGGCGCATTGGAGTTCTTTGAAATCGGCATTGCGTTCGAAATTGAAAATGAACGCGGCGAAACGGTTTCACCGGGCGGCTTCGAAATTCACTCCAAGCTTGCAATCTTCGGCGGCGAAACCGAGCCGGGCGGACAGCTCTTCGATATGGCGATCTATTCCGAGTTCAGTTTTAACTTCGATGATGACGATGACCGTACTTTCGCCGTCGGTCCGATCTTTGGGTTCAACGTCGACCCGGTGACGATCATCACCAACAGCTTTTTCGTCATCCCATTGGCCGATGACACCGAAAACACAGGCTTCGAATATGCCGTCGGCGCGATGTATGATGTGAATGACAGTGTCGCCGTTGGCTTCGAAGCACATGGCGAAGTGGACAGCATTTTTGTCGGTGCTCCTTCGCTGTCTGATCAGGAGCACTACTTAGGACCTGCCATTCAGTTATCGTTCGAGCCGGAAGAAGACCGCGAGGTTGGGCTTCGTTTGGGCTCGTTCTTCGGATTGACCGATGCCACGGCGGATCTTGGATTATCCGCGAACTTGGAACTCGGATTTTAGGACCGCGCAATCGGGAGCTTGGAAATGGCAGGCAAGATCGACGCCCGGCTTGATGAGCTTGGCATAACATTGCCCGAGCCCGTTGCACCAGTTGCGGCTTACGTGCCCTTTGTTCAAACTGGCAACTTGGTATTTGTTTCAGGCCAGGTGCCGATTGGGCCAAACGGCACAATGACCGGTCACCTGACCCAGGCAGATCACGCCCAGGATGGCGTTGCAGGAGAAGCGTTGACCAACGCAATTGCTGCGGCACGGCTGTGCGCGCTGAACGTCCTGGCGCATGTAAAGACAGCAACGGGTGACCTGGACCGGGTAAAACGCGTGGTGAAACTGACAGGCTTCGTCAACTGCGACGGCACCTTTACCCAACATCCACAGGTCATAAACGGCGCCTCTGAATTAATGGGCCAGATCTTCGGAGATGCGGGCCAACATGCCCGCGCGGCGGTCGGATCATCGAGCCTGCCCTTAGGGGTCGTGGTCGAGGTCGAGGGCATCTTCGAAGTGGAGTGAGGCGCGCGCCCGCTCCTCCCCTGCAACTCTGAACCTGCTTCACCTCGGCGCTGCCCACCCACCCGGAGCGTGCGCGCACTACGGTCGACGCTCTTGAGCTATATCCGCCGAGTGTTAGATATCCAGCAGCCTGGGAACCTTCGCCCGGGGAAGATCACTTTCAGCGGCAAGCAAACGAGATCTTTATGCCTGAAAATGCCATCGAAGTGCGCGGACTTACGAAGACCTATGCCGGCGCTGCGAAATCGGCGCCAATGCAGGCACTGAAGGGCGTTGATCTTGATATTCCCACCGGCTCGATCTTCGGCCTTCTGGGTCCGAACGGAGCCGGCAAATCGACCTTTATAAACATCTTGGCGGGGTTGGTGATCAAGTCCTCCGGCACAGTCAAGATCTGGGGTTTCGATCAGGACGTGAATCCACGTCAGTCGCGCGCCGCGATCGGTGTCGTCCCCCAAGAACTGAACCTGGACGCTTTCTTCACACCGGCGCAGGCCTTGGATGTCCAGGCGGGATTGTACGGTGTTCCGAAAGCGGAGCGGCGGACAATGGAGATCCTGACCCGCGTTGGACTGGCTGACAAGGCGAATGCATATTCCAGGTCCTTGTCCGGGGGCATGCAACGCCGGATGCTGGTAGCCAAAGCGATGGTTCACCAACCAGCCGTACTGGTCTTGGATGAGCCGACGGCAGGCGTTGATATCGAACTCAGGCAGATGCTGTGGGAGTATGTGCGCGAACTGAACATGGCCGGGACCACCATCATCCTGACTACGCATTATTTGGAAGAAGCCGAGGAGATGTGCGACCGGATAGCCATCGTCAACCATGGCGAGATCGTCGCGTGCGATGACACTGCCGCCCTGTTGAGCCGCTTGGATGCGAAGACACTGCTGCTGCGGTTGGACCGAACTCAGGACCAGGCACCGGCGATAGAAGGGTTGCGCACCGAGATGCGCGAGGCGAACTTATTGGCCATCACCTATTCGCGTACGGCAAGAACGGCACCAGAACTGATTGCTCAGGTGCAGGGAATGGGACTGCAGATCACCGACATCACCACGGAAGAGCCACATCTTGAGGAAGTCTTCCTGGCCTTGACCGGTTCAACCGGCGCGAAAAGCGCGCAAGTTTAACTCAAGATTAGTAAAACAGTCTTAAACACCCCATTCGAAGCGCTTCTTGACGGCTTCCCTTCGACCGGTCACCACGGTCGACGGGGCTTGGGATATCGGTATCGGATGGTCTGGCTGATCTGGGACCGGAAGATGCTGTAACGGCAGGCCTGCCGCCCTTGTACTACTTTTTGATCTGAACGTATCGGATCAAACGCCATCATTGCAGAACATCATCGTCGATCATGTGCTGCAGCCCTCAAGAGACCCCCATAAAACTCCTGCGGTTCCGATCTTGGTGCGGCGTTGAGTGCATTTGCCATGAAGAACGGTTATGGCTGCTGCTTGCGCTTCATCCAGCGGTCTAAGCGATCTTCCAAACGATTGGCGAATTCAGTCCGTTCCTCAGGATTGAACTCAACCAATATCTCAGTCAGCGTTGAATGGACGATCGTTCGGCGATCTTCCCCGGCAGCGCGGCGCATGCGCATGGCATATTCCAGTGTCTCTGGAGAGAACGGCTCCGCCCGGATGGCGGTGACGATCTCTTCCATATGCTTTGCCCGGGCCGCACGGGCCTTGCGCATATCATCGCGTTTGGCCTCAAACTTGGCCTCGGTGAAATCTCGGCGTTCCTCTGGAACAAGTTCGATAATCCATGCGATTTGGCGATTTGCGCCGCCTTCCCGCTTCCCATCGGATTTCATGCTGGCGCCAATGAACAAGCCGATCACGGCAACATTGACCACCAACGAGGCGACTAGCGCCATCTTCATCCAAGCCGGGGTTCCGCCCCCTTGTGTGTTCGTTGTCTGATCCGTCATCGGACCACCCCTTTTGTCCCTCTCTGGTCCTTTCAGAGAATATCTTCGGGCATGAAACCGCCATCCGCTATTGTCAACGTATCTTCTTCCGTATCCATGAACGGTACATTGCCGGGCTCGATCTCCATGCCGACACCAATACCGATCACAAGGGCAACAGCCATTGCCGCCACTGCGCCCCCAGCCCAGCCCAGGAAAAAGTCCATGATACCCGGCTTCGTCGGGGCCACGGTCTGATTGGCCGCCGCCGCCCGCGGCTGAGCCGCAATCACATCGCTGGCATCTGCCAACACTCGCGCCATCAGGTCCGGGCCCGGACGCGGCGTGCCTGCCACCGCATCATCGGCAAGCTGCTGTAGCAGCGTATCCATATGCTTTTCTGCGTCCTCAACCATATCCGAACGCCTCTCTTTCTTCTGACATCTTCTTAGCCAAGGCGCGACGCGCCCGGGCCAAAAGGGATTCAACGGCTTCCACCGAACATTCCAGCGCTTCTCCGATCGCCGGATTCGACATTCCTTCGAAATGCCGCAAAACCAGCGCCTGGCGCTGGCGTTCCGGCAATTCCGCAATGGCCGCCGCAACGGCCTTGCTTTGTTCCGACTGGGCCATCCGATCCAGCACGCTGGGGTCTGGATCCACCGGTTCCGGCGCATCTTCCACACGTACCTGAGGGCGGCGCTTGCGGATCCGATCGATACACAGATTGTGTACCACCCGGTAAAGCCAGGTTGACACACGGGCCTCGCCGGCCCGCCAGTCTGATGCCTGTTTCCACAATCTCAGCATCGCATCCTGTGCCACATCCTCTGCCTCAGCCTGGTCACCCAGCATCCGATAGGCCTGCCGAAGCGCCCCGGGCAGCAATTGGTCAGCCAGATCCCGGGCCGCCGATTGGTCACCGGCAGCAAACCGTTCCAGCAGAACGGCGTCGCTTATAGCGTCAGATCCGTCCGGTCCCGGCGCCATTCCAGCAATGCTCCCCCTCTGACGGTGTCAGCCGCCCTTACGAGGGCGGCGGGATTTGATCTCGTCCAGTGTCAGCGCGCCATCGCCATTGGCGTCCATACGCTCGAACCGGCGCGCGCCCTGATCCTGAAACTCGGTCCGCGCCAACGCACCATCGCCATTGGCATCGATCTTTTCAAACCTTTTCGCCATGCGATCAGCGGCACGTTGACGCCCGGCTTCCTGCATCTCGGTCAAAGTGACCTGGCCATCGCCGTTCACATCCATTTTTGCAAATCGCTGATCCCGAAAGATCTCGGCTTCGGACTGCGTGATCCGGCCATCGCCATTGGTATCGAATTTATCAAACATCCGTTCGGCACGTTCACCGTTCTGGGCCAGCGCAGCTCCAGCCGCCGCAATGGCAACCCCTAAACCGATGAGAATTGCTGTCTTTTTCATACTGAACCTCTTGTGGACATAGGGCCCGCCCCGCTGCGAACCTGTTGGAAAACAAACGGTCAAGATCAGCCGATCCGTCGCGGAAAATTCCGGGCTTAATCACCACGCGGAAAACAAGTGACATGGTGCCGCAAGACATCGTGCCTAAGTGCGTCGCCGGGCGGGTGCGGATAGCTGGTAGTGATGAGACATGAGCCGGACATCACAGCTACTACGGAACAGGACGAGCGATCGACCTGGCGTGCAATGCTGCGCGGCTGGCGGCGGCGTTGCCCACGCTGCGGCGGTGGTCCGATGTTCGATGGCTATTTGAAGGTTCGCGATACCTGCGCATCCTGCGGGCAAAGGCTCAGCCATCACCGGGCCGATGACATGCCGGCGTGGGTGACGATCATGATCGTCGGACATGTCGTCGTCCCGGCGATGGTGGCGGTAGAGCTGGCGTGGAGCCCGCCCTTGTGGGTTCATTGGCTGGCCTGGCCGGTTCTGGCGCTGTTTCTATGCCTCTTGCTGCTGCCAAGGATCAAAGGCGCCATTGTCGGGTTTCAATGGGCGCAGAGAATGCACGGCTTCGATACTGACGACGCCTGACCGGCTGCATCGATCAGCGGGCTGATCTGGACAGAGGCAGACCCGCCGCCCATAGTCCAGCCCGAACAGTCAGGGACCGCCAGATGACCGAACATGCCCCGAAAGACGCCATTCGCAACGCGGCGACAGTCATTCTGATCCGGTCCGACGGGGACGCGTCCCGGGTACTTATGGGACAGCGCGGAAAGAATGCAGCTTTCTTTCCGAATAAATTTGTCTTTCCGGGTGGTGCGATCGATCCGCAGGATCATTTGATCGCACCTACCATTCCGCTGGGCGCTACGGATCTGCAGAAGCTGCAGAATCGGGCTGAACCATCCCTGGGCCCTGCGCTGGCAATGACGGCGATACGCGAGCTTTGGGAAGAAACCGGCCAGGCCATTGCCGTGACTGATGGTGACGCGCCGGTCGACATGCCGTCGGAATGGGCGGAATTCTATGCCGCCGGACACCGGCCCAGCGCCGCGGGCCTGCGTTTTGTCTTTCGCGCGATCACGCCGCCTGGGCGGCCGCGCCGTTTTGATGCTCGTTTCTTCATGACTACAGCAGATGACCTGGCGGGCGACCCTGATGATTTTTCCCGTGCATCGGATGAACTCAGCCACCTCAGTTGGTTAACCCTGTCCGAGGCGAGAAATCTGGACCTGCCGACGATCACCGAGATCGTGCTGGCCGAAGTCGAAGCCCGCCTGAAAGATGGCGATCGTCCGGTCCCGTTCTTCTATCACGAAAACAACAGCTCCCATATCGACAAGCTCTAGGCCAGGAATGGCCGTACTGTCGCGCGAAGTTTGGAATTGGGCAGCGCCGGTCACGGCCATGGCCGTGATGTCGATCACGCTGTCGCTGTCTCTGCCGCTTTTTGCACTGTTGATGGAGCGTCTGGGCGCAAGCGGCACTGTCATTGGGCTCAATCACAGCGTTGGTGCCCTGGCCATGGTGGTGACGGCCCCGCTGCTGCCGCTAATTTTGAAACGCGTCGGGCTGATCCCATTAATGCTGGGGTCCGTGCTATTACTGGCGTTTTGCACGATCACGATACCGCTTTTCCAATCGGTCTGGTGGTGGGCGCTGCTGCGCATCGGTTGGGGTTTTGCCGCCACTGCCATGTTCTTCGGCTCGGAATTCTGGGTCGTGACCAGGGCCCCCGACCATATGCGCGGCCGGATTGTCGGCGGCTACGTGGTGGTCCTGTCAGCCAGCTATATGCTGGGGCCTCTCTTGCTTAGGGCAGTCGGCATTGACACCATGCTGATCTACATCATCCCGACGGCAATCATCCTCCTGAGCGCCGTTCCGCTGATCCTGGGCCGTCATGCGGCACCAGAACCGGAACATGATGCCCCGGCAGGCATTGTTCGGACTTTGCGATTTTTCGTCACTGATCCTCTGGTGCTCTGGGGGGTTGTGCTGTTCGGTGTAATCGAGTTCGGCGCCATGGGCCTGATCACGGTCTGGGGACTGCGCAGCGGATTGGATCAGGACACCGCCGTTGGCTTGGCGTTCTTCCTGGCCGCGGGGTCACTGCTGTTTCAGTTCCCGATAGGTTGGGCGGCGGATCGGTTCGACCGGCGCAGATTGCTGGCGATGGGCGCTGTGATCGCCCTGATCGCGCCTATCGTGATGATGAACTTCGTTGGTACGATCTGGGCGTTGAACCTGATCATCATGATTTGGGGCGGCACGGCTGTGGGGTTCTATTCCGTTGCACTGACCGAATTGGGCGCCCGATACCGGGGCAATGTCATGGCCCAGGCGAATGCAGCGGTGATGCTGGCCTATGGGCTGGGCGCGCTGCTGACGCCCGGCAGTTTCGGTCTGGCCATGGACCTGATACCGCCAGACGGGTTGCTTTGGCTCGCAGCTGTTGCCGCTGCGGCCTATCTGTCACTCGCTTTGGTTCGCTTACGCGCGCCTGCCAGGGTCCCCCTTGACAGCGAAACGGAATCGGGTACTTAGCGAATTCGAAACGTCGCGGGACTATCCCGCCAGACTGGACCCGAGGGTTCGGTGAACGGAGACAAGCAGATGGCCAAGCCGACAACAGTAAAGATCCGGCTGAACTCGACCGCTGACACTGGGCACTTCTATGTGACCAAGAAGAACTCGCGCACCATGACCGAAAAGATGAGCGTACGTAAGTACGACCCGGTCGCGCGCAAGCACGTCGAGTACAAGGAAGGCAAGATCAAATAACCGATAGAAAATCGGGGGACAGAAGCGGCGGCCACGGGCCGCCGTTTTTTTGTTCGGCCGGTTATCCACCGGGCAGTCTACGCAGACGCAAGTGATGGCTAAGGATCAGTTCTTACAGAATTGTTTCGGACATTTGATCAAAGCTGGTGCTAAGATCACGTGATGCTTGGACGTTTCGTGATCATCGCTGTGTTTGTCGTGCTTGCCAATTGGGCTTGGACCCCAATGGCAGGGGCACAATCCCCGTTTCTGAAGGACCGGGGCGGGGCGGAAGAATCCGCCGCGGCAATCCCCCAGGATCTGACGCCGGACCAGGTCGATGGGATGCTGGCGCGCATGACCGATGCGGAGATCCGGGATCTGCTGCGCACGGAACTGGCCCGGCGCGCCGAAGAAGATGCCGCAGAAGACACAAGTCTGACCATGACGCTGGATCAGATCGAGGCGCATTTGTCTGAACTGTCGGCGCGGATACAAAAGAATATCACCCGATGGATCAAATCCACTGTCAATATCCAAAGCCGCGCGGAAACGATATCGGATCGACTAGGTCAGGCGGGTTCAGGCATTTCCGCAATGATTGCAGCAGCGGTGCTGGTCCTGGCCGCAGGGATCGCTGCGGCTTGGCTGGTCTATTGGATGACTCAAAGTTGGCGGGCGTGGCTAAAGATTACACCCCGAGACCAATATTGGGACCGGGTTCTTCGCACTTTGGCGCTGACATTGGTCGACTTACTACCGATCGTGAGTTTTCTGGTCGCGGTCCACCTGTCCTTTGCTGCACTGAAAAACCCTCTTGGCCCTTTACACACTGCTCGGTTACCCAATGGCGGTGAGCTTAGCTATGTTTGGATCGTCGAGGTCGGCATTCTCTATAGCTGGGCATTTATTGTGTTCAGTCGCCGCGCATTTGCGCCGGATGCTCCCGCAATTCGAATTGCGCCGATCGGCGACGCGCTTGCCAATTCACTACACCGGCTGATCACACTTGCCGTTTCGATTGGCGCGATGGGATGGCTGTTGGGCGGCGCGATGCTGAACCTTGGTCTTGGGTTTCCACCGGTGATGTTGACACGCGCCGTGGCCGGGACCGCCATCGCAGCGCTTCTGATGATTGGACTTTGGAGAAAACGGGCCCAGATCCGGCAGGCGACGGCGGCTGTTTTCGGTGACCCGAACCTTTACGATGCATCTGCACCGTCCATGTCGCGTGTCTTTGTACTTGCAGCACCATGGTTGCTGGCCTCCTATATTCTATTGGCCTGGATTTACTGGCTGGCGCATTGGCTGGACCGTCAGGGCGATCGGTTGGAAGGACCTCTTGGTACGCTGGTTATCTATCTGGCATTGCCGATCTTTGACCGCATGGGGCGGGAGATGATCCAGACAATCCTGCCGCCATTTTCCGATCTTCGCGTGCGCCTGATTGGCGTTTTCTGCGGGGCCTGGCGTTTACTGATCGGGTTCCTCGCAGTTCTTGTGATTGCCTGGTTGTGGGGTGTGAACATCCTTTCCCTGGCCAAAGGCGTGAATGCCCCGGCCTGGGCATCCACGGTGTTTGACGTCATCGTCACTATGCTGTTGGGATATCTGATCTGGCGATTGGTCACGGCGGCCCTCTATACCGAACGCAAGGTTAGCTCGGCCTCGGAAGACGTGGATCCTTCCATGGTGCCTGCAGCATCCCGGTTAAACACACTGATCCCGCTGTTCCGGAATTTCATGCTGGGCTTCCTGGCGATCATCATCACGATGATCGTACTGTCATCGGTGGGCGTTGACATCGGTCCACTGATCGCCTCAGCCGGGATCATCGGTATCGCCATCGGCTTCGGCGCACAGTCCCTGGTGCGGGACATCTTTTCCGGGATCTTCTTCCTGGTCGATGATGCATTCCGGGTGGGGGAGTATATCGAACTGGACACCGATTTGAGGGGAGAGGTCGAGTCCATTTCGATCCGGTCACTGCAACTCCGTCACCATCGTGGCCCGGTGATCACCATTCCGTTCGGCGAACTGAAACAGATCACCAACCATAATCGAGACTGGTGTCTCTATAAGATGTCCTTCCGGATGGAGCCCGACACCGACCCGCAGAAGTTCAAAAAGCTGGTCAAGAATGTCGGCAAGGAATTCATGGCCCATCCCGATCATGGCCCGAAATTCCTCGAGCCATTGAAAAGCCAAGGCGTCTATTATGTGGATGACGACTCTGCCCTGGTGATGCGGGTGAAGTTCAAATGTAAGCCGCGGGCGCAGTTCGTGTTGCGGCGCGAGATTTACCACCGGCTGCGCGCGGTGTTTGCCGAGAATGATCTGCGCCTGGCGCGCCGGAAGGTCGAGGTTGTCGGTTCCGGCGGAGAGTCTGTCGAAGACCATATGAAGGGCGCCGCGGACGAGGCGATGTCCGCCGTTGAGCCTCAGGCGGCACCCCCGTGATTCCGCAGAACCTGCTGACAGGTTCTACCCCTGGCGAACCCTTCAGCCTCGCCTAATCGAAATCCGGGATCCTCCCTTCGGCCCAGGCATCCAAGACGGATCGCGCGATCGCCCCTTTGCGTGCACCATCGAAGTCCGGATGCTCACCGCGTCCGGCCCTAAGCATATCATCCCGGGTCACCCAGACGACCTCTTCAATCTCGTTATAGTCCGGATCCAGATCCTCGTTTAACGCTTCGCCGACGCACGCAATCATCAGGCTACTCGGGAAGGGCCAGGGCTGGCATGCAGCGTACTGAACCCGGCCTACTTGAACGCCAGCCTCTTCCAGGGTTTCACGCCGGACGGCGGCCTCGATCGTTTCCCCCGGCTCCATAAATCCGGCCAGCATCGAGTACATACGTTCGGGCCAAACCGCCTGCCGGCCGATCAATGCCTTGTCTTCATGAAGGATCAGCATAATCACAACAGGATCGGTTCGCGGGAAATGAAACGCACCGCAAGACAGACATTTGCGACGCCAACCGGCCTGATCCATCACCGTCGGGTCGCCGCATTTCGCGCAGAATTGATGAGACTGATGCCATTGCAGACAACCCTTGGCCGATGCGGCGTCAGCGGCGTCCTGTGCCGTCAGGTCCTGCATTATTGATCGGAGATCTATGAACTTATGATCATCGGGTAACTCAGGCAAAGCGTTCTCGGATGTGTCAATCCATTGCGCCATAGCCTCGGCGTCCTTGTCGGGCGGCTCCCAGGATGACACATCAACCGCGAAACGCCCGGCGCCCTCCAGCAAACCCAAGAGGATCGGCTCGCTTGATGCTTCAGTCAGGATCGCCGAGCCGGTATTCAACCACCCAAGGCGGGGACCACTTTGACCAAGACAAAACAGCGGCTTGCCCCGCCACAACGGCGTGACCCGGGCGGTTCCGGCATCCCACAATGCTTTCACCTTAGCAGGGTCCTCACGCGTGACCGAGGCCCGGTCCAACGTAGCCCCACCCGGGCCGTTAAAGGTAATATCAAACTCATCCAGCATGCGGTGCCTCTGCGTCTTGGGCATTGGGTGCGATCGGTGTGCCCGAATTTCCTGGCCGCGGCAATCCAAGCTGCGATACTCTATCCGAACAGGCCAATTTGCAGGAGATCGCCATGCAGACCATCGATACAATCGAAGATCTCGAGGCCTTGTACGAGGACGCAGTGCCGGCCTCGATAACCAAAGTGACAGCGCGGATGACGCCGCTGTACCGGCAGTGGATCGAGGCGTCCAAGTTCGTGATTCTCTCCACCGTCGGGCCAGAGGGCACCGATGGCAGCCCGCGCGGCGATGACGGCCCCGTCGTGCGCGTTGCTGATGATAAAACCATCTGGCTGCCGGATTGGCGGGGCAACAACCGGATCGACAGCTTGCGCAATATCGTGCGCGACGGCCGCGTCAGCCTGATGTTCATGGTGCCAGGCTGCAACAATGTGGTACGGATCAACGGCACAGCGGCTTTGACCGCTGACCCCAGCGTCACCTCGCAATTCGAACAGGGGCGCAAGCATCCCAAACTGGTCATCGTAACCACGATTGGAGAGATGTATTTCCAATGCGCCAAGGCATTGATGCGGGCACGTTTATGGGCACCGATGAATGGCAAGCCAGAAGTTCCAAGCGCGGGCGAATTCATCAAGGAAATGCAGTCGGAATTCGACGCCAAATCCTACGATGAGGGCTACCCGGAATACGCCAAATCGCGGATGTGGTAGGCGCTGACCTAACCGCTGGCCACCCGCCCCAGTTCGGCGCACAACTCCCCCATACGGGCTTCGCCCTCGCGGGTCTGACCGCCGATTTCCAGGAACTTGGCCATGTTGTGCTTGGCTTCGGGCGAGGCCAGCAGGACCTGGAACAGGAATGCTTCATCCGTCAGCCCATCCGCCAAAGGTTTCGACGCCGCATCCACCGACCGCTTGGCAAGGTCTACGGCCTGCTTGGGAAATGACGCGATCCGCCGGGCGAGGTTATCTACGAAGGGCCCGATCTCGTCCGCCTCAAAGGCCCGATTCAGATAACCCCAGGCCTCGGCCGTTTCAGCGTCCAGATCATCGCAGCCCAGGATCAGCTCCAACGCCCGGCCGCGCCCCAGCATCCAGGGCAGCCGCTGCGTGCCGGTTCCACCGGGCAAAATCCCCAGGGCGACCTCCATCTGATTGACCACGGTCTTGCCGCGAACGCCAAACCGCATATCGAACGACGCCGCCAGCTCCGACCCTCCACCACCGATCCGCCCTTCGATCTGGGCAATCGTCACGGTGTTCATCATCCGGAACCGTTCGCACATGACATGATACGCCTTGGGCTTTTGCGCTGGCAGCACCGGCATGGAAACCTCGCGATCCAAGATCGCTGCAACATCGAAATGCGCGATGAAAAAATCCGGGTCCGCCGATTTCATGACAAGGATACGGGCAGCTTCATCCGCCTCGATCTCCAAGGACAGGCGATCCAACTCGCCCCACAGTTCGACCGTCATCACATTGCAGGGTGGGGCAGAGATCACCGCCGTCACGATCCCATCATCCTGCGCCACATCGATCATCTCATAGGTCATTGAAACACCCTTTCTTCATCTGGCAGGAAATATCTCGAGAGCGCGAGAGCAGAGCTCTCGTCTTGGCCCACAGGGCCAAATCTCACGCTCCCAATGTCCGGCCAATGATTTCCTTCATGATCTCGGATGACCCACCGGCGATGCGCGCATGGCGGTTGTCGGCCCAGGCCCGGGCGATGGGCGTCTCCCACATATAGCCCATGCCACCATGCAGTTGCAGGCAGTCATCCAGCACCTGGCACATCATCTCGGCGGACATCAGTTTGACCATCGCCGCATCCTCTGCAGTCAGCTCCGTCCGCATATGCAGATCGACGCAGCGGTCTATGAACGTGCGCAGCATGGCGGCCTGCGCCTTGATCTCGGCCAGCTTGAACCGGGTGTTCTGGAACCCGATCACCGGGCGGCCGAAGGCCTTGCGGTCCGAGGTATAGGCCACTGTCCAGTCCAGCGCGGCCTCGATCACCGCGCCGTTGCGGACCGAGGCGATCAATCGTTCCCCCGACAATTGCTCGACCAATTGGATGAAACCGCGCCCTTCGGTCCCCAGCAGGTTCGTCGCCGGCACTTTGGCGTCGGTATAGAACAATTCGGCCGTATCCTGGGCGTGCCAGCCGACCTTCTCTAAGTTCCGGCCCCGATCGAAACCAACCGTATCCCCCGGCACCAGGATCAGTGAGATCCCCTTGGCACCCTCGTTGGGGTCTGTCTTCGCCGCCGTGATCACCAGATCCGCCGTATAGCCATTGGTGATGAACACCTTCTGGCCGTTCAGCACCCAATGATTGCCCTCCATCCGCGCGGTGGTCTTCATGCCCTGAAGATCGGACCCCGCCACGGGCTCGGTCATGGCGATGGCGCTGATCACCTCGCCCCGGGCCATCTTGGGCAGCCATTCCTTCTTCTGATCCTCGGTCCCGTAGTGCAACAGATAGGGCGTCACGATTTCCGAATGCAGAGGAAAGCCTGGCCCTGTGGCCCCGGCGCGGGCCAATTCTTCAGACACGATCACCGTCATCAGAAAATCGCCGCCGGGTCCGCCGTATTCCTCGGGAACCGAGGGGCACAATATCCCTGCCTCTCCCGCGGCTAGCCAGACCTCTCGCGACACCTTCCCGTCCTTCTCCCACTTCGCATGGTGAGGCGCGACCTCAGTCTCGACAAACCGCCGGACCGTGGTGCGGAACAGGTCATGTTCTTCAGAAAAAATCGTGCGCGGGATCATGGTTCTGGTTTCCTCCCCTTCGCGGTCGTCCGCCGGTGGACATCCCCCGACCTTCGGGCAAACATGTGGGCAACACAACGCCGCATGCGGATATGTGGCGCCGGAAAAATACGGAGGGGCACATGGGCCTTTTGGACGGCAAGGTTGCGCTGATCACCGGCGCCGGGCGCGGCATCGGCCGCGATATGGCCATCATGATGGCCGCCAATGGCGCAAAGGTTTTGGTCAACGATTTGGGCGGCGACACCACCGGCACGGGCGCCGACCAGATCCCGGCGATGGAGGTGGTCAAGGAAATCGCCGATGCGGGCGGAGAGGCAGTGACGAACTTCGGATCGGTCGCAGACCGGGATGCCGCCGAAGGGATGGTGGCCCAGGCCATCGCGGATTTCGGCGGGCTGGACATCGTGGTCAACAATGCGGGCGTTCTACGCGATGTGATCTTCCACAAGATGACCTATGACGACTGGGACACGGTCATCAACGTTCACCTGAACGGATCATTCAATGTGTCCCGCGCCGCGGCCCCGCATTTCCGGGAAAAGGGCTCGGGCTGTTTTGTGCACTATACCTCGACCTCTGGCCTGATCGGCAACTTCGGCCAGGCGAACTATTCGGCGGCAAAGCTGGGGATTGTGGGCTTGTCCAAATCCATCGCCCTCGATATGAGCCGTTTTGGCGTGAGGTCGAACTGCATCTCCCCCTTCGCGTGGTCGCGGATGATCGGCACGATCCCGATCAATGACGAAAAACAAGCCGCGCGGATCGAAAAGCTGAAGCAGATGACACCGTCGAAGATAGCGCCCCTGGTGGTAGCCCTGGCCTCGGATGCAGGCAAAGACATCACCGGGCAGATCTTTGCCGTCCGGAACAACGAAATCTTTCTCTTCAGCCAGAACCGCCCGATCCGGTCCGCCCATAAAGGCGACGGATGGGGACCTCAGGATGTCATTGACAGGGCCTTCCCCGCCTTCAAGTCCGACTTCTTCCCATTGGACCGATCCCAGGACGTCTTCAGTTGGGATCCGATTTGAACCATGGATGGGTTAACACCCATCCTACGTAGGGTGGGTGCCAACCCAACAGTTTGGGGGAACTCATGCCCATCGACTATGACAAGCTGAAATCCTGGCCCTTCGGCGTGGTCGAGCAGACCTTCACAGAAAAGGACACCATCCTTTATGCGCTGGGCCTCGGTCTTGGGGCCGATCCGCTGAACCTTGGCGATCTGCGCTATACGTTCGAGGAAGCCGACGGCTTCGCCACATTTCCGACCATGCCCGTGGTCCTGGGCACACCGGGCTTCTGGGCGCGAAATCCGGACAGCGGGCTCGACTGGAAGAAGATCCTGCATGGCGAACAGGGGCTGGAGATCCACGGGCCCATTCCCACCAACGCGACCATCGAAGCCCGCAACAGAATCGTCGAGATCATCGACAAGGGCGCCGACAAGGGCGCGCTGATCTATTTGGAGCGGGAGATTACCGACAAAGCCACCGGAGCGAAGATCGCCACCACTACGTCGACGACCTTCGCCCGGGGCGATGGCGGCTTTGGTGGGCCGACTGGGCCGGTGAAGGAAGTCCACGCAATTCCGGATCGCTCACCGGACGCTACGGTCAACATTCCCGCCGTCCCTCAAGCAGCGCTGATCTATCGCCTGTCAGGGGACCCCAACCCGCTGCATGCCTCGCCCGATGTCGCTAAGGCCGCGGGGTTCAAGGCCCCGATCCTGCACGGGCTCTGCAGTTTCGGCATCGCGGGCTGGGCCGTGCTGAAAACCTATGCCGATATGGACCCGACCCGTCTGAAACGGTTCGGGCTGCGGTTCTCCTCGCCCGTCTACCCGGGCGAGACGATCACCACGCATATGTGGAAGGATGGCAGCACCATCTCTTTCAAAGCCACCATCGGGGACCGCACGGTCCTGAACAATGGATACGCCGAGGTTTCATGAACCGACACATCCCCATCCCTACCCCTGAAACCCAGCATTTCTGGGACGGCGCACGCGAGGGCAAGCTGCTCCTGCAACGCAGCAATGAAACCGGCAAGGCTTACTTCCCGCCGCGACCGTTCTGCCCGGAAACGGGCTCACGGGATGTCGAGGTCTTCGAGGCGTCGGGCCGCGCAACGCTCTATTCCTATGTCATCAATCACATGAAGGCCCCGGGATTCGAGCCGCCCTATGCCGTGGCTGTGGTGGAACTGGAAGAAGGGCCACGGATGATGGCGAACATTGTCGATTGTCCGCAGACGCCCGAGGCGCTGGTGTTGGATATGCCCCTAGAGGTGACCTTCGAAAAGCTGACGGATGAGATAACTCTGCCCCAGTTCAAACCGGCGGGGGCCACGTAATGGACCATGTCGCCAATAAGGTCGCCATTGTCGGCGCGGCCGAGACGACCCAGATGGGCAAGGTTCCTGGCGTCTCGCAACTTCAACACCATGGCGATGCAGCCCTGAACGCCATGGCGGATTGCGGCCTGACACCCAAGGATATCGACGGTGTCGCCACAGCAGGCCACGACCCGACGGAGATCGCGCATTATCTGGGGATCGCACCCAGTTGGGTCGACGGCACCTCGGTCGGCGGGTGCAGTTTCATCGTCCACGTCCGCCATGCGGTGGCCGCGATCACGGCGGGGCTGTGCAAAACCGTGCTGATCACCCATGGCGAATCCGGGCGTCACATGATCGGCAAACACCCCGCGATCTTTCCCCTGCAGGCCTTCGAGCAGTTCGAAAAGCCCTATGGCGTGACCACACCGCCAACCCGGTTCACCATACCAGTGCTACGTATGATGAAGGACACGGGCCTGACCGAAGAACATCTTGCCCAAGTCGCAGTCGTCCAGCGGGAATGGGCCGCCTTCCACCCGCGCGCGTCGTTCCGCGACCCCATCACGGTGGACGACGTTCTGAACAGCCGGATGATCTGCTATCCATTCCGGTTGCTGATGTGCTGCTTGATGACCGATGGCGGCGGCGCGCTTATCCTGACATCGGCCGACCGGGCCAAAGACTTCCCGACCAAACCGGTCTATATCCGCGGCACTGGGGAATCGGTTGAAGCCCCTGCGATCAGCCAGATGGCGGATTTCACGTCCTCGCGGGCTTTCCGCATCTCGGGCCAGCAGGCGTTCAAATCCGCAGGCATCACCCATGCGGATATCGACCACCTGATGATCTATGACGCTTTCGCGCATTTGCCGATTTACGGCCTGGAGGATCTGGGCTTCGTTGGCCGGGGCGAGGCTGGTCCCTTCATTGCCGAAGGCAACACCCGCCGCGGCGGCAAGCTGCCGCTGAACACCAATGGCGGGGGCCTCAGCTATATGCATTCGGGCATGTATGGCATGTACGCCCTGCAAGAAGGCGTGCGGCAAATGCGGGGAACTTCCCCTGCCCAGGTGCCGGATGCGAAGATCAGCATGGTCCACGGCGTTGGCGGCATGTTCCATGCGGCGGGCACGGTGGTGCTGACCAACGAGGCTTAGGCAGCTCATCTGATCGCTGCCATAAATGACAGTGTTCAGGTCAAAAGGACGAAATTTGCCTCTGACAAAATTCACCCGAAATTTGAATCGCATACCAAGGTTCGAAACGGGAAGATTGGATTCCGAAACGTTAACCATTCTATTGCGGAAATAATTTTCCATCTGAATTTCACGTTTCAAGCTAACCAATTGAAAGCAAATCGCAAAAAGCGGGTGCAAAGTCGCTTGCAACTTTCTTTCGTATCCCGCACGCTGCATACACTGTTTAAGCGAGCCAAACATGGCCGCGCGTGGGTGCCCCACGACATTTCCGGCGTATTCCGGTTGGGGCGTCCCAACCATATGGGATGCGCAATATCCCGGAGACTGGAGGAGGTACCTGAATGTCCAACGCTGACATCCCTGATCCCGGCACTGCCCAATCAGGTGAGTTTTCTACTGAATATGAAATGGGACAGGACAATATCCGACCGTTTGGTCTGGATATTCACAACCCCGTTTTTGTGATTTCTTCGCTGATCATCATCGCCTTCGTCCTTTTGGCCCTGGCCAATCAGGAAGGCGCAGCGGAGTTCTTCGGCTGGCTGCGGCCTTGGCTGACCAGCACGTTTGACTGGTTCCTCGTAATCTCAGTCGACATCATAACTCTGTTCTGTCTGGTCCTGATCGTTCTGCCGCTGGGATCCGTCAGGATCGGTGGCAAGGACGCGAAACCCGATTATTCCTATGCCGGTTGGATCGCGATGATGTTCGCTGCAGGCATCGGCATTGGCCTGCTGTTCTTCGGCGTTCTCGAGCCGACATACTACAACTTCTCGGAAAACGGTGCAGCGCGTCCGCTGAACATCGATATCAACGAGCCCGGGAACGAGTATATCGGCATCGTCGGCACCATCCACCATTGGGGCCTGGAAGGCTGGTCGGTCTATGCCATTGTCGGTCTGACACTGGCGATCTTTGCCTACAATAAGGGCATGCCGATGACACTGAGATCGGCGTTCTATCCGATCTTTGGCGACAAGGTCTGGGGTTGGGTTGGCCACGTCATCGACACCTTGGCCGTGTTCGCGACGCTGTTTGGTCTGACGACCTCGCTGGGTCTTGGTGCACAGCAGGTGGCCTTCGGTCTGAACGAAGTGTTTGGCATCGAAACCAACAACACCGTTGTCGTTATTCTGATCATCGTGATCACCGCGGTCGCACTGATCTCGGTTTGTCTGGGGATGGATAAGGGCGTCAAACGGCTGTCGGAAATCAACATGCTTATGGCCGTCGCGTTGTTCTTCTTCGTGTTCTTCGTGACCGGAGCAGTTGATGCAATCACCAGGTACTTCGGTGTCATGGTCGACTACGTGACGTTACTGCCAGCGCTTTCGAACCCGTTTGGACGTGAAGACACCAGCTTCTTCCACGGCTGGACGACGTTCTACTGGGCATGGTGGATCGCCTGGTCGCCGTTTGTTGGCATGTTCATTGCCCGCATTTCGAAAGGCCGTACGGTACGCGAGTTCGTGCTATGCGCCCTCATCGCACCGACCTGTGTCTGCGCACTTTGGATGTCGACGTTTGGCGGCGCAGCAATCGACATGCTGAACGCAGGCGGCGCTGAAGGCGTAAAAGCCACGGTAATCGACGCGTACAAGCCGGAAGGCGCCCTGTTCGGGTTCCTGAAGGAACTGCCGCTGTACTCGATCATCTCGCCGATCGCGCTGGTCTTGATCATCATCTTCTTCGTGACCTCGTCCGATAGTGGATCGCTGGTCATCGACACGATCACAGCAGGCGGCAAGATGGATGCACCAGTGGTGCAACGGGTCTTCTGGTGCACATTGGAAGGCTTGGTGGCGATCGCGCTGTTGCTGGGTGGCGGTCTGGCGGCCCTGCAAGGCGCGGCGGTCAGCACGGGTATCCCGTTCACGCTGATCGTTCTGGCCATGTGCTGGTGTGTCTTTGTGGCGCTGAGATCCGAACGCGCCAAGATGTAAGGCCGTTGCCTGATCGAATTGGATCGAGCCCGCCCTAGTGGCGGGCTCTTTCTTTTTTGGTTAGGTTCCAACCATGACAAAAAACGATCCGCGCAGCGAAGATGC
>JBCCHJ010000058.1:0-39706 GCA_039028795.1 Pseudomonadota bacterium
GCGGCTTCCTGATGCGCCAGGGCTACTACTCGGCGGTGCCGGAGACCTCGAAGAACTTCATGTCGGAAGACGAGTGGGGATTCTGGTTCGAAGGCAAGGAAGCCAAGGGCGACATCACCAACCCGTTCGGCGACGTCATGGAGAAAGCCGGTGCGGTGCGCGACGGCGGTTCGTTCTACGATCGCATGGGTGCCGTGGCCTGCTGGAACGCCGTGATGGACGAAAACCAGTACATGGTTCGTAAGTGGAACGAGTTCATTGCATCCTGACGCAATAAATGGGGGGCGGCAGTTTTCGACGTCGGCGGGGGCTCTGCCCCCGCACCCCCGAGATATTTTTGGCCAGATGAAGGAAGTGTTTCGGTGACGGCCCCAGCACTGCTTTCAACGGCCGAACGCAAGGCGAGGTTCAGCCAGGGGCTGTCCGGTTTGATGTTGGCGGCGCCGATCTGGGCCATATTGCTCTTCTTCTTATTGCTGCCGATCGCGATGATCGTGGCAGTCAGCTTTTGGACCGCGACGGAGTGGTCATTTCATCCCGATTTCAATTTAGAAAACTACGAATTTCTTTTCGGATCCTCCGTCACCCATAACGTTTTTCTGAAGACGTTTATCTATGCTGGATTAACCTGGATCTTCACACTGCTGATCGGGTTCACGGTGGCCTATTTTCTGGCCTTCCACGTGCAATCACTGACATGGCAGGTCGCGCTGTTCCTGATCTGCACGATCCCGTTCTGGACCTCGAATATCATCCGAATGATCAGTTGGATCCCATTCCTGGGCCGCAACGGAATTGCTAACCAGACGTTGATTTCGTGGGGTGCGATCGACGAGCCGCTGGAATGGTTGCTGTTCAGCGACTTTGCCGTGGTGCTGGCCTTCGTGCATCTCTACACGCTGTTCATGGTGGTGCCGATCTTCAACACCATGATGCGGATCGAAAAATCCCTGATCGAAGCCGCCAGAGATGCAGGGGCGTCAGGCCTTCAGATCCTGACCAACGTGATCATCCCACTGACCAAGCCAGGCATCATGATCGGCTCGATCTTCGTGGTGACCCTGGTGATGGGGGACTTCATCACCGTACGGTTCATGTCCGGATCGCAAGAAGCGAACGTTGGACGTTTGATTTCGAATGATGTGGGCTTGTTGCAGTACCCGTCTGCTTCGGCCACTGCGGTGGTGTTGCTGGTAACCGTGCTGATCACCATCGCAATCATGCTGCGCTTTGTGGACATTCGGAAGGAGCTGTAGGTGGAGAAGCGATCTCTCTCGTTCTACATCCTCGCCGGTTTCTTCGGCCTGTTCCTGCTGTTCCTCTATGGTCCGACGATCACTATCGCGATCCTGTCCTTCCAAGGGCCACAGGGCGGGCTGACATTTCCAATGAATGGCGTATCGACCCATTGGTTCGCGGATCTCTTTGAACAACAAGCCGTCGGCGACATCTGGGGATCGTTCGGGCGGTCCTTTGCCCTGGGTTTGATGGTGATGGTCACAACGGTGGTCTTCTCCGTCATGGGTGGGCTGGCGTTCCGGGTGCGGTTTCCGGGATCAACCATTCTGTTCTATGTCGTCATCGCCTCACTAGTCATACCGTCGATCCTGATCTCTCTGGGCGTCGGGCTGATCTTCAACCAACTGGGCTGGGATGTTCACTGGTCGACATCGGGTTTCGGGTCGCAACTCACCTGGACCCTGCCCTTTGGCCTGCTGATCATGTTCGCCGTCTTCAACCGGTTCGACAAATCCTATGAAGAAGCGGCCCGCGACCAAGGTGCCTCCAGTTGGCAAACCGTGCGCTATGTGGTCCTGCCGATCATCGCCCCGTCGTTGATCGGTGTGGCGCTGTTTGGCTTCACGCTCAGCTATGACGAATTCGCGCGCACGCTGCTGACGGCGGGGTCCTACAACACGCTGCCGTTGGAAATTTTTGGTATGACGACAAACGTCACCACGCCTGTGATCTATGCGCTGGGAACGCTGACGACGGCCTTCAGCTTTCTGATTGTCGGAGGCTTCCTAGCCGCGGCAGCGATCGCCAACCGCCGACGGGCGCGCCGGGCTTCGGACGCTGGCAAGGGCATGGTTTGATGCGGGTGCTGGTGATCAACCCAAACTCGACCGAAAGCATGACCGAGGGGATCGTGGCCGCCGCCCGCGCCGCCGCAGCCCCCGACATGGTGATCCAGGGGATGACAAACTCCAGCGCCCCACCGGCCATCCAGGGCGAAGACGATGGGCGCGCCGCAACCCCGGGCGTAATTGCCGCCTGTGAAGATGCAGCCGCCCGGGGTTTCGATGCCGCCATCATCGCATGCTTCGACGACACGGCCCTGCAAGAGGCACGTGCCGCCGCTGCAATCCCGGTGATCGGCATCGGCCACGCGGCCTTTCTGACCGCGATGTTGTACGGCGGGCGGTTTTCTGTGATCACAACGCTCCCGGTTTCGGTCCCTGTGATCGAAAGCAACATCGACCGGTACGGCCTTTCCACTCATTGCGCGCGGGTCCGCGCCTCTGGTCTGCCTGTGCTGTCTTTGGAAACGGACCCAGAGGCCGCCCGGACCACGCTTGAGGCCTGTGCAATGGATGCGGCAAAAGACGATGGCGCCAGCGCCCTGGTTCTGGGCTGTGCTGGCATGGCAGCGTTCGGCCCTGCCATGCAGGCCGCCGCGGGCCTGCCTGCGGTGGATGGCGTGGCTGCAGCCATCGGTCTGGCGCGCACTGTATTGAAGGCCGTTTAGGGAGCATATCGATGACCGAATATCCCCGCGATCTGAAAGGCTACGGCGCCACGCCACCCGACCCGAAATGGCCTGGCGGTGCCAAAATCGCCGTACAGATCGTCATCAACTACGAGGAAGGTGGGGAGAACAACATCCTACATGGGGATCCAGCCTCGGAAGCCTTCTTGTCTGAAATCGTCGGGGCCGCCGCGTGGGAGGGCGAGCGTCATTGGAACATGGAGTCGATTTACGAATACGGCTCGCGCGCCGGGTTCTGGCGGTTGCATCGGCTTTTCACAGGCATGGGCATTCCAGTCACCGTATACGGCGTGGCTACGGCCTTGGAACGCAGCCCCGACCAGGTCAAGGCAATGGTCGAGGCCGGATGGGAAATCGCCTCGCACGGGTTGAAGTGGATCGAATACCGGTCGATGCCGGAAGACGAGGAACGTGCCCATATCGAAGAGGCCAAGGCGATCCACACCCGTGTCACAGGATCGCCGCCGCGGGGCTGGTATACAGGCCGCTGTTCGATGAACACCGTGCGCCTGATTGCCGAGGATGGGTCCTTCGACTATGTTGCCGACAGCTACGCCGATGATTTGCCCTATTGGCTAGAAATCGGCGGGCGGCGGCAATTGGTGGTGCCCTATACGCTGGACGCGAACGACATGCGCTTCGCAACACCGCAAGGGTTCAATGCTGGCGAGCAATTCGAGAATTACCTGAGGGACAGTTTCGACGAGATTTATCGCGAGGGCCAGGAAGGCGCGCCGAAGATGATGTCCATCGGGCTGCATTGCCGCCTGGTCGGGCGGCCCGGGCGCATCGCGGCCCTGCGTCGCTTTATGGATTATGCCAAAGGCCATACAGATGTGTGGTTTGCCCGCCGCATCGATATTGCTCAGCACTGGGCAAGGTCTCAATCAAGCTAGAGGTCTCCTAAGGCCTTTGGCTTTAACGGATGTCTCTAGATCAGTTGTGGGTTGGCCGCGCACCCCAAATCCACCATGTCAGCCGAATTCCGGGAACCCGTCAAAACCGCTTTGACCCACGTCGACACGTGCGGCAATGTCGACGGATGGTCAACGTGACAGACATTGAAGTTCTCTTGCCGGAAATCAGGGCCTATGCGCGCTCGATATGTCTATCGACCATAGAAGCAGAGGACCTTGTGCAGGACGCGGTTGAACGGGCGTTACGCTCCGATACCCGACCTAAGGACTTGGCCGATCTGCGACCTTGGATGTTCCGTGTTGTCCGGAACCTTTTTTATGACGAGCTTCGAAAACACAGGGTCCGGCGGGAATATTCTACTGCCCAAGCACGTTTATCTAGTGACGGCAGCAGTTTACCGGACCGAGAGAATGATGTCTTGCTGCGCCTCGCCTATGAAAAACTGAAACCAGAATTCAAAGAGATCCTTTTTCTTGTCGATGTGATGGGTCTGAAATACATCGAAGCCGCTCGGGTCATCGAAGCTCCTAAGGGCACGGTGATGAGCCGTGTCAGCCGCGCCAGAAAGGCGCTTTTGGAATTGGTCGGCCGCGACGACAACAGTTCGGCGGCAAGTAAGCGGGTGTGAAGCTGGCAATGAGTGACAAAGACTGGGAGTTGGCCAACGCCTATCATGATGGTGAGTTGGACCTGCAAGACGCCAAAGAGTTCGAAGCACGGCTGAGGAACGAACCCGAACTGGCGGCACACTTGGATCGAGTAAAGAGCGTGTCCAGAAGTCTATCCGCGCTGAGGCCTGCAACAGTCGAGCCGCTTGTACCGTCCAAGGCCGAAAACAATCGCCCAAAGTGGTTCGTCGCTGCAGCCGTAGCGGCTTCGCTTCTTGTGGCGGCAGTGCTGTCTTGGCCCGAAAAAACCGAAGGCGTGCCCGCGATCCACCAGGCGTTTCTGGATCAGTCTTTTTCCGTCAATCCAGGGGCGGTGCATCCGGTCGCTACGCGGTCGACCCTTCCCGATCTCGGTGCGGCAAATCTGACTTATGTGGCAAGCCGCGAGACGGATATTGGAACTGCGGCCCATTACGCCGGCCAGAACGGGTGCCGCCTGACCATTCTGACCATGGCCGAGCCAGCGCAGATCCCGGCTCAATCCGATCTGCAGGTTCTTCAGTGGGAGATCGACGATCACCACTTTGCCATCGTCGCCAGCGGAATGGATGCAGGCAAATTTTCGGCCATCGCCGCGTATTTGCAGCAAGAGACACGCCGGGCGATTGAAGAAGAAGCGGTCCTGGCACTGCGCGAAGCGACGCAGAACGCTACGAACTGTGCTTGACCCAGCCCGGTCTCTCAGTTGCTTTTTGAACGAGGAAAGTTTGGCCTATCTTCGTTGTAGTGTGTAGCAAGATAGTCGAGAATGAGCGTTAGGTCAGGCTCTTCAATTTCGCCCATTCCCTGTTCTTCGACCATCCATTCTAATATCTCGATCCAGCCGTCGCGGGTCAGGCCTTGCTGCGCCACGATCCGTTCAGAGTGGCATCCCGAACAATAGGCAAAGGTTTCCTCAACCCCTGGCGCGGCCAACAGGACACCATACTCATTTTCATCGTCTTCCGTCGCTGCAGCGTGGGCCGAGCGAGAGCCGGAAAATTGCATCAAACTCACCGCCACAGCGGCGGCGAATGCCAAGGTTAGAAACGGAACCGATCGCAATGCGATTCCAACTTTTCGATTTTTCAAGGGTGTCCTCAATCAAAGTGGCTTTGGGCGGCCCATCAGAGCCGCCCTTTCGCTCATGAAACGCGCAGTCCTACGCGGTGCATTGTGTTGTTCAGATAACCCTTCGGGTTCCAGTCGATTGCGAAAGGCTGCATCTCGCCCTCGCTGTCCGTGGCCCTGGCCCAGACCTCGTAGTACCCGGCCTGCGGCAGCTTCACAGTAGCCCGCCAGTTCTGCCAGGCACCTGAGTTGACAGGTGCATCCAGGTCTGCGGCTTGCCAGGTCGCGCCAAAGTCGAACGAGATATCGACCTTAGCGATCTCGCGGTCCCCGGACCAGGCATGGCCGCGCACCTCGGTCTCCATGCCAACCTCTGCGCCATTGGCCGGGAAGGTGACCAGCGACTTCACCGGCATCCGCTCGATGATGACGAAGTCCTCGGTTTCGACTTTTTCGCCCGGCGATACCTTGCGGTTCGGTACGCGATAGGCTTTGCCCGTCATCTTCGGCCCATCATGCACGATATCGCGCAACTCGATCCGGGTCAGCCATTTGTGGCCCGTGGACGCGGGCCATCCCGGAACCACCAGACGCAGCGGCGCGCCGTTCATTGGATGCAGCGGCGCGCCGTTCATCTCGAAAGCGATCAATACGTTGTCGGTCATCGCCTTGGCGATTGGCACCCCGCGCGAAATCGGCAGTTTGTCCGGGTCGCCGGACAGGTGCTCATCGGCACCGTAATGCGCCGTGTACACCACGTTGGACTGAACGCCGGCCTTTTCCAGCACGTCCTTCAGGCGCACCCCCGTCCATTCCGAGCAAGCAACAGCGCCATAGGTCCATTGGTTGCCTTTGGCCGGCGGGTCAAAGAAGCTGCGTCCATTACCGCCGCACTCCAAGGTCAGCGCCATAGTGACGACTTCGAAATTGGCGCGCAGATCGGCAACGGTCATGGTCATCGGAGTGTCTACGAAACCGTCGATCGTCAAGGTCCAAGCTTCGGCGTCCACATCCTCAGGTGGGATGCCATTGTTCCGGATGAAGTGGCGATTGGTTGGCGTGATCGCGTCGTCGAGCAGTTCCGGCGGTGTTTCTGCATTGACCGGGCGGTCATTCAACAGCGTAAGGCCGTCCTTTCCCGCAAGCACTTCATCCGCCAACGCCGCAGGCACAAATCCAACCGGTAAATTGCGGCCGAATGGGATCGATGTGCCCACGATCGCCGCCAAGCTTGCCAACCCGGTCGTCGTCAGAAATCCACGTCTGCCAGAATTTGCGGCGCTTTCGGTTTGTGCATGCTCACCCTCTGACTCACGAGTTCTGCTGTTGTCGAATTCCATTTATGCTTCTCCCTTAGCTGAATCATGCAGCGACGGTTTTCGCTGTCTTTTGATCACCAACGTCTAAGAGCTGCAGATTATTCCCCATGGGCAGTCGGTTTTTGTCGGGCTGCCGGTTGCAGTCGCCAATGCGCCCCCAGTGCTGACGGCCCCATCTGAGTTTAACGACAGCAGTGCCAAGTCCACTGAGCGACTGGCTTCCATGAAGAAAGCCATCCGCAATGCATCTAAAACTACGAGCAGTGAGTTCGCTGACTGGGATTGCGAACGACCATCTTGATGGGTGCCGGACCGCTCTGGGCGCTGACCGAAGGTGTCGCTCTCAAGTTTGCCTTTCTGGCCAAATACAAAGCCAGCATTTCATGGCGAATGCGCTATTCGAAACTTTTCCGCGGATCAGGCTCTGGCAGCGATTGATCGCCTCTACCCGTATTACGCAGCCCTGTGTCCCGTTCGCTGCTGCTGTATATAGCTACAAGCTCGACTAACGAGTTCACGTCCAACTTCTGAAGCAGTCGGGCACGATGAATTTCGGCTGTGCGGGGGCTTATTGCCAGGGCTCTTGCGATTTCTTTGCTCGAGACGGTTGAGGGGTTCTCTAGTACAAAATACAGCACTTCTGCCTCGCGCTCGGTCAGGCTATTGAGCAGTGTTGTGCGACGGCTCCGTTGTTTCTGTTCGGCCCTGAACTGAGCATCAAGGCCGAATGCCGTGTCGATCCTTTGTATTAAAATGCTGATCTTGAAAGGCTTTTCCAAGAAATCGATGGCGCCAGCCTGTATCGCACGGACTGATTCCGGGACCCCACCGTGGCCAGTAATGAAGATGATCGGGGTGCTGATCTGCCGCTCGATCAGCCACTTCTGCAGGTCCAGACCGTTGACCCCCGGTAATCCGTAATCCAGAACAATGCAGCCCGGTGCTGATCCATCAAATGTGTTCAAAAAGTCCAACGGATCCGAAAAACCTTCGCTCACGTAGCCATGCAGCGACAGGGCGCGGCAGAGCGAGCTTCGAACATCATCGTCATCTTCGACGATGAAGACCGTCTGGCTTTGTTGGGTCACCCCGCTGCCTCCTCACGAGCTTTAGCGAGTGGGACGGTAAATAGGAACCTTGCACCCTGACCAGGCGCGCTATCATGCCAAATTCTGCCACCATGCGCTTCAATGATCGAACGGCATATCGATAAACCGAGACCCATGCCTTCGGGCTTCTGCGTCTCGAACGTATCGAAGAGGCGTCTGTCGTCAGCGATGCCGGGGCCGGTATCTGTAATCGACACAAGAGCACTACCGTTATTAGTCTTGAACTCCAACACGATGTGCCGGCGCTTGCATCGGGCATCCGCCATGGCGCTGATCGCATTCATAAGCAGGTTGACCAGAACTTGCGCGATTTGGGTGCGGTTGCCTTCTACATTCGGCAATGGTCGTGACTGAACATCCACAGTGACGGCGTTTTCGCGGAGATCCCGTGTTGTGAGACTGATCACCTGATTTGTCAGATCAATCAGGTTGAACGCTTCGGTTCGGCCCGGGTCCTTTCTGACAAGATCCCGAAGCGTCTTGATTATATCCCCTGCACGACGGGCTTGACGTTCGACATCACCCAAAGCTTCGTGCAGTTCAGCGTCTGTTTGATCGGCCTTTCCAAGCATCATCTGCGCTGCATCCACGTTGTTGATGATCGCAGTAAGAGGCTGGTTCAATTCGTGTGCGAGGCCCGAGGCCATTTCTCCCATCATGTTCACCCGAGCCAGATGCGAGAGTTCCCGTTTCAGTGTTGCGACACGCAGCTTCGACTTACGCGTCTCACTTACATCATCAACCATCGCCACCGCATGCAACGGCGCCCCGGCAGCATCGCGAATTAAGATGGCATCCATGCGCAACCAGACGTCAGTTCCATCTTTTCGGCGAAACTGATTCTCGGTCGCGAACTCCGACTCTGAGAAAATTGCCTCATTGAATGTCTCTGCAAGCTCAGCCTCATGCGAATGAAGCAAGTCACTGATACTCAAGCTGACGCATTCCTCGACCGTGTAACCGGTCATATCAGCGAACTGAGCGTTCACGCGCTGGAAACGACCTGTTTTTGGCTCGATCTGGACCATACCGCGCGACGCCAATTCAAAGGTCTGGCCGTAGATTTGCTCGACCAATTTGCGCTGCTGAATTTCGTGCAAGATTGTATCGCCTGCATCTTTCAACTCGGCATAAGGCACGCTGATCCCATCGTCTGGCGCAGCCTTCCCTTCAGAAATCATCTTGGTTCGCTTAGAAAAAACGCGCAGGGGCCGATTGATACGATTGGCGAAAAATACGCCGATAAGTCCAGCCGTGAAGGCAACAGCAAACGCGAACCAAATCGCGCGGACGCGGTCGTCTTTGACCACACCAATGAAATTCTCATCTGGCGCGAAGACGGCGATCAACCAAGGCAGTTCCCGATCACCTATAGGCACGAAGCGGGATACATAACGTTGCCCTTCGAACTTAAACTCTGAGTTGCGCGGTCGAATCGCGGCAGGTGGTTCTTCATCCTCGAGCCGGGAAACCAAAGGCCTGAGGAGCGGATCTTGCAGGTCCGCAATGTTAATCAGAGTTCGTTCGGATCCGTCGTCGCCGCGGGCAATATATCGGAAACTGGGATACGCGACGACGTCGCCTGCGTGGTTGACGATCATAGCGGCCCCGGCATTTTGAGGCCAAATTTCTGATAAGAAGACAGAGAGTTCATCAATCTCGAGATCGACGCCGAATACACCTCTTAGCCTCTTTTGGCCGTCAAAGACGGGTGTCGAGAGGGTAATGCCGGGCTGCTGAGAAGAATAGAAGATATAGGGCTTTGTCCAAACCCGGCTTCCTGTGTCCTTCGCATCCTGGAACCAAGGTCTCTTACGCGGATCGTACGTATCATCCGGATCTTTTTCGGTCCGCAATACTGAGTATCGATCGTTTCGATAAATGAGGCTGGCAGTCCGATGGTCGTCTTCTGCTCTAATGACCCTTGTCCGATACGTCCCTTCCTCTGCCTCCCGCATCACATAGACGAAATTGCCGTCAATATCGCCGTAATACATCCCCGAAAGGCGCGGACCGATCTGCAATTGGCGGAATAGAAAACTCTCTAACTCGGCAGGATTGGAGAGACTGAGGACGTCGTTTTCGGATAACCGTTTCGCCAAGCCGATGCTTTGGCGCGCTGGGTCCATAAACGCCTTTACCCGCTCGACGACATTCATCCCATCTTTCTGCAAAAGTTCACGCGACTGCCGCAGCAACGCTTGCTCGGACGAGACATAGCTGAAAAGCACGACTGTCAGCACAGCAACGCACTGAAGCCCCACAATTGTGACGGCCAGACGCAGAAGCAGCGAGATCCGCCTTCCAGGTCGCGAGGTGTTCATACTGTAACGCACCTCCGTTCGGATTGCCTAATTCACATCAGTTGCACAAATGCGCGCCTCTTCTCGTAAGCATTCGCGCCGCTACAGACACGGATGTCAATTTCTGTTGCCGTGAGGACATTCTCAAATTTTAGCGCGCAGATGGCCGAGTTTTTGCAAAACGCACAGAAACCGCTTCTCGCAGTGCAGATTGGCTACCGTGCCTTTGCAGGATGAACGGTGGAATACGTAATCCTACGGATCATCGCCTGGGCACGTTTGCTGTTTAATACAATCGGAAAGTTAATCCGGGTTTGGACGACCCCAAAGCGAGACGTGATGTTTGAAGCTCAGAAAAATTACCCAGCCAATCAAAGGCATATGTTGCCCTGCTTGTGGTTCGACTCGGAGGCTTATGACGCAAAGGACCGTCTGGACGCCGTGAACGAGTTTAGCGAGGGACTATATCACTACGACACAGCTTCGGCGTTTGGAGGTGGCACAGTTCCAGAATGCGGTGGTCTCCGGTTGAATTTGACGGCATGGCGCATTGGCGATCTTTCAGCCGCGAAGTTCCAAAACTCTGCTCTGATTGCAGCCTCGTCTAAACGCGCCGAACACGCTGTGGGCGATACTCTGTTCTTGCGGGTTGTTCTAGATGGCGAGGTTTGGGCCAAAAGCGGCGATACCGAACTGCATCAAAGGCCAGGCGCACTCAATGTAATGCAGGCCAACAACGTGCTGCGTCCATGTTGCAATGGTACGACGCTTTCTTTGCGCATTCCTTACGACGCCATTGATTATGAACCGCACAAGCACCGGTCCTTGGACTCAATTCCGGCGAGCCATTGGGCCGGCAGGCTTCTCATTGATACGTTCGGCTCTTTGTTCGAAACTCTGCCGACAACCCAGGCAAAAGACGCCGCCTCTATCGAAGCCACACTGACTGGGCTGGTTCGCGGTTTGCTGACGACGACCGAGATTGATGACACCTCTTGGGCGGCAATCGCCGAAGTGCGCGCAGATGTCATGAAACGATATATCCGCCGAAACCTCAAAGACGAGGATTTAGGTATCGAGTCGGTGATGCAGAATTTCGGCGCGTCACGATCGTCGACGTATCGGGCGTTCGAGGAGGTTGGAGGCGTTGCGCGTTACATCCGCGATCAAAGACTTCGTGCGATCTATCGGGAACTGAGCACCTCGGAAGAGCGCCGAGGTATCATCAAATCTGTCGCGCAAGATTATTGTTTCTGGGATCAAAGTTACTTCTTTAGGGCGTTCCGCGAGGTATACGGCATTCGTCCCGGTGACATCGTCGGCATCGATGTGCAACCGGGTGAACACAATCAACGCACGTCTCGAAATGACAGTCGGATTGGCGTTCCGAACCTTGCCTCGTTCTGGTCGCGTAGTGACGTTGAACTCGCAGAAGTGGCCTGAAGCATGCCGCTGTCTGTCCTTTGATGCGGAGAGCAGGCCCGGAAGAACGATTACAATCGAAGCTAGCACCCGGCCCAGCTTTGGCAGGAAATCAGGGCATGTTGTCATTTGCATCAACTCAAGCCGTGGTAACCAGTTGCGGCTTATTAGACACGGCGGGAACACCTTGAATCTAACGCTGCAACCAAAACGAAAAATCGGCGACGAGGATCAACCACCAACTGCGGGCAAGCGGTCTTTGAAGCCTGATCTCATTTGGTCGGCCATCGATGGTTGAATCATCGAAACGGCGGATCGGCGCCCTTGTTTTTGAGGATGTCGAAACCTTGGACCTGTTCGGCCCGTTGGAGATGTTCGGCACACTGGAGGCAGAGTTCGAAATTGCGCTAGTGGCTGAAACCGATGCACCGCTTAAAACTCGACATGGGCAGACGATCGTCCCCAACCGTACCGTCGATGACCCGTTATCCTATGACCTGCTTCTTGTTCCGGGCGGGCGTGGGACACCGATTCAGAACGCCCGGCCAGCAGTCGATGCCTGGCTAAAGGCCCAGTCCCTGACCGCCGAGTTAATAACCAGCGTTTGCACAGGCTCTGGTCTTTTGGCGCGCAACGGCCTTTTGGACGGTCACCGCGCGACGACGAATAAAAGGGCTTTCGATTGGGTAAGTCAGTTTGGTTCAAATGTGACCTGGGTCCCACGCGCAAGGTGGGTAGAGGATGGTAAATTCTTCACCTCCTCTGGAGTGTCGGCCGGTATGGACATGTCCCTGGCCGTTATTGCCAAACTACTGGGTCAGGATGCGGCGGAGGAGGTTAGTCGTATCACCGAATATACTTGGCACCGAGATGCATCGGTGGACCCGTTCGCAGTAGAACTGGCCTAGCCCTTCTCTTCCTTGGCGGATCACCGCCAAACCACGTGTAGCCCGAGCTCGACCTTGAACATTGCGCCGGCGGTTAGCCTGCCCGATGAACTGACGCCGCGAAGCAGCCTGGTTTCGCGTAGTGTATGTGGGCGTATGCGATCCGATCATCATCGAACACTTTCGATAGGGCCGATGAAAGCACGGCGCCTTGCAGCACATCAGCGTGGGTTATCATGTGGTCTTCATCAAAACATCGGAGCGAGATCAAGCGCGACTGGATGACATCGGGCACCTCGTTGACACTAGGTTGGACTTGCTCGGCACCCTCCCGAACAAAGATCGCATGGGATGCTCGATAGGGGGTGGTTTCGGGCTGGTGTTCGTAATTGACGAGGATCACCGTATCACCGACGTCGGCGTCTTGCATGCTTACTCGACATGGTGTCCCCGGCTTCTCAGCGACGACCTGTCGGACCGCTTTTCGCGTTTTCAATTCGTCGTCTGACAAATCGAACAGATAAGCGAACTCACTCGCGGGAAGAGATTTGATTTGGAAATCCATGACCGGACATCTCCTAATTGGCATCGGCTCTCATTCTCGAGGAACCGGCAGAACCAATCGACCCGGTTCTTGCGAATTCGCTCACCGTTGCGACTTGCTGCGCAATACCAGTAGGCCAGCCGCCACAATCATGATCATCCCGGTCACGGTCGCGAGGCTCAAAGTGAGACCAAAGAATAAGACATCCCAGGCTGCAACAAAGATCAGATAACTGTACTCAAACGTCGAGATGACGGCCGGCGGCGCGGCCTGATAGGCGCCAGCCAGCAAAATCGCGATTCCGATGGAAAACCCAGCCAGGACTGCCAGGATCAACCAGTCTTGGGCTTCCACGGTTGACCACGCGCCGAAGATATAAGGATGGGCATCGATTAAAGCCCTTTGAGGCTGCACACCGATGAGCACCAAACTGACCAACATCCCAGCCAGTAGCATCACCACATTCTGAGAAAGTGCGATGGCCGCAAGGGGGACTTCCTGGCATTTTGCACGGGTGATGATGTGTGCAAGGGCGTAGAATGCTGCGCCAAGGACTGGCAGCAGGGCCCAAGCCGAGAATGCATCGGTTCCTGGTTGCAACAGAACAAGCACACCCGCGAATCCGATCAGTACGCCCACCCAACCTAGCCACCGGACCGGCTCTTTGATCACATAGGCAGACAGAAGAGTCACAAAGATCGGCGCTATGTAGTTTGCGGCGCCAACCGTGGAGAGGCTCAAGAACGGGATCGCAGCGTAGAACGCGAGAAACGTGCTGGTGATGAACAAAGACCGGAGCAGCAACCATTTTCCCGTCGCTACCCTTAGAACGCCGCGTGACATTGCAATTGCAAACAACACCGGCACCGCGAGGCAACCTCGGAGGGCGAAGATCTGCCACAACGTCATCTCGCTGCTAAAGACCTTAAATACAACGTCTTGAACCGATATGGTGAAGGCAGCCGCGAGGATTAGGGATACTCCAAGGAGGATCCTTTGCGGCGGTAAATTGGTGTTGGACTTCACTTTATGTGCCAGTGACTGAGGGTATCGCCAGGATTGCGGGTGTCTTCGATATTTGGCGGAGCGCCCGCCGACGTTCCACGTTATCGGGCTTTCGGCGGCTCGGCCCAAAAGCAGTGCGCCGCTGCGAAACATCTTCGATCACCGCGATCCCCTCTCCACAATGCTATCCCCCGGTGTTGGCACTAACTGAACATCTGTCACCGAAGTTTCACCGATCAGCCTAGCTCCAGCGTACCAAGAGTTCCGGTGCTAAAAACCACCGGAACCGAAGGCACCGCCAGCAAATCCGTCACTGTATCCGCTTGCTAGTTCGGTCGATCCATAATGGCCATGACGGTCGGCCAACTCTCTGCATCCGCCATTCCCCGGCGACAGCAGAACTGATTGCAGAAGCCGATAATCTGGCCGTCGATCTCGGCCAGTGAATTCTCCACAATTGGTAGGCCAGAGTAAGGGCAGGACTTGTTGATGGCATCAGTCACATCGCCGTCATAGGGCTTCGCAGGCAGAATCGGCCTGCGCGGCCAGTCCTTGTTGTCTCCCGAAGGTAGATCGCGATGCAGATCATCAATTCTCTTTAGCTGAGCATCCGCGCACGCATGCCAACGGCGAAAAGATGGATGGGCATAGATGGCCTCGACATAGGCTTTCACCGGTTCGGTCATCTCGAACCCATAGGTGACAAACCGGGCGGTGATGGGTGCGAACGCAGCATCCGCAGTGCAGAAAGTCCGCCCGCAAAGAAAGGGTCCGTTTGAGTGCGCCAACGCCCATTCCCAAAGCTTAATGACTTCATTTGCATCTTCTTGCTCGGATTGACTCGGAACGAAGCCTTGATACCGAGCATGCAGGTTCATCGGCAGTGCTTGAAGCGATGAGAAGCCGTGTCTCGCGCGTGCAGATAGCGCCCGAGCCGTCGCTCTTATGTCTGCTGCCTCAGGCAAAAGCCCGGAATCCGGGTGACGCTCGGCAAGAGTTTCGGCTGCAGCAGCGCTCTCCCAGATAAAATCCTCCTCCTCCGCATTGGTCAGCAGAATGGGCAGCGATATCGCCGGCGCGTGCTTAGACAGCGTATCCGAGTATTCATCGGAATTCAGTGGGACGTAGCTGGGACGGAAATCGATGCCGAAAGCGTCCATTTCCAGCCAGCACCTCATCGAGTCATCCGAATAGGCATATTCGCTGATCATCAGTTTGTAAGCCATGTGAAGAGCCTCACTTCAGAATGAGAAATTCCTTTGATGGATGCCTAGACTAGCCACATTCGATTTGGCAGAAATGACAATATGCCCAAGAATACTGCCGAACCCAGAAACGTTGTCTTTTTCATCTATCCTGGCATCAAGCTTCTGGATCTCGCTGGGCCCATGCAGGTCTTCAACGACGCAAGACGCCCCGGTGGCGCAGCACCCGCTTACCGGACGGCGCTGACTTCCGTGGACGGAAACGAAGTGAACACGGACACACCTGTTAGCCTTCGTTCCGAGCCTGCCTCTGATTGGCGCAACTATGTCGATACCCTTGTTGTGGTCGGTGGCCAGGGCGCACAAGCCGCATCACGAGATGCACGTTTGGTCAACGCCGTCAGGGAACTTGCTGGGTCGTCAAGACGTGTCGCGTCGATTTGCACTGGCGCATTCATACTGGGCGCAGCAGGGCTTCTTGATGGCCGCAGGGCAGTCACGCACTGGCAATATTGCGATGACTTAGCCCGCGTTCATCCCGCGGCTCGTGTTGACACCAATCCAATTTTTGTCCGCGATGGGCATGTGTGGACATCTGCCGGGGTGACTGCTGGAATTGACCTGGCGCTCGCTCTGGTTCGCGAGGACCTCGGGCGAGAAACATCGCTTTCTCTTGCGCGGGACCTTGTCGTCTTCGCAATCAGACCAGGGGGCCAAGATCAATTCAGCGCCACGCTTCATACGCAGGTTTTGGACAAGGCGAGCCGCTTTGATGAGCTCCATGCCTGGTTGCAAGATAATCTCGGGAATGATCTACGCGTCGAAGTACTTTCAGATCGCGTTGGCATGAGCCCGAGGAACTTCGCCCGGCAATACCTGGCATCGACCGGCTCGACGCCAGCCAAGACAGTCGAGGCGATGCGCGTCGAAGCCGCCCGTCGATATCTCGAAGAAACCGATCAGAGCATAGTGCGCGTGGCTGAACTTTGTGGATTCCGAAGCGATGAACGGATGCGCATGTCATTTCTTCGGACATTGGGTGTTGCGCCGCACGACTACCGAAGACGTTTCCAGGGGGAAGCATCACCCGATTCAGATCGCTAGTCAGCACTTGGCGGCCTCGTTTCCGTGCATGCGCCAATCCACGGCAAGCGGCGGTGAAGATTGGACCCACAGAGGTTTAGAAAGGAACAGCAAAAGGCGTTGAACATAGACGCAGAAAACCATGGTGGCTGTTGTGCCACATTGCTCTCTGGGACTGGTCAGGCAATCTTACGATTGAAGGATCACATATGACCGACGCGGAATTTATCCATACGCTACGCACGATCGTTGGACAGCGATATGTGCACACCGGCGAGGCGGCACTGACCCGGTTCCGCAAGGGCTGGCGTTCCGGCGGGGGTGAGGCTGAAGCGGCGGTGGAGCCTGGTAGCCTGATCGAGCTCTGGCGTCTGGTGCAAGCCTGCGTCGACCACAATCGCATTGTGATCACACAGGCCGCGAACACCGGGCTGACCGAGGGCTCGACCCCAAAAGATACCTATGACCGGCCAGTTGTAGTGATCAACACGCTCCGCCTCGACAAGATCCAAGTGCTTAAGAACGGGCATCAGATCATCAGCCATCCAGGTGCGACCCTCTACAAGCTGGAGCGGCTCTTAAAACCACTGGGTCGCGAGCCGCATTCTGTCATCGGCTCATCCAGCATTGGTGCTTCGATCGTCGGGGGCGTATGTAACAACTCTGGCGGTTCATTGACGCAGCGCGGTCCTGCCTACACCGAGCTTGCGATCTATGCGCAAGTGGATCGGGATGGCGTGTTGCGGCTGATCAACCACCTTGGCATCGACCTCGGCGACACGCCGGAAGAGATCTTGGGCCGTCTGGAAAGAGGCGAGTTCACCGAAGCGGATGTCCATGACGACGTCGGTCGCGCCTCGGATGACGGCTACGCTGCGAAGGTCCGCGATGTCAGTGCCTCGACCCCATCGCGCTACAATGCCGATCCGGATCGGCTGTTCGAGACTTCCGGATCCGCCGGTCGGCTGGTCGTCTTCGCGGTGCGGCTCGACACCTATGCCGCCATCGAAGGCGAGCGTGTCTACTACCTCGGGACCAACGATCCCGCGGATCTGACGGCCCTGCGCCGGCGTATTCTGACCGAGTATGAAGAGTTACCAATCTGCGGTGAGTATGTGCACCGGCCTCTTTTCGATGTCGCGCACAAATACGGCAAAGACACACTGCTGCTGATCCATTGGCTTGGCACGGATTGGCTGCCGTTCATCTTCAAATGGAAGGGCAAAACCGATGGCGTGCTGAACCGGGTACCTTTCCTGCCGAAAAACCTGGTCGATCGGGTCATGCAAGGTCTGACCCGTCTCTTGCCCGAGGCACTGCCCAAGCGCCTATTGCAATATCGCGACCGGTTCGAACATCATTTGATCCTAAAGGTGAGCGGCAGCGCAACCGAACAGACCGAAGCACTGTTGAACGAAATTATCGGGGCCGACGGTTGGTTCCTGTGCACCGCGTCCGAGGCAAAGAAAGCCAGTTTGCACCGCTTTGCTGCCGCCGGGGCCGCGGCGCGCTATGGGGTGTGCCACGCGGGCGAGGTGGAGGACATCCTGGCCCTCGACATCGCACTACGCCGCGACGACCAGGAATGGTTCGAAGTTCTGACACCTGAGATCGAGCAGGACATCACGCTCAAGCTCTACTACGGCCACTTCTTCTGCCACGTCTTCCATCAGGACTACGTGGTGCGGAAAGGGGCTGATCCGAAGAAGGTCAAACAGGCCATGCTCGCGCTGCTGGACAAACGCGGGGCCGAATATCCGGCCGAGCATAATGTGGGCCACCTCTACGAGGCGAAGCCAGCTCTGGCGAACTTCTACGAAGAGTTGGATCCGACCAACAGCTTCAACCCTGGCATCGGAAAAACCTCGAAACAACGGCGCGCACCGCACCCTGCGACCGAGTAGGCCGCCGCGGCTCCGGCTCCATCACCGGCAGCCCGGAATCCAGAAGACCAGGGAACTCGCGCTGTTTTGCGCCGGCAACCAGCCCGTGTTTGCAGTGCCAAAGAAATTGCGATCGGCATCCGGCGATCAAACCGCCTTCGCTTAACCAGGCGGATCAGTGCCGACTTCGATAACGCTCCGATAGAAATGCCAAGAGGCAAAGCCCAGCACCGGAAACACCAGGATCATGCCCAAAAACAGTGGCAAGATGCCGACGACAACCGAGATCGCGATCAGGCCCCCCCAAGCGGCCATTGTCTTGGCGTTTTCGATCGAGGCTTGAACGCTGGTTATCATAGCTGTGACAACATCAATGTCGTGATCCAACAGCAGCGGCACGCCAACAACCGAAACTGCGAACAGCAGCGTTGCCAAAGCTGCACCGACACTTGTGCCTATGATCAGCATTGTGATGCCGGGCCCGGTAAAGAAGACATCGAAGGACGTCATGATGTTCGTGACAGGGCTGGTGCCGAAAGAGACCGCGAAAATCACGCGGGCCAAAACAATCCAGACCAGGAACGCAAATACGGAAAAGACAGCGAACAACGGCAATTGAGAGTTCATGTGCCGAAATCCCGCCAGTAGGACTGCGCGCCAGGATAGCGGTTCACCGGCCTCAAGGCGCCTGGATACCTCGTATAGCCCAACCGCGGCGAAGGGGCCGATCAGAGGAAATCCGGCGGCAATCGGAAAAACCCAATAACCCGCGTTACCCTGATATAGCGCCGCAGCAATCGCGATCCCGGCCAGCGAAAAGACCAGCCCAAAGAACAACCCGTATCCTGGTGCGCGTTGAAAATCCGAAAGACCCTGCCGCAATGCGGCACGGATGTTGTCACCCGAAATCAGTTTAATCCGGGGCACCGGTGGCGCACTTATAGTTTCAGTCATCTGGACCCTCGTTTGACCCTCGGCCAGGATGGGTGGATTGATAGCATTTCTGCATGTGGCCACTTTGATCCAGGTCAAAGGCATCATAAATGCCGTCTGAACCGTTGACTGCGCGTACTTCGCCAGGCTTTGTTAAAGAGGATCTGATCAGGTGACCGGGATCGTGCAAAAGTCGACACCAGACTTAGGGTATAAGCCGAATTGCTGTTCGGACTGTGCGATCCGGCATCGCGCGGTGTGCAGCTACTCTACCCCTGCCGAGTTGGCGGTTCTCGAGGAAACCAAGTTCTACCAGACATTCGAGCCCGGTCAGGACATCGTAAGCGAAGGCGACAACACAAAGACCTTGGGTTCCATCATTGATGGCGTTGTCGCCCTTCAGAAGACGCTGGAGGACGGGCGCCGGCAAATGGTGGGACTGTTGTTCCCATCAGATTTCATAGGCCGCCCACTGCGCCCCATTGCACCATATGACGCGGTCGCGGTCACACGGGTCCAGATGTGCCTGTTCCATCGGACAAAGTTTGAAAAGATGCTGGCCCATAACGGCAATCTGGAACGCCGCCTGCTGGAAATGACGCTGGACGAGCTGGATGCAGCACGCGAATGGATGTTGCTTTTGGGCCGGAAAACAGCCGCCGAGAAGCTTGCTAGTTTTCTTATGATCCTCGCCCGGCGCGCGTCGGCCTTGGAAAACGTGTCCGTTGCCAATGGGCTCGAGGTACCAATCCCCCTCACGCGGGAGGCAATCGCCGAATTCCTGGGTCTGACGATAGAGACCGTCAGCCGGCAGTTTACCGGGCTTCGCAAGAAAGGCTTGATCGAACTCTCCGGCAATCGCGCGGCGAAATTGACCGATATCGCAGCATTGAGAATTCTGGCCGACACAGATCAAGACGGCACCTACCAAGATATGACCGCCTAGTCTCGTGGATTGATTTCGATCAAGGCAAGTGTGCATGGAATCCGGGATTTTCCTTCCGAGCGACCGGACGGAGGATCTTCATGTCGATCAAGAACATTCTCGTCAGTTTCAATGGAACTGACCGGGCAAAGCAGGCGGTGAAACTGGCAGCGGCCTTGGCGCGCCGCTATGATGCACATCTCAGCTGTGTCTTCGCGCATGCAGTGCCGTACACCAGTATTCAGGTACAACCGTACCTGACGGAAGCCGCTTTAGAGCAGCTAAACGATGGCTTTAAGGACTCAGAAAACCGGTGCAAGGCTGAGTTTGAGGAGATCGTTGACCAGCAAGAACAGGGTGTCAGGACCTCGTTTATCTGTGAAATGGGGTTCCCGAACGCCGTAATCGCAAAAATCGGCCGGGCCTACGATCTCATTGTCATTGCTCAGCCAGACGATGATGCCACGCCATATAACGACACGTTCCCCGATGATGTGGCGCTGAAAAGCGGACGGCCCGTCATGATCGCCCCAATAAGCTTTGAAATGTTCGAACTGGGTCGCGGCGCCGTTCTGGCTTGGGATGGTGAGCGGGCCGCCGCACGGGCACTGTCCGACGCGATGGATCTTCTCGAGGACAAGCAAAAGATCACTGTTCTCCATGTCGGCAAGGAAGAAGATGTGCGCAAACCCGGGCATGATGTGTTGGAACATCTCAGCCGCCACGGCATCAGCGCGAAATTGAATGTCCAGCCCCCGGGCGGCATCAAAACCGCAGACATCATTCTGAACACCTGTGCTGAAACCGATGCAGGTTTGTTGGTCATGGGGGCCTACGAGCACTCCAGATTTTCAGAGATTTTGCTGGGCGGTATCACCCGAGACGTTGTCGCCAAAAGCCACATCCCGGTGTTGATGTCGCACTAACCTGGTCGGCCCATCCAGGAGTCTGGGGCTTCAACGCTTAGCCCCGGACTGCGACCCACCAAGCGCAGATCTGTTTGATCCAGATCAAGGTTGAGAGCCGCAATTCAGGGCACGTTTCATTCATCTCCGGAGGGACGTTCATGACGCTACCATTAAAACTGGCATTCTTCGCAACCATCATTGTGCTGGGCGCCCTGGCCGCGAACTGGGGGCATGATCTGGCCTTTCGCGTGAATGCACTGGTTCTGATGGCAGCAGCCTCGGCGGCATTTCTATGGACAATGACGCGGGAAACTAAAGACGCACCTGCAAATTTGCTGACCGGATATATGGACGATGTGGTCCGCGCCGGAGTGATCGCCACGGCCGGGTGGGGGATCGTCGGATTCCTGGTGGGTGTGGTCATCGCTTTTCAACTGGCGATCCCGGCCCTTAACTTTGATCTGCCCTGGACCTCTTTCGGGCGGCTGCGCCCTCTGCACACGTCAGCCGTGATCTTTGCCTTTGGCGGCAACGCATTGATCTGTACGTCGCTCTTCATCGTGCAGCGGACATGTGCGGCCCGGCTTTGGGGCGGCAATCTGGCCTGGTGGGTCTTCTGGGGCTACCAATTGGTCATCGTGTTGGCGGCGACCTCGTACGTTTTCGGCGGGTCCGAAAGCAAAGAGTATGCCGAGCTCGCCTGGCACATCGATCTGCTGCTGACGGTCGTCTGGGTCGGATATCTCGCGGTTTTCCTGGGCACGCTGATCAATCGCAAGGAACCACACATCTATGTCGCAAACTGGTTCTTCCTGGGCTTCATCGTCACAGTCGCGATGCTGCACGTGGTGCGGAACCTGTCGATGCCTGTATCGATCCTGGGTTCGGCCAGCTACTCGGCCTTTTCCGGCGTGCAGGATGCCATGCTGCAATGGTGGTACGGGCATAACGCGGTCGGGTTCTTCCTGACGGCCGGCTTCCTTGGGATGATGTATTACTTCGTCCCGAAACAGGCTGAACGCCCGGTCTATTCCTACAAGCTTTCGATCATCCACTTTTGGGCGCTGATCTTCCTCTACATCTGGGCGGGGCCGCACCACCTGCACTATACCGCGCTGCCCGACTGGGCGCAGACGCTGGGCATGGTGTTCTCGGTCATCCTTTGGATGCCGTCCTGGGGAGGGATGATCAACGGGATCATGACCCTGCAAGGGGCCTGGGACAAGCTGCGCACCGACCCGGTGCTGCGCATGTTGGTGGTCAGCGTCGGCTTCTACGGCATGGCAACCTTCGAAGGCCCGATGATGTCCATCAAGGCCGTGAACAGCCTTTCCCACTATACCGATTGGACCATCGGCCACGTCCATTCCGGCGCTCTGGGGTGGAACGGCATGATCACCTTCGGCGCGCTCTATTTCCTGACCCCGCGCCTTTGGGGCCGCACCCAGCTCTATTCGCTGAACCTGGTCAGCTGGCACTTCTGGCTCGCGACTCTCGGCATCGTGCTCTACGCCGCATCGATGTGGGTGACCGGCATCATGGAAGGCCTGATGTGGCGCGAAACCGATGCTCATGGCTTCCTGGTCAATTCCTTCGCCGACACCGTTAGCGCCAAGTTCCCCATGTATGTGGTCCGCGGTCTTGGCGGCGTCATGTACCTGGCCGGTGCGCTGATCATGGTCTTCAACCTCTACCAGACCATCCGGGGACGCGAAGCCCAACCCAGACCCCTCGCCATTCCAGCGGAGTAAAGCAGATGATGACCATTCGCCTTGCAGGAACACCCGGCCGCGCCTTCTGCCGCAGCTTTTTTCAGGCTCCGAAGGGCTGCCCGGACGATCTTTCAGGTCAAATCCGCGACTTAGCAGCCTCGCTTGAATCGCTCGAGGCCTTTGCAGCAATAGCCGGTGTGGATTTGGACCATGACAACCCAGCCAAGGGTGCAATCAGTGGCTAACCAAACGCAATCCACAACGACACAGAAGATCCTGCGCCACCATAGCAAGATCGAACGGCACGCGACTGTCCTGCTGATATTGTCGCTGATCGTGGTCTCGATCGGTGGGATCGTCGAGATAGCCCCACTCTTCTACCTGCAGAACACGATCGAGAAGGTCACGGGAATGCGCCCTTACTCGCCGTTGGAACTGCTGGGGCGTCAGATCTATGTCCGCGAAGGCTGCTATACCTGCCATTCGCAGATGATCCGGCCGATGCGCGATGAAGTTCAGCGGTATGGCCATTACAGCCTGGCCGCCGAGTCCATGTACGATCACCCCTTCCAATGGGGTTCGAAACGTACCGGACCGGACCTGGCGCGGGTTGGTGGCCGCTACTCCGATGACTGGCACATTCTCCATATGGAGAACCCGCGCGCGCTTGTGCCGGAATCGATCATGCCCGCCTATCCGTGGCTGGCCGAGACGCCGTTGGACTATGAAAACGTCGCGGCTCACCTACGCGCCAACAGGGCCGTGAACGTCCCCTACTCGGACGAGATGATCGCCGCGGCGCTTCGCGATATCCGCACACAGGTCGATCCCGACAGCGACGACTTTGATGCCTTCCTGGAACGCTACCCAAAGGCACAGGTCCGCAACTTCGATGGCCAGAAAGCGATCACCGAACTGGATGCGATGATCGCCTATCTGCAGATGCTGGGCACGCTTGTCGACTTCTCGGTCTACGAGGCCGAGGCGAACTACCGTTAAGGAGCAGAGACATGGAAACCTATACCTGGCTGCGCGCGTTTGCCGACAGTTGGTTCCTGATTGCCATGACGGCTTTCTTTGTCGGCCAGATCCTTTGGACGCTGCGACCCGGTTCGCGCGCGAAACATGCTGATCTGGCGAGTATCCCGCTTAGGAACGACGAACTGCCTGTCAATGATGCTGACCCGGAGGCCCCTGATGAGCACGCCTGACCAGCAAAAGGTCACTGACGAGGTCACTGGAACCGTTACGACTCAGCACGAATGGGACGGCATTCAAGAACTCGACACCCCGCTCCCGCGTTGGTGGCTCTGGACCTTCTACATCACGATCGTTTGGGGGGTGGCCTACACCATTGCCTATCCGGCATGGCCCCTGATCAACTCGGCAACCGAAGGGGTGCTGGGCTATTCCAGCCGGGCTGAAGTCGCGGACAGCATGGCCCAGGCGAACGCCGATCGTGCAGACATCTCGGCCCAGATTGCCGAAACTCCGTTTGTCGAGATCGCCACCAATCAAGAACTCGACGACTTCGCCCGCGCGGGCGGCGCCGCGGTTTTCCGGACCTACTGCTCGCAATGCCACGGAGCAGGCGCCGCCGGTGTCGTTGGTGGCTATCCGAACCTGCTGGATGATGACTGGCTTTGGGGCGGGGACCATGACGCCATTGCCGGCACGATCCGCCATGGTATCCGCTGGGAAGAAGATGACGACACAAGGTGGTCTGAAATGCCCGCCTTCGGCCGCGACGAAATCCTGTCGAAACAAGAAATCGAGGATGTCGCCGAACACGTACTTTCGTGGTCTGGCGCGGCCGAGCCGAACGAAGCCGGGTCAGAGATCTATGCCGACAACTGTGCCTCCTGTCACGGCGATGACGGGGGCGGCGACCGTGATCAGGGCGCACCCAACTTGGCCGACGCAATTTGGTTATACGGTGCGGACAAAACGGCCGTGGTCTATTCGATCACGAACGCACGTTTTGGCGTCATGCCGGCCTGGAACACGCGCCTGACGGAATCGGAAATCCGGCAGGTCACCCACTATGTCCACGGGCTGGGTGGAGGGGAGTAGGAGGAGCCCCATCCTGCCCAGTCGCGCAGGGTGCGGGGCGCCGCACCCTGCGAATTCCAATGGATCGTCGGGCACCACACCCGATCCTGCTTGGACAGAAGCCTTAAGAAGGTTGAGCATTCGAACCTAATCGTCGGGGCAACCTTCATTGCAGTACGGGCGAAGCGGAGCCCTTCGTGATTGATCTGGATCAACGCGACAATTTCGAAGCTGAGATAAGAACTTCGCCATGCAGGGAGTAATCGCATGACCAGAGATACGCTTTCCCTCGGAATGGCAAAGTTCCGCCCGCTTCAGGCAGTAAGCGCCTTGAAGAGACGCCGAAAGGACCTCTTCTGGGCTTGGCTCGCGTATCAGACAATAAAAGGCACCGTGACGACTGCTCTGATCTGGCTGCCAGCGGCGGCATACTGGTTCGGCTAAGGCAAAGGGGGCGGCTCCGCCTGCGCAGTCGAAGGTCTGTACCTGCGCGCATCACTGATGTTCACCATGCGGTACAGAGTCAGCAATACGCCACAAGCAGCTTCCAAATGGTTGCTGTACTGGTCTGGGTAGCTTCACTGATGGAGCGCCGCCTTAGCTATGCGACAAACTACATGTGCGGCTTGTAGGCTACCACGCGATCATAGTATCGTACCGGAGATCTATGATCGATGACCAATGTATTGGTCGACCCTGGCGTATAAAAAAGTGCGATATGCAAATAGATGATATGGAATTAGACGCGGCTGCCGTGGTTCAGCAACAGGATACGTGCCTGAATGAAGATGGGATTGACTGTGAAAGTTGGGCAAAAACAGTTTTTCTACCATTAACACTGATTAGTGAAAATAGCTCGTTTCATATTAGGAACAATAAAGGCTTATTCGAGCATTTAAAGAAATTAGAAAAAGAGGCGAAAAAGATCGGTATCGCAAAATTGCAAACTTGTATCATTTCCCAAAACCAACGCGGGCGCGATATGTCTGTCGTGAGTTCGGTCCGAAAACTACTTTCATCGGAAGGCTTATTGATTGGCTCAACTTCGATTACATGGACACTTCTGAAATTAGAAAACCTGTGGAAGATAAACCTTATTCTTTTCAATGACTCTGTGTTTGATCGATCCGTTGTTGCAAGGGTGTTCTGATTATTTTTATTGGCGGTAGCGTTTCTTGCTTTTCAAAATTTTCAGAGCATTGAGACAACACATCGAGGTTCGTCACGACTGCCCAAATCGATCGATGCTATAGATCGGGCGCACGTCCGGTGTGCGGACAAACCTGCCATTGGTTCAAACGCATCAAAGGTCTGCTTGTTCGTCTTGCCCTGTTTCAGTGGACAGTTCCAAAAGATCCGGCTGAACGCACTTCGAAGTCAGCCAGGCTGATGTTGCCAAGGTACCCATGGCAACGTTTGCGGTTGTAGAACACTCTATCAGCGGCGTCCAAATTCGCGCAAACCCATCCGCTGGATCGGTCGTTCCGCGCATCGCTTCGATTCTGCCCCTACAAGCACAAGCCGATCGAAATCAAAGCGGGTGCCTTGGGCAACGGGCTACCGTCACGGACGCTGGTCGTCTCGCCCCAGAAGGTTCAAAAGTCTAGGGTTGACCTAAGCAAACGTCGTAGTGTGAGCGCTCTTCCAGGAATCAACAAGCCGCAGCGCAATTCGTTGTAGGACAGATGGGTGGTGCCGCACAAAAACCGAGCTTAGTCCGAGTAACTTCTGGTACAGTGCGCTACGATCAGTATAGGATCCGACCTACAGCCCGTCGGCGGAAAGCTCAGCTCCTCTGAATGACCTCAGCCTGCAGCGCCGATGCCACATCGACGACGATGCCTCCCCACCGGTCCGCCTGATCGTTGCTGAATATGCGAACCGATTGATACAAGCCCGTTTCTGCACCGGGCAGACCCCATCGCCAGTCACGGGCCAACGGCAGCAACAGCCAGCAGGGCGTTCCTATCGCACCGGCTAAGTGGGCCGTCGTATTGTCGATCGTGATCACCAGATCTAAGGTGGCGATCCTCGCTGCGAGCCGATCAATGTCTGTCCGCACATCTCCATCCTGGTCCCATTCCAGAGGAAGGTCGGAGCTGGCAACCTCCGCTTGCAGCTCCTCCGGAGTCGCGTCGTACTGTAATGAGTGAAAGGTACTTCCAAGTCTGCGCCATGGACGCGTTGCCTCCAGCGTCAAAGACCGAAGCCTGCCATGCCCTGGCGCAACACTTCGCCATGACAACCCAATGTTTTGGGTCCAGCCCCGTTCTTTCCAATTAGAGCGAAATGCATCCACCAGTTCGAGGTCGGGGATCAAGTATTGCGGTTGCGGTTGCCAAGGTGGAGGTTGGACAAACCGCCACGCCAAAAGTAGAGATGATTGCAGATCAAAAGGACGGGTATTTAAAGCGTCTTGCGACCTCGTCGTCTGCGGTTCAAATTGCAAATCTCCGATCTGCAGGAAACTACGTTGAAAGAGCGGGATCAAGCGACGATTGCACTCGATGGTCAGGTCCTTCGCAATATTTGTCAGCGCCGGAATCGCGCGGGCCTGCATAACTTGATCGCCAAGTCCCTGTTCGGCCCACATCAGCAAAGATTTATCTGAAATTTCGGCACCCTGCCAATGGGGATGACGAAAGCGACGCAACACATTCGATTTCCATTGTTCCGGGTCAAGAATCCGGTGCATTGCAAGCTCGGCCAGACCCTGGCTCCAATTGCCTGCACGGCAAAGTTCCAGACCTGAGCGCCAAGCGACAACATGATCATTGGGGTTGAGCGCCCTTGCATCGGAGAGGACTTTCGCTCCGTCTTCGAAACGGCCGATGCCGCACAGCGCTGCGGCGTGGTCCAGCAACGCACGAGCCCGCGCGTCAGGTGTTGCGGCGGTGTTGGCCGCTTCCAGAGTTTTCAGCAACAGCTGGTCGGCCTGAAATGGGGTGAAGATTTCTATCCCTCCTTTTCTTAAGTGAACAGATTGTGCGCTTCAGTCACTAACGTACATTTGCAACATCTTCTGATCGTTGAGTATTGTCGAGTTAAGTTAAGCCGGATCAACGGTCTGGATGGTGATCCTAGTGCGTTCGGGAGCTTCCTGTCTTGATTTGCACGCTTGGTGGAATTGGGTATTGATCGTCCAGATCGGGTGAAAGGATCGTATGTTCAAAAAAACTGCGAAATTCGCGGAATTGCTGAACCATTACGCGCATATGGTTGAGCACGGGTATGAACGGCGCGTCGGGAGCCGTGTTTGCGCCACCTATTCCGATCAGGAGGCAATCAAATTTCGGCACGAACTGAAGCCATTGTTCCAACAACGGAACATCCGGTCTGTATTGGACTATGGTGGTGGAGGTGGTGATTGGCGCGAAAAAGAAGTGCCCGAGGGAGGCACGTTGGCAGAGTTTCTATCAATTGAAGAGTACCTGGTTTTCGAACCTTCACGTGCCGTGGATGATCGCAAAAAGACTGAAGCGATCGTTTGCTTTGACGTTATGGAGCACATCTATCTGGGTGACGTTGGGTTTGTTTTGTCGGATATATTCGATCTGGCCGAGCGGTTGGTTGTGGTCAATGTCGCAACTTACGCCGCGAACGCGCTACTCCCGAACGGAGAGAATGCGCACATAACCCAGCGTCACTCGCAATGGTGGCGGGGTGTTCTTGAGCTCATTTCGGCTGCGCACCCTAAGGTTGAGGTCGTCTTGTACGCCTCTGAATCTTACGGGAAGGCCACCCGCATCGGGCCCTGGCGGTTCGCCGATCTGAATGCCGCAAAAGGCTACAAAAGGTAGATCTGCTCAAGAAAGTGAAGCGACATTAATCTAGATTCTACTTTATGTAATGTCCAAGTTTGAGACTGCGCAATGTCCGCTCTTGGCGCTAGCAGGCCTTGGTGCGCCCTGCAGCATCAGGTAATTTGGGCTCTTTTCGGCCATTCCCCCAAATTTGGCTCCTGCCTGAGCTGGCCTCCTTTCCAACGCGACCTAGAGTTCCTACATTTTCGGAGGCAGCAATAGCGAGTGATCAACAATGGAAAAGCGAAAGTTTGACGTTCGTTGTGAAGATATCGACGGCGATAGCAAAGCCGTATTTGCTGACACTCGGTCTGAAGCGGAAAAATTAGCTGAGCTCTCACGGCGTTATAATTATCGAAACATTCGGATCATCGAAAACTTACTCGACTAGGCATCAGGAATAGATGGCAGTTGTGACGTTCACCTGACCTCGAAACTCCTATGTGAAATCCGTCCGATTTGCTGCGCTTAAGTCATTGTTAGAGGAGTCGGTTCCGGACTTTGCTAAGTCTGGAACAAACTTCAAATAGTGGCGCCTTGCCGTCATTAATGCACGGTGCAGCATCGGTAATTAAGGGCTCAGAAGCGCCATTGAGAACCTTCAGCATTTCGATGCGAGGTTGCGGGGATTTGCGCGGGTGAGCGTAGCCTTTTTCCCCCAACGTTAACCCAACGACTTTTTTTGCATACAGATGGCATACGCGTGCTGCACGAATGGCATACAGATGCTGTACAGATGGCATACGCCCGGAATCCCAGCGCAGATCTTGGATTGCCCGACCTCAAAACCCTTGATTGATCCAAATCAAAGACCATTCACCTACCCTGTGACAGGGTCATATCCACCCCATTGATCCGGGTCCGGAAATGACCATGACCACTGAAAATCCAGCCAGCCTCTACGAGGCGCGCAAGGAGGTTTTCCCCAAAGCGGTGACGGGCACGTTCCGCCGTCTTAAATGGTGGATCATGGGCGTCACGCTGGCGGTCTATTACCTAACCCCTTGGATTCGTTGGGATCGAGGGCCTCACCTGCCGGACCAGGCGGTGCTGATCGATCTGGCCAATCGGCGCTTCTTTTTCTTCTGGATCGAGATCTGGCCGCAAGAGTTCTACTACATAGCAGGACTTCTGATCATGGCTGGGGTGGGGCTTTTCCTGTTCACCTCGGTGCTCGGCCGGGTCTGGTGCGGCTATGCCTGCCCTCAGACGGTTTGGGTCGATCTCTACCAGCATGTCGAACGCTGGATCGATGGCGATCGCAATGCGCAGTTCCGGCTGCTTAAGTCCAAGTGGACATTGAATAAAATCCGCCGTCGATTGTCAAAATGGGCCATCTGGCTGGCCATCGCTTTGGCCACAGGCGGGGCCTGGATCTTCTATTTCGCGGATGCTCCAACGCTTTTAAATCAGATTTTTACAGGTCAGGCTCATCCTATCGCCTACGCCACTGTCGGCGTCCTCACCGCCACGACATTTGTGCTTGGCGGTTTTATGCGCGAGCAGGTCTGCCTCTATATGTGCCCGTGGCCGCGCATCCAGGCGGCTATGCTGGATGAGAACTCGCTGACCGTCACCTACAAGGATTGGCGGGGCGAACCGCGTGGCAAGCATCGCAAATCCGCCGCTGCCGCAGGCCTTGGTGATTGTATCGACTGCAATGCCTGCGTCGCCGTATGCCCCACCGGGGTCGACATTCGTGATGGGCAACAGCTGGGGTGCATCACATGCGCGCTGTGTATCGACGCCTGCGATGACATCATGGCCAAGATCGGTAAGCCGCGCGGGCTGATCGATTATTGCAGCCTGGCGGATGAGACTTTGGAACGTTCGGGAAAAACCGCGTGGCCAGTGCTGAAACGCGTGATCAGACCCCGGACGCTGATCTATACCGGGCTTTGGGCAGCCATTGGCATTGGCATGGTTGTGACGCTGTTCTTGCGTGACACCGTCGACCTGACAGTCGAGCGAGACCGCAATCCTCTGTTTGTGACGCTGTCGGATGGCTCGATCCGCAACGGATATGAAGTCCGCATTCAGAACCGCAATCCAGATCCCAATATCTTCCGGTTGTCTGCCAAAACCGATACGGGATATCTGCGCTTGACCGTGCAAGGCGAAGATGCAGCAGCAATTCAGATCCCACCCGATCAGACCCGCAAATTGCGGGTGTTCCTGACCGCACCGGCACGGGGTGAATTGCCCGAACGCGTGCCGGTCACGTTGTGGGTCGAAAACCTGATAACCCGTGAACGCAGTCCCTACACCACACATTTTCAAGGACCGCCGTCATGATCCAAGAGCTCAAAGGACGCCATGTTCTGCTGATTGCGGTCACCGCATTTGCCATCATTGTCGCCGCAAACATGGCGATGTTATTTGCCGCTACAGGCAGTTTTCCGGGCCTGGTCGTAAAGAACTCCTATGTGGCAAGCCAAGGCTGGAACGCGAAGACAAAGGCCCAGCAGGTCTTGGGTTGGAACAGTGAGGTATCCTATCAAGACGGGACATTGACCCTGAGCTTGTCGGATGCGGATGGCCATGCCGTACGCGATCTAAAGCTTCGGGCCAGCATAGGCCGTCCGGGCACCGACCGATATGACCAGCCGATCGATTTTCTGCAGACGGCAGCGGGGTATCGTGCGCAGGTCGCCCTATCCGCTGGGATCTGGCAGGTACGGTTGAAAACCCTGGATGGCCCGGCGTTTCAAAAGACCGCTGAGCTTTTCATTCCTGGAGAGCGCTGATGCCATTTGATCGTGGCGATGCAGCGGAGTGCTTAAGCCTGCTGATCCCCGGCATGACCTGTGCGTCTTGCATGACCCGGATCGAGGAATGCCTCAGTGCCGTCCCGGGGGTCGTCACTGCCAGGGCGAACCTGTCCGCCCACACTGCCAAGGTCTCCTACGACCCAGAGATATGCGGCGCGGATTCGTTAGTCGAGGCACTGGCCAGCGACGGCTTTGACGCACGGCCAATCGATCCCGGTCATCACACTCTGATCAACACCGATGCCGTGGGTCGCGGGCTGTTGCTGCGCTTGGGGGTGGCTGGGTTCGCCGCAATGAACGTTATGCTCTTGTCGATCTCAGTCTGGTCCGGGGCTGAGGCATCGACGCGCGATCTGCTGCACTGGGTCTCTGGACTGATCGCGCTGCCGACCGTTGTCTATGCGGGGCAACCCTTCTTCCAAAGTGCACTAGCTGCCTTGGCGGCGCGCCGTGTGAACATGGATGTGCCAATCAGTCTGGCCGTGATCTTGGCAGCTGTGAATTCGGTGGCGGAAACGTCGCGTGGTGCCCCCCACGCATATTTCGATGCAGCCGTCATGTTGATCTTCTTCCTTCTGATTGGCCGTTACCTGGAGCATCGCACGCGGGTAAATGCACGTTCGGCAGCCGCTGAGTTATTGAGCATGACCGGCCGAACGGCCTTGCGCGTGATGCCGGATGGCGGGCGGGCAGTTACGGCCTTAGACGATCTTGCGCCCGGAATGATCGTCGAGATTGCACCTGGTGAACGGATCCCTGCTGACGGGATCATCCACTGTGGTGAGACCGAATTGGATCGGGCGCTTATCACGGGTGAAAGCCGGCCCCAGCATGCTGGACCGGGCGTGGCCGCACACGCCGGCATGCTAAATCTGACGGGCTTGATCCAGCTCAACATCACCGCAACAGGCGACGACACGTTGTTGGCAGAGATCGCGCGGATGGTAGATGCCGCGGAACGCGGTCGGGGGCGTCTGGACCGCATTGCCGATAAGATCGCACGGATTTATGTGCCGATTGTTCATGTGCTGGCCGCCACAGCTTTCTTGGGTTGGTTCATTATGGCTGGCGATGCCCATGCCGCCTTGCAAATCGCAGTGGCCGTGCTGATCGTGACCTGCCCATGTGCGTTGGCCTTAGCGGTCCCAACCGTTCACACCGTGGCTAGCGCACGGCTGTTCAGTCAGGGTATATTTCTAAAAGACGGCGCAGAACTAGAACGCTTGGCCCAGATCGATATGGTCGTCTTTGACAAGACGGGAACGCTGACAGGACCCGATCCGCATCTGACCAAGACGCCTTCGAACGATGATCCCATCTGGCCCGTTGCGGCGGCTTTGGCAGCCGCATCGCGACATCCTCTGTCACGTGGCATCGCAAAGGCAGCGGCTGATTTGGGGATCGCGCCCGCCGACGTAACCGAAATCGTCGAACTCCCGGGTTACGGCGTCTCGGGTAGATTGCACGGACATGAAGTCCGGATGGGACGTCCTGGATGGGTTGGGGCCGATGATGATGAAAGAACTAGCGTTGTGATATCAATCTTAGGCCGCACGGCCAGCTTTCAGTTCGCCGAAGCATTGCGCGACGACGCGTCAGAGACTTGCGCAATACTCGCAGAACGCGGTTTGGATCTGGCCATCCTGTCCGGTGATCGCATCGAAGCCGTCGACAAAATTGCTAGCACGACAGGCATACAGACGAAAGTTGGCGAAATGCTTCCCGGCGACAAACTCACATGGTTGGAGGAACGCCGGGCTGAGGGACGCAGGGTGCTGATGGTTGGCGATGGTCTGAATGATGGCCCGGCCATCGCCACTGCGCATTGTTCGATGTCGCCTTCTTCGGCCTCGGATGTTGCAAAAACAGCCGCCGGACTGGTCTTCACGACGGATGGTCTGGGCGCAATTGCAAAGGCGCACCTGATCGCGTGCATAGCCCGCCGCCGCATGTTGCAAAGCTTTGGGATCGCTGCGGGTTACAATGCTATCGCTATTCCGTTGGCGATGGCCGGGCTGGTTACACCACTATTCGCTGCACTGGCGATGTCGGCCTCCTCTATCCTTGTTGTTCTGAACGCACTTCGTTTGAAAGGGGCCTGATGACAATCCTCGCAGTTTTGATCCCCGTTTCATTGGTCTTAGGCGGAATTGGTTTGGCGGCCTTTATCTGGTCGCTGAATAGCCGCCAATACGAGGACTTGGAGGGGGATCAGTACCGGGCCCTTTTCCGGGACGAGCCCGAAACTTAATCCGCCGACTTGGGGACGCGAAGCTAGAAGACCTCAGGCCACGCCAGCTTTTCACGCAGGCAACTATTCACCGGGTTGCGCGATAAGAGACATAACCATCATCTCTCTGGGCGGAAATTTGTTTCGAGCCCAGGGCATTGCAAGTGCTGAAAAACGCTTCGACAGAGAGCGCACAACACTCTTCTTACATCGCGCGTGAACTGTGCCCAGGCGACCCTTCTCGCCAGTAGGCGACGCTCATCTGAGTTTTCTTGTCGAGGCCGAAGTTCATTTTGAAAATAGTCCGCACTGCCTGTGCCGCTTTGAATTCACCCGCGAACCAGCCGAAAGAGACGTCTTGGTTTGTGCAAGAACGAACCAGGTCTGCAACCTGGTCGGTGAATTCATCAGGCGGCACAGCTGTCACCGTCATCTCTGACTTCGGCATATAGGCGTCCAGGGCCGCTTGCGATGGGGCGGCTGCAAAAACGTGCCCTGTCACCTGTCCGCCGGTGCTCTCGATCAGACGAGCAAGGGCAGGCAGCCCGGTGTAGTCCGCAGCCAGCACGACGTTCTCGGTACTCTCAAGATACGGGTCGCCAACCGGTCCCATGATCCCAACCTGTTGTTCGTCGCCCTCGTAAGCGGCCCAGTCGGAAATCAACCCACCATCGTGGTGAGCAATATCAATATCGATTTCGCGTGCGTCCACCCGGATCTCCCGGATTGTGACGAACCTTTCGTGCAGCTTGTCAGCGCCTCCGGGCCAGGAAGTGGCCCCGTTCTCGGCAATCACCGGCCAGACCGGAGTGCGGCCACGTTGCTCTGGCATCATGACGCGGATGTGGATGCCGTCTTTGGTCAGCGCCTGAACATCAACGCCCTCTAAGGTGACGCGGATCAGGCCTGGAAAAATCTCCCGTCGTTTGGTGGCGCGCAGGATACGAAAGTTCGAGGGCATCTCGCCGACCTTAATCCCACCGGTCCAGCGCATGGCGCGTACCGCCTTTGGTTCGAACTCTTCCACGTGCTCGATAATCTCGTCCCGGATGAAGATCAGGAAGTTTTCGCTGGGGGTGTCGACCAGGACATCGACCGCGCCATTGGCTTCCTTCATTTCAACCAGGCAGCCCATCTCTTCCATCCGCAGCAGGCCGGGTTCTGGCCATGTGCAGGTGATGCCGTGCTCGGTGAACTCTTCGTCGCAGAACTTCATCAGTGCCTTGGGGTCTGCGGTCGGCATCACACCGGTTGAAACAGCGCGTTCCCCATCCAATCCGCGGTCCGATCCTTTTGGCGACGCGAAACCCAAGTAGAGGATTGCCAAGGGCACCAGAGCCAGCGGGATCGCCGCGAAGAAGGCGGGCAGGTAGCCTTGCGTGTCGATGACATAGCCGATGATCGGATCGGCGAACCCGGCCAACACGAAGTAGATCGCAATCTGGACTGAAAAGTCGAAGCCTGGGATCTCTGGCCGAACTTTGTCCATAGCGCCGCGGAACATAACGATGTCAGTCATGGCGATCGCAATCCATGCGATGACAATGGCAAAGCGGATGCTGTCCGGCAGCGCCGATGCGATGAAGGCGACGCCCATCAACACGGGGATGTTGATCAGTCCGACGATGTAGATCGCGCGCACCCGCGGCAGGTTGCGCAACAACGGTCCGAAAATGACGGTTGCACCACCGCCCGCGCTCATGGCGAACAGCCCGAACCAAACTGCGATTTCCTCGGTGCTCATGCCCTGATCGACCATCATCAGACGCATGGGCAACATGGTCACCATCAATGGCAGGCGCATCGTCCCCAGGATTGCCAGCCATCGTCCGATCTTGGCCTGGGTGAAAAAGTGCAGGGCATTGCGGAATGAAACCTCGGGCGCGCCGCGCAGCCGGGCGGGTTCCTTGATCAGAATAAGCACCGACAATGGAACGGCGAATAGAACGGCCTGGATCAGTATTGCTGTGGTCCAGCCGATATTGTCATAGAGGTATAGGAACCCGAAGCCGCCCACGATCGCGCCGGCATAGGCGCCCGCGTTCTGGAAGGTCGCGCCCATGGTGCGTTCGGACGGCCGCATCAGTGAAATCGCCAGGGCGTCGACCGCAACATCCTGGGTGCTGACGGCCAGTGCTGCGATCATCAGAACGATGAACAGCGGGACCAAGTCCCCGCCCGGGTCCATCATCGAAAGCACACCTATCGCCACGAGATGCAGCGCGGACAACACAACGATCCAGGATTTGTACCGGTCGCGCGCCAGTTTGTACCGGTCTATCAGCGGGGCCCAGAGGAATTTGAAGATGTAGGGAATGCCCGCCAATTGGACCAGGCCGATCATGGTGGCCGAATGGCCTTCCTGGCGCATGATGATCGGCAGCGCCATGACGACAAAGAAGAAGGGGATGAACTGCACGGCATAGAGCACGCCCACCACCGATAAAATGCGCCACCGCATGTCTTCGCCTCACCTTTTGATCCAGGCTTGCTAAACGACTTAGAATTTCACCGTCACGGCCCCTCCGAACGTCCGGGGGCGTCCAACGGCGCGCAGGTTGCCACCGCCAAATCCAAAGATCTGTTCATCGAACGTTACGTACCGTTCATCCAGCAGGTTGCTGATGAAGCCTTCGACCTGCACGGATGTTGGCCCGGGTTCAAATTCGTAGCTGGCTGACAAATCTACCAATGTGTAGGCGTCCAGGGTCGCTTCGCCCAGGGCCGATCTGGTGCTATCGACATAGCTGACGCTTGCCTTTGCTTCGAACCCATCGAACGGGGTTACCGTGATGCCCCCTGACGCCGTCACATTGGGTGCACGGGGCAGTTCTTGACCATCGAAATGCGTCGCTGTCCCTGCATCGGTAATCTCAGTTTTCAAGAGCCCCAGCGCACCGTCCAACCGCACTTCCTCGATCGGTTGGAAGGAAACGCTAAGCTCTCCGCCAAAACCAATGGCTTCGGGCACATTGCCGAACAGGCCGCCGGGTTGCACAACCCCGGGGATCTGAGCGTCATCCCAGTTGTAGTAGAAAGCCGTCGCCGAAACATCGAGCATGTCGCCAAACAGACTAGTCCGGGCAAAAATCTCGTTCTGGTCGATGAATTCTGGATCAATGTTGGATGTCGGAATTCCTGGCGTCAGAAAGTCTACATCCACGCCGCCATTCCTGAAGCCACGGGAATAGGTGTAGCCGATCCTCGTATCCTCGTCGAAGTCATAACGGACGCCCGCCTTTGGCAAAAACACCGTTTCGTCCAAATCGGCATTCGAGGTCTGCACGCCGCCCGCATTTGTCGTCCGCTGACGCTGGTCGATCTCCAACCGGCCACCCGCAATGAAGGTCAGGCCTGGGACAAACTCATCTGCAGATAGCTCGACCTCGCCGTAGATGCCGGTATTCTGAATTTTCCCGTCCAATGTGAAGGCAATGAAGCCGTCGTTGAAACCTTCTTCGTTTTCAGTGTTGTGGATCACGCCGAAGACGCCCCGGTCGACAAAGCCGAGATCCTGGAACTGAAGATAGGCCTCGCCTTCAAATTGGCGCTTGTCGAAGCCTGTTGCGCCAAGCGAAAAGCCGAAAAAGCTCTCGCCCGTATCAACAAACAAAAGTTCATTTTCCTGGAAAGCAAACCGGGTCACCAGCGAGAAGTTGTCATTGAAATCGTAGGTCACCTTTGCCTGGGCCGTGACCTGATCGACTTCTTCATATGAACTTGTCAGTGAAAAGAGCCCCGGGCTCTGGATGCTTATGCTGTCCACATCGGATGCGAACCCTTCCAGTACCTTTTCGCTGCGCGACCGGTCGATAGTCAGCAAGACGCTTAGGCCACTAAGTGCATCCGGCTCCCACAAAAGTTTGCCGCGCAACCTGTTGAAGATCTCATCTTCTGGATCAAAGCCCGCAGGCAGAACTGGTTCAATGTCGACATAGCTTTGGCCGATGCTGCCTTCGCCGGTGATGCGGACCGCCAGTTCGTCTTCCAGCACAGGAACGTTCAGCATAAAGGCGCCGTTCAACGTGCCGCCTTCGGTGAAGTAGCTTGCGCGTGCAGCGGCTTCGAGATTAAAGCTAGGATCATTCGTATAAATGCGGATTGCCCCTCCAAAGGCATTGCGCCCGGTGCTGGTCGGTTGCGGTCCGCGTGCGACCTCGATGCTGTCCACGTCCCAAAGCGTGATCTGAGAAATGGTCGAACTGTCCCCAGCCGGTGTCGCGACGTCATCCACCAAGATCGGCGTTCTTGGTTGCGACCCCACTGTTATCCCGGGCCGCGCACCGCTGGTACTGTCAACCCCGCGGATCGACGGAAGCGAAAAGCCTTCATTTGCCAGCACATTGGGCTGATCGCGCAAGGCATCGTCGATGTCGTTGTTGATGGGTCTTTCTGCCTCATCGCCAGGGATGATCGTTGTCCCGGCCGTGGCGTCGCTCAAGGACCGCTGAACCTTGTCACCTTTGACGATGATATCTTCGCCCACCAGTTCTTCGCCGCTTTGTGCCAATGCGAAGTCTGGGGCGCCAAATGCTGCGCAAAGTGCCAGCGTTGAAATGTAACGAGATCCCAATAGTCCGTCCTCTTCGTACCACGACCAGAGCCCCATTCAGGCAATGGTGTGGCGCGAGGCGTCTACCCAATTCGTGCGGCGAAACACCCCGTTTGTGCTTTTTTGACTAAAATTGTAGGGTTTTTCCAAACAGGGGTGACCGATGCCGATTCCTCCCGATGACTATCTTCTGGAACGGTTCCGCCAAGAAAATGCGGAAGTGCATAGTTTCAGGGTTTCCTCTGATCGCTCTGTGATCGTCTATGACGCGACCCACGCTGCAAAGCAGGGGAAGGTCAGGAACGTTCCGGTCTTGTTTACGATGATGTGTGTTTCGGGGGGCGGACCGATGGTCCAGCGCACGATAAAACAGACCTTCGAGGGTACTCTCGATCCTGGATGTATCGGCGTCGCGGCGCCGTCCGCACCAGGCTACGGAAAATGGCCAGAGATGCGCATCGTCGGTTTTGGTATCCATGTGGATGCGTTGAAGGACAGCTTTGGGTCGAACTGGCCGAATGATCTGGGCGCTGACGTTTTGTCAAAGCCCGTGCGCGATCCGATGATCGAAGCCACGATGATGCAAGTCGGTTACACCCATGCCGGGCATATTTCGGACAGCGTGATGCTGCACGCCGCCCATATGGTGGTGCACCATTTGCTGGACATGCCGGGCGAGGCGGTGCCCGATACAGAAAAATCCGACGCACATCCATTGCCTGCCAGCATCATCGAAGATGTCCAGACATATGTGACAGATCATATTGAACAGACAATTTCGGTCGAGGATCTCGCCCGGCATGTGGCGATCAGCCGGTCTCACTTCAGTCGGCGTTTCCGGGCGACGACGGGTCAGACGCCATATCAATATATTCTGGATCTTAAGCTCGACCACGCAGCGACAACGCTCAGGGTCGATCAAGAGACGAAGGTGATCGATGCTGCCAATATGGTGGGCTTCCGAAATCCTGCCCGCTTTGCAGAAGCCTTCCGCCGCCGGTTCGGCCAGTCGCCCAGAAAGTGGCGCTTGGGGAAAATGTAATCGGTTTCAGGACGCACGCCTGCCCCCTAATCGAGGGCCCGGGATCATCCGGAGTTGGTTAAGGTGCGATAGTATCTGAACAATTCACGCAGCTGCTGCAACCTGGGTACCGGCAGAAAATCTGATGAAGACTTGCTGTTTTCATCTAATCGTTTGTCATGTGGCCGCTATCAGAACAAAGCGGTTCGCCCATTGATTGTAAAATTTGAAATAATTCACAGCGCTTATTTGAGAAAAGTGATTCGGGGCGTATAATTTCGATATGGCTATTGAATGAGTTTGTAGTTGGGAGTGGATGAGATGTGCAAAGCCACAGACGCCCTGAGAAGAGTCCAGCCATTGATGCGAGGCAATGTGCTCTTCATATCTTTGCAGGAAGGAGTGTAACTGCCACGCCGTCGGTTCGCTTATCAGCAGCAGAGTTCCAGGCTTGAGTTTCTCAAGGAAGTCACCAAAGAAATCCTTCCAATTCCCCCTAGTCTCGGTTAACAAGTAAGACACCATCACCAAGTCCAATCCGGGAAAGTCAATTGGATTTCCGCTTAACTCTTCATTCAACCCCTCTCCCAATGGTAATCGCACGTCAGCGCTATGGAGAGACGTTTGATCAAC
>JBCCHJ010000059.1:0-37709 GCA_039028795.1 Pseudomonadota bacterium
AACAGACCACACTCGTCCCTGGGCAGCCTCACGCCCAATGAGTTCGCAACCAAAATGACACTGGAAAACGAGGCCGCATGAGGCCAGAAATCAACCGACGGATTCTACCTCAATCTGGAGGGAAGTCGGGTCTCAGGACAAATTCTATGATGCTTATCGATCTGCTGATGTGGGGACAGCTGCACTGATTGCAACTAACATCATAGTAGAGGAAATTGACCTTGAGATAACTTCTGAAGTTGATCTCGTGAGATTCCGAACTTTAGCGGCAAGAACTCTTCGCGCTGCTGGAGTTTACCATATGTCTTGGTCTGTTGTAAGGACAACCTTTGAGTATGATGCTATATACACGGATTACAAAATCGCTGGTGATTTATTTTATGAAGCCTATATGTCCGTATTTGAGTATAAAAGAAAGTATGGGGATGCAGAATACACTGATATAGGGCTTGATTTTGACAAATTTGATAATTTTCTCCGAGACCGATTCAATTTAATCTATCTTCTCTACAATGATACAAGTCAGGCTAGCAATTTTTGTTTGGATACAATTTTAAGACAGCCCACATCAGAAGATATGTATCGAATATTAGACTGCGGTAAGATCATCGGCTTGTTCAGTGAAGAGCCTGAGTTGATCGAGATTTACGAAGAAAAAATTTCTGAAAATTTATTGGATGATGACGCCTATCCTTGGTTTTATTGTCAGATTTTGCAGGTCATCGCCCTAAGCAACGATAGAGTTGCAAACGTAGAATTTCAGAGAAGGATTTTTACAAAATATAGGCACGGCCTCGAACGGCTGTCTGATATTGAAGGTCTCACAGGTGAGCATTGCTCAAATGTGCTCAGCATTATGGAGCGTACATCTCGTTGAAGTTCCGATCCCCACTGTTACAGAGTTTCGCCTAGACTGATAAATAGCGCGCAATTTTGCTTTTCGTCCGCCGTCAGCGAGTGTTGGGTTCTATCATCCTACTTCCGAATTGCGGCACTGTGGTGTCATTCTATTTGGGCTCAAAGCCGACTTTTCTAGCGCGTCGAACAGACAGCCGGATGTGCTAATCTTGCGCATCTACATATCCAACTCGATCAGATATGGACCGTCGCTGTCCAACCCAGCCTCCAGCGCCCTGGCCAAATCTTTGGTGCCTGTGACCGTGACGGCCTCGACGCCCATTCCGCGGGCCATGTCGCACCAGCCAAGCTCTGGCCGCCCAATGGTCAGCATATCGACCGCCCTTGGGCCCGGGTTTTCGACACCGACATTGGTTAGTTCTCCCTGAAGGATGCGATAGGTTTTGTTCGCGAAGACCAGGATTGTGATGTCCAGGTTTTCCCGCGCAATCGTCCATAGCGCCTGGATCGTGTACATGGCGCTGCCATCGCCCTCCAATGCGATGACCTTCCGGTCGGGGCAGGCAATGGCTGCGCCAATGGCGGCGGGCATGCCATATCCGATCGAGCCGCCGCGATTGTTCAACCATGTGTGTGGAGGCGCGCCCGATGTATCCGGGAAGAACCGCCGCCCCGACGTAACGGATTCGTCCACGACGATTGCATTCTCTGGGATCAAAGCACCTAGCACTGGAGCGATGTGATTGGGTACCAAAGCCTCATCCGGGATATCGGGACGGTGTGCTGGGGCGATACCCACGGGTTCGGTGGTCAAGGCACCCACGGCCTCGGCAACGCCTTCCAGCGCACCGATGATATCGTCGCCCCAGCCGCAGAGTTCCGTGAACTCGACATCATCTGCTGTCAGGACGCCGGGCTTGTCGGGATAGGCGAAGAACGCGACCGGGCGTGTCGAGCCTGCCAGAACGATGCGCTTGTAGGGGGCTAGGATCTCCAGTGCCTGTTCGACCGGATAAGGAATACGGTTAACCGCCACCCGGCCTGCACCGCGTTCCAGCCGCGCGTTCGACCATTCCGTCAGCAGGCCGCAGCCGGTCTTGGCGGAAATCCGCCCGGCCAACTCCAAGCCCTTTTCGGTCAACGCCTGCCCGCCCAGGATGATCAGGCTGTCCTCGGCCAAGACCGTTTTCGCGGCAGCATCCACTGCGTCGCCTGACACTGCGGGCCGCCCCGGCACCGCCATGGCCTCGGCCACCTCGCCGCCCGGCGTCCAGGCCGTATCCCCCGGAAGGATCAGTGATGCGATCTGTCCGGGGGCCACCATGGCAGCCGCCACAGCCTCGGCGCCGTCGCGGCCGACATCAGCCGAGGTCATCGATGTCTTCACCCAGTGCGACATGGGTCTAGCCAATCCCGCGATGTCCGAGGTCAGCGGTGCGTCCAGTGCAATATGACTGGTGGCGTGTTCGCCGATAATGTTGACGACGCCAGATCCGGCCTTCTTGGCGTTGTGAAGATTGGCCAACCCATTCGCCAACCCGGGGCCAAGGTGCAATAGGGTAGAGGCAGGTCGTCCGGCCATTCGGTAATACCCGTCCGCCGCCCCGGTGGCGACGCCTTCGAACAAGGCCAGGACGCAGCGCATTCCAGGCACATGATCCAATGCCGCCACGAAGTGCATCTCGGAGGTGCCGGGGTTGGTGAAGCACACGTCGACCTTCGACGCCAAAAGCGTTCGGACCAGGGATTCAGCGCCGTTCATTTTGTACTCCGATTTGCAGGATGAACATCAATTACACCATTGCGTGCGCGGGTGCTGGGCATCAATCATTTTCGGTTGTGGATACCATCAATCACCCGGTGGGTTATTTCAACCACAAGATGTGGGGCGATTCGGAAAATTTGCGGTGGTCCACGTCCCTCTGGTAAACCGGATCAAATCGGGACGGGAAGAGCGATTTTCCAAGGCCATGAAACACGATCCGCCACCACGCTTGAGACTAGTAACATCACCGGATTTCGCGTCCTGGTTGGCCGGAATGCAGTCCAGTTTGGTGGTTACAACAGGCTCTGCAGGCCGTTTATTGATGATTGGCACAGACGACGATCAGAACTTGCAGGTCTGCGACCGAATCGTTCCCGACTGCAGTGCCATGGCTGTGACGGACCGGTCGTTCTGGGTAAATTCGCTTTTTCAAATTTGGCGATTTGCAAACTTTCTCGATCCGGGAATGCAAGACGGCAATCACGATGGATACTTTGTTCCAGTGGCCGGTCATACAACCGGAGACCTTGATCTCCATGACATGTGCGTCACCCATGACGGCGATCCGATTTTCGTGGCAACGGCCTTCAATTGCGTCGCCGTAAAGTCCGACAATGGCAGCTTCCGGCCGTTGTGGCATCCCGAATTTATCGATGGTCTGATCGGCGAAGACCGCTGCCATTTGACCGGCCTTGCCTGTGACGATGGATTGCCCGCCTTTGTGACATGCGCGGCCTATTCGAATGAATGGGATGGTTGGCGGACGCAGATAAAGAACGGCGGGTTGGTCATCGACATCGGCACGGATGATGTCATCGCCGATGGATTGTCGATGCCGTTCGCGCCCCGGGTGTTCCATGGTGAGCTGTTGCTTCTGCAGGCCGGAACTGGAGAGTTGGGTCTGATCGAAATGACCACCGGCAAGTTCGAGCCTATTGCCTGGTTCCCCGGCTATCCTCGTGCCCTGGGTTTCATCGGAATGCACGCGATCGTCGGCACGTCGATGAGTGTTGAGCGCGGCGTGAAAGAAGCGACCCTGCTGGGCGAAAGGCTAGAAGCCGCGGACATGCCTGCAAGGTGCGGCTTGTTCGTCGTCAACCTTCTGACCGGGCGCACCGACCATTGGCTGGAAATCGAAGGCATTGTCGAAGACATCGCCTCGGTTGCGCCGTTGCCGGAAGTTCTGAATCCAATGGCGATCGGCTTTAGATCAGAAGAGATCCGCTACACGGTTCGGCCGGAGTATTTCTAAGCAACGTGTGTATAGCCTCACGTCCCGCAGAACGTTCGGTGCACCAACTGCTGATCCGTAGGGGGCAAGGTAAAGGCCTCTTTACCTGGCTGTTCCGTGAATGGCGCTGCCAGCACCTCGACCAAGTCCTCGAACGGTTGAAAGTCTCCGGTCAGGCCTGCGGCGATCGCGGCCTCGACCTGATGGTTCCGGGGGATGACCCAGGGGTTCACCAAGTTCAGGTCCTCTGATAGGCCGCCACCGCGGGACTTCCAGAGATTAGCCCAATCATCGAAGTCGGTGGGGTCGATGAATTCCTCCCGCGCGGAGCCATCCGCCAGTCCCCGGAAGGTGCGGGTGAAGTCGGCATTGTTCTTGGCCATTCGAGCATGCAGATCGTTGATCAGATCCGCGTCCTCGTCTTCGGCACCTTCCAGGCCCAGCTTTTCGCGCATGACATTCAGCCAGGCATTCTGGAAGATCGCGGGATAGGCGTCTATCGCCCCTTGGGCGGCGGCGACCTGGGCTTCTTTGTCCCCGGGTAGAAGATCCAGCAGGGATTGCGCCAGGCACGCAAGGTTCCATTGGCCGATCCGGGGCTGATTGCCATAGGCATAGCGTCCCATCTGATCGATGGAAGAAAACACCTTTTCCGGATGATAGGCGTCCATGAAGGCGCAGGGTCCGTAGTCGATGGTCTCGCCGCTGATCGTCATGTTGTCGGTGTTCATGACGCCGTGAATGAAGCCCAGCCCCATCCATTGGGCAATCAGCCGGGCCTGGCGCGTGATGACGTGTTCCAAGAGCGAGAGGTAAGGCGAGTTCGCCGTCGCTGCCTCTGGATAGTGCCGCGCGATCACGTGATCGGCCAAAGCCTGTACGGCGTCCCGGTCCTCTCGCGCCGCGAAGAACTGGAACGTGCCGACGCGGACATGGCTGCTGGCAACCCGGGTCAGAACAGCACCTGGATCGACCTGTTCGCGATAAACGTACTCCCCGGTGGCGACCGCGGCGAGGGCGCGGGTCGTGGGCACGCCCAGGGCTGCCATGGCTTCTGACACGATATATTCCCGCAGCACCGGGCCCAATGGTGCGCGTCCATCACCCATGCGGGAATAGGGCGTCGGCCCAGATCCTTTCAGTTGGATGTCGAAACGGTTCCCATCCGGCGCGACGACTTCGCCTAGCAAAAGGGCCCGGCCATCGCCTAGCTGCGGGTTCCAGGACCCAAACTGATGCCCGGCATAGGCCTGGGCCAAAGGCTCGGCTGCGGGTGGCGTGCCGTTCCCGGCCAGCGTTGCGATGGTGTCCTGCGCCACCAGCGCCGCAGGGTCTAGGCCCAACCGATGGGCAAGACCATGGTTCACCTTGATCAGCTTTGGATCTGAAACCGGGGTCGGGCCGAGCTTGGTGTAAAACCGGTCCGGCAGGCGAGCATACGAGTTATCAAAGGCGAAGGGTTGGGTCATTGGTGCCTCGTCAGGTCCGCTGACATATAGCGTCGCAGCCCTGGCAATTCGAGACCCGTCTGTTTCCCTTCGTCGAAACCGCACGCTAGGGTGCTGAAAGGACAATGCAGGCGACTTGAATGGCATACACGGAACTCAATCAGGATCTGCGCACGACAATCCAGCGCAATCTTGCGGGATTTGAGCACCTTGCGATCGATGGGCCGGGCCTTCGGCGCGCTGCGGTCGCAATTACCATCACTGCGACTGCGGATGGGCCTCCTGCGGTTCTGCTAACGCGGCGTCCGGCGCGCATGGGACGCCACGCGGGACAGTACGCATTGCCGGGCGGCCGCGTTGATGATGGCGAGACGCTGGAAGAGGCAGCGCGCCGGGAACTGGAAGAGGAACTGGGCGTTGCCTTGGCGGCGGGCGCTGTGATCGGACGCCTTGATGACTATCCCACGCGGTCTGGCTTTAGCATCACGCCTTTCGTTTTGTGGGGCGGTCGGGATTTGGAATTGACCCCTGCTGCAGACGAAGTCGCGAAGGTTTTCCACATTCCGCTGGATGAACTGGACTCTGATGCACTGCCGCACTTCGAGGAGGGTGAGCAGGGCGGGCATCCGGTTCTTTATTCGATGCTGCCGACGCTGGGACATTCAATGTATTCACCGACGGCTTCGGTGCTCTATCAGTTTCGAGAAGTCGCTCTGCGCGGCTTGTCGACACGTGTCGCACATTATGATCAGCCGAGATTTGCGTGGAAGTAACCGCCGGGCCGTCGACCGAGGAGCGCTTTAGCGCGGCTCTTTCCTGGCAAATGCATTGGACCAGTCGGGGTGCCATCGACTAAGCGGCGGTCGGTCTTCGGTGATGTCCTCGGCGCTCCAGATGATCCGCGCCTTGTCCTTTGCCTCTGACACTTCATCATCTGGGCAAACGATGTAAAAACTGCCCTGGCCCAGCCGACCCATCATGAAGTCCACCACCTGGTCCGGCATCCAGGCCCCCGGCTTAGGCTGATTCAGTCCGGTTGTCGTCCATCCCGGAACCAAAAAATGCGCCGTCACCTGGTGCCCATCTTCCTGACGCAGGTCATGGGCCAGACTTTCGGTGAAAGACTTCACGGCGGCCTTCGCCATGTTATAGGCCGGGTGCCCGGGCGGGTTGGTGATCCCCTGTTTCGAGCCAACATTGATCACAAGGCCAGGGTTTCCAGTATCTTTCATCGCAGGAACAAAGGCGCGTACGCCATTGACCACCCCCATCAGATTGATGTCGAGCAGGCGGCGCCAATCTGCCAGGGGCTCCCACATTCCACGGCCGATCCGTGTGCAGGCATTGTTGACGATTACCGAGGGAACTTTGCCCCAATCCGCGGTGACGCGGTCGCGGGCGACTTCCAACGCTTCCACTTCCGCGACATCGCACAGGATGGCTTCGGTTTCACCGCCGATCTCTGCGCGGGCGTCGTGAAGGTGCTCGGCGTCGATATCCAGCAGGGCGACACGCATGCCTTCGCCGATGAACCGCTTGGCCATGGCGCGGCCTATTCCAAGGCCGGCACCTGTTATCACGGCAATCTCACCGGCCTTAATGGCAGGATGGCTCATCGGTCATTTCCCCTGAAAGGTTGCGGCGCACAACCTCAGGCAGAATCTTGCCGATGTCAAATGCCGGTTTGCCTACCGGTCACTGAGTTTCGGTCGCAGAGCTTTCTGTTTCAGCAACCGCTTCTTCGTGGCCGAACATCATTTCCCAAAGCGATGCGTTGGCGCAGTTCTCGGCATTTTCGGCACGCCGCTCAGCAATCTGAGCCTGCAGCTTTTCGCGGATTTCTTCTGCTTCGCCGCCACCGCCCTTGGCATGGGCAGATCCGGCTCCGACAGCAAAGGCGGTGAATACGACGGCAAAAGCAAACAAGAGTGTCTTTGGCATGATCCATCTCCCTTTTTTACGGACCAGGCTGGTCCGTTACAGGCCAGATGGTGCTCAGAAGCCAGAATAACACCCCGGCAGACCTGACGTTCACGTCAACAAGCCGTGATCAATGTGACGGAGCTTTCTCATCGCTGAAGGATTTCGGCTTTGTGGGATCTCAGCGTGTGTGTGCGAACCCATCCGGGTTTCCGTCTCGGTGCAGATCAACACATTCGTGCGTCCTCAGCGGAACAGGCTGCATTACTGACTTTCTGGATGATCGGATCTGCTAACGTTGTGATTACGGACGCAACCCTGCCGCGAATTGCGCGCCGGGTCGACTTTCGTCAAGCTTTCGAACCCGGGATGGCAAACGTATTGCATCCGTTTGGCAAGCTGCCTGATTGGGTAAGACGCTCGTCGCGCCAAAACCTACTTCGCGCTAGCAGGCCGTCTTGGGCAACTGACAGCACGCCCGAATATCTGGGTGATTGCCGCAACAATCGTTGAGTATGAATGAGACAAGACCGCCAAGATTGTCCAACCTTGCCCGATAAATGATCTTACGTGATTGGCGCTCTGACGAGATTAGCTCAGCGCGTTCCAGGGCAGCCAGATGGAACGACGCTTTAGACGCGATGGCTCCCACCTTTTCCGCGATATCACCCGCCGAAGCGCCATCGTCACCTCGGTCGATGAGGTACCGGATCATATGAAGCCGCATTTCCTGGGACAGCGCTCCCATCATTTTTAGCGCAGTTTGCTCGTTCATATTTCAACCATACTTGAAATGTTGAAGTAAAGCTCATACTCTGCGTTCTGCCGAGTCCAATCAAGCCTATGAGGCGACGCCATCTTTAGGAGGCAACATGAAAATCGTCAGCTTCAAAATCTGTCCTTTCGTTCAACGCGTCACGGCATTGCTGGAGGCGAAGAACATCGCGTACGATATCGAATTCATCAACCTCGACGACAAACCTCAATGGTTTCTGGACGTCTCGCCAAATGGTCAGGTTCCCGTGCTGATTACAGATGGCGGAACTGCGTTGTTCGAGAGCGACGCCATCGTCGAATATATCGAAGAAGCTTACCCGCCGCTTCAAGACGTTTCGCTGGAAGAGAAGGCAACAAACCGGGCTTGGAGCTATCTGGCGTCGAAGAACTACCTGGTTCAATGCAGTGCACAACGCAGCCCCGACGCCGAGGTATTGAAAGATCGCAGCGCCAAATTGGGGGTAGCATTCGACCGGATAGAAAAGCAGTTGAACGGCACACCATTTTTCGGCGGCGACGATGTTGGCATGGTGGATATCGCGTGGCTGACATTGCTGCACCGGGCAGGCATAATCGAACGGCACACGGGATATGACTTTGTTGGTGAGCGGCCAAAGCTGAAGGCTTGGCAAAGCCGGCTGATGGAAACTGGACTTGCTGAAAAATCCGTGCCCGCGGACTTCGAAGAAGCATTCTCCGGGTTTTACCTGTCGGACCAAACCTACCTTGGCCGCGGAAGCGATGTTGGAAACTGCGATTTCAGCAAGGGCTGTGCAACGGACGCATGTTGTTGAGAACGCCGGGGCGCTTAAATCTGCAAATCAATCCAGAAAATCGCAGAGATATCCATCATGGGCCCAGCCCGTGATGTGAAGGTCTTTGTTCGACTTAAGCGGTGTCCCGCGGTCGCTGTGGCTGCGGAAAGCTGTGGTTACTTGCACCCAGTTGCCTTGGCGGGCGCGGGTGTCGACCTCTAGGATGGCCAGTCGCTTTAGGCGTCGCTTGACCTTGTGGTCTGTCCCGGGACCCGCGCGGACCGACAGGAACCCGTCCGGGCCATTGACGTTGCAAACCATCGCAAAGTCCAGGCCCGCCGGGTTCAGTGGCCAGCTTTCGCGGGCCAGCCCGGTCAGGGTGATCTGACCATAGTCGGCCTCTTCTGCGCTGGCGGGCAGGGCAATCAAGCAAGCCCCCAAAACAAGCTGGCGAAGGAAGTTCAACGGCACTCTCGCGATTCTAGTTCCCGGCCGATAGATTCAGGCACGGTGGCGCATATTGTCAATGTGCAGACCACAGGGACGCAGGACGACGGGATCACGGTTCGCTGGACAGAGCGCCGAAGGCGCGTCAGCCTGGGGCGATCTTTCATTTGGAGTTTCTGATGCAAGCTGATCTCTATTTCTCATTCCGCTCGCCCTATTCCTATCTGGGGGCTGCGCGGTATCGGCAACTGACGCAGGAGTGGGATCTGCAGATCCGCCTGCGCCCAGTCTATCCCGTGGCCATCCGCAACCCCGGGTTCTTCAAAGCGGTCAATCCGATGTGGGTGGATTATCTGATGAAGGACGTGCAGCGCGTGGCGGAATATACTGGCCAGCCGTTCCGTTGGCCGCGTCCGGACCCGGTGGTGGTGGACCGCGAGACGATGACCTTTCCCGACGAACAACCCTATATCCACCGCCTAACCTGGCTGGGTGTCGCCGCCGCGCGGCGGGATTTGGGACTGGAGTTCGCCGTCGAGGTGTCGAACTATCTTTGGGGAGAAGGCGTCGAGGATTGGCCATCGTCCCTGGATGTACCAGTCACCCGTGCGGGGCTGGACCTGTCGGAGTTAGAAGCAGAGGTGGACGCGGATCCCGATGGATTTGATGCTGAAGTCAGCGCCAATCAGGACGCCGAGGAAGCCTGCGGCCACTGGGGCACCCCGTGCCTGGTCGTGGATGGAGAACCGTTCTTCGGCCAGGATCGCATCGACATGGCGGTCTGGCGGATGCAGCAGAAAGGGATGGTGCGGCGGTAGGAAATGATGGCTTGGCACTCATCAATCCTGCGGCACCAATCTCAGGGTGACGTGATCGGCGGAGGTTTCCGCCGTTTTCCTGAGATGGCGTTGCCAATAATCGCTGCCAACAAGACTGCGCCGCCGATCAGCGTGTTCATGCTCGCCGTTTCACCAACGAAGAGCCAGACCCAAAGCGGGGCCAGCAATACCTCGGCCAGCGACAAAAGGGTCAGCTCTGCCGCTGGCAGAGTGCGTGACCCGAGCGTGTACAAGATCAGGCCAGCGCCAACCTGAAAGACGCCCATGCCCATCGCGATGCCACCATCGTGCAATGTGAGTTCAAGCGGCAATCGTAGGAACTGGCAGATCCCGAAGGTGATGGCGACGCCGAACAGGCCCGAAAGAAAGACCGCTGGCAGCATCTCTCCGGTTCGTCCCCAGCGCAGCGAGACCGTGAAAACAGCGAAGCCGAATGCCGACCCAAGGGCGGCCAGACTTCCGCCGATGGCGACGCCGCCAGATTTATCCGCAACCATGATAGCAATACCGCCAATCGCAATCGCAATCGAAACCCAGGTTGCTTTCCGCACAGGCTCTCGCAGGACGATCCATCCCAACACGGCCGCCATAAAAGGCGCGGTCGCGAACAGCAGCATGGCACTTGCGACGGACGTTGTCTGGATCGAGTAGATTCCGCCAGAGTACGCGGCCACCAGTGACAGTCCCGCGACAACCACCGGAAAGCCGATCCTGCGGATCTGGGCGAAGGGGCTTTCACCGGATCTGATCCTTATGACGATGTAGAGGAAGATCGAGAGGCTGGCAGATCTGTAAAGCAGTATTTGCCATACGACGGCGTCTTCGATCAGCCGTATCCCCAGACCAACCGTCGACCAAAGCACCCCAGCCGCAAGAACCAACATCACGCCGAATCTCTGCGTCTGCTCGGAAGCGTGCGAAGGGGTTGTCACGGTCATGCGAGATTATTCCAATGGGCACTTCTCTAAAGACTGACCTGACAGAGATGACCGATCTAACGCATTTGCGACATACGGTGATCTTTGAATTGCCGCGCCCATGACCACGCAATAACTTCCATCGAACGACGATTCGACCTGAAGGATAAGTTTGCGGGCGACGCTGAACTGTTGGTCAACCTCCTCTAGATGCCGAGGCCCGCGCCAATCAGGACGCCGAGGAGGCCTGCGGCCACCGGGGCACCCCGTGCTTGGTGGTGGACGGAGAGGCGTTCTTGAGCCAGGATCGCATCAACATGGCGGTCTGGCGAATGCAGCAGCAGGGGATTGTGGAGCGCAGGTGAAACTGGACCTGGAACAGCCCGCGTTATCCTTTGCGGTTCTTATCGTGCGCCAGATGTCGTTCTATTCGCGCTTTTGCATTGTTCGCATCTTCGGTCCCGATCTCGTTCAACGACCAGAACACCGCGTTTCCGCATTTGCGCGATCTTGGCCCGCCTCTCAGCTCAGTAACTGGGTAGAACATGTGCATGCCTAATTTTTCGAGTTTTGCGATCATTTGGGGGAAGCTTGACATAAGCCATATCGCGCCGACCGTTTCATTCACCAGATCTTTGTCAATGCGACGGTCCAAGTTTCTTTCCAGTGTGTTCGCCAATGTACGCATGACATCGTCAGCGTTCGCAGGTGGTATGCTGAAGTTCGCATCCACATGGCGCGGGTTCTCGCCCACTAAGAACAGTGCGGCCCGTTGCACCAAAATCTTATCGGCTAGCAAAACGTCTGCCGCGACCGGATTCAGATTTCTCTGGTTACCCAAAGCGCCAATTTCAATTCGGTCGAGAATGAAGTTAAGATCTTGATATTCCTGTGCGTCCTGCCAATTTACCCATGACAGATCCCTAGAGATCACGGCATCGGCCCATGAAGCCAGTGCTTCGCAAACGATATCAGTTCCAACCTCGTCAACTATCGACGTTATGTTAGAAAGCCATTTTGCGGTAGGTTCCGATCCACGATGTTCTGCCAATTGTTCTAACAGACTGGTCTGCCGGCTAAGCACTGAAACGTCGAGATATTTAGAGGATTTCGGTTGCGACTGGAGAAATCTAAGGCTCGAAGCGATCCTGCGATCCAAGTCATCGTAAGATACGACACGCTGGATACCTAAGATATGGCTCCAGCGATCCGCTGAAAGTGATTTTTCATGCTGATGGACATCGGCGGGTAACTGGCCACCCAAACTCCACCAACTTTGGTTTCGTGACCAGGATGGGTTGCCGTATTTGTCGAGATAGGGAATGTTGCCGAATAGAGCCTCAAAGCGGCTCTGATCATTCATCCAGTTCTTTTTCCAACTCGGCCATCTGCTACGTCGCTGCTTTTGGACGAAGGACACAATAGTCTGGACCTCCCGAAAGACAGGTTTGAGCAGCCTAAGCCTTTCAACAAACGTATCGACTTCCGTGCCCGGGATCATCGCAAAGACTGCGTGCGGCCCCAATCGTGGCTGTGGGGCCAACGCATTCTAGTTATCCAGGAAGCTCCGCAATTTTCGTGACCGGCTTGGGTGCTTCAGCTTGCGCAGCGCTTTTGCCTCGATCTGACGGATACGTTCGCGGGTCACGCTGAACTGTTGGCCGACTTCCTCAAGCGTATGGTCAGTGTTCATGCCGATCCCGAAGCGCATCCGCAGGACGCGTTCTTCCCTTGCGGTCAGCGAGGCCAGGACGCGGGTCGTCGTGTCCTTCAGGTTCGACTGAATGGCACTGTCCAACGGCAGGACGGCGTTCTTGTCCTCGATAAAATCGCCAAGTTGACTGTCTTCCTCGTCGCCGATTGGCGTTTCGAGAGAGATCGGCTCTTTGGCAATCTTCATCACCTTGCGAACCTTTTCCAGCGGCATTTGCAGCTTGGCAGCCAATTCTTCCGGCGTCGGCTCGCGACCGATCTCGTGCAGCATCTGCCGACCCGTGCGGACCAGCTTGTTGATCGTCTCGATCATATGCACAGGAATTCGAATGGTCCGTGCTTGGTCCGCGATCGACCGGGTGATGGCCTGACGGATCCACCACGTCGCGTAGGTCGAGAACTTGTAGCCCCTGCGGTATTCGAACTTATCGACCGCTTTCATCAGGCCGATATTGCCTTCCTGGATCAGGTCCAGGAACTGCAGGCCGCGGTTGGTGTATTTCTTGGCGATCGAGATCACCAGGCGCAGGTTCGCCTCGACCATTTCGGTCTTGGCAACGCGGGCTTCTTTCTCGCCCTTCTGCACGGTGTGCACGACGCGGCGGAATTCGCCGATATCGACACCGACCAACTGGCCGACTTCGCCGATCTCGTTGCGGACCGAGTTGATCTTGTCCGCATCCTTCTCGACCATCCCGGCCCAGCCTTTACCCTTCAGCTTGCCGACACGATTGGTCCAATCGGGGTCCAGTTCCGACCCGCGATATTCTTCGATGAACGACCTGCGATCGACCCGGTGGCGGTCCGCGATTTTGACCAACTGGCCTTCCAGCGTCATCAGCCGACGGTTAATCCCATAAAGCTGATCTACCAGGGTTTCGATGCGGTTGTTGTGCAGGTGTAGCTCGTTCACCTGAGCAACGATTTCATCCCGCAGCTTTTGGTATTTGCGTTCCTGAGCCGGAGTGATCTGACCGTCCGAACTGAGCGCGACCTCCATGCGGCTGTCCTGCATGGCGCGAAGTTTCTTATAGGCCTTGGCGATGTCTTCCAGCGTTTCCAGGACCTGAGGTTTTAACGCCGCTTCCATTGCAGCCAGCGACAGGTTGGCCTGTTCCTCTTCGGCATCGGCTTCGTCGACGATGGATTCAGTATCGCCGGCTTCTTCGTCGTCCTCACCGTCTTCGGATTTGTCTTCCGCGGGCGCCTCTTCGGTTTTCGCCTCGGGCGCCGGCGCCGCCTCGGCCTCTTCGGTCGGGGTTGCCACCGTCAGATCGGCGGTGGTCACCGTCGTCATTTCATCCGTTTCGGTCGCCTGGCCAAACGTGGTTTCCAGATCGATCACGTCGCGCAGCAGGATCTTTTCTTCCAGCAGCTCGTCACGCCAGACCGTGATGGCATGGAAGGTCAGCGGGCTTTCGCAGAGACCGCCAATCATCGTTGCGCGCCCGGCCTCGATCCGCTTGGCGATGGCAATCTCGCCCTCGCGGGACAGCAGCTCCACCGTGCCCATTTCGCGCAGATACATGCGCACGGGGTCATCGGTGCGGTCGACCGCTTCTTTCGTTTCTTCGGTCTTGGCGACCTCTTTGGTGCCCTCTTTGGCGGGAGCGTCAGCATCTTCGCCATCTGCCTCGCCATCCGCTTCGACGACGTTGACGCCCATCTCGGACAGCTGGCTCATGATGTCCTCGATCTGTTCCGAGGAATACTGATCCGATGGCAGAACACGGTTCAGTTCATCATAAGTGATGTAGCCCCGCGTCTTGGCCTTCGCGACCATCTTTTTGACGTCAGCTTGGCTGACATCCAGCATCGGGCCTGAGGCTTCGGCGGCTTCGGCTTCGTTTGTCTGATCTTCGTCTTTGGGTGCCATCCGGGTTCCTCTTCAAGGACGCGATAAGCGGCAAACAAGTATGTGCGCCGGGTCGCCTAAAACGGGGGCTGACCGCATTCATCAGCCATTTTTCTTGATCGCCGTTTGCTCGGTCCGCTTCGGCGATTCCGCCGATTATACAGCCGTATACGCGAATCAGTGATTCTGTGTCCAATACTTGATTCGGTTAACTGATTCACTGATTTCGCCAAGGCGAGGGTTTCATCTGCTGAAAACGTTGCAAACTGGGCTCTCTTTGGCCCATCCGAAGCGGTCACTATCAAATCCGGATGACAGCCGGGTCCCAACGGCATCAGCGCAATGCATGTGTGTCCGACAGCCGGTCTGATCAAGTCCCGACAGTGCGCTTTCAAGGCGCTGGCCGGCTAATATCTGCGGTGCACCCGTTTGGTGCTGACCAATTGGCGTTGTTTGATGCGTTCCCGGGCAAATACGAACAGGCCGCCGCCGACGATCAGGACAATGCCGATGGACACGGCCGGGCCCGGCAGATCCCCCCAGACCACCCAGCCCCAGAAAATCGCCAAGGGCAGGCCTGTGTATTCGAATGGTGCAATGGTCCCTGCCTCGGCCAGCCGGTAGGCTTGGGACAGCGCATAGCCGATGATTGCCGAGTTCGCGCCGAGCCCAAGAAACAACCATTGGTCCACACCTTGCGGCCAAGTCCAGGCGCGCAGCAGGAACTGGATACTGGCATTTTCGACGCCGACCGCGAACCGGCCATCGCCTGCCACGATATAGAACCCAGCGGAGACCAGGATAAACATGCCTTGGATATAAACCGCCATGGCCGAGGCCTTGCTGGCGACGCCCAGCTTCCGCGTCAGAACCTGGTTCGACGCATAGGTAAGCGCTGCGATCACCGGCAGGACCAGAATGAACAAGGGTGCTCCCCGCTCTGACGCGTCTGCCCAGGGTTCCACCATAATAAGCACGCCGATGAAGCCGACGGCGACGGCGCCCAGGCGGTAGGGGCCAACTTTCTCTCCCAACATCGGGATGGATAGCAGTGTGATCAGCAGCGGCGCCACGAAGAACAATGCCGTCGCATCGGCCAGAGGCACCACCGCCAGAGCGGTGAAAAAGGTCAGGTTCGAGAAGACGATCAAGATCCCGCGCAGCGCATGCAATCCTGGCGTGTTTGTCTTCAGGATATGCCAGCCGCCCTCGAACTGCACGAAGATCAGCGAAAACAGAATTCCGATCGCCGACCGCACAAACACCATCTGATGCAGGGGATAATCGCCCGAAAGCTGTTTGATTAGCATGTCGTTGACCGAGATCGCGATCATGCCAAACACAATGAAGGCGATACCCAGAGCAGGGTTGTTCGTCCGTTCTGGCGATGTGACGAGGGCCATCATCAACCGATGCCATGGAACTGCCCTTGCGTCTGGTCTATTTCCGACATGAGCGAGACACGCGGTATCGAGTCACCAGGCCCTTATTCCCAGCCAAACATTTCATCGCTTTTCGGCCAAGGGTCACAAGATGCGTTTCAACATCCACTTCCGATCGATCAGCCTGTTCATCATCCTGGCGGTTGTCTTTGGGTTCCTGAAGTTTTTCGAGTTCAACGATGACAAAACGGAAACCGGGGCCGCAGCCATCCGGGCGATGATGTTTGCCTTTTCCAGGGCAGGTGCGGCGCTGGTCGTGGCGATCGTCGTGCTGACGGTTCTTGATCAGCGCGACAAGCTGGTTTTGGGCATGAATGTCGTCATGCTGCTGTACATTCTGGGTGCATTTGCCAAGGTCATCGCATAGTGCGAATCTGACAGCTTGCGCGCTTCACATCAGGTCCCGGCAACCATGGGGGCCGTCATGCGTTGCAGGCAGGCGATGACGGAAAGCGCCGTTATCCGACCTGTGCGCGGGTTTTCTTCCGTAGGTATGTTACGGATATGCATCTCGCATTCGCCCGAGTTCGAAACGGCTTTGACTGACTGATGGTTTCGATCCACGCTGGGGTCGGCCCAAACCTCGATGGTCGTGCGGTCGGGGCCTATGCCCGCCAATGACAGGGCGGCGGCGACGTTAACATTGGCCGGGAAGCCGATGGCTGCCTCGCGCGCTGTGCCTTTGAAGACCAGCTTCGCCTCTGTCAGGCCCTCGACAGAGATGTTGTTTTCCACCAGATGCGGGGCGCCCTGCAGCCCACGGGGCGGTTTGCGGGTGGTCAGCGTGACCTCATGCAAATCCTCGACCGCCATGGCGCGGATGGTGTCCAGACCGATGATCGCACCCGTGGGCACGATAATTCGGCCCCCTGTTTCGCGGGCCCGGTCGATCAAATCCATGTGGTCCAACAGTGCACCACAAGACAGCGGCATGAAGATACGGCCTGCCTCGATCGTCGTGCTCGCTAGGGTTTTGAATATGGACTTCGGGGCGCATTCGATGACGATATCGGCGTGATTGGCCAAATCCTCCGCTGACGTGACCAAAGGTGGCATCGTGAAATCCGCGACCCGCATCTTGGCGCGGTCCTGGTCTTTAGCGGACACCGCGGTCAGTCGCATGCCCTCGATTCCGCCTTGATCCAGTGTGCGCGCAACCTTCATGCCGATGGCCCCCAGGCCCGCGATCCCAACCGTGTAAGACATGATCGCCCCTTCTAAATGCTGTCCGAGGCAACTGCCCGAACGACCATATAGATACCGGTGATCGCCAGCGCGATGAAGAAGAGTTTGCGATAGAACGCCTCAGAGACCCGGTGCCGGATGCGCCGGCCCAACCAGATGCCCAGGAAGACCGGAACCAGGCCGCAGGCAGACAGGATGGCGAGTTTCCACGTCACCAGATTGAACCCGGTCATCGATACCGCCAGTGTGGTGGTGATGGTCAGGAAAGTCATGCCCAACGCCTGTACGAATTGGTCACGCGGGATGCGTAGGGTTTCCAAGTACAGCAGCCCGGGCACGATGAAGATACCGGCCATGCCGAAGAAGATGCCACCCGCCCCGCCAAAGAGCGGGGACATCCACGGCTCGTGCCGTCCGGGTTCTGGCAGACGCGGGGCGACCAGCGAATAGATGGAATAGAAGAACAGCAGAACGCCCAAGACAACGGCCATGATCTCGGATTTGGTTCCTGACATGATCCAAACACCGATCACGATCGCCAACGCGGCGCCCAGAAGGAAGCTCCATATCCGGGCCAGCAGCGGTTTGATCCAAGGGCCCGAGGTCGCCTGCCAAAGGTTCGAAGCAAAGCCCGGGATCAGAAAGATCGCCATCGCTTCCCGTAGCGGCATGATCAAGGCCAGCGTGGCCAGCACCACGACGGGAAGCCCCATGCCGATCGCGCCTTTGATAAAACCGCCGACAAAGAAGGCGGCCGTGACAAGGGCCACTGCAAGGGGCTCGATCATCCGGTGGGGTCCATCTGCTGTGCATTCGCGATGTACCGCGGGACTGGCGCGCCGTGAAGATCCGGATTGCCACACCGTGGAATGGGGATCGATTGCACATAGCGGCAAACGGATGCTAGAGGACGCGTCTCATTTCACGCCGCCATCGGAGAGGGTATCATGCGCGATCTGGAACTTCCCGGCCGATCCTCGGCCCATGGCACGAAGGGCATGGCAGCGACCAGCCACACCCTGTCAACCGCGACGGCGATAGATGTACTTCGGGTGGGGGGTAACGCCCTCGACGCGGCCATCGCAGCCTGTGCCGTGCAATGCGTGGTAGAGCCGGGCTCGACCGGGATCGGCGGGGACAATTTCTGCCTTTGGTCGCCTGCGGGCTCGTCGAAGCCAGTGGCATTCAACGGATCCGGTAAGGCGCCGACCGGCGCGACATGCGATTACTATGCGGCACAGGGAATGACCGAGTTGCCGAAGCAGTCGCCGCATTCCTGCGTTGTGCCCGGGGCGATCGATGCCTGGTATCAGCTGAGCTGCGATCACGGGAAGCTGCTGTTCAAGGATCTTCTGGGCCCGGCGATCGGGTATGCCCGGGATGGCTATCCCATATCCTCTCGTGTGGCGCGGGATTGGCAGGGCACGCTTGAACTGATGAAGGGCGATGAGAATCTTGCCAGGGTATTTCTGGTCGATGGCGGCGCACCAAAGGTAGGTACATTGCACCGCCAACCCGATCTGGCGCGAACACTGGAGGCCATCGCGGATGGTGGACGCGACGCATTCTATACCGGTGAGATTGCTGAAGACATGGTCGGATATCTTCGATCCATGGGCGGTCTGCATACGATGGAGGATTTCGCGTCTGCGTCCGGTGACTATGTTGAACCGATCTCGGCCGATTTCCGCGATCACACGGTCTGGCAATGCCCGCCCAATGGTCAGGGCGTGATCGCACTTCTGATGCTGAATATCATGGCCGGCGTGGATCGATTGGATGGGCCGATTTCCACAGCGCGGATCCATGCTGAGATCGAAGCCTGCCGTCTGGCCTATACCGCGCGGAACATGTACGTGGCCGACCCGGAATATGCAGATGTCGATGTCGAAACGCTGCTGAGCCCGGCCTATGCCGATAAGCTGCGCGCCTTGATCGATCCGGCCAAGGCGCGCTCACCGATGCCAGAGCCTGATTTGGTTCGGCATGAGGACACGGTTTATATCTCGGTGGTCGATGGCGACGGCAATGCGTGTTCTTTGATCAATACGCTGTTCCATGGTTGGGGATCTGGCCTGTGTTCGCCCAAAACCGGTGTGGTCTTCACCAACCGCGCAATGGGTTTCAGCCTGGATCCGGCCAGCCCGAACCGGATCGAACCGGGCAAACGGCCTTTGCACACGATCATTCCGGGGATGGTGACGAAGGACGGCAAGACGGTGATGCCCTATGGCGTCATGGGCGGGGAGTATCAGTCGATGGGCCACATGCAGTTCCTTACGGGCATGTTCGATTTTGGCCTGGACATTCAAGAGGCCCAGGACCGGCCACGGTTCATGGCGGATCCCTTTACCGGAGAGGTCGAGATCGAAAGCACGGTGCCGGAGGCCATTCGGGCGGAACTGGCAGCCATGGGGCATCAGATCGTCGCGCCAGAGAAACCGGTCGGCGGATCTCAGGCGATATGGATCGATCATGAGAATGGTGTGCTGACTGGTGGGTCTGATCCCCGCAAAGATGGTTGCGCGATTGGGTTTTAGGGTTCGGTGGTCCTACGCACTCCCTTGAGAGGTTAGTGCGGGACGTCGATGCCGGGTCTTCCCACCCACCCGCGCGCAGGGCCGCAACCGTCGCGACATCACAGAGACGATGGTGCGGCCACAAATTTCGCCAGAATAGCGTATGCGCCCATTGCCGGGTTTTAATGTCGATCATGGACGGGGCAAACTGTGGCGAGATAGATCGAAGATATGTTGAGCTTGACGAAAGCTGACTGCCAGTAACGGAGGGGAACATGGCAAACATCGCGGTCTATGGGCTGGGTTCGATGGGATACGGCGTCGCGCAGTCCTGTCTACGCGCTGGTCATAGTGTCTGGGGCGCCGATGTGAGGGCTGAGGCGATAGACCGTTTCCGTGCAGAAGGCGGCGCCAGTGGACCGATACCTGCCCATGACTTGAACATCGCCGTTAGTGTCGTGCTGAACGCCGCCCAGACCGAGGAGGTGTTGTTCAGTGCAGAGGGCGTGGTCCCAAGCATGCCGGCAGGTTCCGTTGTGATTTCCTGTGCCACCGTCCCGCCGGAATTTGCCCGCGATATGGCGGCGCGGGCGGCAAGACACGGCGTGCACTATCTTGATGCGCCGATCTCGGGCGGTTCGGTCAAAGCAGCGCAAGGCGCGCTCTCCATCATGGCGGCAGGATCGGACGAGGCCTATGCCGCTGCGCGTCCGGCTCTCGATGCGATGGCGGATAGGGTGTTCAAGTTGGGCGACGTTGGCGCGGGTTCGGCCATGAAGGCGGTGAACCAGCTTTTGGCAGGCGTGCACATCGCCACTATGGCCGAAGGCTTGACCTTTGGTATGACCCAAGGCGTTGCCCCGGAAAAGTTCGTCGAGGTGATCAGCCAATGCGCTGGGTCCTCCTGGATGTTGGAGAACCGGGCACCGCATATTGTCGCCGGGGATTACACGCCCCATTCCGCCGTGAATATCTGGTTGAAGGATCTCGGGATCGTCCTGGACATCGCTAAAGGGGCAGGGTTTTCGGCACCGCTGACGGCAGCGGCATTGCAGCAGTTCGTTGCGGCTGCCGGATCCGGGCTGGGCGGTGAGGATGATGCCGCGGTGGCCAAGGTCTATGCGCGGAACTCCGGGATCAAACTGCCCGGAGAATGATTTTGCCCATGGCGTTCAGCGCCCGGACAGAAATGCCTCTAATTCTTCCAGGCTGGGGATTGCATCTCCAGCTCCGGGTCGGGTGACCTGCAATGCTGCAGCCGCTGCAGCACGGCGGAGAGCTTTATCCGGAGTTTGCTGCAGATCGATCCCAGCCAGAAAGAAACCCAGAAACGTATCGCCGGCGCCGGTTGTGTCGACGGCATCGACCTGGAAGGCAGGCGTTTGAATCTCCTCCCCATCCGCGCGGTACCTTGCCCCTTCTGATCCCAGGGTGATCAGGATCGCAGGAACATTCAGGGCATCCAAAGACTGGCCGAGATGTGCGGACAATTGTTCGGCCTCTATCTGGTTCACGGCCAGCAGGTCCGTATGCGGCAATACTCTGGCCACGGCCTCGGCATCGAAGGGCGCAGCAGCATAAGCCACTTTCAACCCGGCTGCCTGACCGGCGGCGGCAGCCTCCGGCACCAGATTGGTTTCGTTTTGCAGCAACAGCCAATCGCCGGGCGATCTGCGGGAAATCGCCTGGTCAATCAGATCTTGGCTGAGCGCCATGTTTGCCCCGGAATGCACGACGATCACGTTTTCCGCCGCATCGTCCACCATGATGATGGCATGACCTGTCGCAGCGTCTACCGTGGAAAGATCGCTGACATCGATGTCTCTGTCCGCGATCTGATTTCGGCACCAATCCCCATCTGATCCGACCGCGCCTGCATGGGCCACGCGCGCGCCGGCCGCTGCCGCCGCCAAGGACATGTTTGCCCCTTTGCCGCCCAGGCCCCGCAGATGGCCTTTGTCCAGCACGGTTTCGCCGGGACCGGGATGTGTGGTGACCCGGTGGGTGTTGTCGATATTCACCGAACCGATGCAAAGAATGGTCATTCGGGCCCCCTTTGGCGAAGTTTAACCCTTGCCATAAATGTCGCGACCTTGGTGGGGTCCAGCTTGTCATGTGTCCGCAGGCCTGAGCAAATGTCCAAGCCAAACGGTTTAACTTGATCCAGGGCATCCAGAACGTTTTCCGGCGTTAGACCCCCGGCCAGGTAGACCGGGCGATCTGTTGCCTGGACAAACGCCGCGCTGATTGACCAGTCATGTGTGCAGCCAGTGCCACCCAGTCGATCCGCGTTGACCTGACCGGAGTCCAACAAAAAAGCATCGGTGTCGGTTTCGTAAATCCTGATCAGATCCACCGCATCGGGACCTTCGACGTGGATGACCTGAATGCGATGACAGTTCGGGATCAGCTCCTTAAGCCGCTGATGAACGTGCTGCGGGACATGGCGCACAAGCTGCACGGCCCTAACGCCGGTTTGCCGTACCTGCCGGGCGATCTCGTCCGCCGTATCTGCCGAGCTCAGCAGCACCGTCGTGATGCCATCGGGCACAGTGGCTGCAATCTCTGTGCATTGCTCTAAACTCAGGACCCCCGGGCCTGTCGGCATCGGGCCGACCAGACCGATCAGATCGGCCCCGGCTGCGGCGGCCATCTGTGCCTCGATCGTGTTCGCCATACAGCAGATCTTGATCTTTGCGTTCACAGGCAACCTTTCATCCGTGCAGCAAAGGACCAGCAAACGGCCTTCGCAAGGCACTAGCATCCTACGAGAGTGGTTCCCGCTATGTGATAAACTCAACCGGAACGCCAGGTCTTATGTGGACAGACAGAAAAGCCACAATTAGCGTTCTGGTTGAGGGAATCTATTGCCCATCAGAAGGCTGAATTTGATTCCTGGCTAAACGATTGGGAGGAAATGCTATGATCAGAACGATGCTTATGGCCGCGACTGCGGCAGTTGCGTTTTCGGCGACCGCAGCCACCGCTGCGCCCAAAGTTAAGATGGAGCCTTTTGCGACTGGGCTTAACGCGCCGCTTGCCATGCAACAAATGCCCGATGGACGCTTCCTGGTCGTCGAGCAATGGGGCCGAGTGATGCTGGTCGATGGTAGTGGCGAGGTTCAAGGCGTGTTCCTTGACGTGCGCAACCTGATCGTCGACCGCCACCCTGACTTTGACGAGCGTGGCCTGCTGGATCTGACACTGCATCCAGACTTTGCCAATAACGGCAAATTCTATGTGGCATTGTCCGGTCAGTTGGACTTTCAAGGCGATCTGGCTCAGATGCTTTGGTACAGCCACAATAATGTCGTGATGGAATATCAGGTATCAGCCGACGATCCTGATACGGCCGACCCACGGTCGGGCCGGGTGGTGATGACGACGCCTTGGCCTCAGTTCAACCATAACGGTCATTCGCTGAACTTCGGCCCTGATGGGATGCTCTATGTGTCCATGGGCGATGGTGGTTACGCGAATGACTGGGGCATCGGCCACAACGTCACCGAAGGAAACGGCCAGGACATCACCACGACCTTGGGCAAAATCCTGCGGATCAACGCCGACACGGGCGAAGCAGCGGCGGATAACCCGTTCCTGGACAACTTTGACGCCGACCCGCGGATTTGGGCGACCGGTTTCCGCAACCCATGGCGGTGCAGCTTCGATATGGGCGGGACGAACCAGATGTTCTGTGCTGATGTTCAGCAGAACTCTTTCGAAGAGGTCAACATCGTCGAGGCCGGTAAGAACTATGGCTGGCGGAAGATGGAGGCCAATCATTGCTTCGACTACACCAAGCCGGATGAGCACCCTGCCGATTGCGACAAGACCGGCCTGACCGGTCCGATCATGGAGTACAACAACTGCACGGCTCAGCCTGAAGGCTGCACCGGCATTTCAGTCACTGGCGGCTATGTCTATCGCGGCAGCCACGCGGCTTGGGATGGCGCGTACATCTACGGCGACTGGTCGCGTCAGTTTGGCACCATGGACGGCATGATCAAGATCGGCACCGATAATGGTGACGGCACCTGGAAGTCGGAAGAAGCAACCGTCACGAATATGGACGGAAACCTGCCGTACATTCTGAGCTTTGCTCAGGACAATGCGGGTGAGGTTTATGCGCTGACGTCGATCACGACTGGGCCGGTTGGCTCGCAAGATACGATCTACAAGATCACCCCGGCCGAGTAATCCTGAACGGAATCGACGCAGGTCTGCGTTGATTTCGAGGATGAATGGAACGAGTGTAGTAGGGTGGGGTTCGACCCCGCCCTACTCATTTGGGGAGAAGCAAGCATGCGCAAGCTGATCATCGCCATTTGGGCTATCGCTCTGATGACAGGGGCCACCGGCGCCCAGGCCGAAGAATGCCCAAGCAAAAAACCTGCCGAAGCGTTTACGGATGATTTTCTCTCCAACGAGGTGAACATCGAGGCCGGAAAAGAAATCTGGCTGGACCAATGCACGCATTGCCATGGCAAGAAAGCTTATCCCGGCAAGGCGCCTAAGCTGAAGCCGAAGAAGTATCGGACGGGTTTTGTTTTCTACCGCGTCGCATGCGGCTTTCGAAAAATGCCGGCCTGGTGGGATTTTTACGAAGAGCTGGAGATCAAGCAGATCGAGGCCTTCGTCGCCCAGGGCAAATTACCCTGATTTCCATGGAATTTGGACCCGCGACCCCGTTCTTTAGAGTCACCGACTTTTCAAAGACGCTGGGGCACTACCGTGATGGGTTGGGCTTCGAAGTGCGGTTCATCTCGGATGGCCCAGACCCGTTCTTTGCGTTGTTGGGGCGCGGAAACGCGCAGATTATGATTAAGGATGTCGGCGTTGCGCCGTTACCTAATTCCAAAGCGCATCGGGACGCGCCCTGGGATGCATTTGTCTTTGTTGAGAATCCCCAGGCATATTTGGCCGAAATCGAAAGCCGGGACGTGATGACGCTGACGCCTTTGACATCACGTGATGACGGGCTGACCGGTTTCGAGGTGGCAGATCCAGACGGACATGTTTGCTTTTTCGGCCGGCCATCGGATTAACTTTCTGCCCAGTCGACCTGGCTTTAGAGGCATTCCACAAAGTTGACAGCTGTCAATTTTAGAAATCTGATGCTGCGCATTCCGACACTTGGCTGTGCAACGAAACAGGAGCAGTGTTATTTTTCACTTAACCCATTGTTAAATATAGTGAATATTCGCTCGTGGCGTAGGGGGGTGGGGCTCGATAATATCTTATCGGCGGTCCGATCCGGCCACCACCAACCAAGCGTGGTCAGCCCTTATAGCCGCCCATCTTGCAGATCAGTTTCCATTCCGCTGCGCTGACCGGAACCACAGATAGGCGTGATTGCTTGACCAGAGCGAAATCGGCCAGCTTCTCTTCGGCTTTGATGTCGGCCAACGTCACCGGCGTTGGAAATGGCGCGACCGCCTTAACGTCGACGCAGTCCCAGCGTTCATCCTCGGTCGTGCTGTCCTGATGCGATTCTGCGCAAACCTCGACAACGCCGACGATCCGTTTTTCTTTCACCGAATGATAGAAGAATCCAAGATCGCCCAGTTTCATAGCACGCATGTTATTGCGGGCCTGATAGTTGCGCACACCGTCCCATTCTTCACCCGCATCGCCCTTGGCGACTTGGTCATCCCAGCTCCATTCACCGGGTTCGGATTTAAGCAGCCAGTAGGCCATGGGCGTTCCCCTATTCGTGGCGAAGCGGTCGCGACGTCAACTGAGTTATGGCTTCTGACACAGTCAGACGCCCGGCGACAAGCGCTGCGGTGGTCCTGATGATCGGAGCATCGAAACCCATGCTGGTGCAGAGTTCCACGGCAGCGCCTGCAGTATGTGTGCCTTCATAAGTACCTTCTTCTGGTGCGCGGCCTGCTTCGCCCAAAGCCAGACCATAGCTGTAATTCCGTGATTGCGCGGAGGTCGAAGTCAGCACCAAATCTCCCAGGCCAGACAAACCTTGTAGTGTCGCCATATGCGCCCCGAAAGCGATGGCGATGCGGGACATTTCACCCAAACCCCGGGCCATTAAGGCGGCCCGAGCACTTTCGCCCAGCCCCGCGCCGATCGCGACGCCGCAGGCGATGGCAATGACGTTCTTCAATGCTCCGCCAAGTTCGACGCCGATCATGTCGGTCGTAAGATACGGACGAAGGCTTGGTGTTGCCAACCGTGCCTGGACCACCTCGGCGTCAGATCTGGCAAAGGTTGCCGGCACGGCGAGCGTCACTGCAGTCGGCAACCCCTTGGTCAGATCAGCGGCGAAGCCTGGGCCAGACAGAACGATCGCCGGATTTCCCCGGACGATTTGGGCCGCGATCTGCGATTGCCGGTTCTGTGTTCCGGTCTCCAGCCCCTTAGCCGTCAGAACCAACGGTACGCCAGCGCGCAGGCTGGTTGCGACGCGGCGCAGTACCTCGCGTGTAGCTTGTGCCGGAACTGCGGCAAGGACCAGGTCAGCTTTTGCCAACAGGCTGTCATCGGTCTTGCGATCCCAAGCCACGACATCCCTGCCAGCTGCCGAAAGCGTGCTGCCCAGCGCCTGCCCCCATGCACCCTGTCCCAAAATGGCGATGGGGCCGTTCAAGCCTTCGCGCCCTTTTTTCCAGAGCCGAGCATCGGTGCAGCGTCTGCATCCAGCGGCCAGCGGGGTCTTGGAATGACGGGTTGCAGCGGTAGGTCTGCGGCGAGCCGCTCTAACCCAGCCCAGGCAATCATTGCGCCATTATCTGTGCAGAGGCTCAACGGTGGGGCAGTCAGGCGGAAGCCTTCTTGGGTCGCGGTTGTCTCAAGCCCGGCACGCAAAGGTGCGTTGGCGGCGACGCCCCCCGCGACGGCGATGACGGGATCTTCGCCCGCCTGGAACATTTGCATGGCGCGGGCGGCCTTGGTGCAAAGCACATCCCGCACCGCCATCTGAAAGCTGGCACAGATGTCGGCAATATCCTGGTCTTTCAAGCCGCCCTGGTCGGTAACCAACTGATCCTTTACCCTGGCCACAGCAGTCTTCAGGCCGGAAAAGGACATGTCGCATCCCGGCCGGTCCAACAACGGCCTGGGGAACTTGAAGCGACTGGGATCGCCGGTTTCCGCTTCTGCCTGTACCAGGGGCCCGCCGGGAAAGCCCAGACCGAGCATACGGGCGACTTTGTCAAAGGCTTCGCCCGGGGCGTCATCGATGGTGCCGCCCAGGCGTTGATAATCGCCCAAGCCATTTACGCCCAGGAACTGGCAGTGCCCGCCGGACACCAGTAGCAGCAGATATGGATAGGCCACCCCATTGGTCAGCCGGGGCGTCAAAGCATGGCCTTCCAGATGATTGACCCCGATCAAGGGAAGCCCGGTTCCTGCGGCGATGCCTTTGGCGGTCATCACCCCGGCCATGACCCCGCCGATCAGGCCCGGACCGGCAGTGACCGCAATGGCATCCAGGTCAGCGAAGGCGACGCCTGCTTCGTCCATCGCGCGCTGGACGATCAGATCCGCCCGTTCGGCATGGGCACGGGCGGCGATCTCTGGCACCACGCCGCCAAAGCCCGCATGCAGGTCCTCTTGTCCGAATACAGTGTTCGACAACACTTGCCCCGGCCGTTCCGGCGTCCCGCGCACCACTGCGGCCGCGGTTTCATCGCAGCTGGATTCCAGGCCAAGAATTGTGAGATCTGTCATGTCAGGTTTACAGTTACGTTGCGCCCGCCGCGTTGACCCCTTACTAAGGACGCAATCCATCCCGGGAAAGAGACTTCATGGCACCGACCCAAGAGAGACCGCTGAAGATTGGCACGCGCGGGTCGCCGCTGGCTTTGGCCCAGGCGCATGAGACCCGCGATCGGTTGGCCGCGGCCCATGGTCTGGCAGAGAACGCCTTTCATGTAGAGGTGATCAAGACCACCGGGGATCAGGTCCAGGACCGGGCTTTGTCCGAGATTGGCGGCAAGGGCCTCTTTACGAAAGAGATCGAGGAAGCCTTGCTGGACGGACGCATCGATATCGCCGTGCACTCCATGAAAGACATGCCGACCGTGCTGCCGGATGGGTTGTGCATCGACTGCCTTTTACCGCGGGAGGACGTTCGGGATGCGTTCGTCTCTCACCGCTTTGACCGGTTGGGCGATTTGCCTGATGGAACGGTGGTGGGCTCGTCTTCATTGCGGCGCCGGGCGCAACTGTTGAACCGGCGGCCTGATCTGCAGGTTGTAGAGTTTCGCGGCAATGTTCAGACCCGGCTGCGCAAGCTGTCCGACGGAGTTGCCGAGGCGACCTTCCTAGCCGTGGCCGGGTTGAACCGGTTGGGACATGCGGATCTGGCAGCCAAAGCGATCCCGGTGGATCAGATGTTGCCCGCGGTGGCGCAAGGAGCAATCGGAATCGAGCGCCGTGAAGGCGATGAAGCGACTGCTGAACTGTTGGCCCCAATCAACGATAGCCCCACGGGCCACCAACTTGCCGCGGAACGGGCGTTCCTGGCCGGGCTGGACGGATCCTGCCGAACACCGATAGCGGGGCTTGCAGAATTGCAGGGTAACGACATCTGGTTTCGTGGAGAGATCATTCGTCCCGATGGGTCTGAATCCATGGGCACTGAGCGCAGGGGCCCGGTCTCGGATGCCGCTGAACTGGGCGCGGACGCCGCGGTTGAGCTTCGGTCTCGCGGGGGCACCGGGTTCTTCCAGGCCTGATGACGGTTCTGCTGACCCGGCCGGAAGAGGACAGCGTACGGATTGCGGCCCAATTGACCAAGGCGGGGATCGACAGCCTGATCTGGCCGCTGATGCAAATACGATCCGTGGGCGACGGCATCGAAATTCCCGACGGAACCCAGGCCCTGCTGGTCACGTCTGCCCATGCGGTGCGGTGTGCTGCTGAAGCGGGTGTCTCACGTGACTTGCCGGTATTTTGTGTCGGGACGCGGACCGCAGAAATCTGCCGGGACGCAGGATTTGCAACGGTTCACGACGCGGCCGGTACCGCGGCTGATCTTGTCCAGGTGGTTGAAACGTCGGGTTTGACGCGGTTTTTCTATCTGCGCGGGCATCAGGTGTCGACCGATCTGGTTGCGACTTTCGCCGAAACCAACATCCAGCTGAATGAAAAAATCGTCTACCGCGCTGATCCGGCGACCCAGATCGCGCCGGATGCTGCTGATGCGCTTCTTGCTGGACGAATCGCTGCGGTCACGGTCTGGTCAGCACGACAGGCTGTAATCTTGGGTAATTTCGCGGGGCTCAATCCAGGCTGGCGCCTTGAGAGCACGGATTTGGTCGCTATCTCTGATAGAGCGGCTGGAGTGTTAGAGAAGACCGGCTTTCGCCGTATTCTCGTCGCATCGCGGCCCGATGCGGACGCGATGGTGTCTTTGATTTCTGCTGCAGTGCGGCAAAAAGCCGACTGACAGCAATTGTGAAATGCAAATGAGGCCCATACGCTCTGGGCTTTATACCAGCCGAGTCGCGGTCGACCGCCAGGAGGAAATACTATGACGCAATCTTCCGTTTCGGATGCAGACCGCGAAGACGACCTGGAAGCCGTAATCGAAGACGCAGACACCGCGATTGAAGATGCCTCGGAACAGATTGACGAGGTTGCCGAGATCGAGCCTGCCGAAGATCCATCAGATGACCATGGCGGCCATGGCGGCGGTTTCGCAGCGGCGGCGTTGAAGTTGCTGATGATCGTCCTGGTCGTCTTTGGTCTGGCGATTTGGTTATTGCCGATGTTGGCGCCGCATGCGCCGGCCAGTGTCGCCAAATATATCATGCCGGGCCAACAGATGTTGGATGACCGCCTTGCGGTGATGGAAGAAAAGCTGGACGCCCGTGCAGGCGCCACGGGTGATGACGTCTCTGCCATGCGTGCGGAAATTGCGGCGCTGACGGAACGTCTGGCCGCTGCAGAGGCCGAGGCTGCAACGGCGCGTGCAGATGCCGAGTCTGCGAAAGCCGCAGCTGCGGCGTCGGCCGAAGCAGCGACCGCTGCCTCGACGGCAGATACGGTTGTATCAGATGCCCAGACCGCGGCGTCCGAAGCAGCAACTGCCGCCGACACGGCAACGACCGCCGCGACGGAGGCCGGGAAAGTCGCTGCTGCCGCGTCGCGAGATACGGCGTCATTATCCCGGCAGATGACGACCTTCGAAGCGCGCATGACACAACTTTCTGATGAACTGGCCGCGCTTGGCACCAGCCTTGCTGAGTCGCCTGGCTCAGGCGAGGGCGGAGCCAGCCCGGAATTGGCGGCCGCTTTTTCTGCGCTGCAGACCCGGGTCGAAGCGCTGGGCGAAAGGATGAATGCGCCAACGAATTTCATCACCCTAGAGGACGCCGACCGCTTTGCCACCCAGGATGATCTACGCTCTGCCCGTACGGCTTTGGCCGCCGATATGCGCGGTCAGATCGAGCGTCTGCCAGAACCCGTGGAGATCGTGACAACCAAGGATCTGGACAGCTTCCGAACCGCAGTAGACGGAAAGATCACAGATCTGACCACGCGTGTTGAAAGCGCCGAAAAAGGTGCGGCTGATGCCGCACAGTCCGCCGCCGCCGCTGCGGACGCGTCAACCTCGGCGGTCGGAGAGGTGCAGGTTGCGATCCAGGATGCCTCTCTCCGGTCTGCTGTTGCGGCACTCAATAGCCAGATGTCCAACGGTGCGTCCTTCAAAGGCGCTCTGGACGAAATTGAAGCATTAACCGGTGAAGCTGCACCGGACGAGCTTTTGGCAGCCAGCGGCGGCGTGTCCACAACGGCTGGACTGCTGCGAACATTCGGCCGCAATGCTCAGAACGCGATTTCGGCAGACATTCGCGCGGGCGCTGAGGATGAAGGTGTGCTTGGTCAGGCGGGCGCGCAACTGAGGTCCGTTTTCGCGGGCCGCTCAACAAGCGAACTCGAAGGCGATACGACTCAAGCGATTCTTTCCCAAGTGGAGGCGCGTTTGCGCGACGGCAAGCTGGCTGAGGCGCTCGCCGTGGCGGAGTCTTTGAATGAAACCTCAAAGGCAGGTTTGGGCGATTGGTTGGGACTGCTGACAACCCGTGTTACAGCGGACGCCGCCGCGACTAATTACATCGCGACCCTAACCGGGTCCGAAGGTTAAGGGAGGTCAGATCATGCTTGGACGTTTGATTTACGTCGCCATCATCATGGCAGTGCTGCTGGCCGGTGGGTTCGCGCTCGATTTCCTGTCGAAGGAACAAGGCACGATTGAAATCGTCTACGGTGACAAGGTCTGGGATTACACGCTGTTCGAAGCTTCCTTGATCCTGGTAGCCGGCATCATCCTGTTGATGGCGGCTGTCTGGGTGGTCAAGTTCGTGATTGCTCTGGTCCGGTTCATATTCCTTGATGACAAAGCCTTTGACGGCTTTCTGGGACGGCGGCGTGAACGGCTAGGTCTGGACGCTTTGGCAAAGGGCATGGTCGCACTAGAGATCGGGGATGGCAAAGCTGCTTACAAGAAGTTCAAGCGCGCCGAGCACAAGCTGGGTCGTCCTGAACTTACGCGGCTCATGAACGCCAAAGCTGCCGACATGGCGGGTGATCGGGACCGTGCAGAGACTTATTACAAGGCCTTAGCATCGGAAGCTTCAACGGCCTTTGTCGGCGTAAGCGGTATGCTGACTCATGCACTGGAGAACGACAAACCTGACCGGGCTCTGAAGCTGGCCTCTAAGGCGCACGAGTTGGCACCAAAAGATGCTGGTACGATGGATACCTTGTTCACCCTGCAAAGCCAAAAGTTCGACTGGGCTGGCGCGCGCAAAACCCTAACAGCGCAGCGTAAGGCGAAAGCTCTGCCAAAGCCCGAGGCCGATCGGCGCGAAGGTGGCTTGGCCCTTGCGCAGGCCTTGGATGCGGAAGAGGCTGGCGAGATCGAACACGCCCGGTCCTTGGCGGTGGAAGCAGCAAAGCTGGATCCCGGCAACACCGAAGCTGTCACGACGGCGGTTCGGCATTTGGTTGATTCCGGCTCTAAACGCACGGCCAGTAAACTGATCCAGGATTCCTGGCGGATCGAGCCGCGGGCACGACTCGCAGCGGCGTATGCCACAATCGAGCCGGACGAGGCGCCAGCTGCGCGGCGACGCCGGTTCGACGACCTGTTTTCACTGAAACCGGATCACCCGGAAACGCGGTTCCTGCAGGCAGAGCTCGCCCTGGTGGCTGAAGACTGGACGGGTGCACGGAAGTCCATAGAAGCGCTGAAGGAGACCGAGCCATCGGCCCGGTCCTGTGCAATCTTTGCCGCGATCGCCCGCGGCGAAGGTGAATCCGACCATATCGTGCGTGGCTGGCTGGCACGCGCGCTGGGCGCGCCGCGAAACGCGGACTCCGACACCGAGATCAGCCATGCAGCGATGCTGCCACTGCTGATCGAGCCGTCTTCGCAGGGCGACACAGACGAAATTGTCGTTGCAGAAGATGCCGCTCAGCCGGACACCGAGGCAACACCAGCCAACTCAGTCACCGAGCCTGCCTCGGAGGATGACGCCAACGCGGACGACGTGCAGATACAGTCGGATGATGAGGCCCCAAAACCCGCCGCTGCCGGATAGGCTCACAGATCATATGTTCCGGAATTTGCGCTGATTTTCTGTTTGAAGCGCGCCGAGCCATCCTGTAAGAGCGCATACCTGCTTGGCCTTTCGTTGGCCGTCGGGGCCGCTGTAGCTCAGCCGGTAGAGCACGTCATTCGTAATGATGGGGTCGGAGGTTCGAGTCCTCTCAGCGGCACCAAATTAAAATTTCCGATGTAGTTCTGCGCTAAGACTATGAATGGAAAGGCTATTTTTGGTGTTCGAGGTCCTTCATTCCGGTGGTAGTGGAGGGGCTCCGTCAGGACCAGTTTCAGGATCGTTCTGCGCAGCTCGAAGGTGCCTTTTACCCAGAGTTTCCAAGGGTTTGCCAAAAACGCCAGGGAGTGTTCGAGCATTTCCTCAAACGGGTGGGCCGTGGAGCCGGTCTTGCTCAGTTTTTCTGTCAGCAGCGCTTTGGAGATCTCAAGCTCATTGAACTTGCTTTCCAGCCCTGCTGCTAACCTTGGGTTGTCGGTGGCGATGATCTTCTCCAGCAGTTTCCCGGACTGGCGCTCAGTGTCCGCGAGTTGTTCCTTAAGCACTTTTCGTGAGTCCTTTGCCTGTGCGACCCGCTGATCCCAGATGTCTTTGAACATTCTCCGAGCCACTGCAAAGAGGCGTTCGGTCGGTGTCAGCCTACGCAGAAGATCCTCAAAGACGCCCTCCAATTCTGCGCGGGGAATCGACTTGCCATAGCTCTCGCAGTCTTTGGTCTGGCAGACGTAGTACGCGTAGCGCTTCCGTTTTCCCTTCGACCAGGCTGAACGGTAGGGCACGGCACAATCGGCGCAGCAGACAGCCCCACGCAGGACGAAGTCGTGGTCGAGATCGGCGCGGGTGGGCATCTTGGCGCGGCCCTGGCGCAGGTCCTGGATCTTCCGATAGGTCTCGAGGCTGATCAGGCCTTCATGCCGCCCCTGTCGCAGCGGGATGTCCCAAGCGGGATAGGCGACATAGCCGGCATAGATCTGCCGGGTCAGCAGATCGGTGATCCGCTGCGGATGGATATACCGGCCCATATTCTTCGGATAGGCGGGCTGGTCTTCGAGGAAGCGCTGGACTTCCGCCTGGGAGGCGAAACGGCCCGAGGCGAACCCTTCGAGCGCTTCCTGAACGATGGTTGCGCGCGGCTCGTCACGCACTAGCAGTTTGCCGTGGTCCGGGTGTTTCTCGTAGCGATAGCCGACCGGCGCCTGGAACACCCAAAAGCCGTTCTTGATGCGCTCGCGCATCTTCTGGCAGGTCTGGCGGCGGTTCTGTTCGCGTTCCAACTCACCTTGGGCTGCGAAGATCGTTTCCGTGAACTTGCCTTCAGGGGTGTCTTCGAACTTGAAGTTCAGACATTCGACGCGGGCGCCGCGAGATTTGAAGGCGCGGCGGAGTTGGATATGGAATTCGGTGTCGCGGGCGAAGCGCTTGAGATCATCGAAGATGACGACATAGGATTTTTCCTTTTGCGCATCGAGATAACTGAGCAGCGCGACCATGCCGGGGCGCTTCATGAAGTCGCCGCCACCAGACACATCATCGGGAAACACGGCTTCGACGGCATAGCCTTGGGCGCTGGCATACTCCCGGCACCGGGATTCCTGGCTCTCAAGCCCATGTCCTTGCGTGGCCTGTTTGGGGTCGGAGACGCGGCAATAGATGACGGCCTTTCTCGGGCCGGTGTTGGGATCAGGACTTCGTTCGGCGCTCATGACTGCGACTCCTTTTCGTTGGAATTGTTGTTCTTGGGTGCCGCTGTTTCAGGCGCTGTCTCTTCGGGGATGAGGGATTTTAGCACATCATCCATGCCGATCTCAGCCGTTGGCGTAAACTTATCCCCAGCTTTGACGGAGAAGCCTAGATCGACGAAGGCGGTCATGATCTGCCAGAGGGCGGTGAGGATCTGGGCCTGCTGTTCGTGGGTGAGGCCTTCGCATTCGAGGTCGCCGCCATAGCGGGCCACCAGGGCGTCCGGACTGCCGCTAAACGTTTCCACACTCTCTTTCATGATACCATCGGCTGTCTTCGTCATTGGTCCGTGCTTTCTCTTGAACGTTGTCTGCTCCCCTCTCTTTCGGTCGGCGCAGGCGCGGGACTCGAGAAGCCCGCGCCTGCGCCTGACTTACATCTCAACGCTCCATGCTCGGCTAAGGCTGAGAAGATGTGCGCCGTCCGCGAAACCGGGACGGCTGATCTTCCCGCACGGGTTGGCCTTGGGGCGCTGCACTACGTTCGGCATTGCGTTCTTGGGCGATCTCGCGGCGGACCTCACGGATCACGCCGTGCGCTTCGCGGGCGAGTTCGGCCACACGCAACAACTCGCTGCCTGAGAATGAATGACTGTCCTGCAGCTTGCCGTTGCGGTCCTCATAGGTCTTGGCGAGGCTCACTGTGTGATAAGTCTCGCCAGACTCGTTTTGGTTCTCCCACACGGTGGCTTTGAGGCGGCCATCGCGCAGGGTGTCTAGGGGGTGGTTCTGGTCCATATCGGACTCCTTTCCTGTCGGGGTTGGTTGTCGAACGCCTGATCATCCACCCCGTTGAGATGACCAGGCAAAAGAATAGAACATATCATGAACTCATCTTGATAATCAATTATTCTCCTTTTTTCATAATGGCTTACCCTCGGCCCCTAACTCTCCGCAGGCCTTTATCCTGGCGGGTCCTGAGCCGCTTGAAGTCTTCACGGCTCAGCACGCGTCCATCGCGCTCGGTCTTCAGACTCTGAAGCCATTCCTCCTCCTGCCGACGCCGGGAAGGCACGGCGAAAGCGGGATGCGGGTCGGTCAGCACCGCGCGGGGGCGAACAGGATTCATCTGTCCGCTGGTTACCCTTGCATGCGGCTCAGGCATCGCGGGCGGGATCTGGGCATTATGTGCGTCCTCAAAGGCCGCTCGCGCTTTGTCAGCCTCCTTGGTGAAGAGGCCCCAGTCGCCCGGCAGGTCACCGGCATGGGTAAAGCCGTAGGACCGGTGATCGGGTTTAGGTGTCTTTTCGCTCATGGCCTCACTTTCCAATGAAGGACCAGGTGCCGCGGGCGTATTGCGGGTAGTTTGCGAAGCGCAGAGGCACGGGCCGGGTAATCACGGGGCGCATGCGCTTCCCCCAGAAGGTCTGGATCTGCACCTGGTCCTGGCGTCCGTGATAGGGGTTCGGGTGGTAGCGCCCGGCCATCCAGCGCACTTTCCAGTAGGGCTTACGGTTTGCATAGATCGGTCCCGGCAACCCGTCCCCGAAGATCAGCAACCGGTTATCGGGCATGTTCAAGATGGTCTCTGGCGCCAGCACCGGACGGCGGAACTGGGACTTGAAGACATTCTCATAGATCTGCGGCTCCAGGCGCTTTGCGATCTCAAACGGATCCTCGCCATCCAGCACCGAGCGGAAGGCCTGCCGCCGCGCCAGATCCGCCTGACGCCGGGAGAGCAGGCTGTCATGATCGAGGATCTCCTGACCGATCGTCTCGGACGCGGTCCTGGCCCCGTCCAGTTCTCTGAGACCGAAGCGCAGCTGCAGCCCGGCGCTGGAGGTAATGATCTTGCGGGCATTCTTGCCCAGCCCGTCCATCTGGGCGGCCTGCTGGAACACCGCAAAGGGTCTGAGACCAATGCCGGCACCATAGGAGAAGAGCCGCGGTACCAGATCGAAGCCGCCCTCGATGCCGAACTGCCCACATTCATCCATCAAGCAGGTCAAGGTCGGCGCATCTGGACGCCTTGCCTTTTCGATCATGATCCCGGTGAACATCGCCTTGATCACCGGCGCCCAGGCCGGAATCAGTTCCGCCGGACACATCATATAGAACTGCATCAATGGCTCCGCCGCGCAGAGATCGGCCAAGGTGAAGTCGAATGGCGGCGAGACCGACTCTAGCAGCACCGGATCCGAGAGGCATTGCAGAGCTTTGAGAATCTCCCCTAAGATTCCTCTAAAGCCGCCTGAGCTGTCCGCGCGAGCGGCTGCTATTTCGGCCTCGACGCTGCGCACCATCGGGATGTCGGAGCGATACATCGCATAGGCGAGGTTCAACCACTCGTCACCGCCCGCCACCAGATGCAGCGCCGCGTGGTAGAGATCCGGCAGGGTAAGCTCGCCGTTCAACAGGATCAGGATCAGCGCGACCGCCTCGAGGTAACGCCGCGCGTTCAGCTCGAAATAGAGCGCCTGCGCCGCCCCGGAGCTGGGGATCAGGGCCGAGACAGAGGTCTTGAGATCGGAGATCAGACTGAAGCTTGACCTTGTGAGGTGGCCGAAAGGGTTCACTTTGTCTTGCGGAAACCCAAACAATCCCAGGGGATTCCAATACCGGCAATGCTTGCCGTCCGGTGTCTGGTTTTGTGAGATGGCAGCCAGTTCGCCCTTGGGATCGAAGACCGCAAGTGAGCCGCCCTCATGGATTCCCGAACATAGCAGGAATGCCAGGATATCGCGCAGCTTGCCTGCGCGTGCGCCCGCCTCCATGATGATCCCGCCATCCCCATCATACCAGAGCGGCCGCCGGCCATGGAAACCGGCGAAGACCGAGGTCGGGGTCTTTTCGAAGTACCCCGCCTCTTTGATCTCGGACCTGGTTGAAAAGCGGGCGGAGTTGAAGCGATCGTCGCCCTCCCCGAACGGATAGGCCATTACTTGCGGCCCTTGCGCCGGAGCACCAGCATCGCCAGCGCCAAACCCGTCAGAGAGGTGACCGCATAGAGCCCGCCGCGCACCACTGCGAAGATCAGCAGGGCCAGAACGCCCTGCCAGGCGATGAGCAACCAGGCCAGATTCTCTGGCCCATATGCCGTGAGCGTGTGGCTGGTCACCCAGGCCCGGCTCACGTCAGTGGCCCAGGGCAGCAATGCGAAGGTGGTGAGCAGCGCTGCCGCATTCGACGCCATGCCCAGCGCCCGGGTAAAACCCGATCCACCGGCGCTCATGACCGCCTCCGCTCAACGGATACGTCGACTTCGCGCATAGCCGCGACGATCTCACGGCGGATACGATTGAGATGCCCAAAGCTGCCCCAGATCATGCCGGAGAGTTCCGTGCCGCGAAGATCCCGGCTCAGAAGCTGGATCTGGCCGATGACTAGGCCGAGGACCAGCAGGCTCAGGGCCGTCATGCCGATCACGGCAATCTCGTATGCATAGAGCAGATCGCCAAAACTCAGGCAGAACGCCCCGCCGCCGATCACTGCCAGCACGCCGATGGGAAGAAACGGCCGGCGCACCGATACAACGCTGAGATTGCCCAGCAAATAGCTGTCCTTATGGGTCTCGACCGCGCGCGGAGTGATTTCCATGCGTCCAAGAATCATGACGCACCTCCAAGCGCCTGGCACCGCGGCGTCGCAAAGGCCTGCTTGAGTTCATCACTCATTGCGCTGACCGCGGCGGGCGTGATCATCCGAGCTGTTCCGGCATGGAGCCCCAGCGGGATCATCTGGTCGGAGAGGTAGACATTCCTGGCACAGCTGC
>JBCCHJ010000060.1:0-36726 GCA_039028795.1 Pseudomonadota bacterium
CGGCGATGACACGGGGTTCATTGAACGGGTCGCCACCCAGCAGGAACTCGCCACCGTGATTTCATCCCAGCGATTTTCCGTCTCGATTGATGAGGCCCTGATCCTTCAGCTTGGACATCTCTCGGCCCACGGACTCCCGCTGGGATGAAATCACGGTGGCGAGTTCCTGCTGGGTGGCGACCCGTTCAATGAACCCCGTGTCATCGCCGGTCTTGCGGCACATTCGCAGCAACTGCGCGCAAAGGCGCTGCTCCGTTGATAGCGTCGTTGCCTCGGTCATGCGGCCAGAGAGATACCGGATCCGATCGACGAGATAGATCAGAAAAGCTTCGTTCACTGAGCGAACGCTGTGCAAAACCTCGCGAAAATGGTTGGCCGACATACGCGCTATACGGCTGTGATCCTTGGCAAAGACGTTTGTCGATCTGGGCTGTCCGTCGATCGCAGCAAAAATTCCAAAGGATTCGCCGCGTGGAAGGTCGGAGTAAAGCACCTCACGCCCATTATCGGTGAACGTCGCTGCCCGGGCCAATCCATCGACAACAAAGAAAACATCGTCATCGGTGTCGCTCTCGCTGACGATAACGGAGCGCGGCGTAAAGTTGCTTACGGTCCAGTATTTTGCCAGCGCCGCGCATCCTTCCGCGCCACAGGATCGTAAAGTGCTGCCCTCTGGGTATTTTTCGTGATCTTCGTCAGACATCGAAACCGAAACCTTCTTCCCCGACCGGCCACGTATCCGATCCGCTCCGCACATTTTGGAGGATATTACGCATCAGTTGGGTTGCGTGAAAGCCGAAACGAGCAACGCAAATCCAGAAAATCGCTCAGAATGTGACGAAAGTTACAGTTTTAGGTGTGATTCCCTGCGTTAACTTTGCTGGCCTACGGCGCTTGAAAGCTCATGGTGTTGGATCCGAACCCGTCTCAGCCATGGTTTTGTCGATAGGCAGCGTAAGTAGCGTGCCATCGGTACTAGTATTCGGGCGGTCTTCTCCGGGACCGCCCGTTCTATTTTTATGGGCACGAAAACCTATTAGTTTCAGCGGCTTAATTTATGCGGAAGCTACGTTCGATCCGAGCGATCTCGGCATCGTTTCGGATCAGCCGCGCCAGGCCGGAATAAGCACCTGTTGGCCATAGGCCCCGACTTTTTCTGCCTACAGCACGAAACTCTGTGGCGCGGTTGCGCGGCATGCGGGCTGTTGAATTGGCGATTTCCCCTTCTGGACCTGTGAACGTAAGGTGAATTTCATCGCCCTCGCGCAATCCGAAGAAATGTGCCCAGAATACTAAGGCGACTGACCCGGCGCCTAAAGTGCTTAAACTTGCTGTCCCTTGGCGGATGTCTTCATATTTGGGGATACCGTCAGAAAACCCGGCGGAAAGTGCGCCGCCTGGCATGTATTCGGGTCTGTCAGCTTCGGTCCATAGCGTTTCGGTATCGGCGAGATCGCAAGCCGCTGTCTGTTCGCGCGCGTCAAAAGGGTCGACGACATCACCGTCTCTGTTTCGGATCGTCAGATGAACGTGCGGAAATTGGGTTCTGCCCGACAATCCGATCTGTCCCAGCGTTTCGCCGGCCTTAACTTTCTGCCCCTTGCGCACACGCAGCGATCCGTTGCGCAGGTGGCAATACTGCAGTGTCGATCCGTCTGCCCGTTCGATGATCACGCCATTTCCGCATTCGCGCCCGTCGACATTCGGTGCTCCTTCCGATCCTTGAAGAGCATCCAGCATGCCATCTCGGAGACCGCGTACAATGCCATTCGTGGCCGAGAGCACATCCACGCCCGCCCGCATTGCTGCCTGATCCATTAATCGGATATCGGTTCCCTTGTGGCCATCATAGGACAATGGACCACAGGTGAAATCCTGGGCCCCGGGACCGGGGTCGCGATCGACATATTGCTGGATGACGCAGTCGACGCCCAAGGTGCAGTCGACCGGGAACCTCAGGTCATCAGCAAATATAGGTGCGGGAAAGTAAATCGCCCCAGCGCAAAGCGTCGGGGCGATGTTAACTCGAACGCTGATATCCACCGTCAGGTGGCGGTAAGCAATGGCGTCTTTTCTTCCGGCAGTTGCGGATTGCCCGGTGGAACGGTTTCAAGCGACAACTGCCCATCTTTGACCGAGACTTTTACCACGCCGCCTTTGGCCAGCGCGCCGAACAGCAGTTCCTCTGCCAGCGGCTTTTTAATGTGCTCTTGGATTACTCGGCTGAGTGGCCGCGCACCCATTTTGTCATCGTAGCCTTTGTTCGCGATCCATTCGGCAGCTGGTTTCGTCAATTCGATTGAAACTCCACGTTCCATCAACTGAGCTTCCAATTGCATGACGAACTTCTCTACCACCATCAAGATGACATCCTTCGGCAGCGCCCCGAAGGAGATGACGGCATCCAGTCGGTTGCGGAATTCTGGAGTGAACATGCGTTCAACAGCTTCTGTGTCCTCGCCCTCACGGCGGTCGCGCCCGAAGCCGATTGCAGCTTTAGCCTGTTCGGCCGCTCCGGCGTTAGAAGTCATGATCAGGATCACATTGCGGAAGTTGACCGCTTTGCCGTTATGATCAGTCAGTCGGCCATGATCCATGATCTGCAGCAGGATATTAAAGACATCCGGATGTGCCTTTTCAATTTCGTCCAGCAGCAGCACGCAGTGGGGATGCTGGTCGATGGCATCTGTCAACAGCCCGCCTTGGTCAAAGCCAACATATCCAGGGGGCGCCCCAATCAGACGGCTGACGGAGTGCTTCTCCATGTACTCGGACATATCGAACCGCTTAAATTCGACGCCCAGAACAGTCGCCAATTGCTTCGCAACCTCAGTCTTGCCGACGCCGGTCGGGCCGGTGAAGAGATAGGATCCAATCGGCTTCTCCGGCTCGCGTAATCCCGCGCGCGCCAGTTTGATGGCTGAGGTCAGCGCATCGATGGCTGGATCTTGCCCGAATACGACGCGTTTCAGGTTGGCCTCGAGATCGCGCAATTGTTCGGTATCTGACTTCGACACCGATTTCGGTGGGATGCGGGCGATCTTGGATACGACCGTCTCGATTTCCTTCGGCGTGATTGTCTTGCGACGCTTGCCAGCGGGCAGCAAATGCTGTGCCGCACCCGCTTCATCGATCACATCAATCGCCTTGTCCGGAAGTTTGCGATCATTGATGTAGCGGAAGGAAAGGTCGACCGCAGTTTTGATCGCATCCGCAGTGTATTTCACTTCGTGGTGATCCTCGAAGAACGGCTTCAGTCCCTTAAGGATCTTGATCGAGTCATCGACTGACGGTTCGTTCACATCGATTTTCTGGAATCGTCGGCTCAATGCCCGATCTTTTTCGAAGTGTTGCCGGAACTCGCTATAGGTCGTCGAACCCATACAGCGTAGGGCGCCAGACTGCAGTGACGGCTTCAGCAAATTTGACGCATCCATGGCGCCGCCCGTCGTCGCGCCCGCACCGATGACCGTGTGGATTTCATCAATGAATAGAATTGCATCTTCGTGCTCTTCCAATTCCTTGATCACCGCCTTCAAACGTTCTTCGAAATCGCCGCGATACCGGGTACCAGCCAGAAGGGCCCCCATATCCAGTGAGAAGATGGTGGAACTTGAAAGAATTTCCGGCGTCTCACCTTCGACGATTTTCTTTGCCAGACCCTCGGCGATGGCGGTTTTACCGACTCCGGGGTCACCAACCAGCAGCGGATTGTTCTTACGCCGGCGGCACAGCACCTGAATGCAGCGTTCCACCTCGTCAGACCGTCCGATCAGCGGATCGACCTTGCCCTCGCGTGCCTTCGCATTCAGATCGACACAGAACTTGCCCAGCGAGGTTTCTTCACCGCCATCATCGCCGCCCATCGAGCTTTCTTCGGAAAGCTCCTCTTCATCGGAGCCGCGCACCGGCCGGCGCTCCCCAAAGGCAGGGTCCTTCGCAACGCCGTGGCTGAGAAAATTCACCGCATCGTAGCGGGTCATATCCTGTTCTTGAAGGAAGAACGCAGCATGCGATTCCCGCTCGTTGAAGATCGCGACCAGGACGTTAGCCCCGGTGACTTCAGACCTACCCGAAGATTGGACGTGAATGGCAGCCCGCTGGATTACGCGTTGGAATCCAGTTGATGGCGCGGCTTCGGAACCTTCGATGTCGAAAATCAGCGATTCCAATTCCGTGTCGATGAATTTCGTCAACGTTTTTCGCAATTCCGGCAGATCGACGGAACAGGCGCGCATGACGCGCGCGGCATCTGGTTCGTCGATCAACGCCAGCAACAAATGTTCTAGCGTCGCAAGCTCGTGACGGCGCGCATTGGCAAAGCCGATAGCGCGATGAATCGCGTCTTCGAGCGTGTTGGTCAGAGACGGCATCTGCTTCTCCTTACACCCAGTCCCCTGCGAGCTTCGACAACAGCATGACTGCAATCACCCCGGTCCCGCAAGACCACTTAACCCTGAAAGTGTTATTTTGGGGTTGTCGTGATGACATTCAAGCAGCAAGTGCACATTGGACGCGTACACGATATTCTGAATTGACCGGAAAATTCAAAGGTTTGGCACTCAAAAAGCGACGGCTATTCCTTTTCCATCGTACATTGCAAAGGATGCTGGTTTGATCTCGCACAATCCATGACCTGTGTCACTTTGGTCTCTGCAACCTCAAACGGGTACACGCCAACGACCGCCACGCCCTTGGTGTGGACGGTCATCATGATGTCTTGGGCCCGTGCGCTGTCCATATTAAAGAATCGCTCCAGCACATAGACAACAAATTCCATCGGCGTGTAATCGTCATTCAGCATTAACACCTTGTACAGCGATGGTCGCTTCGTTTTAGGCTTCGCCTTTTCAACGACGCCGACATCGCCCTGACCATCATAGCCATCATCATCGTTTTCCGGTCCGGCTATCGTGATAATGGCTGGATGTAATGCGCGCTTTGACAAAGCTTCAGAGACCCGTCCAGTAAAGAGAGACTGCGACCTCGCAGACAAGGACCGGAATATAGTCCGTCAGCTTGAACAAAAAAAGGGGGCTTTACCCCCCTTTTCCGCATTCTTCATCAATTTTGACCGTGTTTAGGCGCGATAAGTCTTCACCATGTCAGCAGCAGCCGAAAAACGATCATTAAACGGTGCAAATGCGTTCTTCGCAGCTTCCGAATACATTTCGTTCAGTTTGGTCGCTTCGGCCACAAAACCTTCGAACGTGGTTTTGGCGAACTCGGTCTGCTTTTCAACCAACTCGCTCACCGACTTGACCGAGGTGAGTTCCTTGGCAGCGGCCATGCTGTCCTCGTAAGACTTTTTCGAGAAGGCGAGGATTTCAGCGTTCATCTCTTCAGCAGCCTTGGCGAAGACCTTCGATGAAGCGACGATCGCTTCAACGTTGTCCTGGCTGAACTGAGTGGCCTCTTCCATGCCTTTCGACATCTTTTCGACGCCTTCTTCCATGGTTTTTTTCGCTTCGGCGGTGAACTCTTCAACCTGCTTTGTAGCGGCCTTGGTCATTTTTCTTGCTCCGTGTGTGCGGCCACCCGCTGTGAAATAGGAATGCGGGCGATGCGATTACCTCGTGCCGCCTATATGCTGATTATGCTGCACTGCGTCAAGTGAGATTTTTGCAGCGCACAAAAGCGATGAATTGGGGTCTAAAAGAATTATCCACAGATAGGACATTTGTGATTCTCAACTGATTCACAATGTGTTAGTGTCGTTTTCATAGAGCAGGACTCAGAGTCGTCGGCGCAAGATCGGCGCCTGGTCATAAAAAAGGCAACAGGCGATGAAACTCCCTGTCTTCGGTCGAATCGCACCATTGGTGGCGTTTGCTTTGGTTTGCGTTTCGTTAGGTGGCGGCGTGGCACATGCGGCGCCCGAAGCGTCCATTGTTATGGACATGCGAAACGGTAAGGTGCTGCGGTCGCGATCCGCTGATCGCAAGCTACACCCGGCTTCCTTGACAAAGATGATGACGTTGTACGTCACCTTCGAGGCGATCAAAAACGGCCGTATCCGTTTGGATCAGCGCGTGCGGGTGTCCCGGCATGCCGCCCGCCAACCGGCATCGAAGCTGTATTTGAAGGCAGGTCAACGTGTGACGATCCGAAGCCTGATCCGGGCAACCGCGATTAAATCGGCAAATGATGCCGCCATGGTTTTGGCAGAGGCAGTCGGTGGATCGCAAAAACGTTTTGCTCAGATGATGAACGAGTCGGCAAAACGCTTGGGTATGAAAAATTCGCGGTTTCGCAATCCGCATGGCCTGACGCAGAGCGGTCACTACTCCACAGCCCGTGACATGGCTATCCTGGGGCGGCATCTGTTTTTCGACTACCCGCAGTATTACAACATCTTCAAGCGTAAGTCAGATCACGCCGCCGGCCGGCGGATCTGGAATACGAACCGGTTGCTCAGCACCTATCGCGGTGCCGATGGCATCAAGACCGGGTACACCCGCGCCGCAGGTTATAATCTGGTTGCCACCGCCAATCGCGGGAATAAGCGTGTGCTGGCGGTTTTGTTTGGCGGGCGGTCTTCTGGCGACCGTGCCCGGAAAGTTGCGCGGTTGTTGGATATTGGCTTCAGCCGGTCGAGGAACTCGGTAAAGCGCGTGCGACCGCAAAAGGTTGAAACCCGTGTCGCTTCAACTGGCCGGAAGGGCAAGGGTGCCGTGCGTCGGTCTCCGGTGCCACGGATTCGGCCGGGCACGGACATCGCTGCTGCGGTGGCTGCGGTCTTGGCCTCTCCAGCGAATGCATCGACACCAGCAAATTTGAAGGTCACCCGTACATCCGCGCCACTGGTGGCAGATCTACCGGTCCCGCGCGGCGGTACAGCGATAACAGCAAGGATCCTCCTTCTGGAGCCGGTACAAAGTCCAACGACGGTAACAGGCGCTCTGGCGCGGGTGCCGGTGCCGCGGCCTCGACCGGTTCGGCTGGCCGCCCGCGGAGATCGCGTTTAACGGGGCGACCTGACCCTGCCCGGTGGGCGTCCGGCATGACCGGCGATTGCGAATGCGGTCGCCGGTTTTGCTTTTTAGGTTGGCGTCTAGACCAACCCAATCCTCGGCAAATTGAGGGATTTGACCATTTCACGCAGCTCTTGCCGCGCGCCGACATGGCTGATTGTCATTGTTATCAAGCCGTTTTGCTTCAGGTCCAACAAGGTCAATCCATTTAGAAACAGCTCGCGAAAGATAACGCGTTCGGCGAACCCTGGAATGACGCGAAAGCCGATCCGTTTGCTGAGATTGGTCAGGGCGCGGCCAACCTTGCGCTTGTTCTTACTATCGAGCGTCGACATCCGGTTGCGCAAGACGACCCAATCTGTCGGCTCTAAACCTTCTGCGGCTCGCATCTGGCGCGCCGACCAAACCATCTCGGAATAGACCGAGGGCCCCGCAACCTTTCCCGTGCGGGGGTCGATACGTCCCAGAAGATCGAAGTCGACCAGGCTGTCATTCATCGGCGTAACCAGCGTGTCGGCCATGGCATGCGCGGCTTCGCTGAGCGGTGTGGCGGCACCGGGCGTGTCTATGATCACGAATTGGCATGTCTCGGCCAGATGATCGATCGCCGTGGCCAGATTGGCACGATCCTTTTCGGCTGCCTTGTCACGGTGGCGAAGCTCTGACGGCTCTACCGCGGCAAGCTCAGGCATCACCAATTTGGTGCCCGCGCGTTCTGCATAGGTGGCGCGGTTGTCCAGATAGCGAAAGAAGCTTTGCTGGCGGGTGTCTAAATCGATCGCTCCGACTGTCCGGCCCTGCCGCGCTATCGCTACAAACAGGTGCATTGCCGTCGTGGACTTACCCGAGCCGCCCTTTTCGTTTCCTAAAACAACGATGTGCGGGCGGTCAGGCATGGAAGGGTTCGTTCAGGCTGCGCAGACAAAAAACGCGTCCCCATTCAGGGACGCGCATAAGGCTTGGTCCGATGTGTCGGCTATTAAAAGCCAAAGCCCTCGAACTTCTTTTTGAACTTTGACACACGTCCGCCAGTATCCAACAACTGGTGGCCGCCTCCGGTCCATGCTGGATGCGCGGACGGGTCGATCTCTAAAGTCAGCGTTTCGCCTTCCTTGCCCCAGGTCGATCGCATTTGAACAACCGATCCATCGGTCATCTTAACGTCGATCATGTGGTATTCCGGATGAATTTCTGTCTTCATCGCCAGGCTCCTCGCGTGCGGGGTAACCGCACAGAAACTTTCCACGAGCTTTTCGCTCAAGACGCGCGGTCTATAAGCGAAGGATACGGACAGGGCAAGCCCTGCATTTGATCGAATTGTTGGGTTTTTCAGCCTCCAAAGGCAAACGTCGTTTGCCTTGGGCGCAGTCAATGTATTTGACCTTGCCCGCAGACCACTTGGCCGAGTAGTGCAGAGCCCTCCAACGCCGCCGCCAGGGATGCAACGAATGGCAGACACTCCGCTTCGGCTGGTTATCTTCGATGTCGACGGTACACTGGTCGACAGCCAAGTGTCGATTCTTGCGTCGATGCAGCACGCCTTCACCAAGGCGGGTAGACCAATCCCTAGCCGTGAGGCAGCCTTGGGCGTTATTGGTCTATCGCTGCAAGAAGCGATGGCTGTTCTGGCGCCGGGGGCGACAAAAGCCGAACATCTGCAACTGGCCGAGGACTATAAGAACGGACACACGACGCATCGGGAAACTGGGGCAGCAGTGGCCAACCAGACGCTCTTCCCCGGAGCGCTGGATGCAATTCACCGGCTGAACGACGCCGGTTATCTGCTGTCTGCGGCGACGGGAAAGTCCCGCCGGGGCTTGAACCGTTTCTTGGCCGCGCACGGTTTGGACCGCATATTTCTGGGCACGCAAACCGCTGATGATGCGCCATCGAAGCCCCACCCTCAGATGGTGTTGAACTGCCTAAGCGCCGCAGGTGTCGATCCTGCAAATGCAGTTATGATCGGCGATACCGAGTTCGATATGGCCATGGGTCAAGCGGCCGGATGCCACACGATTGGCGTCGGTTGGGGATACCATGATCACGCTCGAATTCTGCGGGGCGGGGCTCGCCAAATTGCCTCAACTTTCGACGATCTTGACGGTCTTGTAGACGATCTCTGGCAGGGGCAGGGCAGGACGTGAAGCGATTCTGGAAAGAGACATCGATTTCGGAAGATCCGGATGGCTTCACGATCAATCTGGATGGAAGGCCGGTGAGGACACCTGCACGTCATGCCTGCCGAGTTCCAAGACGCCTGATGGCGGAAGAAATTGCGGCGGAGTGGCAGGCACAGGAAGAGGTCGTGTCACCGCTGAGCATGCCTATGACTCGGGTGGCAGCGACATGTTTGGACCGTGTAGCGCCCGAAATGGATGCGGTGCGGGACATGATCACTGCCTATGGAGGCACGGATTTGTTGTGCTACCGCGCGACACATCCAGCAGAGTTAATCGCCCGCCAGACCGCGGGTTGGGATCCAGTTCTCGACTGGGCAGCAGAGACGGTTGGGGCGCGCTTGAAAACCGGTTCAGGCGTTATGCACATCGCCCAACCGCCGAGTGCGGAAGACGCGTTGGCACGCCGGGTCCGCGACGCGGACGCCTGGACCCTGACCGGGCTGAGCGAACTGGTCACGATTTCCGGGTCTTTGGTTCTTGGACTTGCTGTCTTGGAGCAATTTTTGGAGGCTGAAGCGGCGTGGGAATTGTCTCGGATCGACGAACAATGGAACATCGACGAATGGGGCGAGGATTTCGAGGCCGCTGAACTTGCCGCGAAGCGCCAGTCGGATTTCCTTCAAGCGGCTCGGGTTTTAGATATCCTGCGGACGCAATGAACTTATCCATTCGGTTACCTCAGATCGTTCGGACTAAGTGTTGACCGCGGTGCCCCAACTGATCCGCGTCCAAGCCCTTTCGTGCACGTAATACAGGATCAGCTTGGTAATTACCTCCAGCCCGCCAATCGAGATGGCGGTACCGATATTGCCCGTAAAGATCAGTGCCAAAAGCATCGTATCTAAGCTGGCCGTCACCCGCCATGTGGCAGTCTTCAGACCGGTCCTTTTGACGCTTTCGCTGCGACGCCCCTTATCATCGACACCGACATTCCATTTGATCCGGTCCCAAACCCGATCGTGTACGAAATAGAGGATCATCTTGGTGATGACCTCGGTTACTGCGATATAGGTCGCTGTTTTAGCATTGTCTGCGTGCGAGGCTTCGTCCATTCCCAAAAGAGGTGCCAAGAAAGTCAGGATCACGAAGGACAACAGCAGAGTGTCCAACGTTCCGACCAGCCGCCAGGAAATCGCCTTGGCCAGTGATCTCTTTGCACTGACCTCAGGAATCTTATCCCGCGACGGGATCCGTTCTGGACCAAAATAGGGATGTGCTGGGGCTTCTTTCAACCTTGGGCCTCTTCACGTCTTTTGATCCTAATATGAGCCGTTCCGGCAGGAAATGCAAAGCACTGACTGCAACCGGAGAGATCTCTCGAAAGCTCACACCTGTGTGACACGTCATGGCAGTTTCAGGCTTCCCGCACCATAATATCTCCAAGGGAGGGCCTGAAGGAGCGTAGTTATGTTGGATTCTATCTTCGATATATTCAACGGAGAAACTGAAGAAGAACGCCAGATCAAAGAACTCCAGGCGATGGATGACCATCATTTGGCTGATCTTGGTATTTCACGTGATCAAATCGAGAAATTTGTACGGGATCACACGGCTTCATCGACGGGATGAGCCGCTGACTGGCGATTTGTTCGCTTTGGCGTTGGATTGTGACGGTCTTTCGTGATCGTGCATCCGTACCACCGACGTTTGATGATTGCTGGTAATCCGCCGTCCGGTTTCAAGGTCAGCATCAACAGCGGTTGCACATCCCATCCGCGTTGAAGCTCAAAGTCGAGATGGCGGACAAATGTCGCCAGCGCGATCCTTGCTTCCATCAACGCAAAGCCTGCCCCGATACAGCTTTTCGGCCCCGCGCCAAACGGCAGGTATCGGTGCCCTGCTTTCGACTTCGGATCAACGAAACGGCCGGGATCGAAAAGCAAAGGATCATCCCAAACCTTGGGATGACGATGCAGAGTATAAATCGGGGCCAGGATAAGATCACCTTTCCGAACATCCGCGCCGCAGATCCTGTCTGCTGATCTGGCCTTGCGCACCAAAAGCGGTGCGCTGGGAAAAAGTCTGAGCACTTCATCCAGGAATGCGCGAGTCAGCGGCAGCGCGTCCGCCTTCGTCAGATTTGCATCGGCTACTGCAGCGTCTGCTTCTTGCCGCAGTAAACTTGCCCATTCCGGCAGTTGCGTGAGCACATATATCGACCAGGTCAATGCCAGTGCCGTGGTATCTGACCCTGTGACGATAAAAGTCAGCAGATTGTCGCGGATTTCAACGTCTGAAAGCGGCCGGCCCGTCCCTGGCATTTTCAGGCCTAGTAGGACATCCAACATATCTCCCTCAGCTTGCGCTGAAGTCCTGCGTTCAGCGACTAGTCGGTCGATCAGAGACCGGGCCTCGGCGGTGGGGGGGCTTTTAAGATACCGCCAAGGTGTCATCCAGGAAGGCAGGTTCAACAGTTCTGCGATGCCTGGACGACCGAAATCTTGCAGGAAACCATCCAGATCTGACTGAAGGTCGGCACGGTATGCGCCCAGTTCATCGGGGTCAGGATCTTCATGTGAGCCTCTGCGGATTTGAACGGCCTCCGCAAGGCCATTGAACATGGTGTGGCGAACCATATCCATCGCTAAAACGCGCATCTGGAACGATATCGGAACACTAAAACCATCTTCGCCCAATCTACCGATGCGATCGGCAGTGTCGTTGGCTACCCGAAGCATAGCAGTTGCCATGGTCTGCACCGCTGCGGGCCGAAACGCTGGCCCCAATGCCTGACGCTGTGCCTTCCAATCCTGTCCTTCTGCCATAAATAGCGATCGGCCTAAGTACGGCCCTAGCATCCGGCGCATTATCGGAGCCTTGGGGTAGTTTGCCATCTGCTCCGAAAACACATGTTTGAACGCTTCCGGAGAGCTAAGAACATGCCATCGAACCGGGCCGATCTTTTGGGTGACGATTGGGTCTTGATATGCTTCGGCAGGTATCATCGTAAGCATGTTGCGACGCACCTCGCGCAACCAACGCCGCAATGGCGGACGCGTGTCCCAAGGGACGACGTGAGGAACATTTAGATGTGGCGGAGGAAGATCAGTTTTTGCAGGCATTTTTAACGGTTCGCCCGAGGAGGTTAACTAAAGATTGCCAACCCTCGACAGAGCTTGTGAAACTTCGAATTTCGCTTCAATTCTGCTTGACGCAGGCTGGACCGCTCGCCTAGAAGCGCATTTCATCAGCGCCGCAGGGCGGCTGAATAAATGCGGTTGTAGCTCAGTTGGTTAGAGTACCGGCCTGTCACGCCGGGGGTCGCGGGTTCGAGTCCCGTCAACCGCGCCACTTCAATGACTTCTGAAATTCACTGTCATTTGCTGGAGCGAGTCGAAGTATCGACTGCAAAACAAGGCGGCCTGCGCTGCGGATGCGAAGTTTCCGTGGGCTTCCCGACAACGGCCGGAAAATCTCAGGATTAGTTTCCTGGCATGGCTTCATTTAGTAACCACGGCTTAACGGTGTAGGACGGTTTTAAAAGCCCAACGCCGGTTCAGATGTGGTTGAAAGCCATTTTCAATGCGCGAAAGACGCCTCACCGCTAGACGGATTTATGCGCGCTGCCAGCGTGCTCGCATTGACGTGGGTAGGCCTGAAGGCTACTAAATTTGGACTGCCGCAAAGCGAGCGCTAGCCAGGGTAGCATATGGAAGACGTCCTCCGAGAATACCTTCCGATACTTATTTTTCTTGGTATCGCAATTGTTTTGGCCCTTGTCCTGATGCTCTCAGCCGTTGTTTTGGCAGTTCGCAATCCTGATCCAGAAAAGATCTCGGCTTACGAATGCGGGTTCAATGCATTCGATGATGCACGGATGAAGTTCGACGTCCGCTTTTACCTTGTGGCGATCCTTTTCATCATTTTTGACCTGGAGATCGCCATGCTGTTCCCGTGGGCTGTGGCCTTCGGATCGCTTTCTGACACGGCGTTCTGGTCCATGATGGTTTTCCTGGCCGTGCTGACGGTTGGGTTTGCCTACGAGTGGAAGAAGGGAGCGCTGGAATGGGAGTAAACCCCGGCGCGGCCGTTGTGGGTGCAGACAAGGATGCGCTCGCGGAAAACATATCCGATGAATTGGCCGATAAGGGATTCATCCTGACGACGGCAGATGACCTAATAAATTGGTCCAGGACCGGTTCATTGATGTGGATGACCTTTGGCCTGGCCTGCTGTGCGGTCGAGATGATGCATACATCTATGCCGCGTTATGATGTGGAACGCTTCGGCTTTGCACCGCGGGCATCACCGCGTCAATCCGACGTGATGATCGTCGCAGGAACGCTTACCAACAAGATGGCGCCTGCCTTGCGCAAGGTTTATGATCAGATGCCAGAACCCCGTTATGTGATTTCGATGGGGTCTTGTGCCAATGGCGGCGGGTACTACCATTATTCTTATAGCGTTGTGCGCGGCTGCGATCGCATTGTGCCTGTGGACATATATATTCCCGGGTGCCCACCGACTGCCGAGGCCCTGCTATATGGCGTTCTGCAGTTGCAGCGGAAAATCCGGCGCACCGGAACGATCGTCCGCTAGGAGATTGAAATGACCGAGGCCTTGCAAGACCTTGGCGAAATGATCGCTGCGGCGCAATCAGATGCAGTACTGGACCACGCTGTTGCACGTGATGAATTGACTCTGATGGCCACGGTAAGCGGCCTGCGTCTGCTGGTGACCCATCTGCGGGACAATGCGGCTTGCGCCTTCACGACCCTAATTGACGTCACAGCGGTGGACTATCCGGACCGCGAGGACCGGTTCGAAATGGTTTATCATTTCTTGTCCATGACCCAGAACCAGCGCCTGCGCGTTAAGCTCTCTGTCGCTGAAGATGAAATCGTGCCCTCGATCACCGATCTGCACCCAAGCGCAAACTGGTTCGAACGCGAGGTCTTCGACATGTATGGCATCATGTTTTCGGGCCATCCGGATCTACGCCGAATTCTGACCGACTATGGTTTTCGGGGGTATCCACTGCGAAAGGACTTTCCGACAACGGGGTATACCGAAGTACGGTATGACGAGACATCAAAGCGGGTCGTGTACGAACCCGTAAGTCTTGTGCAAGACTATCGGCAGTTCGATTTTATGAGTCCCTGGGAAGGTGCCGACTATATCTTGCCAGGGGACGAGAAAAAGGAAGGATAGACCAGTGTTGGACACAACTGCAGAAGCAGCAGTCCGCGCCGCCGCCGAAGGCTATTGTGTGGCGCTTCACACGGCAGATGCGGACTTTCTACAAAACCTTTGCCACGATCGGTTCTTCATGACATCGGTGCAACCTACGGGAACCGAACTGTTTTTCGACAAGAGCTCATTCGTGGCGCGCGCCCGGGCGCGCGACCCATTCGAGGGCGATCCATCATTCGAAATCCTAAGCATCGATGTGGAACCCGAAATGGCCCATGTGAAGCTTTGGGTGGACATGGCCCCGCGCCGCTATTGCGATTACCTGGGCTTCATGCCGGTGAACGGCGAATGGAAGCTGGTGACCAAGCTGTTCCGAACCGCCTCAGGTCCCGGGGTGGAGGCATAAGGTGCTAATCGGCGGGCTGATCCTGGCCATTCTGTTGGTCGTGCCGTTCTGGTTTTTGCTGCCGCGCGCTGGAATTCCGTCGCCGGTGGCGCTGGTCGCCTTCATCCCGATCTGTGCGATCATCCTGCTCTGGGTCATGGCGTTCAAACGCTGGCCAGACGAAGACATCTCGGGAAGGTTCTGATGGGGCTCTCTATCGCCCAACTGATACCAGGCCTCATCATTGGTGTTATATTTGCGGTTCCGATGTGGCGGCTGCTGCCCCGCGCCGGAATCCCGGCATGGCTTTCACTGTTAGTTTTTGTCCCGCTGGTCGGAATTTTGATCCTCGCGGTATTGCTTTGGGTAATGGCCTTTAGAAAGTGGCCGCGCGAAGACCTTTCTGAAAGGTTTGATTGATGGACGGCTCTCCTCCCATTTCTGGCGAACAGCGTATTCGGAACTTCAATATCAATTTTGGGCCGCAGCATCCTGCGGCTCATGGTGTTTTGCGGATGGTGCTGGAACTGGACGGGGAGATCGTCGAGCGCACGGATCCTCATATCGGCTTGCTGCATCGCGGCACCGAAAAGCTGATGGAAAGCCGGACTTATCTGCAAAATCTGCCCTATTTCGACCGGCTGGATTACGTCGCGCCGATGAATCAAGAGCATGCCTGGTGCATGGCGATCGAAAAACTGGTGGGGTGCGAGATCCCGCGGCGGGGGTCTTTAATCCGCATCCTTTATTCGGAAATTGGCCGTATCCTGAATCACTTGTTGAATGTGACGACCCAGGCGATGGATGTCGGCGCACTGACGCCGCCGCTTTGGGGCTTCGAAGAACGCGAAAAGCTGATGGTGTTCTACGAACGTGCCTGCGGGGCCCGACTGCACGCCGCTTATTTCCGGCCCGGCGGAGTGCACCAGGACCTGCCGCCACGGCTCTGCGATGATATCTGGCAATGGACCGAAGAGTTTCCCCAGGTCCTGGATGACCTTGAAGGTCTGTTGACGGAAAACCGTATCTTCAAGCAGCGCAATGTGGATATCGGTATCGTTTCCCTGGAAGAAGCTCAGGCCTGGGGATTTTCCGGCGTGATGGTGCGCGGGTCTGGCTGGGCTTGGGATCTGCGCAGATCGCAACCTTACGAGCTATATAACGAGTTCGATTTCCGCATTCCCGTCGGCAAACATGGCGATTGCTATGACCGCTATCTCTGCCGGATGGAGGAGATGCGAGAGTCTTTAAAGATCATGCGTCAGGCGCTTGAAAAAATGGATAAATGTGCAGGGGATGCCGTAATGACGACCGACGGCAAGATGGCCCCACCCAAGCGCGGAGAGATGAAGCAGTCGATGGAAGCGCTGATCCATCACTTCAAGCTCTATACGGAAGGTTTCAGGGTCCCGGAAGGCGAAGTTTATGCCGCCGTGGAGGCCCCGAAAGGCGAGTTTGGAGTCTATCTGGTCAGCGACGGCACGAATAAACCATACAAGACGAAAATCCGGGCGCCGGGTTATGCTCACCTCGCCGCGATGGATCACCTCTGCAAAGGCCATCAACTTGCGGACGTGTCCGCGGTGCTGGGGTCTCTGGATGTGGTGTTTGGGGAGATCGACCGATGATGGATTCGGCAATTCTGATCAGTGCGCTTGGCGGGCCTTTCCTGGCGACAGTGATTGGTTTGACCATCACCGCGATCGTCTCACGACAGTTCGAAGGTGCAACAGGCGGAGTGGTGATCGGCGTGATAGCGGGGGGTGGCGCGATGATTGCCGCATGGCTGGTGTTTTCGATCATATTCGCGAGTCTTTTGGCGGGTCCTGAACTCTTGGAGCAACTCCGCGAAAATCAGAACCAATTGGAGCCGACAAACTGATGCAGATGCGTTGCTCTCACATCAACGGTTCAGCGGGTTTGGCTTGTCGCGTAGTTGAAGGATTCAACCGGGTCGCATGGTCGATAGTGGTGATTTGGATCATGTCCTATGTTCCGGTTGTAGCAAATCCTGGTCAGCCCGAAGTAACGGATGAACGCCGCGATCTGCTGCTGGAAATCATCCGCAACAATGATTGCCGCGTGCGCGAGTTCAGCCATGATCCGAAGGTTGTCGAGGCCTTGGAAGAACATGAAATGGACCACCGGGAATTGCGAGCTGTTAGCGAAGACCTGGTCAAAGATGGGATCATCCGGCGGTGGGGCGATGTGCTGATCCTGCGCGATGGGAGTTGTACATGATGACGTTGGGGAGCAGTCATGCGTTTAACTTGGGTATCAGTCGCCATTTTGCTGCTGGCGATGCCTGCCAATGGCGCGGTCAAGGACGCGCGGCCTTTGGGGGTGTTGTTGCAATCGGGCGCCAAAGTCGTCGCGGCGTCGGGCGAGTACGTTTGGGTCGAGCTGGGGCAAGAAACCTACATGTGTGTGGTCGAGTTGAACAGTCGGTTTCGTCAAGCGCTCAAGCTTCGCAACGTTCGCGAACTATATGGAAACTGGCCTTCAGCCCTCTGCTTCAATGCGGGGAGCTTTGAATGAGCCTGCGCCGTCTGCATCACGAACAGCCAGACAGCTTTGCCTTCACTCCGGCGAATGCTGAATGGGCGAAGATGCAGATCGCCAAGTATCCGGAGGGGCGCCAGGCCTCGGCCGTGATCCCGTTGTTGTGGCGGGCACAGGAACAGGAAGGCTGGGTGACGCAAAAGGCGATCGAAGAAGTCGCCGCCATGCTCGACATGGCCGAGATCCGTGTACTAGAGGTCGCAACCTTTTACTTCATGTTCCAACTTAAGCCCGTTGGTGAAGTTGCACATATCCAGGTTTGCGGCACGACGTCCTGTATGATTTGCGGGGCGGAGGATTTGGTCGAGGTGTGCAAGGAAAAGATCGCGCCAAGCCCGCACCAAATCAGCGCCGATGGGAAGTTCAGTTGGGAAGAGGTCGAATGCCTGGGCGCGTGCTCGAATGCACCAATGGCCCAGATTGGCAAAGACTATTACGAGGATCTGACGACAGAGAATTTTTCGGATCTGATTGACCGCATGGGCCGGGGCGAACTGCCGAAGCCAGGGCCGCAGAATGGGCGCTGGGCGTCCGAGCCAATCACAGGGCGGACTTCTCTGAAGGGCGACGCTGTTCACAAGGCAAATGCGTCGGCAGATATTGCGGGTCAATTGGGCGATACGCTGAAACGCATCGATGGAACCGATCCGTTGCCAGATTGGAACGGTGGCAACTCGAGCCCGCCAGCCGTTGCCGCAGGCATGCAAGACGCAGCAGAAATCGAAGCTCCGGCCGATCAAACCCTAGCGATCGAGGATATCGCAGCCACGGCCAATCCAAGTTTCGGTGATGGTGACGGCGTGGATGGCGCCAGCGATGCTCTGATGACGGTCAATGATCATGCCAAACCGATCCTTCTCACCGAAGCGGGTGAAGGTGGCCCGGATGATCTTAAGCTCATCAAAGGTATTGGCCCGAAATTGGAGAGGACCCTGAACGATTTGGGGATATTCCACTTCGATCAGATCGCCACCTGGACAGAAAGGGAAGTTGGATGGGTGGATGAACGGTTAAAGTTCAAAGGACGAATCGAACGCGATGGCTGGATAGACCAAGCGAAGATCTTGGCTGCCGGCGCAGACACAGGGTTTTCATCGCGCGACTGACTGAGGTGGGTTCAAGGAGGGTGGCCCGTGGCTGACGTAAACTGGACTAAGTATAACTGCGACATTTGTCGCGCGATTGGCTTCGTGCTGGCCGGGGTCGCCTCGGCATTGCTGCTGTGGCTGCTGTCGAGCTTCTTGCCTGTTTGGCTGTTGGGTGTGCTTTTTCTGATCATTTGGAGGGTCTTGTTCTATCTGGTTGATCGCCAGTGCGAGGCACGGGTCGCTGCTCAACGCGGTGCCGCCATCGTAACTGCCGGTGCAGATGTGGTGACAAATCCTGCCGTCGAACGCACTGGTGGCGAAACTATTGAACATGACGCAGCGACGTCTGAGGTTCCGCTAGAGGCTGAACCAAAAGCAGTCGAAAATCCCGTAGAACTGGAGACGGAGGAGCAAGCTTCAGTAGACGAAGCCGCCGTCGACGAAACCGAACAAGTGGCTGCAGAGGCCGAGGCCGAACAGGTCGCGGCAGAGCAAGCCGCAGCAGAAGAGGCGGAAAGAGCGGCAGAGGCAGAACGCGCTGCGGCTGAGCAAGCTGCAGCGGAAGAAGAAGCCAAACACCAGGCAGATACTGAACGTGCTGCATCAGAGGCAGCCGCTGCAGAGCAAGCAGCGGCCGAAGATGCAGCGCGTAAGGCAGAGGCCGAACGCACCGAGGTTGAACGCAAAGTCGCAGAAGAACGCACCGCTGCTGAAGCAGCGGCCCGCGAGGCTGAAGAGAAAGCCGCTGCCGAGAAAGCAGTTGCTGAAGCTGCGGCACAATCGGCCGCCGACCAAGCCGATGCCGAGCGCCGGGCCGAAGAAGAACGCGCCGCAGCCGAACGCGCAGCAGAAGAAGAGCGCCAGGCCAATGAGGCACGAGCAGAGGCAGAGCGCCAAGCAGCAGAGGCCCGCGCTGCCGAAGAAAAGGCTGCGGCTGAGCAAGCCGCCCGCGCAGCGGAAGCCGCCCGGACAGACGCCGTAGGGGCAGCTCAGCAGACATCCTCCGACGATGCGCCTTTCATCGCCGATGACGGGGTGTCCGGGGCAAGCGCTGGTCTGATGGCCGAGACGGACGCGGCCAAACCAGAATTGCTGACAGAGGCCCGCACAGGCGGGCCGGACGATCTGAAGCGGATCAAGGGTGTCGGGCCAAAGCTGGAAGGTATCTTGCACGATATGGGTATTTTCCACTTTGACCAGATTGCCGTCTGGACACCGGCCGAGGTCGCCTGGGTCGATGATCAGCTGCAGTTCAAAGGCAGGATCAATCGCGATCTGTGGATCGACCAGGCAAAGGCCCTGGCCGGTGGTGGCGATACCGAATTTTCCAAACGGGTGGATGATGGCGAGGTGCCATCCAGCCAATAGGATGTAGGCAATGCTGGACGACAAGGACCGGATCTTTACCAATCTGTACGGGATGCATGACCGTTCCCTGAAGGGCGCCATGGCCCGGGGGCACTGGGATGATACGGCCGGTCTCATCGCCCGGGGCCGCGACAAGATTGTCGAGGAGATGAAGTCCTCGGGGCTCCGTGGCCGTGGCGGCGCCGGGTTTCCGACCGGTCTGAAATGGTCCTTCATGCCGAAGGAAAGCGATGGGCGACCGCATTACTTGGTCGTCAACGCGGACGAATCCGAACCCGGGACCTGCAAGGACCGGGAGATTATGCGCCACGATCCGCACACGTTGATTGAAGGCTGCTTGATTGCCTCTTTCGCCATGGGCGCGAACACCTGCTATATTTATCTGCGCGGCGAATATATCCGTGAACGCGAAGCGCTGCAGATCGCCATCGACGAATGCTACGAGGCTGGTCTGCTAGGCCCGAACGCTGCGAAGTCCGGTTGGGATTTTGATGTCTACCTGCACCATGGGGCCGGGGCCTACATCTGTGGCGAGGAAACCGCGCTGATCGAAAGCCTGGAAGGCAAAAAGGGCATGCCGCGCCTGAAGCCTCCGTTCCCGGCGGGCGTGGGATTGTATGGCTGCCCGACAACGGTGAACAATGTGGAATCCATCGCCGTCGCGCCGACGATCCTGCGCCGAGGGGCGGAATGGTTTGCCTCGTTCGGGCGTGACAACAACAAGGGCACGAAACTGTTCGCAGTGTCCGGGCATGTGAACGCGCCTTGCGTGGTGGAAGAGGCGATGTCGATCACGTTCGACGAGTTGATCGAGCGCCATTGCGGCGGCATTCGTGGCGGTTGGGACAATTTGAAGGCGGTGATCCCGGGCGGGTCCTCGGTGCCCGTGCTGCCCGCCGAGGTGATGCGCGAGGACGCCATCATGGATTTCGACTGGCTGCGCGAACAGAAATCGGGCTTGGGCACGGCAGCGGTGATCGTGATGGACCAGTCCACCGACATCATCAAAGCGATCTGGCGGCTGTCGAAATTCTACAAACACGAAAGCTGCGGCCAGTGCACGCCCTGCCGCGAGGGCACGGGCTGGATGATGCGGGTCATGGAACGGCTTGTCACCGGCGACGCGGCAGTCGAGGAAATCGACATGCTGCTGGACGTGACAAAGCAGGTGGAAGGCCACACGATCTGCGCCCTGGGCGATGCGGCGGCCTGGCCGATCCAGGGCCTGGTCCGGCACTTCCGGGACGAGATCGAAGATCGCATCAAGGCGCGTCAAACCGGGCGGATCAGCGCCGTGGCGGCGGAGTAGGGCGGATGTTGTTCAGTCCACTCATCATCGGGAGTGTCGTTGCTGGCCTGCTTTTGATCGCGAGCGCCTTGACTTGGGCGGTCTATAATCTGTTTCGGCGGACGGGGCACAAGACCGCTTGGCTGTGGTTCTCCTGGACACCGTTGTTTATGTTCATCTTGGCGCTGATAACGACATTCACTGAATCTAGGACAGGCTTGGCCTCATGGTTCTTTGTTTGCGCGGGCTTGAGCTGGCTTGCTTTGATTTTCACTCTTTCGGCCAAGAGTTGGCCGACCAATCATTCTATCCTAGCTGAGCGCTTTGAATGAAGGTCGTTGAAACCCATATCGCCCAAGTGAACCGGGGCATTCCGAATGCCGACTGGGAAGACCCGGCGGTGACCGAGCCTGCCGATAATCTGTACCGATTGACCATCGATGGGCCCAGCCCCGAGGCCTATGACTTCGAATACCTACGCACCCAGTTGAAGGGGACGAAGGCAGCATGACAGACCTGCGCACAATCATCATTGACGGAACGGAAGTCGAGGCCGACCCCGCCATGACCCTGATCCAGGCCTGCGAGCAGGTCGGCGTCGAGATCCCCCGGTTTTGTTATCATGAACGCCTGTCCATCGCCGGGAACTGCCGAATGTGCCTGGTCGAACCCGTTGGCGCACCGAAACCCGCCGCGGCCTGCCATATGCAGGTGCGTGACATGCGGGGTGGCCCGAATGGCGAGCCGCCGGAACTGCGCACGAACTCACCCATGGTCAAGAAGGCCCGTGAAGGGGTGATGGAGTTTCTCCTGATCAACCACCCGCTCGACTGCCCGATCTGCGACCAGGGCGGCGAATGCGACCTGCAGGACCAGGCCATGGCCTATGGGGTGGACTTCTCCCGCTTCCGGGAAGCCAAACGCGCAGTGGTGGATCTGGAACTTGGCCCGCTGGTCAGCACTTGCATGACGCGCTGCATTTCCTGCACCCGCTGCGTGCGCTTTATCACCGAAGTCGCAGGGGTGGCCGAGCTTGGCCAAACCGGACGCGGTGAAGATGCCGAAATCACCAATTATCTCGGCCGGATCATGGAATCCGAAATGCAGGGGAACATCGTCGACCTTTGCCCTGTGGGGGCTCTGACGAACAAGCCCTACGCTTTCACCGCCCGACCTTGGGAGTTGAAGAAAACCCAGTCGATCGACGTAATGGACGCGCTAGGCTCGAATATCCGCGTCGACACGCGGGGCCGCGAGGTGATGCGGATCCTGCCGCGCAACCATGATGGTATCAACGAAGAATGGCTGGCTGACCGGTCGCGCTATGCTTGGGACGGATTGCGCCGCCAGCGGTTGGACCGACCTTATGTGCGCCGCGACGGCAAGCTTACACCGGCCACTTGGGCCGAGGCCTTCGCCGCGATTGCCACGAGGGTCGAGGGCAAGTCGGTATCAGGCCTGATAGGGGACCTGGTGTCCACAGAAACCGCCTTTGCCTTGAAGATGCTGGTCGAAAACCTCGACGGGTCAGTCGAATGCAGGACCGATGGTGCGCAATTCCCGGCAGACCGGGGTGCCTATGCGGGCACTGGACGCATCGCGGATGTGGATGGTGCAGAATCGATCCTGTTGATCGGGACCAATCCACGCCTGGAAGCCCCGGTGCTGAACAGCCGCATCCGCAAGGCCTGGCTGGCGGGGGCAAATGTGCATCTGGTCGGCGCGCCGGTCGATCTGACCTATGATTACAGCCATCTGGGCACCGGACCGAACGACCTGATGCGCCTGGCTGCGGAAGATCCAGGCGATGAGTTGCGCGCCAAACGCACAGTGGTGATCTTAGGCGCCGGCGTCGTGGCCCGCCCGGACGGTGCAGCGATCCTGGCGGCGACCTTCCGCAGGGCGAAGGTTTCGCAATCCCCGGTATTGGTGCTGCACAGCGCTGCCTCGCGGGTCGGAGCGCTGGATCTGGGCTGCACCACCGTTGGTGGTATCCAGGCCGCCCTGCAGACCGAGGCCATCTTCAATCTGGGGGCAGACAATGTCGATATCCCAGCCGGGGCCTTCGTGGTCTATCAGGGCCATCATGGCGACCGTGGGGCGCACCGGGCCGATGTGATCCTGCCCGGGGCGGCCTATACGGAACAATCCGGCATCTATGTGAACACCGAGGGCCGGCCCCAGATGGCCCACCGCGCGGGCTTCCCACCGGGTGAGGCCAAAGAAGACTGGGCCATACTGCGGGCATTGTCCGCGGAACTGGGCCAGCAACTGCCCTATGACAGCCTGGCAGCGCTGCGGGCACAGATGTTCCAGGCGCACCCGCATCTGGCGGCTTTGGACCAGGTGTCAGAGAACAGTTGGGAGCCTGGCAACGAAACCACCACTACCGGTTCAAGCTTCGAGGCCATCACAGCCCACTACCTGACCAACCCTATCCTGCGTGCGTCCGAGACGATGGCCGAGCTTGATCGGCTAGCCCGCGACCGCATCACCGCGCTGGCGGCGGCTTAGGGGGGCGGATGGAAGAGTTCTTCAACTCTGATCTCGGCATCTTCCTGATCATTGTGGCGCAATGCCTGGTGGTCGCCGTGTCGGTTTTGGTCAGCGTTGCATTCCTCGTCTACATGGATCGCAAGGTTTGGGCGGCGGTACAGTTGCGCCGCGGGCCAAATGTGGTCGGTCCTTTCGGGCTGCTGCAGTCTTTCGCCGATATGTTGAAATTCGTGCTGAAGGAAATCGTCATTCCAGCAGGTGCGGATAAGGCGGTTTTCCTGCTGGCGCCTTTGTTGACGTTTATTTTCGCGACGATCTCCTGGGCGGTGATCCCATTTGCCGATGGCTGGGTGATCGCGGATCTGAATGTTGGGATCCTCTACATCTTCGCGATCAGCTCCCTGGGCGTCTACGGCGTGATCATGGGTGGCTGGGCTTCAAACTCGAAATACCCTTTCCTAGGAGGGCTCAGATCAGCGGCTCAGATGGTGTCCTATGAGGTCTCTATCGGGCTGATCATCGTCGGCATCCTGCTGTCGACCGGTTCGCTGAACCTCAGCGCGATCGTGAAAGCCCAAGACGGTGCCTATGGCCTTTTCAGCTGGTACTGGCTTCCGCATCTGCCGATGCTGGTGCTGTTCTTCGTCAGCGCGCTGGCCGAGACCAACCGGCCCCCGTTCGATCTGCCCGAGGCGGAATCGGAACTGGTCGCGGGCTATCAGGTGGAGTACTCGTCCACGCCCTATCTGTTGTTCATGGCAGGCGAATACATGAACATCGTTTTGATGTGTGCGATGTGCGCCATCCTGTTTATGGGTGGTTGGCTCAGTCCGATTCCGGGCCTGCCGGATGGTCTGCTTTGGTTTGTTGCCAAAGTGCTGTTGTTCTTCTTCCTCTTCGCTATGGCGAAGGCCATCGTGCCCCGCTACCGCTATGATCAACTCATGCGGCTCGGCTGGAAAGTGTTCCTGCCGATGTCACTGGCGTGGGTCGTCATCGCAGCCTTCCTGGTCAAGTTCGACGTCGTTGGATATGCTCGTTTCGCCGAGGCAAAGGAAAACGGTGCGGTCGTTGCGGCGGCGTGCACGGGCCTCGAAAGGGCGCTCATAGACCAGGTCAACGCCGATCCAGACAATCCGATCGCGACGATGCCGCAGTTTCAAGGACAGAGCTTTGCAGAAGTCGCGGCAGACCCGAACCAACTGCGGCAGTTTGTTCTGTTTGGGTATGGCATGACCGCAACAGGGTTGGAGGGCGGCGCCACGGAACGCTCAGGTGCGATGTTCCTGGCCCTCGATCCGATCGTAGAATGCTATGGCAGCATTTTTGAGACGTTCGAGCCTGCAGAGCGAGAGGCCTATGATGCAACACTTGAACGAGTGACGCCTGAAGCACGGGAGACACTGCTCCAAACGGCCCGCGAGGCGGTGCAATGAAGATTAGTCGCAGCATCCAGAAGCGCCGTCCGCGTGCGGCCCTTCGGAGGTAACAGCGCATGGAACAGCAAGAAAAACACTACGCTACCGCCTACTTCTTTTGGCTTTTGGTAGGGATATTCGGCGGTCACAGGTTCTACCTGGCACGTGGATCATCAGCGATGTTGTTCGTCGTCGCGCATTTCGGTTCCTGGGGGTTCTTGATTTACGCATGGCAAACCGATTCAGTGCAGTATGCTTGGCCGGCATTGCTGTTATTGGCGGCGGTCTATGCGTGGTTGGTCGTCGATCTTATCTTCATTCCAGCCATGGCTGATAACTTCAACGATAAGCTTGAAGTGAACCAAGGACCGTATCTGGGCGGGCCGATCAGCATGGATCCTGGTTTCCAGGCAACACTCAAAAAGGCGGGGATGGGCGCAGAGTCCCCTCGCAAAAGTGGGATACCCGACGATTATGTCATGCCTTGGCGCCGGCAAGATGGCGGCGGGCCAACCGCATCGGGGGGCGGATGATGCGGTGCGGCTTCGTCATCATATCGTTGATTTTGACGCTTTTTGCCCCGCAACTAGCTCAGGCGCGCGATGTCATTGACCGTTGTGGTCAGGATGGCCTGGGTCTGCCGCACTGTCCGGTTGAAGAACTGGTCGATGCCTTGGACAAGCTGTCGGCAGGGGATTTTTTTGCTTTCCGCCAGGTAGGGATGGAGAGCTTCGCAATGCTCACCGTTATGCGCCAGTTGGCGGATGCGTTGCGTTGGCAAGAGGGCGACGACACGAATTGCAGGCCTGCCGAAATCGTCTATTCGGCAGGAGAGATTTGGTTCGAATGGGTGCGTTTGCCCAAAGGTGTCACCGAGGATCTGACGGCTGAGTTCCAACGCTATGAGATGGTGCTGGACCAGGTAGCCGCCGGTCACGATCTAGGAGCATGCTGAAAATGGCCATCCCTTTAGACAAGGCGCTGGGATACTTTTTGCTGAAGGATTTCTGGGGAGGCTTTGTGCTGGGCATGAAGTACTTCTTCAAGCCGAAGGCGACTGTGAACTATCCCCACGAAAAGGGGCCTTTGTCGCCCAGATTTCGGGGCGAACACGCCCTGCGCCGGTATCCAAACGGGGAAGAACGCTGCATTGCTTGCAAACTGTGCGAAGCGATCTGCCCGGCGCAGGCCATTACCATTGAAGCCGAACCACGTGATGACGGGTCCCGCCGCACGACGCGTTATGATATCGACATGACGAAATGTATCTATTGTGGGTTTTGCCAGGAAGCCTGCCCGGTTGATGCTATCGTAGAAGGCCCTAACTTCGAGTTCGCGACCGAGACGCGCGAAGAGCTATTCTATAACAAGGATAAACTGCTGGCGAATGGCGAACGCTGGGAGCGAGAGATTGCCAAGAACCTGGAACTGGATGCGCCCTACCGATGATCCTTTTCACTACTATCACTCATGTGCCCGGTCCGTCGCCCAGTACGGATGTTATAGTGTATATGAATGAAGGTCCGGCGAACCATCTGCCTGTGGCATTGGCGGTGCTGGCCTGCATGGTTTGGCGTGTTGTCCGTTGGCTAAGACGCAAGGAGATCGAAACATGATCTCATTCTTCGACTTTGTGGCGGAAGGGTGGAAGCTCGGTCTCGCAGGGTTCTCTGGTTCGTTTGATGCAATCGGGTACCTCGAAGCTCAGGCGGAAAAGATGCAGTCTATTGTCTTATCCGCTGTTATCTTGCTCTGGATTGCTTGCCGGATGCTTCGGAAGCCGCAAAAGGTAGAGGCCGCCTAAGATGGGCCTAACGGCCATAGCTTTCTATGTGATGGCAACCGTCGCCATCGCCTCGGGCCTGTTGGTGGTTTTGTCGCGCAACCCCGTCCACTCGGTGCTCTGGCTGATACTGACGTTTTTCTCCGCCGCGGGCATGATGGTGCTGATGGGGGCTGAATTCGTCGCGATGCTATTGGTCATTGTCTATGTCGGCGCGGTGATGGTGCTGTTTCTGTTCGTCGTTATGATGCTGGATGTCGATTTCGCCGAACTCAAACGCGGCCTGGCAAATTACCTGCCCTTCGGTGCTTTGATCGGGCTGATCCTTGTTGTCGAAATGAGCCTTGTTTTCGGCCATTGGATTTTTGCCGATACGGCGCCGGCGATGCGCACGGCAGAGATGCCTGCGCCGGCAGAAACTCCGAATACACAGGCGCTGGGGATGATCCTCTACGACGACTACATCCTTGTCTTCCAACTGGCGGGTCTGATCCTGCTGGTCGCGATGATCGGGGCGATCGTGCTGACATTGCGTCACCGCCAGGACGTCAAACGCCAGGATATCCTGCAGCAGATGTATCGCGGCCGGGATGTCGAACTGAAAGACGTAGAACCCGGGCAGGGGGTCTGATTATGGCAGTTTTTGCCAACACCGCTGCTGTCGCGACTGCTGCTGGCACTGTGGGAGGCGTCGGCCTGGAAGCATACCTGACCGTCGCCGCAATTCTCTTCGTCATCGGCATCTTTGGGATCTTCGTGAACCGCCGCAATGTGATCATCATTCTTATGTCCATTGAGCTGATGTTGCTGGCGGTCAATATTAATTTAGTTGCGTTCTCGGCGCATCTCGGCGACATGGTTGGCCAAGTTTTCACCCTATTTGTGTTGACCGTCGCAGCAGCCGAAGCCGCCATCGGCTTAGCCATCCTGGTCTGTTTCCACCGCAATCGCGGATCGATCGATGTCCAGGACGTCAACATGATGAAAGGCTAGGCGACGATGTACGCTGCCATTCTGCTGCTGCCTCTTTTCGGGGCTCTGATCGCGGGCTTTTTTCATCGCCAAATCGGCGAAATGACCGCGATGGTGCTGTCTACGGGCATCCTGATCTTCTGCGCAGTGCTGTCCTGGATCGCCTTTTTCACCTTCACTCCGGGCGATCCATCGGTCGAGCTATTCACCTGGATCGCATCGGGTGAATTGCAGACGTCCTGGTCGATCCGCGTCGATCGGCTGACAATTGTGATGCTGGTGGTTGTGACCAGCGTGTCGTCTTTGGTGCATCTCTATTCCATCGGCTACACCAACGATGGCGATCATCCCGATCCGATTGACAACTTCCAAGGCCCGTCCCGCGCACGGTTCTTCGCCTATCTCAGCTTTTTTACCTTCGCGATGCTGGCCCTGGTCACCGGTGATAACCTGCTGCAGATTTTCTTCGGGTGGGAAGGCGTCGGCGTCGCCAGCTACCTTTTGATTGGCTTCTGGTACAAAAAGCCCTCGGCCAACGCAGCTGCGATCAAGGCCTTCGTGGTCAACCGGATCGGCGATTTCGGCTTCCTTTTAGGCATGTTTGGGATCTTCTATCTGACCGGATCGATCCTTTTGGACGATGTGTTCGCTGAAGCTGGTAAGATCGCCGCGACCGAAGCTGTCTTCCTGGGCTTCAACATCCCAGCGATCGAGCTGGTCTGCGTCCTGTTGTTCATCGGTGCCTGTGGAAAGTCCGCGCAGTTTCTGCTGCACACCTGGCTACCCGACGCTATGGAGGGGCCGACGCCTGTTTCTGCCCTGATCCATGCGGCCACCATGGTCACGGCAGGCGTTTTCCTCGTCTGCCGGATGTCGCCGTTGTTCGAACTCACCTCAACCGCCCTGGTGATCGTCACCATTGTGGGTGCGACGACGGCCTTCTTCGCCGCGACCGTGGGCTTGGTGCAGAACGACATCAAACGGGTCATCGCTTATTCAACCTGCTCGCAACTAGGCTATATGTTCGCGGCCGCAGGCGTGGGCGCGTATGAGGCTGCGATGTTCCACCTGTTCACCCACGCCTTCTTCAAGGCGCTGCTTTTCTTGGGCGCGGGCTCGGTCATCCATGCAATGCACCATGAACAGGACATGCGCAAAATGGGTGGGTTGAAGGCGAAGATCCCGGTCACCTATTGGCTGATGGTCATCGGCACGCTGGCCATCACCGGCGTTGGTATCCCGCTGATCGCTATTGCCCATACGCCCATTGGCTTTGCCGGATTCCTTTCGAAGGACGTGATCATCGAAAGCGTCTACGCCGCGCATGCCACCACCATCGCCGGGGCGACGCACCCCTTCGCGATGGGGGCCTTCGTCATGCTGGTGATCGCCGCCTTTATGACCAGCTTCTATTCCTGGCGGCTGATCTTCATGACCTTCCACGGACCGACCCGGGCCGATCAGCGTACCTTTGATCATGCCCATGAAAGCCCGCAGGTCATGCTGATCCCGCTTTACGTGCTTGCAGCAGGCGCGGTCGTTGCGGGCGTGTTCTTCTACGGCGGATTTGTCGGCGATCATGAGACGGGCTGGTGGGACACCGCCATCTCAAACGTCCAGATGTGGGATTACAAAGGCACCGAAGAAACCATCATCCAAATGGCGCATCATGTGCCAAAATGGGTAAAGCTGAGCCCGTTCATCGTGATGCTGCTGGGGCTGGCGCTGGCCTATTACATGTACATCCGAAATCCTGCCCTGCCTGGCAAGATCGCCCGTCGCAACGAGCCGCTCTATCAGTTCCTGCTGAACAAGTGGTACTTTGACGAGATCTACGATTTCCTCTTTGTCCGGCCCGCGATGTGGCTGGGCAAATTCCTTTGGAAGAAGGGCGATGGCTCGGTCATCGACGGCCTGCTGAACGGCGTCGCCATGGGGATGGTGCCCTGGCTGACCCGCATGTCCGGGCGTCTGCAATCCGGGTATCTGTTCCACTATGCCTTTGTGATGCTCATTGGGGTCAGTCTGTTGATCACCTGGTTCTCTGTTGGTGGAGATCCCTGATGTCCGACCTCAGCATACTATCGCTGGTAACCTTCCTGCCGCTGATCGGGGCAGGGTTCCTGGTACTGATCCTACGCGGAGACGATGCCGCGGCCCAGCAGAACGCCAAACGCTTCACTTTGCTGATCACGCTGGCGACCTTTGGTCTTAGTCTGTTCCTGCTGACAGGGTTCGACCCTCTTAATACCGACTTCCAGTTTGTCGAGGAAGGCTCTTGGATCGCCGGGCTGTCCTACCGGCTGGGTGTCGACGGGATTTCCCTGCCACTGGTCATGCTGACGACCTTCTTCTTCCCCATCTGCGTTGGTGCGTCGTGGAACATAAACCATCGCGTCAAGGAATACATGGCGATGTTCCTGGTGCTGGAGACGATGGTGCTGGGCGTCTTCGTCAGCTTGGATCTGATCCTGTTCTACCTGTTCTTCGAGGCAGGCCTAATCCCCATGTTCCTGATCATCGGCATCTGGGGTGGCAAAGATCGGATCTATGCGTCGTTCAAGTTCTTCCTCTACACGCTGGCGGGCTCGCTGCTGATGTTGGTGGCGATGCTCTACATGTACTTTGATGCCGGGACGACCGACATCCCGGCGCTCTTGAACCACCAGTTCGACGCAGGACCAGTGACCCTGTTGGGGTATGAGATTATCGGCGGTGCACAAACGCTGATGTGGCTGGCGTTCTTTGCCAGCTTTGCTGTGAAGATGCCGATGTGGCCCGTGCACACCTGGCTGCCGGATGCACACGTGCAAGCGCCCACGGCGGGTTCCGTCGTGCTGGCGGCAATCCTGCTGAAGATGGGCGGCTATGGCTTCCTAAGGTTCAGCCTGCCTATGTTCCCGGTGGCGTCCGAGCTGTTGATGGACTTCGTCTTCTTCCTCAGCGTCGTGGCGATCATCTACACCTCGCTGGTCGCGCTGATGCAAGAGGACATCAAAAAGCTGATCGCCTATTCCTCGGTCGCGCATATGGGCTTTGTGACCATGGGGATCTTCGCGGCGAACCAGCAGGGCATCGATGGCGCGATGTTCCAGATGCTGTCTCACGGTTTCATCTCAGGCGCCTTGTTCCTCTGCGTCGGCGTCGTCTACGACCGGATGCATACACGAGAGATTGCTGCCTATGGCGGGCTAGCCAACCGAATGCCGATCTTCGCCACTGTGATGATGTTATTCACCATGGCCAATGTCGGCTTGCCTGGAACCTCTGGATTTGTTGGCGAATTCCTGACGATGGTCGGCGTCTATCAAGTCTCGACCGTCACGGCATTCGGTGCCGCCCTGGGTGTGATCCTCAGCGCAGCCTATGCTCTGTGGCTTTACCGCCGGGTCTTGCTGGGGGATCTGATCAAGGAAAGCCTGAAGCAGATTACCGATATGGACAAGCGCGAGATCGCGGTGATTGCACCGCTGGTGATCTTCACGCTTGTGCTGGGTGTCTATCCCAGCCTGGCAACCGATCTTTTCGCCCCAACCGTCGAGGCCTTGCTGGAAAATGTCCAGACCGCGCAGGCCGGTAGTGTTGACTTGGCGGAAAGGTAGGACAAGCCGATGAGCGACTTCGCAATCGTCCTGCCGGAAATCTTGATGGCCGTCGCCGCGATGGCCCTGCTGATGCTGGGCGCCTATGGCGGCGAGGACAAGAAGGCGCGCTTGATCCTATGGCTGTCCGTGGGATTCATGGTGATCATGGGTCTTGGGGTAGTCCTGGACGGATCAGGCACGAACCCTGCCTTTGGCGGATCCTTTGTCGATGATGCCTACGCCCGTTTTGCCAAGATTCTCATACTGCTTTCTGCTGCGCTGATGCTGTTCTTGGGCCAGGATTTCCTGGGCCGACATGGCATGATGAAGTTCGAATATCCGATCCTGATTATGCTGGCGGTCACCGGCATGATGGTGATGGTCTCGGCGGGCGATCTGATCGTGCTTTATATGGGTTTGGAACTGCAATCCCTGTCTCTTTATGTCATCGCGGCCTTCAACAGGGACAGCGTACGATCCACCGAGGCTGGGCTGAAGTATTTCGTTCTGGGCGCGCTCTCCTCGGGCATGCTGCTCTATGGGGCCTCGCTGGTCTACGGCTATACCGGCACCACTCGTTTCGACGGGGTGGCCGAAGTGATTGCCGCAGAAGGCGTGTCCTTGGGCCTGACCTTCGGTCTGGTATTTGTCTGCGCAGCGCTGGCGTTCAAGATCTCTGCGGCCCCGTTCCACATGTGGACGCCGGACGTATACGAAGGCTCTCCGACGCCGGTGACGGGGTTCTTCGCGACGGCGCCAAAGGTCGCGGCAGCCGTCCTTTTTGCACGCGTGGTCTATGACGGGTTCGGCGGCGCGGTCAAAGACTGGCAGCAGATTCTGGTGTTCATTGCGATTGCCTCGATTTTTCTGGGCGCGGTTGCGGCTATTGGGCAAAGCAATCTAAAACGCCTGCTGGCTTATTCCTCGATCGGTCATATGGGCTATGCACTGGTTGGTCTGGCTGCGGGAACGCCGGAAGGCGCGCAATCGCTGCTAATCTATCTGACGATCTATTTGATCATGAACATTGGCGTCTTCGCATTCATCTTGACGATGGAGCGGGACGAACAACCGGTCGAGACTATTGCGGACCTTTCGGGGTTGTCAAAGACCAAACCCGGCCCGGCGATGGCCGTCGCGATTCTGATGCTGTCTCTGGCCGGCCTGCCGCCTCTGTTGGGGTTTTTCGCCAAATACTACGTGGTGGTCGCTGCTATCAATGCGGGTCTCGTCCCCCTGGCGGTCGTTGCTATGGTCGCCTCGGTCATTGGCGCCTATTACTATCTGAATATCGTTCGGATCATGTACTTTGCCGAGCCTGAGAACCCGCTGAAGCTAAATGGCCGTTTGCTGCACAGAACGGTTCTGGGGGCCTCGGCCGTGATTATGGCGGCAGGATGGTTGCCGTTCGTAGGTGACTTCGGTGTGCCCGATGTGGCTCTGGCAGCGGCGCAGTCCCTGGTCCAATGACAACTTGGCCGGCGGGCACAGACTTGGTCGTATTCGATTCGATCGACAGCACGAACGAAGAAGCCCGACGTCGTGTGGAAGCCGGAGACTCTGGCCCTCTCTGGATCGCGTCAAAACAACAGACCAAGGGCCGTGGCCGCCAGGGCCGCAATTGGCAAAGCCAGCCCGGCAACTTGGCCGCCACCGGTCTTTTTCCTTTCGCCGGGACACCGGCAGAGGCCGCAAAGCTAAGCTTCGCGACGTCTCTTGCCGCGGCCGAGGTCTTCGAGGCCCTGGCTCCAAGGGCAAAGATTGCGCTGAAGTGGCCCAATGACGCTTTGCTGAACGGCAAGAAGGCCGCCGGCATTCTGCTGGAAAACCTGGGCACAGGTGCGGACGGCAGCCTGCGGCTGGCCATAGGTATTGGCCTGAATCTTATCCATGCCCCGCCTGCAGAGGAAACCAAGTGGCCTGCGACCAGTATCCAGGCCGAATCCGGCAGCAAACCGGATTTCGATATGGCATTGCTGACCCTGGCGGCCAGATTGGACCACTGGATGACCACGATGCGGACCGGCGGTTTCGCTGCGATCCGCACGGCCTGGCTGAGCCGGGCGATCAATCTGGGCAGACAGATCGAGGTGCGCCTCCCCACCGAAACCCTAAACGGCGGATTCAAGGGCCTCGATGATAATGGTGCATTGGTGCTGGAAATGCCGGGCGAAGTGCGGCACATCTCCGCCGGGGATGTCTATTTTGCAGAGGGCGTTTAGCTGATGCTGTTGGCCATCGATGTCGGAAACACAAACACGGTTTTTGCGCTGCATGACGGCACGTCGTTCATAGCCGAATGGCGGGCCAGCACGGAAAGCACCCGCACGGCGGACCAGTACTTTGTCTGGTTGCGCCAATTGATGGAACACAATGGCCACGATATCCGTGCAATCGAAGAGGTCGTCATTTCGAACACCGCGCCAGCGACACTGTTCAATTTGCGCGTGTTCTGCGACCGGTATTTCAATTGCCGCCCGTTGGTAGTTGGCAAGGATGGCTGCGAATTGCCCGTGGACGTCCGGGTCGATAATCCGTCCGAGGTTGGCCCCGACCGTTTGGTCAACACAGTCGCGGCCCACGCGACCTATGGCCCGAACCTGATCGTGTTGGATTTCGGGACCGCGACGACCTTTGACGTGGTGGGTCATGACGGAGCCTATGTGGGTGGCGTGATCGCGCCAGGGGTGAACCTGTCTTTAGAGGCGTTGAAGAATGCTGCCGCGCACCTGCCTCAGGTTGATATCAGCCAACCGCAACAGGTCGTCGGAACCAACACGGTCGCCTGCATTCAGTCAGGCGCATTCTATGGGTATATCGGTTTGATCGAGGGCGTCTGTGACCGGATCGCCGCCGAAAAAGAACGCGAGATGACAGTGATCGGCACCGGCGGCCTGTCACCTCTGTTTGCCCGGGCAACGAACGTCATCAAGAAGATCGATCCTGATCTGACCATGCGCGGACTGGTTCTGATCCGCGACCACAACAAGGATCTCAATGGCTGAAACTGATGACCTGGTCTACGTCGCGCTAGGGGGCGCGGGCGAGATCGGCATGAATTGCTATTTGTATGGATACGGCCCCGCGTCTGGCCGACGCTGGATCGTTGTCGATTTAGGGATCGGCTTTGGCGATATGGAAACCGCCCCCGGGGTCGAATTGGTCCTGCCGGATATTTCCTTCCTGGACGAACAGGCCGGACGGGTCGATGGCATTTTCCTGACCCATGCACATGAAGACCATGTCGGAGCCATCCCGCATCTCTACAATCGGATCAAAGCCCCGATCTATGCGCGTGCTTTCACAGCGGAAGTCGTACGCCGAAAGCTGGGTGAGACTGAGATCGACCTTGACGTGGTGCACCAGGTATCGTTGGGCACGCGGACAAAAGCCGGGCCGTTCGAGGTCGAGTTCCTGCCAGTGACCCATTCGGTTCCCGAAGCCTCTTGCCTGGTGATCCGGACGCCCGCAGGCAATGTTCTGCACACAGGGGACTTCAAACTGGACCCAGATCCGCAAATGGGTCCCGCGATAAACATGGGTCAATTCGAAGCACTGGGTCGGGAAGGCATTCTGGCGCTGGCCTGCGATTCCACAAACGTGTTTCTGGATGGCCATTCGGCGTCAGAATCGGCACTGGTGCCAAACATTCAGCGGGTCATCACAGAAGCAGAGGGGGCTGTGGCGGCCACGACTTTTGCGTCGAACGTGGCTCGGCTCCGCACCTTGGCCGTGGCTGCACAATCCTGTGGGCGATCAATCGTGGTCGCAGGGCGTGCGATGCGGCGCATGATCGAAATTGCTGTGGAAACAGGTCTTCTGACTGACTTCCCAAAGGTTGTTCGTGAAGAGGACGCGCAGGATATTCCGCGGGAAAACCTCTTTTACCTGGTCACTGGAAGTCAGGGCGAGGCCCGCGCTGCGCTGGCCAGGATCGCTGGTGAAAGCCATCCTACCGTACGCCTGCAAGATGGCGATACAGTGCTTTTTTCATCGAAGACGATCCCGGGAAATGAGGCCGGCATCTATCGACTTTACAACCGTCTGTCGGAGAACGGCGTCAGCGTCATAGATGCTGACATGGAACATATCCACGCCTCGGGCCATGCCCGGCGCGGTGATCTCGAACACGTGTATAACGCCGTGAAACCGCAGATCGGGTTGCCGCTGCATGGGGAACACCGCCATCTGGTCGAGCACGCGAAATGGGCGAAGCGGTGGGGTGCGGCTGAAGCCCTTGTCGCACCGAATGGTACGATGGTGCGCCTGTCGGGGAACGCTCCCGGCCCGGTCGAGTACCTGGACACTGGCCGTGTTTACCTAGATGGCACCGCCCATGTTGGTGCCTACGATGGCGTGATCCGGGAACGCCTGAAGCTGGCGCGTCAGGGTCTGGTGGTGGTAGCTCTGGTCGTTGAAGAAGATGGCGAACTGCTGGCTGACCCAGACGTTCGATGCTTCGGCGCGCCGAAGGCCGAGGATGACCCGACCGAACTTGCAGACATCATGTCAGAAGAGATCGACGACGCCATCGAAGGTGCCCCGCGAAAGACCCGGCGAACTGACAGCGGCCTGGAAGAGCTGGCAGCCCGCGCGATCCGGCGCGTTGCCGGCGAACACTGGGGCAAGCGGCCGGTCGTTTCCGTGATCGTCACTCGGTTGCAGGAAGACTAGAGCACCGCGAAGGATCGCTTTGTCCTGCAGCCCTGTTATCCCGGGCGCAGACCCGGGACAGCCAAGCTCACAGGTGCAAAGGCTATCAGGCGGCGTCCTGGGTATCAGACTCTGTCACCGCTGCGCTTGCGGCGTCAGCTTCCTGGGGCGCCGGGCTCGCAGGCCGGGTCGGGCGCATCAGGAAAGCCGGAACGTGATCTCCCATTCCGACAACCTTTGAATCGTCCTGGTGCCTGGATCTGCCGCGGCCTCTGCTCGCCTCGGATTTCGGCGGCACGGCATCGCGTTCACGCCGGGCACGCGGCTTCGCCGGCGCCTCTGTCTCCCTCTCGGCCCGTTCTGGCCGCTCGCGTCTATCGCGAGGCTGCACTGCGATACCCTCCGGCGTCGCCGCACGGGGAATCTCGGTTTTGATCAGCTCTTCGATAAAGCCCAGATACTTCGCCTCGTAGGGCAGGCCGATCGTGATCGCCGTACCATCGCGCCCGGCGCGGCCGGTGCGGCCGATCCGGTGAACATAGTCTTCTGAATGCGTCGGCACATCGAAGTTGAAGACGTGGCTGACAGTTGGGATATCCAGGCCACGCGCAGCAACATCGGACGCCACCAATAGCCGGATCTGATCATTGCGGAACGCATCCAGCGTGGCCATACGCACCGACTGGTCCAGATCGCCGTGCAGGGATCCGACGTTATAGCCGTGCTTTTCCAGCGATTTGTGAACGATCGCAACATCGCGCTTGCGGTTGCAGAAGATGATCGCGTTGGTCAGCTTCTCACCTTCGGCATCGATTAACGCGCGCAGGCAGTTGCGCTTTTCC
>JBCCHJ010000061.1:0-35475 GCA_039028795.1 Pseudomonadota bacterium
ACTAGACAATGTATTGTCCAAGCTCCGGTGCGGCGGTTTCCTACTTACAGGTCATACGGAGACGAATTGTCTGCGTCTTCGAGAATTGCGTGCCATTCAGCCGACGATCTACCAAAAGGTGAGCTTATGATCGGAGCAAGAAGGATACGCGTCCTGATCATTGATGACTCGCTGGTTGTTCGAGAAACCCTTGTCTCGCTGATTGAGGACCATCCGCAACTGGAGATCATGGGTACAGCAATCGATCCTTTCGAGGCGGCCGAGCGTATTCGTCACGAGGTACCCGATGTCATAACATTAGACATTGAAATGCCGCGCATGGACGGGATCACTTTCCTTCGGCGGCTGATGCAACAAAAACCGCTGCCTGTGATCGTCTGTTCGTCACGCGTCGGTGCGGGATCGCCAGCGCTTATCGAGGCACTGGATGCGGGCGCGGTGGACGTGATACCCAAACCGGCGGTTGGAACGCGTCAGTTTCTGGAAGAATCGGCGATTCGCATCCAAGATAAAATCATCGCCGCTGCTAATGCGCGGCTAAACCTCAAGACGCCCCAAGCCACGATTGCGAAACGAACCGGGCCGAGTGTGCAAGTCAGGGCTAGTGCCGGTTCCTCGTCGGTGATTGCAATCGGTGCCTCAACCGGTGGCACCGAGGCGTTGAAATACGTCCTATCGTCGTTGCCCGCCGATACGCCACCTGTGATCATTGTCCAGCACATGCCGGAACACTTCACATCTGCTTTTGCGAGTCATTTGAACGAGATCTGCAGTGTTAACGTGCGCGAGGCGGCGCACGGCGACCGACTTACGCGCGGTCACGTATTGATCGCTCCGGGTGACAAACACTTGGAGTTGCACCGGACAGGACAGGACTATCGCGTCAAAGTGGTCGATGGCCCTCTTGTCAGCAGGCATCGTCCTTCTGTTGATGTTCTTTTCCGATCAACGGCCAAGTTCGCCGGCGCTAACGCGATTGGGGTGATACTGACCGGGATGGGACAGGATGGTGCGGACGGATTGAAAACACTTCGGGATGCCGGTGCCCGAACGATTGGCCAGAATGAAGCTTCTTGTGTTGTTTATGGCATGCCAAGGGTTGCGAAATCTCTTGGCGCCGTTGAAGTTGAAGCTGATCTCCGGGATATTCCACACCTCTTGTTCGAGATATTGGGAAGACACGCAGCCTAGTTCGCCGCCTTAAATGACATTTGATGGAAAGAACTTTCCACCGGGCGAAAGGGTGAAGGTTTCGCATCCATCCTCGGTCACGCCAATCGAATGTTCGAACTGAGCGGACAATGATTTATCCCGTGTAACCGCTGTCCAGCCATCCGCCAACGTCTTGGTCTGCGGGCTGCCCAAATTGATCATCGGTTCAATCGTAAAAAACATGCCGGGCCGCAGCGTCGCCCCCTCACCGGGGCGGCCATAGTGCAGAACATTTGGTGCATCATGGAAGACACGACCCAGACCGTGGCCACAAAAATCCCGGACAACCCCGCATCTTTCACCTTCGGCATAGCTTTGGATCGCATGGCCAATGTCACCAAAGGTATTGCCGGGCTTTACGGCAGCAATGCCCCGCATGAGAGATTCGTGCGTCACCCCGATCAATCGCGCTGCTCTTCGGTTTGCCCGTCCAGCGACGAACATCCGGCTGGTGTCGCCGAACCATCCATCAACAACTGCAGTGACATCAATGTTCAGGATGTCGCCATCCTTCAACCGTTTTGGTCCGGGGATGCCATGGCACACCACATGGTTTACTGAAATACAGCTGGCATGCTGGTAGCCCCGGTATCCGATGGTCGCCGAGGTCGCATTGTGTTCCTTAACGAAAGCTTCAATGATCTGGTCCAGTTCCTCGGTCAAAACGCCCGGCACGACATGGTCACCGATCATGTCCAGGCACTTTGCGACGACTTCACCGGCCGCATGCATGCCCGCAAAGTCGGCCTGCGCGTGCAGGCGGATGCCTTCAGGCGTCCGTCTTTCGTGGCCCCGTAGGGCACTTACATGTTTCATCATTCCGTCAACACGCCACCAATGGCAGCGCGCCATCCAATTTGATTCGTTTAGTCGACAGTTTAGCGCGATATACCAGCGCTTCGACACCCTGCTGGCGCGCATTGTCAAACGCTTGTGCATAGGCCGGATCCAGGTCGGGCGCCAGGGACATACGATCACAATCATCGCGCTGCACGACATAGAGCATGACGGAACGGCCACCTGCGGACGCTACATCTGCCAGATCTTTCAGATGCTTAGCACCGCGTGTAGTGACGCTGTCAGGAAATTCTGCCAAGCCTTCCTCGCGCATTAAGTGAACGTTTTTTACCTCGACATAGCAGGACGGACGGTCATCGGCCTGCAAAAGAAAGTCGATCCTGCTGTTCGAGCCATAGCGCTGTTCCGGAACAATATGAGGGTACTCCGTCAGTTCAGGGATTTGGTAGTCTCTAAGCGCCTCCCCGACAATCCTGTTCGGAACAGATGTGTTGATACCGACGAGCGCGCCGGACGGCATCTCCACCAGTTGCAGGTCGAATTTCAGCTTTCGCTTCGGATTGTCCACAGGCTGCAGCCAAACCCGCAAGCCAGGCGACTTAAGCCCCATCATAGAGCCCGGGTTAGCGCAATGCGCGGTCACGCGGCGACCGTCTTCCAGGTCGACATCGGCCAGGAACCTTTTATACCGCTGGATCAGGCGGCCCGGTATCAGTGGGCGTTCAAAGTCCATCTGCCCGATGTACGTATTGACGGGAGCAAGAACAATGAGCCAACCGACCGCAGCCATGTTGGTTATTGGAGATGAGATCCTGTCAGGCAGAACCCGCGATGCGAACGCACATTTTTTGGCGCAGGTTATGACTGAAATTGGAGTTGATCTGGTCGAAATCAGGGTCGTGCCGGATGACCGCGCAACGATTGTTGATGCAGTGACCGCCTTGCGGAACCGGGTCGATCACCTGTTCACATCCGGAGGTATCGGCCCCACCCATGACGACATTACGGCCGACTGCATCGCGGAGGCCTTCGGCGTCGGCATTGATATCCGCGATGATGCCCGTGCAATCCTGGAGGATGCCTACAAAAAAACCGGGCGCGAACTGAATGAAGCTAGATTGCGCATGGCCCGTATTCCGGACACCGCCACTCTGATCGAAAACCCCGTCAGTTGGGCGCCTGGCTTCACGCTTGGCAATGTGCATGTCATGGCCGGCGTTCCTGCGGTATTCAAAGAAATGCTGACAGGGGTTGCCGCGACGATCGACGGAGGGCCACCGAAGCTGAGCCATTCGTTTCGCTGTGAGATCGGCGAAGGCGATCTTGCGGGGCCGTTGGGCGCTGTACAGAAGGTCTTTCCCGATGTGTCCATGGGCAGCTATCCCTATGGCGGCGGCGCGGGCGCGGTTCTGATCCTGCGTCACACGGATTGGGCACGGCTGGCCAACGCAGCAGCGGCCTTGCGGGAAGCTCTCGAGCCGCTTGGCGGGGCGCAATCTGAAACTCCACCATCCTGATGTCGCAAATGGCTCGGTCAGACACCGGCCAATTGCGCCGACTTTATAACGATCACGCATTTGATACGGCCCGAGACGTGGCATCGTATTGGCAGGCAACAGCGCCAGATCAGGCGGCCTTCCCGGCGCTTTCGACAGATAAGGACGTCGATGTCCTGGTAATTGGTGCCGGATTTGCCGGATTGAATGCTGCGTTGACGCTGGCGCGTGACCATGATGTTTCCGCTGTGGTTCTTGATGCAGGCCAACCGGGCTGGGCCGCATCCGGCAGGAATGGCGGGTTCTGCGGCTTGGGCAGCGCCATGGCATCAAAAGACAGATTGGTCCGACAACATGGCAAGGGCGCTTTGGAAGATTTCGTCGATGCCCAGGCACAAGCCGTGCGATATGTGGCTCATCTGGGCGATGACGCAGGTCTGGACCTGAACCGTGTGGAGGATGGTGAATTTTGCATGGCCCACCGGCCGAGCGAGATGACGGACTTGCGGGCGATGGCGGATCATTACAGCCGACTTTTGGGCCAACCCAGTGATGTCTATGAAAAGGAAAGCCTACGCCAAGCTGGGATCGACGGCCCAGGTTTTCATGGTGCTGTGCGTATCCCCGTCGGCTTTGGGCTGCATCCGCTCAGGTATGTGCGCAGTCTGGCCAAGGCCGTGATAGCTGCTGGTGCGTCGATTTACGGCGATTCACCGGTCCATAGTGTTGCCCAAAGGCCGGATGGCCGCTTTGCGATTGAAACGCCAAACTGCAGCGTGACGGCAGACCGGCTGATCATTGCAACGAACGGCTATTCGTCAGAGGACGTGCCGAAATGGCTGCGCGGCAGGTATCTGCCGCTGGTTTCCCACATCATCTTGACGGAACCGATCCCCCAGGACTTGATCGCGCAGCAAGGGTGGACAACCCATCAAGTCGCCTTCGATTCCCGGATCATGCTGCATTATTTCCGCTTGCTTCCCGACGGAAGATTCCTTTTCGGGATGCGCGGCCCGACCGAACTGACCCCTACCACCGAGGCCGCGATGCAGGCCGAGATACGCCAGCATTTTGATCACATGTTCCCGGTTTGGGCGAAAATCCCGACGGCCTATCACTGGTCTGGTCTGATCTGCGTGACCTATGATATGAAACCCTATATCGGACCGATCGGCGACTGGAACAACGCTTGGCTTGCGCTCGGTTGGCACGGCAGCGGCGTCGCCATGGCCAGCTATGCCGGCAAAATGATCGCAGGCCTATCCATGGGAAAAGACGTATCGGTGCCAGAGATAATGACGGGACCGCTTAGGCGGTTTCCGATACCTGGCCTCCGCAAAAGCTATTTGCCCTTTGCGTTCAGGTATTTTGACTGGCTGGACCGTCGCAGCACCTGACCGTTCGGCTGAAGACCTCCAGGTCGGGTCTAGTGCGCCTCGGCCCAACTGTTGCCCCGGCCTGCATCGACGACCAAGGGTACCGAGATCTCTACCGCAGGGCTGGCTGCGCTTTCCATCACCGCGCGCACGGTGGCGATGGTGTCATCCACCTGGGCCTCGGCCACCTCGAACAGCAACTCATCATGCACCTGCAGCAGCATGCGACCGGTCAGGTTGGCGTTCTCCATGGCCCTGGGTATCCGGATCATGGCGCGCCGGATCACATCGGCGGCCGTCCCCTGGATCGGCGCATTGATCGCAGCCCTTTCGGCAAAGCCGCGCCCCGGACCTTTTTGCGTTATCCCCGGTGTATGGATTTTCCGGCCGAACAAGGTCTGTACATACCCCAGTTCCCGGGCTTCGGCCTTTGTGTCGTCCATATACTGTTTGATGCCGGGGAACTTTTCGAAATAGGCGTTGATAAACGCCTGGGCATCCCCCCGCGGTATGCGCAGATTGTTCGACAGCCCAAACGCAGAAATTCCGTAGATCACGCCGAAGTTGATTGCCTTTGCCTGACGGCGGACCATCGGATCCATGCCTTCGATGGGCACTCCGAACACTTCGGATGCCGTCATCGCGTGGATGTCCAGCCCGTCATGGAAGGCCTTCTTCAGCGCATCGATGCCGGCGATATGGGCGAGGATACGCAATTCAATCTGGCTGTAATCCAGGCTTAGAATCACATTGCCGGGTTCAGCAACAAAGGCCGTCCGGATAGCCCGGCCTTCTTCGGTCCGCACCGGGATGTTCTGCAGATTTGGATCCGTCGAGGCCAGGCGTCCCGTCGATGTCGCCGCCAGCGAAAAGGACGTGTGCACACGATCTGTATCCGGATTGATATGGTTGGGCAGCGCGTCCGTGTAGGTGGACTTCAGCTTTGACAACTGTCGCCAGTCCAGCACCCGCGCGGGCAGGTCATGACCCTGCGCGGCCAGGGTTTCAAGCACATCGGCGCCGGTGCCCCAGGCTCCGGTCTTAGTCCTCTTACCACCCTCCAACCCCATGTTTTCGAATAGAATTTCGCCCAACTGCTTTGGCGAAGCGATGTTGAATTTGCCGCCCGCGAGATCATAAATTTCGTCCTCGAACGAAGCCATCTTCTGCGCGAAGCGGTTCGACATATCGCCCAGAGTGCCTCGATCAACCTTGATACCATGGCGTTCCATGTCCACCAGGATTGGCACCAATGGTCGTTCCAATGTGTGATAAACGGTCGAAACCCGCTCTGCGGCCAAGCGCGGTTTCAAGTAATGCCACAACCGCAACGTGACGTCGGCATCCTCGGCGGCGTATGGCGCGGCTTTGTCGATCTCGACCCGATCGAATGTGATTGCGTTCTTACCACTACCCAGAAGATCCTTGATCGAGATCGGTTTGTGTCTGAGATGCCGCTCGGCCAATTCATCCATCCCATGCAATCCCATGCCGGAGTCCAATGCATAGGAAATCAGCATAGTGTCATCGACCGGAATGACAGCCAGGCCATAGCGGGCCAGAACCTTCAGGTCGTATTTCATGTTCTGCCCGATCTTCAGCACTGACGGATCGGCCAAAACCTTACGCAAATGATCCAATGCGACGTTCAGTTCAATCTGACCTTCGGCCCGTTGAGCGGCACCCAGAAGATCACCTTCGCCGACGATGTGATCGACCGGAACGTAAGCCGCCTGTCCGGCCGCAGGGGCCAGAGCAATGCCGCAGATCTCTGCCACCATTTCGTCCAGCGAATTGGTTTCCAAATCGATGCATAGAACGCCCGTCCGGTAGGCCTGGGCAATCAGGTCGTCCAGCGCCGCAACATCCCGGATGACGATATAGGCCGTGGCGTCCATGTCCGGAACATGCGCAATGGCACCTGGCGGCATCCCGTCCGCACCATCCGCTGACCGTTGCGGTGCGGCTGGCGCCGGAGCCGACGACACGATCGGCGCATCGGCACCTAAGGCCTCGGCTATTCGATTGGTCAGGGTTCGGAATTCCATTTCCGCAAGGAAGCCCAGCAGTGTATCTGCATCCGGTTCTTCCATGCCAAAGCTGTCCAGCGACGCCTCGATCGGCACATCCTTCTTCAGCGTCACCAGATCGCGCGAGACCCGGATCTGGTCGGCTTTATCGACCAGCGTCTGGCGGCGTTTGGGCTGTTTGATTTCTTCGGCCCGGGCCAGCAAAGTGTCCAAGTCACCGTATTCGTTGATCAGTTGCGCGGCCGTTTTCACGCCGATACCGGGGGCACCAGGCACGTTATCAACCGAGTCTCCGGCCAAAGCCTGAACATCGATCACCTTATCGGGACCAACGCCGAACTTCGCTTCAACTTCCTCTGGACCAATCTGAACATTCTTCATCGGGTCCAGCATGCCAACGCCGCCCCCGACCAACTGCATCAAGTCCTTATCCGAGGAAACGATTGTCACCGTCGCGCCAGCTGCCGCAGCCTGATCGGCATAGGTGGCGATAAGGTCATCGGCCTCGTACCCTTCCATTTCGATGCAAGGCAGGCCAAAGGCCCGGGTTGCATCGCGGATCAACGGGAACTGAGGCACCAGATCTTCGGGTGGAGGCGGTCGATTGGCCTTGTAGTCGCCGTAAATCTCGTTGCGGAAGCTCTTAGACGAATAGTCAAAGATCACTGCCAGGTGCGTGGCGCCCTTGGTTCCCGCGCCGACGACCAGACGGTGCAGCATGTTGCAAAATCCGCTGACCGCCCCGATTGGCAGCCCATCGGATTTCCGCGTTAACGGTGGCAGAGCATGGTAGGCGCGGAAGATATATCCGGACCCATCGACCAGATAGACGTGATTGCCCTTGCCCAATTCGCTCATACTGATCTCCCGGATTATCTTGGCCTATTGAAATCCAATGGCCCCCGGAATGCCACCCGTTTTCTAGGGTTTAGGCCGACGGATCGTTCGGAATGGTGATGACCATCATCGTTACGTCGTCGGATTGTTCGGCATCGCCGGTGAAATTCGCAACCGCTGCAGTGAGATGTGCGATAATTTGGTCGCTGGCTAATCCTGCAGGGGCTGTGGCCAGTGTCGCCTCCAGCCGATCGATCCCAAACATGTTGCCGTCGCTGTCCATCGCTTCGGTGACGCCGTCAGTGAACAGGCACAGCCGGTCCCCCGGCTGCAATTTCGCGCGACCGACGGGAAAGTCTATTTCGTCCATCAATCCGGCCGGGGGCCCGGCAAAGCTTTCCAACTGGGCCGGAGGTTTACCGTCGCCAAACAGAAACGGTGCATCATGACCGGCCGAAGAATAGCTGAGCTCTCCTGTCTGCAGGTCCAGCAAACCGCAGAGCCCCGTCACGAACATCGTTGCCACGTTTTCGCGGGTAATCTCGGCATTGGCATCGATCTGGATACGCTCTAGCGGGGCGCCGTTTCTGAGTGCGACGGATTTCCAAAGCGTCTTGGACAGCAGCATGAATTGCGACGCGTCGGCACCCTTGCCGGAAACATCCGCCACCAGAAAAAACAGGTGCCGGTTGTCGACCAGAACGTGATCATAGAAATCGCCACCCACCGTCCTGGCCGGTTCAATATGGCAGGCCAGATCAACCCGGCCCGCAACCGTAAAACGATCTGCGGGTAGCAGGGCCGACTGAATACGTGCGGCGGCATCCAATTCGCCTTGCAGGAACGCCCGATCAGCGCGTTCAGATTGCAATGCAACCTGAGTTTGCAGACGCTGTCGATCGCGTTCGATCAACGTTGCCGCGATCACTCCGACGCTGGTCACCAAGAGGCCCAGCACCGGCGAGGCCACGTCCACCAGCAGACCCAGCAGAAACGCCGCAGTAGACGCTGCAATCAATCCGCTAATCACTACAGTCGAGATCAAGACGGATCTTTGTGCGCGCATTTGCGGAACCGCCGCGATGATCAATATGCCGCCGATCAGCAGAAGCGCCGCTTCGATCCAGAACATAAACCACGGCCGGCGTAGAAACTGACCCGTCGTGATCTGTTCGATCATCTGCATATGCGCCTCGACGCCATAAATGATTGGGCCAAGAGGCGCCCGGCGTTCGTCGATGCGTCCAAGATCGATCACCGCCACCAGTGCGATTTTCCCAGCGATACGTGATGAATCAAAGCCGGGCGACAGGACTTCGCGGGCTGAGATATACCGCCTAAGTTCGCGCCCGCGTCCATGCGCGGCCTCGACGCCCAGTTCGCCGTAATGCAGCCAGAACGAGCCATCCCGCTCCACTGGGAAGCGCACCGCGTCTGGATTGGACGGATCGTCCAAGAAAATCTCCAGCCCGGACCAGGTTTCCTGAACTTTCGCATAGAAGCCATCGGTGGCCAGCCGCAGCGCCTCTGGCCCCAGCAGAAGAAAGGGCGAGTCGCATATCGGTTGCACTGCGTTCACCTTGCGGACGACAAAGTCATCACCGGCGTCGAAGTCGATTGCGGCAAGTTCCACACCCGCTTCGCGATACAGCAGCAGTGGCGGATCTGCAGAGACAAACCCTTCGCCGAAGTTCGCGCGAATTTCCGGTGGCTCTAGAAGTATGATGGGCTTTTGGAACCGGCATTCCAAAAGCGGATTCACGCCGGGAAAGGACTTCACCCCTGGAACAGGCAAGATAGTCCTGACATTTGCGAGGCGGCTTTGATTGTTGATCGATCGCGCCAGTGTCAAATCTGTGTCGTCCAAGCCTTCCAATAGCTCGGCCGCACCGATCTCTCCCTGGTCACGGAAGCGCTGCGCAACGGCATGCGGAGACTGCGGATCTGTGTCGTCAAGAAAGATGTCAAAGGCGACAACGCTTGCACCATGTTTTGCGAGGTCATTGATAAGCTGCGCCAGCAAATCACGGGGCCATGGCCAACGCTGAGTTTCTTGCATCGTGTCTTCGTCGATCGCGATAACAACAGCCGGGGCTTTGTCCGGATCACCGCGGTCCCTCGGGAATGTTTGATGCAGCAGATCCCACCAGCCGTCGCGCCAGGACGCGTCCGCATCACTGCCACGCGCCAGGTGCATTACCAAGACTATGGCCAGCAGAACTGCGCCTGCGATCCGCGATGGCCGGAACCACTTCATGGAGTGTGAATTACTGCGTTCAGATTGAAATTGATAGATCAGGCTGGCTTGCAAACGAACGCCTTTGCCAGACATCGTTGGAAGACGGTCAGACCTTTATCTCTAGCCCGTCATAGGCACCGCTGATCTTCAATGCAGGACGGTCGCCTCGCATGATCTGGTCGATGCGCTTCGCCTCGCTGACGATTTGGTCCAGCCTGGCGTCGTCATTCAGTGGCTCATGATGAAAGAACATCAGATGCTGAACCTGGCCGAGCTGTCCCAACTCTACCCCAACAACATTCGAGGAATGTCCCCAATCTTCTTTGACGGACGTCGCCTCGGCCAAGGAATACTGTGCGTCAAAAATCAGGATGTCCGCTTCTTTGATCCAGTCGACATAGGGGTAGCCGTCCTTGATCATTTCGGGTTTGTGCTCGGCATCCGATGCATAGACGATCGACCGGTCGGCCCTTTCGACGCGGTAGCCATAAGATATGCCCGCATGGTTCAAAGCGTGGGGCGTCACGCGGTAGCCGTTTATTTCGTGCGTCTTATCAGGATCGATAATGTGAAAGTTCACCTCTGCCCCCAGAACATCGAAAGGTACCGGGAAGGATGGCGATCCATGCTGTCGCCGGAACGCCTCTTCGACATTGGGATGGCAGGAATAGATATTGATCACGTTCCCCGGAACGTAAGCGGGCATAAAGAACGGGAAACCCATGATGTGGTCCCAGTGAAAGTGGGACATAAGGACATGGAAAGGTTCGGGTGCGACAGGGCCGATGGTCCGCATGACATGGTTGGCGTATTCTCGCGCGCCAGACCCCATATCGATCAGCAGTGACGGGCCATCTTTTTCAAAGATCTGCACACAGGCGGTGTTGCCGCCGTAGATGGTTGGAAGCTTGCCGCGACACCCGCTGTTCAGAAACGCATCCACGTCTGCGGGCGTCGCGATGTCTTCCGGCTTTGCCTCGTTCAAAACGGCCCTTAGGCGATCCAAAGCTTTCTCAGCCGCCTCGGCCCGGGGAATTGATCCCCGCGTACCCCAAAATTTCAAATGAATGGCCATACCCGCACTCAGTCGGTAAACGCCTCGGCCGCTGAAGGGGAAATCTGGCTTACTGCTGCTTTAATTGTCTCAGAAACGCTTAGCAAAGAGTCGAATTTCGAGATCCGGAAGACCTCTTTTACAACCCCGCTTATCCTGGTGACAACCAGCCGCGCCCCCGCCGCGGTTAAGGTTCGCTGCGCAAGTAACAACGCTCGCAGCCCAGCGCTCGTAATATATTCCACTTCGCCCAAATCGACGACCATTCCGCCGCCTTCGCTGACTTCCGCCGCATGCACGCTGAGTTCTTCGAGAAAATTGTCCGAATTTGTATGGTCAATCCGTCCGGATATCCTGACCAAACGACATTCCACAATCGTCTCTGTACGAACAGTAAGCGTCGAGTTTTGGGCCGTTGTCATGCGTCTCACTCAATCATTGGTCCAAATCGTATCAGAGCGCTGGATCGAACAACAGCGAAAATCTGATGCAAAATGCGACGTTTAACAGCTACGCTTGCTTAGGTTTCCGAGAGATAGAACAAAACCGGGAACTTGCGGATTGCGACGCGGACAATCCCGGAATTGTGCTCACAAAAGCTGGAAAACGCCGATGCCAGACCAAGACAAGAAGTTGCAAAATGCATTGAAAACACGGTTCGGCGACGCCCCGACGGTCCCCGAAGCCGCTGAAGTTCTTGTCGATATGGCCAGCAGAGGTGTCTGCCGGGCGTATGCTGAGGATCCCGTCGATATGAATTTGGTCCGAACCCTTTGCGCAGTAGCGCTGTCCAGTCCGTCCAAATCCGATCTTCAGCAGCGGGATATCGTAATCGTTTCAGACCCGGAAATCCGTGCGCAGCTGGACGAGATTACAGGGTTCGACTGGCAGCCTGCAGCGCCAGTGTTGTTGGTTTTCTGTGCCAACCATGCTCGGTTCCACCTTTGTCATGAGATGGCAGGGGTTGAAATGACGAATGACCATCTCGATGGGTTTTTTAACGCAGCCGTGGATGCAGGCATTGCCCTGTCTGCATTCGTAACCGCGGCAGAGCGGATCGGGCTGGGCTGTTGCCCTCTGTCGGTGCTGCGCAATCAGGCGGACCTTGTGTCCCGACTTTTGGATCTGCCGGATCGCGTGATCCCAGTTGCGGGCCTGACGCTGGGATGGCCGGCACGAACGCCCAGGATCGCACCGCGCCTATCGTTGGCGGGAACGGTGCACGAAAACCGTTTCTCGTCTGATCCCGAGGCCGCAATCCGTGAATACGACCAGCGGCGAGGGCCGCCAGATAGGCAGCGGAACCCGGCCAGATTTGGGGAAAAGCAGGACTATGGCTGGTCCGATGACAAGGCCCGTCAATATGCCGATCCTCAAAGATCGGATTGGGGAGCGTTTGTTCGGGCGAAGAAATTCAACCTTGAATAGAATCACTATTCGCAAATGGCGAAATGATTTTCATTAAATTGTAATATTATTGACATCAATTTTTCATGGCCGATACTTGTCGGGCAATGATCGCCGGTTCAAGAGAAGCGACATCGTCGAGCACACCTTTGCTGGATCTTGACAGTCCGCCGGTGGCCCCAGGAGCAAGGGAGACCACCTATGAGAAGCCTTTTGATACCCATTGCTGCAACCGCGGCATTCATGCTGGGAAGCACCGCCAGCGCACAGAACTTCCTGCATCAGTCCTCTTGTGGGAAGCGCGATGAAGTTACGCAAAAACTGGAACGAAAATTCGGGGAACTGCAGCGCGGAACAGGCGTCGTCAGTTCGCGCCGGATACTCGAGCTATGGCAGTCGAATGATGGCAGTTGGACTATTCTGATGACCCGGCCTGATGGGGTTACCTGCATCATGGCCGCCGGAGAGTTCTGGCGTAAGACCCCTGAAGGAACATCGGGCGACCCGGTTTAACCTTCTGCGCTCAAGGCCGGGTCTGGAGACCCGGCCTACACATCACAACCAACGGACGTTGTCAGAGGCCAGAAGCTCTTTGATCGCATCCGGTACGGTCAGACCTTCCGCCACCTTGGCGTCGAGTTCTGCCTCAAGTCCCTCCACATTCTCAACCGCCGCAATGACAGCGTCCAAATGGTCAAACGGTACGACCACAGTACCGGTTCGGTCAGCCGAGATGATATCCCCGGTCTCAATCCTCACGCCTCCGACAATTACCGGCGTTCCAACCTTGCCCGGCCCTTTAGTATAGGGGGAATTCGGGCTCATCCCCGCAGTAATAATCGGCAGACCGACTTCGATGAGACCTTCGTGGTCCCGTACCAAACCATCCGTGACGAACCCAACACAGCCATTGTTCTTCGCCATGCCCATGACGCGATCGCCGGCGACTGCGGATGTGCGCCAAGGACCTGTCGCGGCGACCAGAACGTCCCCGGCTTGGGCAACGCCCAATGACGCAAGCAGGCCAAGCAAGTCATCCGGCCCGTTATCCGACGTCAGCGCAACGCCGCAGAAACGCGTGGGCAAGGCGTGCACATCCAGCCAGCCGAGATCAGGCGACAGAGCGCCTCGACCATCCATGGCGTCGCATAGAAATCCTGTTGGGTAGGACGCGATTTTTGCGATCTGGTCGTCCGTAGGGCGCCGGGCGGGCTTCTGAATTTGCAGAACGGGCGGTTCTTCGATCATGGCTTGGTCCTTTCAGGTACCCTGTTTACGGGCAACCCTGAAACCAAAGGAGTGCGCGCGCAAGGCGCACAGGTGAGAGCGCGAAGATTACCCCATCCCTGATCGATTTACTCGGCGGCCTTAGCGATCATCTTGCGCATCTTGGCCATATCCCTTTGGACAATCGGGCCGACATGTTTGTAGACGATCGTGCCGTCGCCATCGATGACGAACGTCTCTGGCACGCCGTAAACACCCCATTCGATACCGCCGCGCCCTGCGCGATCTGCACCGATCAATGTGTAGGGATCCCCGAGTTCCTTTAAAAACGCCTCGGCATTCGCGTCATCGTCTTTGTAGTTGATGCCATGCACCGTGATGCCTTCGCGGGCCAACGCTTCGATGTTCGGATGCTCGATCCGGCACGGACCGCACCAACTGGCCCAAACATTCACCAACTTGACGCCAGGCTCGCGCATTGCGTCCGCACTTAGTGGGGCCTCGCCGTCTCGAAGGGCCGCGATCTGAAACTCCGGCACAGGCTTGTTCAGCAAAGCCGAGGGCAGGATCGTCGCGTTGTCTCTTTGCAGGCCCAACAGGAACACTGCCAGGACCATCACAGAACCCAAGGCCGGCACCAGCATCCACAGCTTCATCGCTTGCGCTCCTGCTCCAGGACTTCCAAGTCGTGACGTGCTTTGCGGTTCGAAGTGATTGTTGCCCAGATCAGGCCGGCCAAGATCACAACGGTCGCCGCATAAGCGCTGATCACATATATTGTGTACTGATCTGTAAACATCAGGCGCGCGCCAAACTTATTGCCCGCGCCCGGCGTGTACGAATCTCCATCCGTGTCCGCGAGATCAGCAATGCAAAGAACAGCACGTAAAAAGCCAAAATCGACAGATAAAGCGGTGTCCGGTAGACATCCGCGACCCGTTGGCCCGGGTTCACCGACAGCGATGCCCCCTGGTGTTGAGTTTGGAAGTCGACGACTTTGACACCGAAAACCTCGACCACCGCATAGCGTGACAAAAGCGCGAAGATCACACCGACAAAACACAGAACTGCGGTCAGATCGGCTGCCTTTTCCGGTTCTTCAATGGCGGCCCAAAGCGCGATATATCCGAGGTAGAAGAAGAACATCACCAAGATGGCCGTGAGACGCGCATCCCAGACCCACCATGCGCCCCACATCGGCTGTCCCCAAACAGCACCGGTGATTATGGCGATAAGTGTGAAACATGCACCGATGGGTGCTGCGGCTTTGGCGATCAGAAAACTGACGTGATGGCGGCGTACAAATCCGATGGCACTGGCAACAACCATCAATAGATAAGTGTTGATGGCCAGCATCGCTGACGGCACGTGCACGAAAATGATCTTCACCGTCGATCCGAAATACTCGGCCTCTGGTGTGAGGAAAAGCCCCCAACCCAGCGCCAAGGCGATCAAGACCGCAGACGCGATCCATAGCGGACCGACTGCGGGCCGGGTGATCCGCATGAATTCGGCTGGATTTGCGTATCGCCAGATCGACATGTTCGCCTACCTAGTCTGTGCCTGGGGCCGAGGCAACTCACGCAGCAGGGACCTCATGACGCGCCTTTGACACACCCGATTTGGGTAACCGGGTGGGTCCCATCCCACCCGGCAACAGACAGATCGCCATTCGGTGTGACGATGACGGCCAATCGGGTCAGAGGGTTCAGGATCGGCGGCGTCAATTCATCCAGAGGTAAAGAGTGTTCAAGATTGACCGCTGCCTCTCTGCGTCCGGGGCTGTCATAGCCACGCGCGCGCCAGGTGCCACGGGCCGATAACGTCGATGCGAAGTGGTTTGCGGCGGCGGGGACCTCGGCGATGGCGGCGGTATCCTCGATCCGTTCGATAACGACGGCCTGACCCGGCTCTGGCCCAGACAGTGTATAGATCACCGGGGCGGCCACCGGCGTGTCGGACAGCATCCTTTTCGCGGTGTCGAAATCAGGCGCGGTTTCAAAAACCAGGCGCAGCAAATGCGGTGGCGGGATTCCGGTGGCTTTCATGAACCGCCGTTTCGAAGCGATCCAGGACGCGGCCTTGCCAAACCCCGCACGGCGCTCAGGCGCCTGATTCAAGGCCGCAGCGAAACGGCCCGGGGCTGCGCCCTGCAAGCATCCAACCACCCCGGGCCAGGTCGCGGTTACCCAGGGCCCTGCCAGGCCCGGCAAATGGACAATTTCGATCAGTTCGCCCAGCCCTTTGAAGGGCCAGTCGAGCGTGCGGAACAAAGTCGCATCCGGGAATACCCGGGCGGTGCATCCGAATTCATAGGACAGGCTGAAGGTGACCGGGCCAGGACGGCCGACGATTTCGCGAATGGCGAGGATCTCATCCCGATAAGGGTCAGACATAGCGATCAACCGCCGATCAGCGATCCGATCGATGCGCGGCAGCAAAGGGCGGGCGATCATACCGGGGATGCCCATCCCGTTCAGAACGGTCTCCATCAGGTTTTGCGCGCCGTCAGCGCGATCGCGAACATAGTCCAGCATAGAACTATTGCGGTAGTCGTGGATCGGGACCTCGGGCAAGCTCATGACAGATTTATCCGCAATGCGGCCGCCGCAGCGAAAGGTGCCAGGGCGGCGGCGACCAGGGTAACCCCGCCCGTCAAAGCCAGCGAGGGTGTCGCTGGCAGATCTAACAAAGCCATCTCGACCGTCCGCGCACCGAAGATCAATGTCGGTACGTAAAGCGGCAGCACCAGGATTGACAGCAACAATCCTCCACGTCGAACGCCTACCGTGATGGCTGCGCCCACTGCTCCAACCAGCGAAAGGGTCGGCGTGCCGATCACAAGGCTCAGCACCAGGACCCCGATCGCGTCGGCGGGCAGAGTCAGCATCGCACCCAGGACCGGGGCTGCGATGACGATCGGCAGGCCGGAGGTGAACCAGTGGGCCATGGATTTGGCAAGAACGATCTGCTCCAACGCCATGGTCGACAACATCAGTTGATCCAAAGACCCATCTTCGAAATCCGCCTGAAACAGCCGATCCAAGGACAACAGCGCCGCCAACAGCGCAGCGACCCAAAGGATACCACCCGCGATCCGGGACAGGGTTCCGGGTTCTGGCCCAACGCCCAGCGGCACCAGGACAACCACAAGCATAAAGAAGGCCACGCCGATTGCACCGCCTCCGCCCAAGCGCAGTGCCAACACCACATCCCTGCGGATCAGCGCGAATACCGCGGTCATGTCCACGCCCCGGTCAGGAATGCGTCTTCTTGGGGATCGGTCTGCGTGGGCGGTACCATTTGCAGCACCGCGGCCTCGCCAAGGTCCAAATCGATATGCGTCGCCACCAAGGCAATGCCGCCGCCTGCACAATGATCGCGGATCATCGCGGCAACAAGGGCGGACGATGCCGCGTCCAATGAAACGGTGGGCTCGTCCAGCAACCAAAGCTTCCGCTGGACCACCATCAGCCGCGCCAGAGCCAGACGACGCTTCTGCCCCGCAGAGCACTGCGCCGCCGGGCGCGGTGAGATACCGTCCAGTTGAAAATACGCCAAGGCGGCATCGACCCTTCCGCCATCCCCCAATATCTTTGCCCAGAAATCCAGGTTTTGCCGCACGGTCAAAGACGGCTTTACCGCATCGAGATGCCCGGAATAGACGATCTGTTCCTGCATCAAACCGCGATCAGCCAGCGATATGTCGCCCAAATTCACCGATCCGCGCTCAATAGGGATCATCCCTGCCAGGCAGCGCAGCAAAGTCGACTTGCCGACGCCGTTGGGCCCACGGATTACCAAGGCCTCACCATCCGCAACCTGGCACGACAGATCTGACAGCACCAGCCTGCCACCCCGCCGGCACGTCACGTTCTCTATCTGCAACGCCAAACTGGCTATCCCCCACCCTTGGGACGATGGTGAACCCAATCATTCTGCCCGATATGATAAGCCTTGGGCAGGCGGAACTCGTCCCGGAAAGGCACGGTTGCACCATAAGAAAGGTGGCTGCCGTGGATCAGCACATCTTGCTTCACGATTGGCCAGATCACCATGCGAAGAAACTCCTGATCCGTGATCCGGTTGTTGATCTTCTTGATCCCTCCGCTGACGTGATCGACGACGCGCTTGCGCATATTCCCAATGTTTCCGCGATGCGCCCCCCACATACCAGCCAAGATCAATTCAGCGTGGATCGGCAGATCGCGCATAATGTGAAAGGCTTTGCCCGAGGCGAGCCAGTCCTCGACCGCTGCGCGTTCCTTGATGTTCATCACGCTGTCCGCATCCCGGCAAATATAGAGCGCGACGCTTTCGTCATCTTCGACCAGAAAGCGCCAAAACAACCCGTATTGGGCCGCTGGAAGCTCCTTGGGTGCGACGATCACCTGTGCGCCCAATGACAACAGCGCCGCCAACGCTTTGTCGGGCACACTGCGATCAACATAGAATCGGCAGATCCAACCCGGGTAGAGATACCGCGCAACGATCACATTGTTCTGTGCACCTGTAAGGTATCGCGGATCTTCACCCCACAAAGAGAATACGATCAGATTCTGCTTGGGCTGTTCAGGGTCATATTCGTTCAGATGCGGCGTCAGTTTCGGTGCATCACCGCAGGCTTTGTCTTTCAATGCCAATGATGCATCTCCGTGCAAAGATGCTGCGGCATCGTCCTTCGCATCCCAGTATAACATCGACAGAATGTCGTTGTAGCTCATCGGATCCAGCAGTGCTTCGTGGTCCTTGCAGAACGCGATGCCTTCACTGGTCCTCTTGGACTTGCGGTACATCAACGCGATGTTCTTGGCGTTTTCCGGGGTCTCTTCCAAAGTAAATGCGCTCTTTGCATGCTCTAGCGCTGCCGCAAAGTCGCCGATCATATTGAAGTGAACGGCCAGCAGCTTGTCCATCATCAATGTGCGCTTCGGCGCGGCCATCAACGCATGGGCATCGTCAGCCGAAACCGCCGGCGTACTTGCGGCCACGATGCGTTTGACCACGTTTTCTGCGGCTTCCTGTAAGTCTGACATGGTCTCCCGCCTTCTTTGGCGGCATCTTGTGGCGACCCGACGCCGGTGTCAAAAAATTGGCAGTTCCGTGCGTCACTCTGCCATTGTGTACAATTGTGCACAGCCCAGCCATTGCGTTTTTTTCCAGCATAAGCCACATAAACAGCGAGTTCGGATCAAGCCCACGCGCGACGACCCTCTGGGGCTGTGTCGACGGCGCGGACGCCAGAGAGGGAACCCATGCCTATTGTTGTCGGAACCGATACTGCTGGAACGCGCCGCGAGCTGTCTTCTGGCGAAAACAGAATTGCCTATTATTCGATTCCGGCAGCAGAACAGGCAGGCCTCGGGACATTCAGTCGGCTTCCGGCGGTTTTGAAAGTCGTTCTGGAAAACATGCTGCGGTTCGAAGACGGCAAAACCGTCAGCGTCGATGACATCAAGGCTTTCGGGGACTGGGCAGAAAACGGCGGCAGGACAGATCGGGAAATTGCCTATCGGCCCGCCCGCGTGCTGATGCAGGACTTCACCGGTGTGCCTGCGGTGGTCGATCTTGCCGCGATGCGGGACGCTATGGTGGCGCTGGGCGGTGACCCCGAAAAAATCAACCCGCTGAACCCGGTTGATCTGGTCATTGACCACTCTGTCATGATCGATGAGTTCGGCCACCCCAGGGCGTTTCAGTTGAATGTCGAGCGGGAATATGAACGCAATGGCGAACGCTATCAGTTCCTGAAATGGGGTCAGGGCGCTTTCGACAATTTCCGCGTTGTGCCACCCGGAACGGGTATCTGCCATCAGGTGAACCTGGAATACCTGTCTCAGGCCGTTTGGACCGACAAGGATCAGACCGGGACCGAGGTCGCCTATCCTGACACGCTGGTCGGCACGGATAGCCACACGACAATGGTCAACGGCATGGCCGTCCTGGGATGGGGCGTCGGCGGTATCGAAGCCGAGGCCGCGATGCTGGGCCAGCCGATTTCAATGCTGATCCCGGAAGTTGTCGGTTTCAAGCTGACGGGCGCCTTAAAGGAAGGGGTAACCGCCACGGACCTGGTGCTGCGAGTGGTGGAGATGCTGCGTCAACACGGAGTGGTCGGCAAATTCGTCGAATTCTACGGCCCTGGCCTGGACGAGCTGCCTCTGGCAGACCGCGCGACCATCGGCAACATGGCCCCCGAATACGGCGCGACCTGTGGATTCTTCCCGATCGACGGCGAGACCCTGCGCTATATGCGAACCTCGGGCCGCGACGAAGACCGCATCGCCCTGGTCGAAGCCTATGCCAAAGCCAATGGCATGTGGCGGGACGCTGATTACGACCCGATTTATTCCTCGACGTTAGATCTGGATATGTCGACGGTCCGGCCTGCAATTTCCGGCCCGAAACGCCCTCAGGACCGGATCCTGCTGAACGAGGCCGCTGAAACCTTCAAAGGCCACATGGACACCGAATTCAGCCGCCCTCTGGGGAAACAAATCCCGGTGGAAGGAGAGGATTTCACCATGGAGTCCGGCAAGGTCGTGATTGCATCGATTACGTCCTGCACCAACACCTCGAACCCCTACGTTATGATTGGCGCGGGCATCGTTGCCCGCAAAGCCAATGCTTTGGGTCTGACCCGTAAGCCGTGGGTGAAGACCTCGCTCGCACCCGGGTCTCAGGTCGTCAGTGAGTACCTCGAAGCTGCAGAACTGCAAGACGACCTGGACGCACTGGGCTTCAACCTGGTCGGCTATGGCTGCACCACCTGCATCGGGAATTCTGGCCCGCTGCCCGCGCCGATTTCAAAAGCAATTCAGGAAGGCGACTTGGTTGCGTGCTCAGTCCTGTCCGGTAACCGGAACTTCGAAGGCCGTGTAAACCCTGATGTGCGGGCGAACTATATGGCCTCACCGCCACTTGTGGTCGCCTATGCCATCGCGGGCGACATGAACATCGACATCACGACGGAACCCCTGGCGCAGGACAAAGACGGTAACGACGTCTACCTGAAGGACATCTGGCCGTCATCGCACGAGGTCGCCGAACTGGTGGAAAAAACCGTGACGCGTGAGGCATTCATCGAAAAGTACGCAGATGTCTTCAATGGCGACGAGGCCTGGAAGGACATCGATGCCGGTGGCGGTTTGACCTATGCGTGGCCGTCGACTTCGACCTATGTGCAGAACCCACCCTATTTTCAGGGCATGGGCCATGATCCCGGAACAATCAATGACATATCGGAGGCGAAGATCCTGGCGCTGCTGGGCGATTCCGTCACCACCGACCACATTTCCCCCGCCGGGTCTTTCAAAACAGAACACCCGGCCGGCAAGTATCTTGAAGAACGCCAGGTAAATCCGCGCGACTTCAATTCTTATGGCTCGCGCCGAGGCAATCACGAGGTAATGATGCGCGGCACCTTCGCCAATATCCGCATAAAGAACGAAATGCTGGACGGCGTCGAAGGCGGTTATACCAAGGGCCCAGATGGCAACCAGACCTCGATCTACGAAGCAGCGATGGCGCACCAGGCTGAAGGCACGCCGTTGGTCGTGATCGCGGGTTCGCAATACGGCACGGGCTCATCGCGCGACTGGGCCGCCAAGGGGACGGCTCTGCTGGGCATCAAGGCAGTCATCGCCGAAAGCTTCGAGCGGATCCACCGATCCAATCTGGTCGGCATGGGCGTGTTGCCGTTTGAATTCGTCAACGACAGCCGTGACTCCCTAGGCCTAACCGGAGAGGAGACCGTCACGATCCTTGGCCTGGAAGACGTGCAACCGCGCGAGGTCGTCAAGGCCACCATCGGCTATCCTGACGGCACCACCAAAGAGATCGACTTGCTCTGCCGGATCGATACCGAGGTTGAAATCGAATACGTCGAAAACGGCGGGGTCCTGCACTACGTGCTTCGGAACCTGGCGGCCTAAAGGGACAAATCGAAAATCTGGGTCGCAGGGTAATGCCTCTGCGATTCGATTTTTTTAATTTTCTAAAAAGCGCAGCCATTACGCTTCATACACTTCACACGCACATCTACCGTTTAAAATACAAAACTGAGCCAGATCGGGCAAAACTACACTCTATACTTACGAAAACCGGTGGATATCGCCTGTCAATGTGAACTCGGCGCTCTTGACGCGCCAACAGTACGCTCCGATTATTTCACCAAAGCGTTCAAACAGACTTTCGGATTGGCAGTCTTCGACACGACAAAAGGAGCCGTGCGAGATGAATAAAATTTCCCAAACGGTGGTCTTCTTTTCGCTCCTGGCTCTAGTTGTTTTTTGCGGACTGGGCGCGTTCGCTGTTGCTCTGATGCCTGATTTTGGAACCGAACACCAACAAGCCAAACTCAATGACCTGTTTTCGACCTTGACCCACCTTTTTGCTGGTGGTGTTGGGGCTGTAACCATGATGGGTGCGCGAAGCTAGGAGTCAGCTCTATGGTTTTCTTCACGTGTCGGCTCAGCAGGCCTCGCAGAACCCTAGCCCATCACACAGTCAGATCGTTCTTACTCACGATGCAAACGTTGTATTTCAGGAACGCCTTTTCCCGCGCCGGGATGATCGCTTGATATTCGGCGCTGTTGAATACGCGCTGGACGGCTTCATAGCTGGGATATTCGACCAGCATAACCATCTCGGACGGTTGCTCTCCAACAACCGCCTCGCCGACTTCGATTTTCTGAACGACCTTTGCGCCGACCCTTTCGATCAGGGGCATCGCCACCTGAAAGTAAGTCTCTAACGCTTCTGGTTCTTCCGGATTGATCGACAGGCTCGCAACGACTTGTACCATTCCCCACTCCACTCAGTACCCCGCGTCTCACGACGCGCGCACGGTCGCAGCAAGTAGGCAATTTTGTGGCGAATGGGGCGGGTATCCTCAACCTCTGGCATGCATCCGTTTTTTGCGGGCCCGTGTCTCGCGCGTACCCGCTTCGCTGCCGTCATGGAAGGTACCGAACCAACGATCCCAGGGCATTTCCTGATTGCCGTAATTGCACTCGTAATAGCGGTGGTGCAGTTGATGGTAAAAGGTGCCCAAGGCCAGGCGACGTTTATCCCTGATCAGCAGATCTTCATAACCGGTGTGAGTCATCGCCGCCCCTGGGCCCAGATAGATAACGTGGAAATAGACCAGGATTGGATGGCTGGGAAACACCAGGTGGATCAGCAGGGAAGACGTGTACAGCAGATGTTCCACCGGGTGCATCGAGAACCCGGACCACGGGCCGACATTGACGTTCCGATGGTGCAACTGATGAACATGGCGATAGAGGAACGGCACATTCAGAAACCGATGCACCCAATAGAAGTGAAATGCTGACCAGATCGGCAACAGCACCAGCCCCAGGATGAACAGAACCGGCGCATCGACCGGCGAGATCACCGGGGCAAACCCATTGGCCATCGCCCACAGGACAAGAGTTGTGAATAGTGTCAGGTGGAAGACGCCGCTGGTCAGTGACCAGAACATATTGTCATGGACCTGGTTGGAAAAATCCCAAAACCGGTTTCCCTTCGCCATGTCCCGTCGATCGAACTTCAACGCTTTGCCCTGCCCCTTGCGCATGTAGAAGTACCAATGCAGGCATCCAGCGACGGCGATCACCAAACCCATGTTGACTGCCCAAACCTGAGCGACCCAGCCGACAGTGAAGCTTTTGGCGGCCGCCAACGGCGGGTAAAGCAGCCACCAGCAGATCGTGGCCAATATGACCATCATCACCCGCTCGGACAGCATAAGCCAGTTGCGCAGAAACCAGCGGCCCAGAAACCCAGGCGCGGGTGGCCATCGGAACACCGACTTGTCTTCCAGCGGCAGGTCAGGATGATAGTTCCACTCGCGGCTCATCGGCTCGGGATCTATGCGTTCGGTCATAGCGCTCTCGCGTGCTTTCCTTTGTTGAGGCTGCTGGACGGTTGGGGCGCCCGTCTTTTCCCGCAGCGACAACGCAGATGTCGCAATCAGATCACATGTTTTAGGATGAGCCTTCATGCACTCTTGAAGCAGGAGCTCGCTATGCTGGAAATCACCCGTGCCGGTGGCAAATATCGGGGCCGCAGCGCCGGCACGAAATACAATGGTTTCGCCTGGGCAGTTGCGACGGATCAGTCGGACAGCCCGGACATGTACACACAGACCCAGGAGTCCCTGGTCGAGCTTGACAGAGTCCTGGCGGAATTAGGGACCGACAAGACGCGGTTGATCAACGTCACTGTGTATGTGTCGAAGATCCAGTTCAAAGAAGAAATGGACCGCGCCTGGTTGGAATGGATCGGCGACGATCAGGCCCACTGGCCACAGCGTGCCTGTGTCGAGGCGCCGCTCTACAAATATACAATGGTTGAAATCGTCGTCATCGCCGCCTGCCCTTAAATCACTCAAACCTGATGGCTGGGATTTATCGCCGCATTAAAACATCGGCGCATCGTCAACAATGACGACCCGATATTCGTGCATGGAAAGCAGATCAGAGCCATTTCACAAAATTTTTTGGTAAATTCTCTTTTGTGCTGCTGACAGGTCGCTGGAAACCTGCAAATGTCGCCGGCGCGATCGATACATCGCACTGAACCAAAAGCATCGCCTCAGCGATCAGGGAGCACAGGGGACCAACATGAAATTCTTCGAAGCCTCTGCCAAACCCGGCAGTCCCAATGTGGCGGCGTTCTACGAACGCGCGACCGGATCCTGGCAATATATCGCGTCGGACCCGGCCAACGGTAAGGCGATGATCATCGACCCGGTGTTGGACTTCGACGCGGCGGCCGGAGCGACCTGGACAGAAAGCGCGGACGAGCTTTTGCACTATGTCAAAACTCAAAACCTGGATGTCGAGTGGGTCTTGGACACCCACCCGCATGCAGATCACTTTTCGGCAGCGCCCTACATCAAGGAACAGCTCGGCGGCGTACCAAAACAAGGCATCGGAAAGCTGGTGCTTAAGGTCCAGGAAATCTGGTCCGATATGTATGCCGATGATACGCTAAAGGGACGTTCCGATTTCTGGGATCAATTGTTCGAACCCGGCGACACCTTCATGGTTGGAGATTGCCCGGTTTCCGTGACCTTGGCAAACGGGCACACGCTGGCCTCGATCAGCTACACGATGGGCGATACGATTTTCGCTCATGATACGTTGATGGTCCCCGACAGCGGAAGCTCGCGGGCGGATTTCCCGGGCGCGTCATCCTCTGATCTGTGGGAGACATTGCAGGTAATCCTGGCAATGCCCGACGACACCCGCGTCTTCGTCGGACATGATTATTGCAAAGGCGGGCGGGAAGAACTGTGCATGGCCACAGTGGCCGAACACAAAGCCACCAACATCCACGTTAAGGACGGTATCAGCCGGGACGAATTTATCGAAACCCGTGATGCCCGCGATGCAACGCTGCCGTTGCCGAACCGGATGCTATTGGCGCTACAGGTCAATATGCGGGGCGGGCGCCTGCCCGAGCCGGACGCTCATGGCCGGGCCGTGCTGCGCGTGCCTTTGAACCGGTTTGAGTCGAAACTCGCCAAACCGTTTGCCCCCGCCTAACGACCCGATTCGCACACGACTGCAATGAATTTGGCTGCTTTCGTACCAGAGCACCTGATCTCTGCCGGTTTTGTCATCGGGATGCCGCAAACAAACCTTGCATCCCGAAACGTGCCACAACATTCTTGCGACAGAGAAACAGTCGTAGAACCGACAAAAGACCGGGATAACACCGGCAGTAAGGGCATTCGCCCAAAAGGGAACGGATCAAGGAGGTATCATGTCCCGTCTGATTAACACTGACGTCACACGCCGCAGCTTAATGCAAGGCGCCGCCGCTGGCGCGCTTATGCTGGGCGCTGGCACATTGCCCGCAGTTGCGGAACCCAAGCGCGGCGGCAAAATGCGCATGGGCAAGGCCCATGGCCAAACATCTGACAGTCACGACCCAGGCTCGTGGGAAAACGGCTTCACCACCTCGCTTGGCTTTGCAATCTATAACCGCCTGACCGAGGTCGATATCGACGGCTCTGTGATCCCGGAGCTGGCCGAAGGCTGGGAAGCTTCCGGCGATGCGACGGAATGGACCTTCAAGCTTCGCGACGCGCGGTTCCATGATGGATCAAAGGTCACCGCGAACGACGTTTTGGCGTCGATCAACTTCCACCGCGGTGAAGATTCGAAGTCCGCGGCCAAGACGATCCTGGCATCGGTGACGGATATGAGCGCCGACGGCGACACTGTCGTCAACTTCAAACTGGATGGCGGCAATGCCGACTTCCCGTTCGTGATGACGGACTATCACCTGGTGATCGGTAAGGATACCGGAGACGGGACGGTTAACTGGGAAGCCGGGCTTGGCTCGGGCTCTTACGTGCTCGAGAATTTCGAGCCCGGCCTGCGGCTGGACATGAAGCGCCATGACGACAACTGGCGCAAGGATCGCGGCTGGTTCGACCAGATCGAGATGCTGGCGATCGTGGATCCGGTGGCCCGCCAGAACGCGATTATGACCGGTGCAGTGGATGCAATCGACCGCGTAGACGTCAAAACGGTCGAACTGTTGAAACGCAATCCGAATCTGGTGATCGAGTCAGTTGCGGGCACTCAGCATTTCACTTTCCCAATGCGGGTGAACCAGGCTCCGTTTGACAACAAAGACGTACGGCTTGCCGTCAAATATGCCGTCAAACGTCAAGAGATGTTGGACAAGGTTCTTCAGGGCTATGGCGTGGTCGGCAACGACATCCCGCTCAGCCCGAACCAGAAGTACTATAACAAAGACATCCCACAGCGTGAGTACGATCCAGATAAGGCCAAGTTCCACCTGAAACAGGCTGGCATGGATTCAATCGACCTGACGCTGTTTGCTGCCAATGCGGCTTTCCCGGGCGCGATTGATGCGGCACAGTTGTATGCAGCCTCGGCGTCTGCTGCTGGCATCAACATCAAGATCGAACGTGCCGCCGACGATGGTTATTGGTCCAATATCTGGAACAACAAAGCATGGTGCGCCTGCTATTGGGGCGGGCGTCCGGTTCCTGATCTTATGTTCACCACGGCCTATCAGGGCGGAGCCGAATGGAACGACACAGCCTGGAAAAACGAGCGTTTTGACGAGCTTTTGATCCAGGCCCGTTCAGAACTGGACGACGCCTTGCGGACCGAGATGTATAACGAGATGCAGGTCCTGGTACACGAAGACGGCGGCCTGGTGGCCCCGATGTTCGCGTCCTATGTCTCGGCCATCACCAAGAACGTCCAACACGGCGACATGGCATCGAACTGGTCGCTGGACGGCGAACGCTGGACGGAGCGCTGGTGGTTCGCATAAGCGAAGCTGCGACTTCACTGAATTGGGGGCGGGCCTTCGGGTCCGCCCTTTCCATTTATCGAAGAAGCAAGAAATCCTGACATCGGCGGCAGACGGCAGCCGCTTATCTTTGTTCGATTCCAAGTGATGTAAACCGCGGCCTTGCGACCAGTCGGTATTATCTTTCAGACATTCGTTAAGTCAGCAACGAACGTCCGATCCGAGCCCAAAGTGCATGATGCTGCGGTGCGACAGATTGCATCCGGAACAGAATGAGCGGACATTCGTTGGGAAGGAGCTACGCGGACAACTGCGCGAGAACGGACGCTCGCACCTCATTTTCGGAGATGGCAAGAAGTAGGGAGAATCATCATTTGATCGGTACATTTGGATTTACGTTTTGCTCCCGAAACTGCCATTCGACCTGCAAAGTTCCGACCACGACCGTCGCTTACTCGACGATCGATCCTTTCAGAACAAACCACTCAGTAGCGCTACCAGTCACAAAGATTCGTAGGAATCAAGAGATCGTTCCGCGCAATGGGAGTTTTCGATTGAGCCTCCTATCATCGATTTTCAAATTGAATTTGTTGCCATGTTTGTCGTAGTGAGAGCAATATCCTGCAAGCAATGTTGCAATAATGAAACATTCAGAGTTGCGTCAGATCACTGCTGTATTTGCCGATCTTGTCGGATCAACCGAACTATCGATGCGCTTAGAAGTTGAAGATTATCATGCGATCCTTGCGGCCTTTCATGAATGCTGCGGCAATATTGTCCGCAAAAACGATGGAATGCCGGCTCGGTTCATCGGCGATGCGATCTTAGCCTGTTTCGGATTCCCGACAGCCGCTGAGGATGACGCGAAGCGAGCAGTTCAGGCCGCTCGCGAAATATTACGTGAAATTCCAAGCCTCGACTGTGCCTCCGGTTCCCCGCTGAGTGCTCGGATTGGTATAGCGACTGGGATCGTTTTGACTGGAGAACTTTTGGGGGACAGAAGTGAATCTTTTGGACCGGCAACAGGTGCACCTTTGAACCTCGCGGCTCGATTGCAGGCGATGGCCGAACCAAATTCAATCTACATTGACCGGAATACGCAGATGTTGGTCCAGGATCTAGGCGACATCACTTTCATCGGCACAAGAAAACTCAAAGGGTTCGCAGAAGAGCAGATATTGTGGCGTATCGACCGCCCGTCGGGCAACGTTCCACCAACTACCCCTAAGTCTCACTTGAACGAACCTCGCATCGTGGGCCGCGAGGAAGAACTCTCGCTCTTACATGATCATTGGAAATCAATACGTCGAAGAGGCGCATTCATCAAAATCCATGGCGAAGCAGGAATCGGCAAGTCAAGACTTGTGAGAGAGCTTGGCGCGCGTCTCGACGCGCGGCCTGAACAGATCCATTTCATGGACTGCCTTCAGGTTGGCAACTCTCGCCCGCTCCACCCTTTTGTCAAACTGATAAAGACGCAATCCCTCATTGGCAGGTTCTCCGATGTGGATGATCAATCAACAGGCGTCCGCGCATGGATAGAGGAACGATTGAAGCTTTCGCCAATCACTGCCGATATAATTTGTGACCTGGTCGAGCCTGGGTCAGTTGCGCAGGAAAATGCTATATCGCCGCAGAGGTACAAATCTCGCTTATTCGAAACACTCATACTCATCATTGAGCGGCTTAGCATCGAAGCACCATCATTTCTTATCATCGAAGACCTGCATTGGGCCGATCCGACAACCCTAGATTTTCTGGCCCACCTCGCCGGACAGATTCAGTCAATCAACGCAATGGTTGTCTGCACCGGCAGGCCCGAACAGGATAGCTCCCTCGAGGCTGGCAATCCAACGTCGACCATTGATTTGCGAAAACTGGACTCTTTGCAGTCCAGCCAGATCATTCACGCCCTTACCCAAGGTCGCGACCTTCCAGCAGATATAACCAGCGAAATTGCGGAACGAACTGACGGAAATCCGCTTTTCGTTGAGGAACTGACAAAGGTAGCATTAGAGATCGACGAAAAGGCGTTGCGCGATGGTGGAGCCACCGCACTTAGGGGCCTGCCGACAACGCTGCATGGACTCCTCCTCTCCAGATTGGATCGTGTGGATGGCGTCCACCAGATCGCGCCTGTCGGTGCGGCGATCGGGCGAGATTTCTCGCGAGAACTGTTGCTGCAAGCTGCGGAAGTTTCAGAAAACAGTGCCGATGCTGTACTTGCCCGGTTGGTCGAGATGGGCCTTCTTCTGCGTTCAGAGGCAGGCTCGATACAGCGCTACGAATTCAAGCATGCGCTCGTACGCGATGCCGCCTACGGCATCATGCCCAAGAGCCGCAGAACCTCGGCACACCATCGCATCGGGACATTGCTGGAACAGAACTCGGCAACCGATGCCGTGCTCCCTGAAACGCTTGCCAGGCACTTCGACCTGGGCGATGCACCCGAGAAGGCGTGCTTATATTGGCATAAGGCCGCAGACCAAGCCCATAAAGCTTCAGCAGGGAAAGAGGCTGTCACACATATCCACGCGGCCCTAAAGGCAAATGCCAGGACGGAACCCGACGGCGATCAGGTCAATCGTGAAATGCGGTTGCGGGAAAGTCTTCGCGTGCCCCTCATTCTGTCGGGTCTGGGTGCGTCGCACACCCTATCGAACCTGGAACGCTTGCGCGACTTGAGGGAACAGCAGGGCGATGACGCTAAACTTCTTAGCGTTTTACACGGGTTGTCCTCGTACCATTTGATGGTCGGACGATTAAAGGATGCGCGGGAGGTCGCCGAGGAAATCATCGGTCGATTTTGGACCGCGGGTGAGACGGGAGATGTTGTTGCGCACATCCTCGGTCGCCGCGTTCTGGGGTTTTGCAGTTTTCTGTCTGGCGACTTTGATGAAGCTATTGAAGAGTTCGACAGCGTCATCGAGCTCTGCGCGACAGCGGATGCCGAGAAAATCGAGGAATTCTATCACTCTGACACTGTTCTGATTGTTCAGTGCATGTCGGCATGGGCACTCTCATTGAACGGAGGACAAGCTGGCCTACCCGAGCGCCTGAAAGAACTCGGGCAAGCAGCCGATCTATCGGAAGGATGGTGTAAGGCCTATGCGCACAGTCTGATCGCGGCGGTCTTTCAAGCGCTTGGCGACACGGATGCCTGCTTACGCCATGCGACACAGGCCATGGATCTGGCGGAAGAGCACGACTTCAAATACTGGATCGCCTGGTGCCGTATCCTACGGGGTTGGGCCATCGCACGAAAAGGACGGGCCGAGGAAGGTTGCGCACAGATCGAAGAAGGGATCGACGAGTATACCGCGACGGGCTCGCTTCAGTTTGTGCCGCAGGCCCGCACACTGTTGGCCGAGGGATTGATCCGCGCGGGCCGGATCGCTGAGGCCTCACAGGTCCTGAACGAATTGGCGGGCCGAAGACGGCCCACCGAGATTGGGTATGTGGATGCGCTCGTTGGGATGACCATAGTGGGACCTTGATGTCAATCTGCTCTAGGCCCCATTGGTCGCTGCTAGTAGGTACCCACTACAAGATCCCGCACAAAACATTAAGTGTTTTGGGTTGTTTGGATCGACGGGTTTACCATTTCCATCAAGGTCCACAACCATATCAATATCAATGCAGTCACTATTATTTGGGTGGAAAACAGCACCCAATCTGTTCACATCCCCATTTGGGAGGAAATACTCCACATCATTTATCTCTCCCTCATCAATTACGTCATCATTATTTTTATCAATCCCGACTTTGAAAGATTTTATAATAATGTTTGGAGCCCGCGCGTGGTATTTGTAGTTAAATATTATCGGATCTCCGTTTTCATCAAACTTGCCGATTGGTTTATGGATTTCGCCTTGTTTTATTCCACCCGGCTCGACAAAAATTTTCCATTCGTACCAAATCCCAATTTTGAACCCACCGATTAGCGTACTTTCAAAAGACTTTTTTGCAATTGCTATGATATCTGCCGATCCGTTATTGTGAATCTCTATATCAAGAAAATGATATTCCAATTTAAGCAACTTATGATCAGGATAGGGGAAGTGTAGCACCTCAGAAGCAAGTTGTGACAAACCCCCCGCTTCAATTTGCTGTGCAATGTTTTCTTTAATCCTTTCATTAGAATTCAAGATTATCGGAGTGCGCTTGCGCTCGTAGGCACGCTGACGACCTTTGGTAAAGTCTGCAATCCTTATTGGTGAATTCAGTAGGGGTTTCAAAAGCTCGAGATCTAGGCGTTTAAGCTCAATTCCATCTCTTTCAAACTGAAATTTAAATTCTGTCTGTGTATCTTGTGCGACTGAAGCGTTCGAAAATGAAACCGCAAACACACTTGCGATTAGGGCCCGTAAAGCTGTTTCAATTTGCATTTTTTCTCCATTCCTCGCTTAAATTCAACTCATAGCGGCATGTATTATCGAGGGATAAGCTCCTGTTGGAACCAACCGCCGATCAATCAGGCTGCGCGCCATTTCTGGCGTCATCCCGACCTCTTTCGGTGATTTCCAATCGGTGACCATTTCCAGCAGCTTCTCCTCTGCGCTACCGGGCAAAGGCGTCTTCATTCTAAGAAGATAAGCCGCCACCCCCCGGATTGGCTTGTAGTCGTCTGGTGGATACCATTCCAATTCTTCAATTCCTTAAAGTCAAGTAACGGTTTCTTCTCGCAAACGAGACCAGCATTCGGAACATTCGCTTACTCCTTTCTCAAAGTTATGTTCTTGTCTGAAATTGCTCGCGACAGATGCACGCTATGGACATTGCAGTCGCTCTGCAGTGGTGTTTCGCACAAGTTGCCGAGGAATGTACAGGCTGGCGCAACTCCGATTAAAACCTCAAGATATGAAGAGATTATGCGGAAACTTTAGAATCGTAGGTCCGAGTTTCCCCCAAAATTGCAAACTTGATGCAATTCCAAATGTGCCGAGGCTGCTGGCATTTGCGCTCCAGTCGGTCCGGAGATGAGTGTCGTTTATTGGCGCACGCTGCGCATAGACCCGATGTCGGCTTTCGGGGTTGGCGCCAAGTCAACGCGCTTCGGCCAAACGGCAGGTTTGTCCCGCAACACGTTTTGTCTCTGCTGATTGGCGAAGGCCTGCTGCCGCGCATTACCTGCAATATAAGTGAGGTCCGCATCTGACCGAAAGGGTGCTTCCAGCGCCGTATCGTAAACTTAGATTAACCGGTACAGGTCGACTTTCTGTACATACAGATGGCATACGAATGGCATACAGATGACATACGCAGGCTGTACGGGTGACATACGCCCTGTCCAACGGCGCAACAGGTGTTAACGGCGCTCGGCGTAGGACGGGTGCGGGTCAGTCCTGAAGCCAGAAGTGAAAAGGCCGCGCCCTTGGGACGCGGCCTGTGAATTAGAGTTCAGGGTCGATCACTCGGCGGCGATCTCGCCTTTCTTCAGACAGCGGCGGCCCAGCAGTTCGGCGATCTGCACGGTGTTCAATGCCGCACCTTTCAGCAAATTATCGCTGACGCACCAAAGGCTTATGCCGTTTTCAACCGTGATGTCGTCGCGCAGGCGGCTGATATATGTGGCGTATTCACCGGCGCACTCGACCGGCGTCACGTACCCGCCATCTTCCCTGTTATCGACCACGATGATCCCCGGCGCTTCGCGCAGGATCTCGCGCGCCTCGTCGGCGGGCAGCGGATCTTCGAACTCGATATTCACGGCTTCGCCATGGCCCACAAATGTCGGCACCCGCACGCAAGTCGCTGAAACCTTTATACTTTTATCGACGATCTTCTTTGTCTCGACGACCATCTTCCACTCTTCTTTCGTGGAGCCGTCGTCCAGAAACTTGTCGATATGCGGGATCACGTTGAAGGCGATCTGCTTGGTGAACTTCTTAGGCTCTTTCTCCTGACCCGGGACATAAAGCCCTTTGGTCTGCGCCCAAAGCTCATCCATTGCTTCCTTACCCGCGCCACTGACAGACTGGTAAGTGCTTACGACCACACGCTTAATTCGGGCACGATCATGCAGCGGCTTCAGCGCCACGACCATCTGAGCGGTCGAACAGTTCGGGTTCGCGATGATGTTCCGGTTGGTATACTTTTCGATATCGTCCGGGTTCGCTTCCGGCACGATCAGCGGGATGTCCGGCTCGTACCGATAAAGCGACGAATTATCGATCACCACGCAACCGGCTTTCGCCGCCCGAGGCGCATAGATCTTCGTCGCGTCCGAGCCAATGGCGAACAGGGCCATATCGATGCCGGTCCAATCGAACGTGTCGATGTCCTTGCATTTCAATGTCTTATCGCCATAGCCGCACTCTGTACCCATGGATCTGCGCGATGCCAGCGCAATCACTTCATCGGCAGGAAACTCGCGTTCCGCGAGACAGTTCAGCATTTCGCGGCCCACATTCCCGGTGGCGCCCGCGACGGCGATACGATAGCCCATTTCTCCATTCCTTAGGTTTGACGGCCCCCTATTGGGGCGCGCGGGACATACACCCGATTGGCCTCGAATCCTAGCCCTGGAAGGCACCCTAAGCGCGATTTGCTCTGCTGGACAAAGCGTATCGCTTGCGTATGGCTTTGGTATGGCACGCGTAGGTACGGCAAAGTCGACTTTGGGCACGGTTCTTATTTTGGGCGCTGACGGGTTCATAGGCCGCCATTTGGCCTTTGAGCTGCGGTCGGCAGGCTGGCATGTGATCGCCCATGCCCGCAGCACCGGGCGGCTGGCGGCGATGGGATTCAACGTGCTGCGGGCCGATCTAACGTCGGACGAAGCTGCAAGGGTTAAGTTCTGGCGGCCGCACCTGAAGAACGTAACCCATGTGGTAAACGCAGCGGGGGTGCTTGCCGCATCAGAGACAGTCTATCGTGCTGTTCACGTGACAGCGCCAAAGGCGGTCTATGAGGCTTTGCCCGAAGGTGCAGAAGGGGTGCTGATTTCGGCCGTAAGTATCGACGAGGGCGAAACCGGATTTGCCAAGCACCGGCTGCAAGGTGAAGACGTTGCCCGGAACCACGGTCTGACGATCCTACGAGCTGGGCTGGTGCTGGGCGATACCAGCTATGGCGGGTCCTCTTTGGCGCGGGGACTGGCGGTATTGCCCTTTCGAGTTCCTGTGGTCGGAGACGGAATCCAGCAATTCAACCCGATCCATGCCGCGGATTTGGCCAAGGTGGTCGACCACTTCCTTAGGTCCCCTGATGGCGGCACGCATGAGATCGGCGGGCCTGAAGTGGTGAGCCAGGGGGACATGCTTCAGGCCTTGCGCGGTTGGATGGGGTTTGATCAAGTGCCGAAGCTGTGCCTTCCCATATCTCTGTGCGATTGGGTCGGGCGCGTGGGGGACTTCATGCGGCTTGGGCCCATATCTCGCACCGCTGTCCAACAATTGCACGTGGGAGTGCTGGCGAACACCTCGGCCTTGCAGCACCTGCCCGCACCACCGCGTGGGTTCACTGAATTCCTGAATGCCCGGCCTGCGGGAACACAAGACGTCTGGCATGCTCGGTTCTATCTGTTGCGTCCCGTGTTGCGGATGGTCCTGGTGATGCTTTGGCTGGTCTCAGGATTGTTGGGCCTATTCCTGCCATCAGAAGACTTCCTGCCTCTCGTCGCGGGTAATGGGCTAAGCGACACGGCGTTGGTTGCAATGGCCCGCCTGGGCGGCCTTGCCGACTTGGCCTTGGCTGCCGCGATCTTGCGCGGCTTTCGACCGATTCCGATGCTTTGGACTCAGGCCGCATTGGTGGTGGGCTATACGTTTGCCTTTACGGTCCTTGCGCCGATGCTGTGGCTGCTGCCCTTGGGTGGCTTGCTGAAAAACATCCCCATTCTCGCGCTGTTCCTTGTGGTAGGCATCCTTGAGAAGGAACGCTGATGGACCAGTTTGGGATCGATACCTACCTGCTTGTGAAATATGCGCACATCATCAGCTCCACAGTCTTGTTCGGCACGGGGATCGGAACAGCCTTTCAGATGGTCTGGGCCATGCGAACGGATGATCCGAAAACCATTGCCGATGTGTCCTCGGGCGTTGTCGTCGCCGATTGGATTTTCACCACGCCTGCCGGGATCGTCCAACCGCTGACGGGGTTTTGGCTGGTCTGGCAAGCTGGCTATGATCCGTTCGAGATGTGGTTGGTGGTCACCTACGCCTTGTACATCCTGGCTTTCTTCTGTTGGGCGCCCGTGGTGGTTCTTCAGACAAAGATCCGCGACTTTGCCCGAAGGGCCGACGAGACCGGAACAGCGCTTCCTGACCTGGCGCGCCGTGCGTACTTCTGGTGGTTTCTTTTAGGCTGGCCTGCCTTTGCAGGTTTGATTGCCGTTTTTTGGTTGATGGTCACGAAACCAGGATTGGAATTTTTAGCTTAGCCAAACTGGCCTAGACTTCTACCAGCGTCTTTAACGGCGACGCACCGCCAGACCCAAAACGCCTACCCCACTGATCAGCAACATAAGTGAAGCGGGCAATGGTAC
>JBCCHJ010000062.1:0-35038 GCA_039028795.1 Pseudomonadota bacterium
CCTGTCTAAAACTTGTCAGGGGGGTTGTATCTCCGGCTGGTTTCCAAAAATTGAAGACTTAACACTTGCCGTATGGGTGTCCGCACGATCGTGGAATGGGAGCAGAATGCTATCCAATTCGGCGATATCGCTGATAACGAGACGCGCAACGTAACAATCATCGCCAGTCACTCGATCGCAGGACGTAAAGTTAGGGTGTTCTTCGATCATACGTTCGACATTGTGAAGTTGCCCGCTGCGCGGCTTTATTCTCACCAATGCCTCGATTGTGTAACCGAGCGCCCGCAAATTGATCCTGGCACCAAAACCATCAATGTACCCGTCTTCGCGCAAGCGACGAAGGCGCTCACTAACAGACGGGCCGGACAAACCGACTTCGTTTCCTATGTCAGCCAAACTTGCTCGACCATGAGAATCAAGGAACTCGATAATTGCACGATCTATTTTATCGATAGCTTTCATCATATCGGCTGCAGTTCCCATCTGATCATTAGAATGAAGGTATTTTCCCTGTGAAACCTTCCAAATCAACAGGACTCTTGCAAGGGCAATCTCTAATCTTGGAGTCATTCGCCAAGCTGGAGACAAATGATGATAGTCCAAAGAATTGCAGCATTCAGTCAAGGGAATGAAGGTGGCAATCCGGCCGGCGTGGTCCTGCTGGATGAAGCGACCAGTGAAGAAGAAATGGCCCTTGTCGCGGCAGAAGTAGGTTACTCAGAAACAGCGTTTGCTGTCGCGCAAGACGATTCCGGGAAGAACTGGCGGGTGCGCTACTTCTCGCCAGAATCCGAGGTGCCATTCTGCGGGCATGCGACCATTGCCCTCGGCGCTGCACTTGGCCAGCGCACGGGTGCAGGGACTTACAAACTTACACTAAACAACACATCCATAACGGTCGATGCCGAAACTTCCCCCGAAGGCATGCTCGCGACGCTCTTATCGCCTCCGACACATAGCCAAGACATCGGCGATGATGAATTCCAGGATGTCATGTCGCTATTTGGCCTTGAGAATGACGACCTTGATCCAAGGCTGGCCCCGGCGCGCATTCATGGCGGTGCGGATCATATCGTGTTGCCGTTGAAAGAGCGCTCCAAGCTCGCCGGGATGGATTACGATCTAGATCAGGGGCGCGTCATCATGCGCAAACATGGCCTCGTTACTGTGATGCTTGTCTTTATCGAAACCGCGAGAACCTTTGTTGCGAGGAACGCGTTCGCGTCCGGCGGTGTCTTCGAAGACCCGGCAACTGGCGCAGCGGCGGCCGCATTTGCCGGTTACCTACGCGACCAGGGGTGGCCACATGGCGAAGGATTCACCATCCGACAGGGTGAGGATATGGGTAGCCCGTCCGTAGTTAAGGTCGCGCTGGATGCCATCAAAAGCTCGCCTGTGCGCGTTTCGGGCAACGCGCGGGCAATCGAATAATCACTCAATTACAGGTGGCCCGGCGCATGGCTGCGTCCGGGGATTAGAACAACGGTCTTCATGACTAGAAACGTGCAAAGTATGTCTTTTTGCTTTGCGAAAATAGGAGAATTCCATGTTGAGATTTTCATTCAGTAAGAGCGGTTTCGTTGCAGGCTTTGTTGGACTGCTGGCGGTTTTCGCCGCAGCGATACCGGCCTCTGCGGTGACGTTGGACGTCGACGCAAATGGCCAGTTATTGGGCGCATCCGGCGTTGAGGTCGACGGATCGTTTTTTGATGTTGAATTCGTAGATGGGACCTGCATCGAAGTTTTTTCGGGGTGTGACGAGGCGTCAGACTTCATTCCATTCTCTGGCAGCCCCGCCTTGGCATTGTTAGAGCAGGTGTTCCTTGACGGTCCCTTCGGACAATTCGATTCAGAACCGGAACTGATTAACGGTATCACCGACGAAAACTCAGCGTTCGTGTTAATCGTTCCCGGCCCTCCCGCCCCCGGTAGCGACGTCATATTCGACTATACTCGCGCGCTAAACAACGCAGATGACGAAACCGATTTCACAACCCTCGGGTTCATTCTTCCAATTGACCAGGACACCGCGCTGATTGGCGACACCACGTTCGCGCGCTTTACTCCCTCAATGGCCCCTCCCTCGGCGGTTCCTCTACCTGCAGCAGCTTGGTTTTTGATTACGGGCCTTGGTTCATTAGGCGCCCTTAGGCTCTTTGACAGGACCATTGGCAATCGTCGGCGCCGGGATCATTTGGAGATGACGTGAGACCTAGTCTGTATTTACAAATGCTGGATGGTCGGCTGGCTTTGTATAGCTGCTGACCATCCATCTCAATCGCAACACGCCTTTTGCATTGCTCCTATCGATATTTGCCCATCTGTTCGTGCGAGACAGCCACTAACTAGGCTTCGATCCGAATGCGGATAGTTATGCGCGCTGCAGCAACGATTAGTGGCTCAAAAAGATTGGGCAGTGAAATTGAGCAAGTTAAATCAAATTTTAACGATCCAACCCTAGAACTGAGCCCGCTTCGAAGCGAATGATTCCCCCCTCGACGGATAGCGACCTTGAGGGGGCTTGGGACTACGGCAGGCCTGCCGCCCTCGTATTTTGTCATCCCAGTGGCAACTGAACGACCCAGCCGGTGCAAACCGGCCTTCCCCAAAAAGAGCCGACGCTATCCCGGACCGCCTAGCGGGTAGCCCGGTCATTCGGCGTGCGTCGGCCCTTTTGTTCTTAAGCAACCATATCTCGGATGCGCTCGAACAACGCGATTGTCTTTAATTCGCTGGCAGGATCCAAGGGCGTTTCCAGCGAAGAATGCCGTGCCAAAACCAACCCCGCCTTGCGATCCACCAGCAAATTCTGACCGTGAATGCCGATACAAAAAAGGATCGGTCCACGGTCCCGAAGGACATACCATTTCGACCGGTAGTGCATGGGCATCCCCGGAAAATCGGGCGCAAATGCGCCGCCGTCCCAGGCCGCCGGGTCCCCGTTGGATTCAATATCCTCAATCCAGGGCTTGGGAATGACACCAGCGCCGTCCTCGACCAGCACCTGACCAACCCGGGCCAGATCCCGCGTCGTCACACACATACCACCTGCGGTGCGTGGCGCCCCCAGCCGATCTACGGTGATGTAGGCGGGTGTCTCTGCGCCTATTTTCGACCAAATCTCCTGCGCAAAAACATCGGCATAGCGCTTGCCGGTCGCCCGCTCGATGATCCAGCCCAGAAGGTCCGTGCAGGGGGACTTGTAGTCGAAGACCCCGCCATGCGGTTCATCCGTTTCCGTTAGGGACAATAGGAAGGTGCGCAGATCAGACGGGACCTCGCCCGGACCAAGCGGGTTCCAGTTTGTTGCCTTACGGTATTCGACGATCGGCCCTTCGGTGATCAGGTAATCCTCATTGAACGTGATCCCGGTACGCATGTCCAGAAGCTGTTGAACCGCGGCCCCGGCAAAAGCCGTCTGGGTCAGCTCAGGAACATAAGTTTCTGCTGCTGCGTCTAAATTCAGCACGCCTTGCTCAGACAACACGCCTGCCAGAAGGCCCAACAGTGATTTGGACACCGACATCAGAATGTGCGGATCCCGCGGCCCCATCCCATTGCCATAGCGTTCCAGGATGATGGCACCCTGGTGCAGAACCACCAGACCATCAACCTCGCCATCTCTTAAGAAGTCTTCCAGCCCATCGGGCGTGACCTGAGGGCCTTCCAGGAAGGGTTGCACCTTGCCCGGGTCATGCGGAATATCTGCCGAGGGCACCACTTCCCGCACATGGTGGAATGCCCAGGCATTGAAGGGTCTGGTGCGCCAATTGGCGAGCGTCACCTGCGCTTCGGGCGCAGGCGGGAAGGCATTCATCAGATCAGTCAATTCTCAGTCCTTGTAAGACGCGTCAAGGCGGTCCAACCGCCTCAGCAAGGCCGGCCATTCAAAGACCCCAATGGGGCGGTGGCCGGCTGGAGAGTTTGCTTTCAGATTGCGCTGTATTGTGACCTCTTGAACTTCAGCGGGGATCTCCACGGCGGTTTCACCGGTCTGCTGGAAGGCCAATTGCATCCGGCAGGCACGTTCGGCCCGGTACATCCAGACCCACGCCTCTGCGATCGTACGACCAACGGTCAGAACGCCGTGATTGCGCAGGAACATGATGTTGGCCTCACCCAGATCCGCGACGAGCCGTTCACGCTCGGAAAGATCTGTCGCGATGCCCTCATACCCGTGATAGGCGACATGGGCGATGATCGCCAGCGCATGCTGGGTCAGAGGCTTCAACCCGGCTTCGGCCGTCGCCACTGCAGTTCCGGCATGGGTATGGGTGTGCAACGCGCAGGCATATTCAGGCTTGGCCATGTGCACTGCCGAATGGATCACGAACCCAGCCGGGTTGATATGATATTCGGTGGGTGAAAGGATGTTGCCTTCTTCATCGATTTTGACCAGGGAAGACGCCGTGATCTCTTCGAACAACAGCCCGTAAGGGTTTATCAGAAAAGCATCTTCTTCGCCCGGAACACGAGCAGAGATATGCGTTCCCAGAAGATCGGACCAGCCGAACATATCGACCAGCCGATAGCAGGCGGCCAGGTCGACCCGGGTCTGCCATTCAGCCTCGGTGCACTGCGCGCGGATGGGTGATTGATCGTTCATGTGTCCTCCTCGGCAATCTCGGTGGCCAGGGTGACCAGAGCATCGGCGGCCATAATGCCATCGGTCAGAACCATGACAGGATTTGCCTCGGCCTCCAATACGGTGATGTGATGAAGCGCCAAGGTAGAGAGTTTGGCAATGGCCATGGCCAGGGCCTTTAGGTCGCCTTCGGGCAGCCCGCGATGGCCGCGAAGAGGGGCCAGGCCTTTAACTTCAGCGATCATCTCCATGGCCACGGCTTCGCTGACAGGCGCCAGGCGGACGGCTTTGTCATCATATATCCCGACCAGAATGCCGCCTGGGGCCAACGTCACAACCGGCCCGACCGAGGGGTCCAGGCGATAGCCGATCAACACCTCTTGCAGGGGGCGGATCATTGGCGCGACCAGCAGGCGGTCGACCGTCAACCCAGGATGGTAGGCCTCAACCGAGGTTTTGATCCGATGCCCAGCCGCTATCAGAGCATCCTGGTCCTGGATGTCTAAGACCACACCTCCAGCTTCGGTCTTATGAGGAACCGCGTCCGACAAGACCTTCGCGACCAAAGGGAAATCGAATGGCAGGTTTGGTGTAGGATCCAGCTTCCATTCCACGGCGGGCACAGTCGGGATACCGATCTCGGCCAACAGCTTCAGCGACGCACTCTCATCCAAGACCCGCGTTCCGCCGCGCGCATCCCGCCAGGCAATCTGGTCGATCCTGGGCGCGCGCCAGCGTGCCAAAGCGCCGATCGCGTCCGCCGCGCTCTCTGGCGTACGGAATGCAGGGACGCCCGCACTGATCAGTCCCTGCAGGGTTGGTACAGCATCGGGCGTGACAAACGCCGCAAGGGGTTTGCCACTAAGATCAGCCTCGGCCAGCGGTGGGATGGTGCCGGCCGGGTTTGATCGGCCCGAGGATCCTGTGATTGATAACACAATGTCGACATCCGGCTGGCGGGCCATTGCTTCGACCGTTGGTTTCACGAAATCCGCCCCAGCACCTGCCATTGTCAGGTCCACCATCGGGCCGTCCACCACGTCCAAACCAGTGGCACGGACGGCGGCCATCGTATCCGGGGAGGGGGTCGCAAGCGCCACGCCTTCCAACGCCAAACGATCTGTCACCGTGGCGCCGCCGCCGCCGGTGGTGGTGATCGTGCCGACTCGCGGCAGTGCGGCGAACGGCTCGCGCCCCGCAAAAAGCATCGGTGCTTCGATCAAACCGTCCAAGGTGGTGACCCGGGCAATGCCGATATCCTGCAGGAACTGTCCGATAACGGCGTCATCGGACAGAAGGGCCCCGGTATGTGCCACGGCCATCTTGGCCCCCACGTCGGATCGTCCCAGCTTGTAGGCCACGACCGGCTTGCGAAGCAATTGCGATTTGGCTGCCATCGCGGCCAAGCCCTGAGCGTCCCGGATCGTCTCCAAGAACAACGCCAGCACCTTGCAATGCGGATCATCCAGCATGATGGAACCAAGTTCCGCCACGCCCAGATCAGCTTCGTTGCCCACTGCGGCAACGCGAGAGAACCCCAGACCCAAAGCGGCCGCTCGGCTGATCAACCCGCCCATCATCGAGCCGGATTGCGAGATCAGCGACACGGGCCCCGGCAGCGCGGGTTCTTTATAGATTGCATTAACTGTCAACAAACACCCGGAGTGCAGATCCGCGACGCCCATCGAATTTGGCCCCAACAGACGCATTCCAGCGTCCCGCGCAATCGCCACCAGTCGGTCCTGGGCTGCCCGACCTTCCGGTCCCGCCTCGGCATACCCGTCGGCCAAGACGGTGCAGACATGAACGCCCGCCTCGGCACAGTTTTTTACGGCCTGCTCGACCCGGTTATGACCGACAAGGACATAGGCGTGCTCTGGCGGGGCAGAACACTCGGACAGGCTGGCATACGTGCGTTCCCCCTGCACCTGGTCATGCCTGGGGTTCACCACGACGATCCGCGCCATGCAGTTGTTCTGCCGCAGATATCCCAAGGGCCGTCCTGCCGGAGTATTTGGGTTAGAACTCAGCCCGATCAATCCGATGCTGTTCGGCGCAAAGACGGCATTGTCCAGACTGGCGTTTCCCCGTGGCATGACGGATCCTCCCAATGAAATCCCATAGGCGATCCGGCTTGATTGTCCAATCCAGTCCGCGATTGTAGGGTCTTGCGACGATGTCCGACCAATGGATCCCCAGCCCTTGTCCGAAACTCAAATCGACCGAAGCTACACCGAAACCACATTCCAGAAGACCGAAGGTGTAGCCTGGCGCTGCTTTGGTGCTGGCGAGCCGATGATCCTTCTGCATGGCGGGGCGGGGTCCTGGCTGCATTGGATTAAAAACATCGACGCTCTTTCTCAACACTTCCAGGTCATCGCGATCGATCAACCTGGCTATGGCGATAGCGATACAGTCGATTGGAACCTCGGTATCGAAGAGTACCTCGACTTGGTGCACAGCGCCGTCGATGTAATCGTCGGGGACGCGAAATGGATCCATATTGCGGGCTTTTCGTTCGGTGGCTTCATCGCCGCAGATCTGGCCCGGCGTTTCGATCATCGATGCGCGGCGCTGTCGATGACTGGTGGGGCGGGGTATGGCCGCCCCGAAGGCCGGGGATTTACCCTGGACAGCCGCCGTCGCATGGCCGAACGATTAGGCCGCGATCCGACCTCTGATGAAATTTGGGCCATGCAGAAGGAAAACCTGGGCAAGCTGATGATCTGGGACGAAGCCAAGCTGGACGATTGGGCGGTGGATATGCAGGTGCTGAATGTTGCGCGAACCCGGTTCGACAGCCGCACGCTAAGTTGGACGGATGGCACAGTAGACCGCGTGGCGGAACTGGGTTGTCCGGTGATGGTCGTTTATGGTGAGCACGATGCCGCCGCCATTCCTCCCATTCCGGATCGGATTGCGCGGATCAAAACTGTCCACCCAGATGCGCGAATAGAGATCATTCCCGATTGCGGCCACTGGGCGATGTATGAAGCACCCGATGTGGTTAACAAACTTATGATCGACTTTCACAAAGCTGCGTAGAGCGGGTCGTTAGACCTGCCCGGGTTCCGGAGGAATAGATGAAAATTGCTGTCCTGGATGACTATCAGAATGCCGCCAAAGACTTCGCGGACTGGTCACGGCTGGCCGGTCACGAGCTTACATTCTTCGATCAGATTTACGAAGGATTGGACGGATTTGCGGAACGGCTGCAACCTTTCGATATCCTCTGCGTTATGCGGGAAAGATCTCCGATCGGTCGAGATCTGCTGGCACGCCTACCTAATGTGAAACTGTTGGCCACGGCGGGCATGCGCAACGCTGCTATCGATCTGGACTATTGCAAGGACCGGGGCATCGTCGTCTGCGGCACCGAAAACTCTTCCCAGGCCACACCGGAACTTGCCTGGGGCATGATGCTGGCGCTCGCCCGGAACATCCATATCGAAAACGATCGCATGCGGACGGGAACCTGGATCACGACGATGGGCGTCGATCTACAGGGCAAGACACTGGGCATCCTGGGGTTGGGCCGGTTGGGTAAGAAGATGGCTCAGATTGCCCAGGCTTTCGATATGAACGTGATCGCCTGGTCGGCCAACCTGACAGCGGCAGATGCTGCGGCCCAGGGCGTCGAACGGGTCGACAAAGAAGACCTATTCCGCTGGGCGGATTTCCTGACCATTCATTACAAACTTGGGGACCGGTCCCGGGGGCTTATCGGCGCAGCTGAACTGGCGTTGATGAAACCGTCAGCCTATCTGATCAACACTTCGCGCGGACCAATTGTGGATACGGATGCGTTGATCAAAGCGCTGCAGGATGGCGCCATCGCAGGCGCTGGGGTGGATGTCTATGACCAGGAACCTCTGGCCCCCGATGCACCGATCCGCAAAGCTCCGAATACGATCCTGACGCCGCATCTCGGCTATGTCACGGATGGCGTCTATCAAGCCTTCTATGGCCAAATGGTGGAAAGCATCGAGGCTTGGCTGGCAGGCGCCCCAGTGAGGGTTCTGGCATGACAGAAGAAAGGCGCGATACGCTCTGGGAAAAAGGCCTGAACCTCCGCCGCCAGGTTGTCGGGGATGATTATGTTGACCGTTCGCTCGCCGGCATGGATGATTTCAACGACGCTCTGCAGGACTTTGTGACCCGTTATGCCTGGGGCGATGTCTGGCAACGGCCCGGCCTGGCGAAACGCGACCGGTCCTTGCTGAACCTCGGCATGCTGATCGCCTTGGGTAAAACTGAAGAGCTGAAACTGCACCTGAAGGGCGCATTGCGGAATGGGTTGAGCAAAGAAGAGATCAAGGAGGTCATTCTGCAGTCCGCGATCTATTGCGGTGCTCCTGCAGCGTTGGAAGCCACCCGCGTGGCCCGCGAAGCCTTCGCGGAACTGGACCAGGCCTGATGCAGGCGCTCGACGGCATCCGCGTTCTGGATCTTAGCTCTTTCATCGCGGGGCCGTACGCGGCCTCGATCCTGGCAGAGTTTGGCGCCGAGGTGATCAAGGTCGAGCACCCGGACGGAGGTGAGGCCGGGCGCCGTTTCGGTACCGCCACCAAGATCCCAGATCTGAGCCTCAGCTTCCAGAACGACAACCGCAACAAGGCCTCGGTCACCATGGATCTGAAAGATCCGGAGGATCAGGCACGGCTGATCGATCTGGCAGCTCGATCTGACGCAGTGGTTGAAAACTTCAGGCCAGGTACATTGGAGCGCTGGAACATCGGCCCGGAGGTGTTGCACGCTGCGAGCCCCGCATTAGTGATTTGCCGGATCACTGGATACGGCCAGACCGGGCCCTATAAAGATCGGCCGGGATTCGCCCGGATCGCCCATGCGGTGGGAGGGTTAACTCATCTGGCTGGGATGCAGGATGGACCGCCGGTTACGCCGGGATCTTCTTCATTGGCCGACTATTTCAGCGGAATGTACGGGGCCTTGGGCATTCTGCTGGCCGTGCGGGTGGCAGAACAAATTGGAAAGGGCCAGGTGATCGACGTGGCTCTGTTTGAATCGATCTTCCGCATCCTGGATGAAACGGCCACCGCCTATGCCTGGAACGGAACAATCAGAGGCCGCGAAGGGCGCATGACCCGTCAGGTCGCACCTCATGGACATTTTCAATGCAGCGATGGGAGATATGTCGCCATTGCCTGTACCTCGGACCGGATGTGGGATCGTCTGGCGCGTAACGTTCTGAACCGCGCCGATCTGGCGGACCGGTTCCCACGCACACCGGACCGTTTGGCGGAACGCGACCTGATCGATGGAGTCGTGGAAACCTTCACAATGGCCTATCCGATGGAGCAGGTCGTGCAGCTTTGCACCGATGGTGATGTGCCGTGCGGGCCGGTAAACTCAATCGAAGATATCTTCGCTGATCCGCACTTCGAAGCCCGCGGAACGCTTGAGACCTACCAGCATCCGGAATTGGGGGAGATCAAAGTCCCAACGGTTCTGCCTCGGTTGTCTGAAACGCCGGGCCGGATCATCAACCTGGGCCCTGAACTGGGCAACTGGAACGAACGTGTCGAAGCCATTTTGAGGGACGCCACGCAGATCCGCGGCCAGCGTTAATTGTCGATTCATGACGATTTCGCATGAGTATTCGCGTCGCCACGCCATTGCGCGCGGCGGATAAGTCCCCTCTCAACCACCCTTCATTTTACATCCTATTCTGCTTAATGGATGGCTAAGAGTGACACCGGGATGTAGGAGCCATGGCGGCCTGCGCCATTCCGGCAGCGCCTGCGCAAAGAGGGGAAAGTCATGAAAACCTATCGGATCGCCTGCATCCCCGGCGACGGGATCGGAAACGAGGTCTTGCCCGAAGGTCTGCGCGTGGTTGAAGCGGCAGCCGCTGCTGGCGGCTTTAAAATCGAGACCACTCATTACGATTGGTCCTGCGAACGCTACAAGGCCACCGGCGCGATGATGCCCGTGGATGGGATTGCGCAACTCGCCGACTCGGATGCAATCTTCCTCGGTGCCGTCGGTTTCCCAGGCGTGCCGGATCACATCTCGCTTTGGGGTCTCTTGGTTCCGATCCGGCGCGAATTCGACCAATATGTGAACCTGCGCCCGGTCCGGCTGTTGCCAGGGGTGCCCTGTCCGCTGGCCAGCAAACATCCGGGCGACATCGACTTCTGGGTCGTCCGTGAAAACACCGAGGGCGAGTATTCCCAGGTCGGCGGGATGATGTTCCAGGGCACGGATCGCGAGTTTGTCACCCAGCAGGCGATTTTCACGCGCAAGGGCTGTGACCGGATCAGCCGCTATGCCTTCGATCTGGCCCAGCGCACCGGCGCGACCAAGGTCGATATGGCGACCAAATCAAACGGCATTTTCGTCAGCATGCCCTATTGGGATGAACGGTTCAGGGCAGTCGCGGCGGATTACCCGGACATCGAAACGCAAGAGCATCATATCGACATTCTGGCTGCACGCTTCGCCATGGCGCCAGAAGCTTTCCAGATCGTTGTCGCAACCAACCTATTTGGCGATATCCTCTCGGATCTCGGGCCGGGTGTGACCGGTACCATTGCCGTGGCGCCCTCGGCGAACCTGAATCCGGAAAAGATCCACCCAAGCATGTTCGAACCAGTGCATGGCAGTGCGCCGGACATTGCAGGGCAGGGCATCGCCAATCCGGTGGGCCAGATTTGGTCTGGCGCCATGATGCTGGACCATCTGGGCGAGCCAGAAGCAGCCGCCGCGATTGTTCAGGCCATCGAAGACGTCCTGGGCGACCCCAATTCACCGAAAACCGGGGATTTGGGCGGTTCAGCCAAAACCGAAGATCTGGGCACCGCGATCGCCGCTGAAATCTGAAGAATAATCATCGGCGTGATCCCAGCACCGCGGCCCTTTACCGAAGTCCTTGGATTGGCCATGGTTGATCCAAAGTTTGGGAGGAACCAATGGCCACTTATACCAGCTATGATCTCGTCGAATTCGGCAAGCCATTGCAGGCAAACGAGCGCGTAATACCGACGCCGCAAGGCAGCGAATGTTTGGTCCGCGTCCGCCGTTCAGGCGTCTGCCATTCGGACTTGCATATCCAGGACGGCTATTTCGACCTTGGCGAAGAAGGCAAGTTGGAGATGGCCGCCCGCGGCATGAAACTTCCGCAAGCCTTGGGCCATGAGTTCCTGGGGGAGGTCACCGCAGTTGGTCCCGATGTCGAAGACGGCTATGTCGGCCGTACGATGATGGTGCATCCGTGGATCGGCTGTATGCAACCCGATTGCATCCATTGCATGAATGATCGCGAGTCCGATTGCACGAAAATGCGCGCCCTGGGCGTTGTCCGTGATGGCGGCTATGGCGAATATGTCGTCGTCGACGATCCGAAGTTTCTGGTCGATATCGATGGTTTGGATCTAGACACAGTGACGCCCTATGCCTGTTCCGGCGTGACGGTCTATTGCGCCCTCAAAAAGGTCAATCCCGATCTTATGAACCCTGGTGAGTGGCTCGCCGTTATGGGCACAGGGGGGCTGGGTCTGAATGCCATCTCCATCGCGAAGGCCATGGGATACGAAAAAATCGTCGCCTGCGATATCGATCAGACGAAGCTGCAGACCGCGGTCTCTATGGGGGCAGACGCCGTTCTGGACACCAGTCGCGAGGATGCGCTGGATGAGCTGCGCAAGATCACCGAAAATCAGTTGACCGGGGTCGTGGATACGGTCGGCGTGCCCTCGACGTCGCGGCTCTCAGTTCATGCGATGATCAAGAACGGCCGCTATGTGGTCGTGGGACTGCATGGCGGGGACTTCAAGATGCCGCTGCCCTGGCTGCCGCAGAAGCAAATGGTCGTGCAGGGGTCTTATGTCGGGTCCTGCACTGATTTGCGCGAACTGATCGATCTGGTCCGAACCGGTAAGGTGAAGGAAATACCGGTTTCGACGCGGCCATTGTCTGCGGCTTCGGACACATTGGACGATTTGCGTGCCGGGCGCATTACCGGACGTGTCGTGCTGACAGCGGACTGAGACCGGGCCTGGACAATTCGTGTATCGCAATTGGCTGTTTGATCTCGATCATGGCGTGGCAGTCTGACTGCGTCACATCGAAGGAGGCCCGACCATGTGCGCAAGCGACCAAACCGGCACGGCCCAAGGCGAATTGCTGATCGAGAACGACCAAGTCAAAGTATGGCGATGGTCCTTCTCTGCCAGAGGTGACAACACTGGCTGGCATCGGCACGAGCATGATTATGTGGTCGTGCCGCTTTTTGATGGATTTCTGGACATCGATGTTGGCGAGGCTGATCCTGTCATGGCAGAAATGAAAACCGGCGTGCCGTATTTCCGTGAACTTGGTGTTGAGCATGACGTGCGGAACGGTAATGATTTTCCGTGCGCCTTCATTGAAGTCGAGGTTCTACACAAGGTGTCGAGATGACTGCTCTAATACCCGGACGTCCGTTCCCGTCGATCGATCTGCCGAAGGTCGGGGGTGGCCGGCTGACCAATGCCGATTTTACGGCGCCTTATATGACGGTGCTGAATGTCTATCGCGGGCTGCATTGCCCCAGATGCAAACGTCAGATAGCCGATTTTGCGGCCAGACAGGAACTGCTCGCCGATGAGGGGGTCGAGGTGATCTCGATCTCGACAGATCCGCAAGATCGGGCTGAAGAAGTTGCGGCAACGTGGACGACCGGTGACATGAAAATCGGATATGGTCTTTCGATTGATCAGGCACGCGCACTGGGATTGTTTGTTTCTAAGTCCATTCGCGAGGGCGAGACGGATTTCTTCGCAGAATCGGGCGTCTTCATGATCAAGGCGGACGGAGAGCTTTGGGGATCATCGATCAACTCGTTCCCGTTTATGCGCCCAACGGCAGAGATGATTCTGGATGCTGTCGACACCGCCAAGACACGGGACTATCCGCCCCGGGGCGATGCCGCTGCCTAGCCGATCAATCATCGAAAAGCTGGATGATCCTGGACGAGCAGCCTCTTGACGCGAAACAAAGCCGTATAGCTCGGATCTGGTGATCTTCAGGAGTTGCGTGATGGTGTTCGTTGCAAGGACCGGTCGTGATCTCGAGCACCCCGTCCGATGACTTCACCGCAACGAACAGGCGTTCACGTTTGCCCTTTGGCACGGACGAACACCAGTTGCCTGCGCATCGCGACACATATCGGATCTTTTCGGGCGCCCTGACTTCACCGGTCATGCCATAGGCAGTACCGCTGAAGTGATAGGCGGCAGAGATCTTTTCCGTCGACAATCGGAATGGCCGGATGCCGGCTGGCTCAATCTCTCCAATCAAAACGGCGACGTCCCGGTCTTGTTTGAAGTAACGGTTTAACTCAATCGCGGGGTTTGGGCGCAAGCAACTGAGCGTATGACCAACGCCGGGTAGGGCGATCACGACAAGGACCAGAAGTACCCTCATGCGATATCTTCGAAGTCGCCGGATCGTCCTTTGCCTGCTGCAAAACGGCCGGCCCCCGACGTGCCCTGATTAATGCAACTGTCGATGCCATTCGCCCATTCATTGCGCAGCGCATCCCGTACCGAAAGCCCATGGTTTTCAATGATCGAGCGCCGATCCGCCAACATCGCCTCTTCTGGAAAGCGACAGATTTCGTGCGCCATCTCCAGCGCTGCTTCTAAGGCCTTGCCTTCTGGCACGACCTTTTCGCAGAGCCCGATCCGGTAGCATTCCTCGGCCGGAACTTTGCGCCCGGTCATGGTGATCTCCAGCGCCTTGCCTTGGCCGACCAATCGGGGCAGGCGCACGGTACCGCCATCCAGCAACGGGATCCCCCAACGCCGGCAATAGACACCCAGATAGGCCGTTTCCGCCATCACCCGGCAATCGGCCAGCAAGGCCAGTTCCATGCCTCCGGCCACGGCTGGCCCTTCAATTGCGGCGATGACTGGTTTGTTGAACTCCATGCGGCTGGGTCCCATCGGACCACGGGGTACTGGCGCTGAGCCGATTGGAAAGTTCAGACCGCCGCGAATGGCGTCATCGAACGTGTCACGATCCGTCAGGGTCGCCGCGTATTTCAGATCCCATCCGCCGCAGAATGCGCCGCCCATGCCGGTGAAGATTGCAGCCTTGGCGTCTGCGTCAGCGCTGAAATCAGTGAACGCTGCAGCCAAGGCATCCGCAGTAGCTGGATCGACCGCATTGCGGGCCTCGGCAAACCGGTTGATCGCGATGATGCGGACAGGGCCGTCTTGGCTTATGTCAACTGTCATGGTGGACTCTCCGAAGGGTAGGGCGGGTTTTAACCCGCCAGGGTCGCAGCAAGTTCGGCGAAGTCTTTCACGATCAGATCCGGCTGATGCGGCGTCTGACCGAAGGGACGGCGGCGTCGATCGATGAACACTGTGCGCATGCCCCAACTTTTGGCGCCGATGCAATCGAAGGCGTGGTTCGCCACGAACAAAAGCTGCGACCGGTCCAGCCCAATCAGCTCTTCCGCCATGGCATACGTCTGCCAGGCAGGTTTGAAGAATCCAGCTTCTTGAACAGAAATCCGACTGTCGAAGTCGAAGCCGATATGGGGGCGGGCGGCCTCCAGCATATCGCGGTCACCGTTCGACAGGATATGCAGGCCGAAGCCCGCATCCCGCAAAACCTCCAAAGCTTCTACGACGTCCGGGAAGGGTTTCAGACGTTCGATCTCACTGACCAACCAGCGAACATCTGCATCGGTGTACGCGATCCCAGCACGATCCATAACATGGCTGACGGCGCGGTGGCCGATTTCCCGATAGGGCGTATGTCTGCGGGCGCACAAAGCGTCGATCATCGAATTCTCGAAATGCGTGCGCCGCCACCAGGTCACAAACGAGTTCGGCTTGCCATCCCAGGTCTTTTCCGCGAGCCAAGGCGTAACTGCCACGACCAGGCCACCCTGCATGTCGACGATTGTGCCGTATTGATCGAAGACCAGGGCTTTGATCTCTCGGCGGAACGGGGCAATTGTCATGAGCCGTAGATTAGGCGCATTGCGGACTTCGCGAAACCGCGTATGGGATTGCTGGAAAATGACGCAAGAATTTTCAGCGGGCATCTCCCAGCTTTCAGTGTCGCCGCCGATAAACCCAGGCATGCACTGCCGCCAAAGCCTCTCCGCAAAAGACCGGGCTCGCAGGACGATATTGATCGAGCACAAATGAGCGGCTGAAACGGCAAACGGTCCGAGGAGACCCCGGACCGCCATTTGATCCCTTCAGCGATGGTGAAAGGGACCCGCTAAGCCGCGATTTTCTTCACTTCCTTTGCGAGATCCAAGATACTTTTAGCGGTGGAGGCCATGCCCCCGGCCTCGGTCGCCATGGTCCACTTGTCCATGCCCTTGACCTTGTCGAGCAGCGTCTTGTCAGCAAACGTGATTTTGGCTGTGCCCATCACGCTTTGCATTGCGTCCAGAAACTTGATCCGGTTGTCCAGCATTTTGGACATCTTTGTCACGCGGCGCTGAAACTGCATGGCTTCGGCTGCTGCCTTGATAGCCTGGGCGTTGAGCTTATTGCCCTTGGCACCCACTGGGACAAGCGCTGGGATCTTTTTGGCCTCGGCCTTAAGCTTGTCCGAAGCGGAAGATGCCTTGTCGACCGACTTGCGATAGGAGGCTATGCCATTGCGGTAATTCTTGCGCGCCGTCTCGACACCGCTTGCATACGCATTCGTTTCCTTCTTCAGGAAGCCAAGCATCGACTTCGCGAAATCCGCCGCCTTATGTGCCTTCGTGGTCGGCTGGCCTGCCGCCTCTTCCGTGGCCGCCTGCTGCTCGGCCAGCTTTTCAGCGCGCGTGGCCAGATCCTTCAGGGCCTTGACCGGATCCTTCTTGTCGTAACCTGTGAAGTCCTGGACGTATCTTTCGGCCAGGGTCCCTAGTTTTTTCTCGCGTGCGGTCAGGTATTTGTCGACCCCGTGGATAAGCGCCTGGCACTTTTTCGACTCATCGGCGCACAGCCCGTCGATAGCCTTATAGGCAGAATAACAAGCGCTTGCGGCAGAGATGAAGCCGGTCACATCCACGCCACCGGTCGCGAAAGATCTTGCGAAAGCGGTTGTGGTTGCCAGCGCAGCTTTACCGACCTTGACGACAACCATTACCTTGGCTTGTTGCAGAAGCGCGTCTTGCTTTCCTTCTTTCTTGCGCTGCTGTTCGACGGCTTTCTGGGCTTCCTTTTCGGCATAGTTGAGTGCGCCGCGGATCGCGACATTGGCGCCCTGGATCTCTCGGTTCGCCTTGGCGCTGGCGTCCGCATTGCCTTCGGCAATCAGCGCTTCGATCTTTTTGGTCGACTCTGATGCGACGATGACGATCTGGTCCTCGATCTTTTCGAGCGAGTTGCGGGCCGCCTCCTCCAGCCGCTTCAGCTTGCTGGAGGGGACCTTGTTCTTAGCCTCGATCTTGATCGTGACGTTCACCCGGCAGGGAGGGATCGAGATGTAATCGCTTTTCGGTCGGTTCCGAACGAGATCGACAATGTAGAAATTGTGCTCTGTGGTGATCTTTGCCATTTGATGGTTCCTCATTCGCGGGTGGGGACTTCCTCAGCCCCTGGTGAATTCCAATCGACTTTCGTATTTGGTTAGTGCCGCGACCTGCGCATAAGGTTCATCGCGTTCGCCATAAATTTGAAGGCGACGCAGAGATCAGCGTTATCGATTGCCCTGGCTTCGGGCTGTCCGGTGGCTCACGTCGATGATGTCGGATCTGAAGAAAGGATCAGGCGCCTGGGTGATTGCAGCGCACTTTTTGGATGGCGAATTCTCTCGAGCGACCACTGCAGAGGCCGCGAGATCAATCCGTTGGTCGGATCACCGCGACATGCAGCTTGTTGCCATCGAGATCTCGGCAGTAGGCGCCGTAGTAATCCGGGGCATAGTCGCGTGGCCCCGGCGCGCCTTCGTCCATGCCGCCGAGGCGCAAGGCGGTTTCGTGAAACGCGGCGACGTCTGCCTGCGACTTGGCACCGAACATGATCTGGGTGCCGTTGCCGAAGGTTGCCGGTTCTTCGTTGAACGGGACCACAACCCAAAGGCTTGGAGTGCCGCCGTCAGCACCATAGCCCAGTTCGTGAGAGCCGGACACAATCCGGACCATGCCGATGGTCGTCAGAACCTGATCATAGAATGCGCCAGCTGCGGCTAGTTTATTGGTTCCGACGCAAGCACCGGTCAGCATCAGTTGAAGTCCCGCGCGATTTGAGCCGCCGCCATCAATGCACGCGACTTCGCGACCGTTTCGTCGAATTCATATTGCGGATCGCTGTCATAGACCACACCGCCGCCTGCCTGGACGTAAAGCTTGCCGTCTTTGATCACGCCAGTGCGCAAGGCGATGGCCGTGTCCATATCGCCACCAGCCGAGAAATATCCGACGCCGCCTGCATAGACCCCGCGTTTCTCCGATTCCAGCTCGTCGATAATTTCCATGGCCCTAATCTTCGGGGCGCCGGACACTGTGCCTGCAGGCATCCCGGCCAAAAGGGCAGAGACCGCGTCCTGATCTTCGCGCAATACACCATCGACGTTCGAGACGATGTGCATCACATGGGAATAGCGCTCGACGATAAACTGCTCGTTCGGATCGACGGTCCCAATCTTGGCAACCCGACCAACATCGTTGCGGCCCAGATCCAGCAGCATCAGATGCTCGGCGCACTCTTTGGGGTCGTCCAAAAGGTCCTTTTCCAGGCGGGTGTCTTCTTCAGGCGTCTTGCCGCGAGGCCTCGTTCCGGCGATCGGCCGGATCGTCACCTTGTCATCGCGGACACGCACCAGGATCTCGGGGCTCGCGCCCACAACCTGAAAGCCGTTGAAGTCGAAATAGTACATGTAAGGCGATGGGTTCAGCCGCCGCAAAGCCCGATAGAGCGAAAAGGGCGGTACTTCCAGATCAAGAGACCAGCGCTGGGATGGCACGACCTGAAAGATGTCGCCCGCGCGGATGTATTCCTTGGCTTTTTCGACCATCTCGAGATAGCGGCCATGGGTTGTGTTCGAGACCGGCTTCACCTGGCGCAGCGCATCTGCCGGGGCAGGGGTCACCGGCGTCAATGCAGGCGCACGATCTAGGGCCGTGAGTGCGTCCTGCAGCCGGTTCTCTGCCGAAAGATACGCCGTTTCGGCATCGATGTCGGCGCTGTACCAAACCGGGGCGCACAGGATTACCTGGTCCCGGACATTATCGACGATGGCGATGATCGTCGGGCGCATCAGTATGGCATCAGGAAGATCCAACGGGTCCGGGTTCGGGTCCGGCAGCTTTTCGACGAGCCGGATCATGTCGTAGCCCAGAAAGCCAAAAAGCCCCGCCGCCATGGGGGGCAGGGCGTCGGGCATCTCCATGGCGCATTCAGCCAGCAAGGCGCGCAGGCTGGTCAGGCTGGGTTCGGTTTCCCTTGCGAACCGGGTCCGGTCATGCTGGACGGCGCGGTTGATTTCGGCCTTCTCACCGCGACACCGCCAGATCAGGTCCGGATTGCAGCCGAGAATCGAATACCTGCCGCGGATTTCGCCGCCGGTGACAGATTCCAGAATAAACGAATCCGGTCCCGCCGATGTCAGCTTCAGCATCAAGGATACGGCGGTGTCCATATCGGCCACCAATTCAGTCCAGATCACCTGATTGCGACCGGCAGAATAGCCGTCCGCAAAGGATGGGCGGTCAGGATTGATCAGCATTGGACTTGCTTAATGCCTTTGAAATTACATGCCGCCATGACGCTGGCCAGAATGGCCGTAGGCCAGTTGTTCGAAGACCTGATCAATCGCCTCGGCGTTCACGACTGAGCCATGCTTGTCCTGGATCGCCCGGGCGAACATTTCCAACTGATCTCCGGCCATGGCATTGCGCAGAACGTCCTGCGCGGCAGCGACCTGCTGTTCCAATGCCTCGCCTTCCAGTGCGTTGATCGTGTTGACCTTGGCGACGATCACCGCGGAATTGCGAGCATTGCGTCCGATCACCACATCGCCTTCGTTTTCAACGGTGAAGATCTGATCGACGAAATCAGGCGCAAGATCACCAGGGGCCTGCGCGCGGGTGAAAGGTTCGCGGTCCGAGGCATCTTCACCGACCGAGCTTGCAACACCGCCGAATGATGTTCCGCGATCCGACATCGTTGCCATTTGAGCACCCTGGGCCTCTATGGCCAGCAGGCGCTGCTCGCGTTTCCAGGCCTCTGTCACCTTTTCCTTAATTTCATCCAGTTCGGGCAAATGGCTGTCTTCAACCCTGTCCACCATGACCAAGACGTAAGAGCCATCCGACATCTGAATGACATCGCGTTCCTCGGTTTCTTCTGCGGTCAGGACCTCCTGCGCAAAGCGGGGATCTGACATCAATGCCGGAACCTCACCCGCAGCAACGGTCCCATCTGCAGCAATTCCTTCGAATATTTGCAGTTCCAGTCCGGTTTGAGTGGCGATTTCTTCCATCGTCGCACCGGCAGCGCGGACCTCATCGATTTTGTTGGCCTGTTCCGGTGCGGCTTGTCTGGCATTCCGGTTCGCGATGATCTGGCTCAGCGCTATCTTGATGTCATCGAACGGGGAGACGCCGCCAGCCTGCACGTCCGTCACATTAAACACAGCGTGGCCAGACAGGGTTTCAACCGGCCCTGCAATGCCCGGCTGGTCCAGCGCAAAGACTGCGTCGGACATTGCCTCGGCCAAGTCGCCTTCCTGAACGACGCCCAGTGACAAATCGTCAAGCGAGACATTTTGTTCAGCTGCGATTTCTTCGTAAGTAGCGGTTTCAGACTTCAACCGTTCAACTGCTTCTGCGGCGGCTGTTGCGTCCTTGAAAATGATCTGTTCGACGGTGCGCGTCGCAGGCAAGGTGTATCGTTCGATATTGGCGTCATACTCTGCGCGCAGCTCTTCGTCGGTGGGCGTCATTGTCTGTGACATCGCCACAATGTCGACATGGAGATAGTTCCCCCACACACGATCCGGCTCGACGAAAGCATCGCTGTTTGCGTCGAAATATTCCTTCACCGCTGCATCGGTTGGCTCACCTGGGTCTGGTGCAGCATCCGGCGTCAATGTGATGGTCGAGATCGTCCGGGTCTCTCCCTGCCATTTCGCAATCATCTCAGCGATACCCGGAGGTTCAACTGCCCCCACCGCAACCGCATCGATCAGGATCTGCTGACCCAGCAACTGGCCGGTCAGCAGCTCGAACTCTCGTGGATCGTAGCCCTGCTGAGAAAGCACGCTCTGGAAAGCATACTGGCTGAATGCACCTTGGCCATCCTGGAACGCCTGGTTGTTCCTTATGGACTCTGCAATGGCCTCGTCAGGGACAGCCACATCCAAGCTAGCCAATTCTTCCGTAAACGCGGCGTCTCTGATCAGCCCATTCAATGCGCCCTGGGCCATCCCCGCCTCTCGCAGCATCTCCAGCGGGATCATCTGTCCGCGCTGCTGCGACAGGGTCTGCTGTTGGCGATGAATGGTTCGGGCATATTGCTCGAACGTGACTTCCGTGTCGCCGACGCGGGCGACCGTGCTGTAGGCCGATGCCGTGAAGACATCGCCGATACCCCAAACCGCGAAGCTGATGATCAGCAAAAGCAACAGGATCTGTGCGACCCAAGATTTGACGCCGCGGCGCAAGAAATCCAGCATGTCCACTCCGTGCTATCGGACCAGGTTTCTCCTGGCTTTTAGTGCTGCTGCATCGGCGGGACAAGCCACAACGGCTCAGAACCCTGTGAGACATCGTCTCATCTATGCAACAGTTCCTATTTGGGTCTTTCAGATCAATATTTTAAGCCCTGATGCCGCTCAGACGATCCAAGGTCGCGGATATGCCGCTTTCGTCCGCATTGGCAAAGGCGATACGCAAGGCCTGCGTGACGACGCCGTCCGGGTGGAACATTGTCCCCGGCAGTACCAGAAGCGATGCCTCTTGAACCAGGCGTTTCGCCATTTCCGGGGCCGGTATGCCAAACGGAGGTGTGACCCAGGCAAAGTACGCGCCGGCGCCGTGCAGTGTCCAATCAGGCAGATCGGTGGCGATGCGCGATGTTAAAAACTCACGGCGGTTGGCGAAAATCTGACGTTGCTCAGCCACCCAGTCCGCCAGGTTTCTCAAGCCATAAAGCGCAGCGATCTGACCGCTTTGCGCCGGGCAGATTGTGACGGTATCCAGAAACTTCTCGGTTTGAGCGATGCGTTCCGCCGAGGTGATGAGCGCACCCGTCCGATGCCCGGTCATACGATAGACCTTCGAAAACGAATAAAGGTGCGCAACCGTGTCCTGCCACTCCGGCTGTTGGAACAGCGTGTGCGGCGCGCCCGGTTGCGAGTGGAAGTCCCGATATGTTTCGTCGACAAGCAGCAGCAGCCGGTGATCGCGTGCGATCTCGAAAAACCTTAGCATCAAGGCGTCAGGATATTCTGCACCTGTCGGATTGTTGGGCGTGACAAGAACGATTGCTTTGGTCTTCTGCTTAATCAAGCCTTCGACCAGATCGGGGTCCGGCAGCGTGGCGGCGTCACAGGGCAGGGGGGTGCACCCTATTCCAGCCATATCCAGCCACATCTTGTGATTGAAGTACCAGGGCACGGGTAGGATGACATCGTCGCTGGGACTGCATACCGATGCGATCGCAGTACAAAATGCCTGATTGCAGCCCGCCGTAACAGCGACCTGGTTGGCCGAGATATCGCCGCCATAAAGCGCAGACCACTGCAATGCGATTTCGGCGCGTAAGTCATCATTGCCCAGAACTGCGCCGTAAAAATGAGCGCTGGGTCTCTCCAACATCGCTTGAGCCAAGTGTTGTCGCATCGATTCCGGCGGCGGAAGCCGGGGTGCGGCCTGGCTGAGATCAATAAGTGGCCGGTTTGCCGGGATTTCCGCATCGCGGACCCAACCGACGGCCTCCATGATCGGAGAGCCTGCCGCGGCTAGCAAATTGGAGTTGAAACTGGCCAAGACGTGCTCCGTTTTCCACCGATGTAACCCGTTTAGGTGATGCGGCGTGTTGCGACAATGCTGATTGTCCCGCACTGTTCCAGCGGGTAAAAGGGAGGGAAACATGGCGACTTGGATCTACATTGCCGCGGGCGTTCAGCTTGTCCTGGGTCTGCTAGAGCTCTTTCGATGGCCCAGTACGACAAAGCTCTTGCTTGGCATTAGCGACAGAACCTTCAACGACCAAAGCCGCCCGTTGGGACAAAATTTCGCTGCCTATAATATTCTGGTGGCGGCAGGTCTGGTGGCAACTTTGTCAATTGATCCGGCGGGCGCGGCGAAGCAGGTGCAGCTCTGGTTGCTCTGCAGCATTGTCGTAGCGGCTGTCATTGGCGGTATCACCACAAAGTGGTTTCTGGCCCTGTTGCAAGGAGCGGTGCCTGCTGTTGCGATCTTCTTTTTGATGACGGCTGGTGGCCCCTAGGCAATCCGCTTGACCTGATCCGGCTCGCCGGGGCAAGAGGCGGCGCATGGTGCAGCCTCCGATCCTGACCTTGACAGACATCACCCTCGGCTTTGGCGGACGGCCGCTGTTCGCCGGGGTCACGTTGGCCATCGGGGCAGGGGAGCGGATCTGCGTCGTCGGCCGCAACGGGTCGGGTAAATCCACGCTGATGAAGATCGCGGCGGGGCAGGTCGAGCCGGATGGTGGCACGCGTTTTGTCCAACCGGGAAAGTCTGTCGCCTATCTGCCGCAGGATCCCGATCTATCAGGATTTAAAACCCTGGGCGCGTATGCCGCCGCGGACCTTTCATCTGACATGTCGTGGCGGGCTGAAGCTGCCATGGACGGCCTCAAAACCGATCCTGATACCGAAACCGCGACTGCGTCCGGCGGCGAGCGCCGACGCGCGGCCTTGGCGCGACTGCTGGCCGCCGATGCTGACCTGATGTTGTTGGACGAGCCAACAAACCACTTGGATATCCAGGCCATCGAATGGTTGGAGGACTACCTTTCCACGACCAAATCCGGCTATGCGCTGATCAGCCATGATCGGGCGTTCCTGACCCGTCTATCGCGGGCAACTTTCTGGATCGACCGGGGTGACGTGCACCGGGCCAGTCAGGGTTTTGCCGGCTTCGAAGACTGGCGCGACAAGATGTGGGAAGAGGAAGATCAGCAACGCCACAAGCTGGATCGTCTGATCAAACAGGAAGCCCATTGGTCGGTCTATGGAATTTCCGCACGCCGGACCCGGAACCAGGGCCGGCTACGCCGTTTAGCCGGCCTGCGGGAAGAACGCGCCCAACAGATCCGACGCACCGGTCCCGCGGCGATGGAACTGGAAGCTGCACCGAAGTCCGGGAAACGGGTGATCGAGGCTTTCGGAATTTCCAAGTCCTTTAGCGAGCAGAGCATTGTAGAAGACTTTTCCGTCCGCATCGGTCGAGGGGAGCGTGTTGCCTTCGTAGGGCCGAACGGTGCGGGCAAGACGACCTTGTTGAACCTGCTGACCGGACGACTAGAGCCTGACCAAGGGTCGGTCAAACTCGGCACCAATCTGGAAATCGCGCTTTTTGATCAAACCCGGGCGCAACTGGACCCGGACACATCACTTTGGGAGACGCTGACGCACGATAAGGAACTGGGCGTCGGTGGGCGCAACGACCAGGTGATGGTGCGTGGGCGGCCTCGTCATGTCGTCGCATATCTGAAGGAGTTTCTCTTCGATGAACGACAGGCCAGAGGGCCGGTAAAGGCGCTTTCCGGCGGCGAAAAGGCACGGCTTTTGCTGGCGAGGATCATGGCGCGTCCATCGAACTTGCTGGTATTGGACGAACCGACGAATGACCTGGATATCGAAACACTTGATCTGCTGCAGGAATTGATCGGCGAATTCGATGGAACAGTCCTGGTGGTCAGCCACGACAGGGATTTTCTGGATCGGATCGCATCGACGACGATTGCAATGCCGGGTGACGGGACAGCAACGGTTTTCGCGGGGGGGTGGTCCGACTACATCTCGCAGCGCGGTGACGAGAACATCAACAAGCCGCAAAGCATTGCGTCAAAGCCGGCCACGGAAAAGCAACCGCGCAAGACGGTGACTTCAAAACTGACCTACCGGGATCAGCAGCGCCTTGATGCGCTACCGAAGGAAATCGATGCGCTGACTGAAGATATTGCAAAACTTGAAGAGCTTCTGGCGGATCCGGACCTCTACAATCGCGACGCAGGCAAGTTCAGCAAAGCGACCGCAGCGCTATCGGACAGGCAGCAAAAATTGGATTGTGCAGAAACGGAATGGTTAGAGCTGGAGGAACGTCGCGAAGCCTTGGGGCAGGGCGCTTGACCCGAAGCTCAGACCGGGACTTTCTTTTTGTGCAGATCAACCATCAACGCGGCTGAGGCATTGAGTTTCTTCCTCAAATCCGCCGCGAAAGACCTTTCCAGTTGTTCGCGTATCAACTCATTCTGCGCCAAGAATTTTCTAAGCCGGTCAGCCGGTATACGAAAACACGTGCTGTCCGAGGCCAAAACCACCGTCGCCGTTGCTGGTGCACCGGTCAGACAGGTCATTTCGCCGATGAAACTGTCTTTTTGAATGCTTGCGACGTGCACGTCGTCAATTTGAACTTCGGCTTCTCCTTCTGACAGAAAATACAAGAAATCGACCTCGCGGCCCTGATCGGTTATCCGATCGCCTGCGGATCTGTCGATCCAAGCGCCGGTGTTCAGAAAACGTCTCAGATCCGGGCCGCTAAGGCTTGGGACGATCTGTCCGCCGATCTGTTTTTCACGCTCGGAAAACGTGATGTTTTTCCCGGCGATATAGCGGCGCGTGAGACCGACGATCGAGATCGTGATCCAGGAAACCTGGATCAACAACGACGCCAGGCTGTATTCTTCCAAAAGGCTTACCAGAACACAGAGGGCAGCGCCCATGTTCAGAAAGGTATAAGCGTTCCCGCTTCCCCTAAGGTATCCCAACTGCAAAAGAGCGTAAGCAGCGAGATAGAGACCGACACCAACAATGCCGGTAAGCACAATTATTGACATTTAACATTCTCCCCATGGGCGATGATGGAGAGATTCAGCCCCGACGTTCTGTAGCAAACGTCACCATCCCGATGATTTGCGACATTTTCCAAGAGTTGATTGGTGGCGCTGCCTGAAAGAGTGGACTGAGCACCGCAATTGGATCGATGTTGAAACGAATGCGTCCCGGAAAGAGTCAATAGATCCCTGGCGAGCCACGGTCCCGCCCGAAACGAAATTGTCTGGGGGAGGGGGGTAAGTCCCCCCTGATCCCCCCGTGACCGTAGGGAACAAACAAAACGTGGTCGCAGATCACACGCGCTTGAAAGCGCGTTCTAATGCGCCATGATGTATCCAGGTCTGTCTAGAGAAGCGCAAAATTGAAAGGTCTGTAAATGCTGAATTTTGTTCAACCGAACGGTGATACTGTCTGGGTCGCAGTGGCGCATATCGTGTCTTTTCAGCGATCTACAAATCCTGAAGAGTGCCAGGTGATTACAACAAGAGCCGATGTGCGGTATGTTGCTATGGAAAGTCCGGATAGTGCACATCAGCGGTTTGTTGAATATCTTGAAGGCTCGGCTCGAACTTGAAAGCCCGTCTAATGTTTCTCGGATGGTTGCATGGATATGCCCGAAAAAATGCCCATCGCTGTCGAGGACGCGATCAATCTGATTAAGTCGTTTCGTTAATCGATTGCCGGATCGTTTTAGCTTTGATTTTGTCAAGATTGGCGGCTTCTCTATTCTCAGCTTTTTTCTCCTCGATTGCATCCCATACTTCCTGGCTTTGAACCTGCATAGCGGTGACGGAGAGTTCAGGGTATCCGCATGCATAGCCACGTTCTCTCGTTTCTGGATGCCAAGCTTCAGTTAAGTCTGCCAATGAAGATCTCTTTGGTTTTCCTCGCCGATCATTCAAATAGTATTGTGTGAACGCTTTAGGGTCTTCTGTAACATTAGAGACGAATATAGCCCTCATCAGGTTTGCTAGTCCGTCTTTCCCGAGCCGATATTCTGGCACCTCGAATTCCGAAACTACTTCATAATTTCGGATCAGTCGTATCGTCCATAATCCTGTTGTCATAGATTATCGTCTCCGCTTGGGCGAACGCATTTAAAGGCTACTTGAAGAACAAGTCGATTTGATCCAGTCTTAAGCCAGCTAAGCCGCATAATATATATTATGTTAAAATTTTAGCACACTGATTGCAGAAATCCTGTCAGAACCGGTTATAGCCGCCATCGATCTGCAATAGCTGGCCGGTGTGATAGCTGGACGCATCGCTCATCAGATACACAGCCATGCCTCCGAAGTCGTCCGGCTTGCCCCAGCGGCGAACAGGAACGCGCGCACCGACATTCTGGGCGAACTTCTCGTTTGCGAACGCATCCGCCGTCATGTCGGTTTCAATCCAGCCTGGCAGGATCGCATTGGCCGTAATGCCATAGCGCGCGTAACCAACCGCCAGCGCATAGGTCATGGCATTCAGAGCGCCTTTCGTTGCCGCGTAATGCTCGTTACGGGCTGCGCCCGAAACCGAGGCCAGGCTCGACAATGCGACCAGACGGCCGCCGGGGTCACCGTTCGAGGCACGATCGATCATATGCTTCAGCGCTGCTTGGTATGTGTGAAAAACGCCATCGAGATTAATCGACATCATCCGGCGCCATTCCTCGGCGGGCATCTCGTGGAAAACGTGCTTCCCGCGGCCCGATACACCGGCATTGGCGATACAGCCATCGACACGCCCGAACCGGTCCAGCGTCGCCGCCATGGCAGTGTCCACCGATCCAGCATCCGCAACGTCCACGATCCATGCCTCGGCCTCGGCGCCCGTCGCCCGCAACGCTTCTGTCGCCGCCGCATTCTTGTCGGGGTTGGTGCCCCAAATCGCCAGAGACGCCCCTGCCCCGGCGCAAGCCTTTGCCATGCCAAGGCCAATGCCGCCATTGCCGCCAGTAATCAGCACGGTCTTTCCGGACAGATCAAACATCAAAGACCCTCCATCCACTTTACGACTTCCGCACCGATTTCCGCACCGGAATCTTCCTGCAAGAAATGGATGCCTTTGACGGTGATCTCTGTCTGGTTCGGAAAGGTGCGTGCGTCCGCCAGAACATTGCCCTTCATGATCGCACCAGGCTCACAATCCACCAAAAGCTTCGGCACGTCTGATGTCTTCAACCAGTCGAAGTAAGCCTGGGCCATCTCGACGACCTCGGGCGGCTCCCCACACAAAGGGATCTGCCGCGGAAAGGTCAGGGTCGGGCGGCGGCCCTCGCCCGGCTCGGCGAACGGGCGGCGATATTCGGCCATCTCTTCATCGGTCAGATCCCGCATGATCGACCCGGTCAGGATGTTCTCTACAAAGATGTTCTTTTCCAGGATCATCTCTTCGCCGGCAGGTGATCGCAGCGCTTCGAAAATCGGCCTTCCAGCCTTGGAAAACTCGTCCCATTCCATAGGGCGGATAATTGTTTCCATATACGCGATGCCACGCAGGCGGCCCACGTTGCGGCGCGCCCAGTTGAACCCAAGGGCCCCGCCCCAATCGTGGATCACCAAAGTCACGGGCCCTTCTGGGATCACTGCATCGATCCAGGCGTCCAGGTATGCCGCGTGTTCGGCGATCGTGTAGCGACTCGGCCCGCTTTTCGGCAGTTTATCCGAGTCGCCACATCCGATCAGGTCCGGCGCAATGTGCCGCCCTGCCCCAGCCATCGCGTCCATGACGCCGCGCCATAGAAATGACGACGTCGGATTGCCATGCAGGAACAAAACCGGCGCCCCTTCGCCCTGTTCCACATGTGCCATTTTATGGCCCAGAACCTCGGTGTAGTGTTTTCGATCCTTCCAGCCGGTCATCATCATATCCTTGCTTGGCGGTGCGAGGGGCACATGTCAGGTAAGCACAGGCTCTGGTTGATTAGGGCCGAGGTCAAGAGGCGAAGCAAGGGGAACCATCATGCCCATGATCCGTGTCGATATCCTTGCTGGGCGTCCGGAGGACAAGGTCCGGGAACTGCAGGAAAAACTGTGCGCGACACTGTTCGAGGTGCTGGACACACCGCCAGAGGCAACCCACGTCATCGTCGAGGAACATGACAAGCGGAACTGGTCAGTCGGCGGCGTCAGGTATATCGACAAATAGGTTTGTCGATGCACTGGCGAGATCTTCAATCGGTGGACCTGCGGAACGAGACCCATTTCGACGGGCGAGTGCTGCCCTGCTTTGCGGATCGGCCAAAATCAGTACATCAGATGTTTGCCGACACGGTCGCCGCACACCCTGACCGGGATGCACTGGTTGGAGAAGACGGCGTGCTGAGCTATGCCGCATTAGATGACCGCATCGCCCGAATAGCCGGCGGGTTGATGGATGCAGGTCTTGAGAGGGGCGAGCGCGTCGCCCTGCTGATGGGCAATCGCTTTGCCTTTGTAGAGGTATACTTGGCCTGTGCCCGTGTTGGTTTGATCTCTGTGCCGATGAACCCCAGACAGCGAGCACAGGAAATTGCCTTTGCGGTCGGACAGTGTGGTGCGGCGGCCGTGATCTTCGAAGCAGAGCTGGCGGGCAACATCCCGCCTAGCGCCCAGATCCCGACCGTACGGCACATCTGGTCAGCCTATGGTCCAGGGGGCGAGCCCTACGAGGCTCTTGCCGCCCATAACCCGGTTCCGCCGATTGAAGTGGATGAGGAAGATTGTGCGGTGATCCTCTATACCTCTGGCACCACTGGGCGGCCGAAAGGCGCGATGCTGACGCATCTGAACATCGTCCATTCTTCGCTGCACTTCGCCTACTCGATGGAATTCGCGCCTGGAGATCGCAACTTGTTGGCGGTACCGGCGTCCCATGTGACGGGCCTGATCGCCAATATCTCAACGGCCTTGGTCCGGGGCGGTGCGATCGTTTTCATGCGGGCCTTCAAGGCTGCGGATTGCTTGGCGCTGATGGCGCGTGAACGTGTGACGCACACGCTGATCGTGCCGGCGATGTACAACCTCTTCCTGCTGACCGATGGGTTCGATGATTCCGATCTTTCAGCTTGGAAAATCGGTGGCTATGGCGGTGCGCCGATGCCCGAAGCCACAATCTCGGAAATGGCGAGACGTGCGCCGCATGTCGGTCTGATGAACGGCTATGGCGCGACCGAGGCGACAAGCCCTATGACCATGAACCCGCCGAAATACGCGGCCAGTCATTCCGATTGTGTCGGCCTGGTGCTGCATTGCGCCGATATCAAGATCATGGATACAGATGGTTCAAAGGAGATGCCCCAAGGCGAACAGGGAGAGATCTGGATGCATGGGCCTCAGGTGATCCCCGGCTATTGGGATAATCCCGCAGCCAATTCGGAAAACTTCGTCGATGGCTATTGGAAATCCGGCGATATCGGGTCGAAAGATGCAGACGGATTCATACGGATCTTCGACCGGATCAAAGACATGCTGAACCGGGGTGGGTTCAAGATCTTCTCGATCGAGGTCGAGAACCAGATCAGCTTCCACCCGAATGTCATGGAGATGGCCATCATCGGGTCACCCTGCCCCGTGCTGGGCGAACGGGTCCATGCAGTGGTGGTGCCGAAAGACGCAGCCCCGTCAGATGTCTTGGCCGAGGACATCCGGGCCTTTGCCGCCGAGCGGTTATCCGATTACAAGGTCCCCGAAAAAATCATCTTCCGGAACGCACCCCTGCCCCGCAACGCCAACGGCAAGATCATCAAGACCCAGTTGCGCGAGGAATATGCATGACGCCGCTATTGACCGGCATTCGCGTGGTCGATCTGACCTCGGTCATCATGGGACCATTTGCGACGGCGCAACTGGGTGCCCTGGGCGCGGATGTGATCAAGGTAGAACCGCCCTCTGGCGAGGCAGTCCGCCATATCGCACCGATGATCAATCCCGCGATGGGAGCCGGGTATCTGAACGCCAACCGGAACAAACGGTCCATCGCGATTGATTTAAAAACGGAAGATGGTCGCGCAGCACTGCATAAGATTCTGGAGACCTCGGACGTCTTTGTCACAAACATGCGGCGCAAAGCGACGGAGCGGCTGGGACTGGACCAGGCAAGCCTGACAGCGAAGTATCCCAATCTGGTTTGTTGCTCTGCCGTGGGGTTCGGCACTGGCGGGCCATATGAGGATGATGCCGCCTATGATGACGTGGTCCAGGCGTTGTCGGGCATCGCAGGCACCAATGCGGGCGAAGACGGCGCGCCAAGATTCGTGCCTCAGATCCTGGTGGATAAGCTAACGGCAATGTTCATCGTCGAAGGCGTCTTGGCATCCCTGCTGCATCGGGAAAGGTCGGGCGTGGCGCGGTCCTTTGAAGTTCCGATGATGGAGACGGCGAGTTACTTCCTGCTGACCGAACATCTTCAAGGGGCGAGCCACCAGCCAGAGATCGGCCCACCAGGGTACGTTCGCCTATTGAACAAGTACCGCCGCCCCTATTCTACCAAGGACGGATTCATCGCGGTGCTGCCTTACAATGACAAACAGTGGCAGGCGATGTTGCCGTTGATTGGTCGCGAGGATGTACTGCAGGAAGACTGGTTTCAGTCAGTGACGTCCCGGTCGACGCGGATATCTGACATGTATGCAATGGTGGATGCGGCGATGCCGTCTAAGACCACGGCGGAATGGTTGGAATTGTTTCGGAAGGCCGACATCCCCTGTGGGGCGGTGAACACGCTGGAAAGCCTTTTTGACGACCCGCACCTGACGGCCACCGGCTTCTTCCGAGATCATGATCATCCGACCGAAGGGGCATTGAAGATCACAAAACATCCCCTGGAATTCGGCGAGGAAGAGCCGGAGAGTCACGCGCCGGTGATCGGTGAGCATACCGAGGAAATTTTGGCAGATGTTGGCCTGCGCGCAGAGGAGATCGCAGCGCTGAAGGCAACTGGCGCCGTCGCGCAGTCCGGGTCGTGAGAGATTCTGGCAAGAACCTTGCTATCCGGCAGCCTGAAACCCATTGCGAGCCAAGGTTCTGACCCGCCCACCCGGTTTGATCGTCCCACTATCAGGCGAATGAAGTCTAAATTCTGCTGGTCAATCCGTACGGAAACTTCCTAAAGATTTATCCAAATTCGAACGAAGCTGGCCTGGAGTGCCCCAAAAATGTCTGTCATCACCGTCGACGGCCAACAGCCGTTTTCCTATGCGCTGAACGCTGCCGCCGCAGTGGCAGCTCCGTGGTCTGATCTGCAGAACGACATCTTAAATGATCAAGCTCTGAACCTTGCGCGGCAGACGATTTCGGCTTGGGACGGGTACGGTGAGACGCCGCTCATCCCTCTGCCCGGATTGGCGGCGGAAATTGGCGTGGCGGCACTGCATTACAAGGACGAAGGCGGAAGGTTCGGCTTGGGAAGCTTCAAAGCCTTAGGCGGAGCTTACGCGGTGCTGCGTCTGTTGGCATCCCAGACCGGGGCCACGATGGCCGATGTTCTGGAAGGCCAACACAAAGACGCCGTCGCCAAAACAACGGTGTGCTGCGCCACAGATGGCAATCATGGCAGATCCGTCGCCTGGGGCGCGCAAAGATTTGGCTGCCGGTGTGTGATCTTCCTGCATGCGACTGTGTCCGATGGCCGGGAACGGGCGATCGCAAAATATGGAGCCGAGATCGTCCGCTGCGATGGCAACTATGATGACAGCGTGCGCCAGGCGCAGGAAACAGCCGACCGCGAAGGCTGGTTCGTTGTCTCGGACACCTCTTACCCCGGATATCGGGATGTGCCGCGGGATGTGATGCAAGGCTATGAGGTCATGGCCGCCGAAGCGTTTGATGCCATGCCTGCCCCGCCGACCCATATCTTCTTGCAGACAGGTGTCGGCGGTATGGCGGCAGCTATTGTGGCTTTGGCAAAGCGGCGATGGGGCGATGCCCGCCCGGTCATCGTCCTGACAGACCCCGACCAGTCCGCTTGCTGGGTCGATAGCTTCGCGGCCGGGACCCCTACTGCCGTCGAAGGGGACTTGGATACATTGATGGCGGGCTTGGCCTGCGGTGAGGTGTCGAGCCTAGCCTGGGATATTCTTTCCGACCACGCCGATGCCGCCATGGCGCTGACTGATGACGCCGCGGTCGCAATGATGAAGCGGCTCGCCTTTCCGAAGGGTGGTGATCCTGCGGTGGTTGCTGGAGAATCCGCAGTCAACGGATTGGTGGGCCTTCAGGCTGGGATGTCTCATCGAGAGGTCGCCGACGCTATGCAATTGAACGGTCAATCCAGGGTCCTTGTCTTTGGGACGGAAAGCGATACCGATCCAGAGGTCTACCAATCCCTGGTGGGGGTCACGGCAGATACTGTCAAAAGTGCGGTTCCTGCGGACTGAAGTCCGAAAGTCATCCGATGGCCGATACAAGATCGCCGGAGGTCAACATATCTGTATATCCCTAAACGAAACCCTTGATTGCCGGATGCCTGACCGGCGCGCAAACTTTGCTCCGAAGACTTGCAAAAAGAGATCGATCGGAGATCAGATATGCCTTCGCAATCCGCTGCAACGACCCAACCTCAATATGCCTGGACACCTGCTTTTGTTACGAACGGAGCCGCACACCTGAAGAAAGCGCTGCCTCCGAAAAAACTTACAACCACCGATGAACTCAAAATCTGGAAAGATGTCGAAAACAGTTTAAAAAAGAAATCCAAACTTGCCCAATACGTCATAAAGATAACCGCGAAACAGAACGTAGAAGCAGATAAGTACAATTCAGCTTTGAAGACGTTTCAAAACGTCCTGGGGAAAAACAAATCTTCGCTAAGATTTAGCCATCGTGAGCTTGTTCAGGTTCGGAAGGAGTTTGCGAAACAGGCTTACGTTCTCGCTTGCGCGATCAAGGCCGACATTGCCGGCGGCAAGAAGTCGTTAGAGAGTTTGCAAAGCGATATCGAAAAGGATCTGAAGGCGCTCGATGTTTTGATAAAGCGGTTCGAAAATAACATTCAGGTTCTGGATCAATTGATGTGAATTCTCGGCTGTGCTGTGTGGCCGTCATCGAATGGATCCTGAAGGCCACGCGGTTCAGTCATTCTATCGTCAGCGCATGGGTAGGGATGGTCCAGCCTAGGCGAAGAACTTCTGAATAAGCGGGACCCGTTTTAGAATCTGACAATCGCACGGTCCTGTGGGTTTAGATGTCTGATTTGCCGCCGGCGCAGGACCTACAAGGCTATTGAGATGCTGTTTGACGTGCATCTTTAACAATGGCTTTGCGACCAGGGCATCTACCTGCATTTCTTCAGCGCTGCGAATGATTTCCGGCGTGAAGCTCCAGCTGTTTAGCACAAACGGCGTTTGGCTGTTCGGACCATTACCGCTGCGCACGCACTTGAAAAGACCCAGGCCGGTTAGGTCTTCCATGTTCTGATCGGAGACAATCACGTCAAAACGCTCGGTTTGGGCAAAGGCATAGCCATCCAGCCCATTCGTCGCAAAAGTCGCAGTCCAACCGAATTCATTAATGATTTCCAAAAGAGTCCGTACATCTACGGGATCGTCTTCCACGCATAGCAATTTCAGGCCGTCCATCGGTCCCTCCCCAGCGCATCTCTGCGCCTGCGGTCCAGTGTTCATTTTCAAATCGATGGTCCCTGGCGGTGACGAGTCCCCGATGCCAGACATCGGTGTATTTATGACGGATCATCTAAATGTCAATATGAGTTGTATCAGGTATGCATGTCATGCATAGCTGGGCCAAATCGCTGGTTTCCGTGTTATTAAAAATGCCGGAAGTTTAGGATCTAATCGGCTTAAAGATCTTCGCCTTCAGCCTCTGCTCTGGACATCCCAGTGACTTCCTGCGCCAATGCAGCCGCCATGAACGGATCAAGCTTGCCATCCAAAACGCCTTGAGAATCAGAGGTTTCGACATTGGTCCGCAGGTCTTTGACCATCTGGTATGGTTGCAGCACGTAGGATCTGATCTGATGACCCCAACCGATTTCGGACTTTGCATCATGTGCATCCTGGATCGCCTGGGTCTTCTTCTTCATCTCGATATCATAGAGCCGTGCCCGCAACGCCTTCATGGCAATATCGCGGTTCTGGTGCTGGGATTTTTCCGAACTCGTGACCACGATGCCGGTGGGTGCGTGGGTAATGCGCACGGCCGAATCCGTCGTGTTGACATGTTGTCCACCCGCACCTGAACACTCTTCGGCCTATTGGTTAGCAACTGAGTTGAGTTAGTTCAATTCTCTTCAGGCTAATTCATTCGGAGACCAGGCAATATTTTGACACAGACAGCACAGACAAGTGGCAAAGACACAAGAAATGGCCCAAATTCAAACCACAGACAACACAGACAGGTAGCACAGACCACTGGAATGGGCTACAGTCCTTATATATTAGAGTCAAATTATTACGGGCATTATTTTGGAGTATTTCTCGTATTCCTGGCGTTTTTGGAGGAAGAGAAAGGCTAGAACTCATCGGCAAGTAAAGAC
>JBCCHJ010000063.1:0-33884 GCA_039028795.1 Pseudomonadota bacterium
ACATCATGCTGCATGAAATCGGTGCCACCTTCGATGTCGAGTTGGTCGACCCGACCGCCGGGCGCACGGCATCCGGCGCCAATTACCGCGACATCAGTCCCAACGGCTATGTCCCCGCGCTAGAGATCGAGGACACCGTGATCACCGAGGGCGTCGCGGTGCTGCAATACCTTGCTGACAATCACCCCCAGAAAGCGTTCTCGCCTGCGCTGGGATCTATCGCGCGAGCACGCCTGCAACAGTATCTCAACTTCGCCGCAGCAGAGCTGCACAAGTCCTGGAGTCCCTTATTCTCGGAAGAGTCGACCGAGGCCGAGAAAACCGCAGCGGAACGGAAGGTCGCTTCGAAGTTCGACTATCTGGAAGCCGAGCTTTCCGATGGTCGCGACTTCCTGGTTGAAAACCAGTTCTCGGTCGCAGACGCCTATACATTCGTCCTGGCCAACTGGGCGAACGTCAAAGGCATAGACCTTGGGGCGTGGCCGAACCTGGTCCGGTATGTCGACCGCATCGCGGCGCGCCCCGCAATACAGGCGGCAATGAAGGCCGAGGGGCTGATCTGATGACCCAGAACGATCAATTGGAAATCAACGCGCTGATGACGCGCTATTTCGACGGGCTTTATCAGTCGGACAGTGCGGTTCTTCGCACTGTCTTTCATCCGGAACTCGTTTACGTGAACGCGACGGTCGGCAATCACGAGTTCCTGGGGCTCGACGCCTACATGAAGCGCATCGATGCGCGCACGCCGCCGGCGTCTCGCAATGATCCACGCGCCGAGGTGATCGAAAAGATCACTCTGAAAGGCAGCGAGATCGGTGTGGTCGAGGCCCGGATGACCATGCTGGGCCGCGACTATCAGGATCTGCTGACAATTTTCCGCGCGGCGGACGGATGGCGGGTTCTGACCAAGGTGTTCACACATGTCGAAAAGGAGGGCTGAGCCATGCCATACGTGAACATCAAGGTGACCCGCGAAGGCGGCCCCGACGGAACTGGTCCATCCGCTAAACAGAAGGCGCAGTTGATTTCCGGCATCACAGCGTTGCTGCAGGACGTGCTGAACAAATCGCCCAACTCGACCTTTGTGGTGATCGACGAAGTCCCCTTGGACAACTGGGGCATCGCGGCACGGACTGTTCGACAGATCAGATCTGGCTGAACCGGCGCCACACGGACCATCAGAACATGACCTCCCGACACCGGACGGTGCTGGGAGGCCAATAGAAACTCGGTCACTTAGGAGCAAGCGTATGCTTCTGACACAATCCCAGCTATTCGCCTTGATGATCGCGGCTGGCATGGCCGTGCCAGTCATGGCGGCAATGAACGCAAGCCTGGGCCGCGCCGTGGGCAATCCCTCTCTGACCGTCGCTGTTCTGTGCGGCGTCGCACTCTGCACCGCACTCTTCCTGTTGTGCCTTGGGTCACCGGGGCCGGCAGTGCGATCATGGCTAACGAACGTCTCAAGCTATCTCGACGGTGTTTTGTTCTTCGTCTATATCGGCTCGATCAAGCACGCTGCACCACCTATCGTATAGGGGAACGCTGTCTTCTTTGTCTTGTTGGGTCAATTGGCGTGTGCCGCACTGATCGACCACTTCGGATGGTTCAACAGCATTGAATCGCAGTTTTCGGGCAAACGCATAAGTGGGCTGACCCTGATGACCATGGGCGTATACTTGGCGCAGGCGGGTGCCCATGGGTGACTGTAGGATCGACATGGGAAAGAATGGGGCGCGAGATGTTCGAGCCGAATGGATGTATCGGGCACGGATCGGGCCGTTGGTACCAGATGGCGATGTTGGTCCGGAAGCCGAATTCTCAGCCCTGATCCCGAGAGGAGTCTGCGTCAATGCCAGCCGTTTACACTTTGCCTCTCGCCAGGACGCCGAGGCGCCCGGACAGATCGGCATGACCTCGATCGAGGCCGTACGCACATGTGGCCGGCCTTTCATTCACCCATTTGAAACATTCGTATCATGTGAACCGATCCCCATAGTTTGCCGTCAGAAACACAATCCTCTATAGTGGGATTGCGAAGGAGTAAGCGATGCTCGTCGGCTCGGTTTGGCGCCGGGTGCTCCTCGTCTTTGTTGGCGCGCTGATCGTGCTGAGCTTGAGCGCCGGAAAGGCAGATGAACATTCGGCAGATCGATCGCTGGTTCTGGTGGCCGGGATCACCGGCCCAATAGGTCCAGCGACAGCTCATCATGTAAATACGACGCTCAAGACTGCGCACGACCGGAAGGCCGATGTGTTGGTATTTCGGATCAACACACCCGGCGGTTTGGCCACAAGCATGCGCGACGTCATCAACGCGGTGATGGCCGCAGAGATCCCGATCATTGGGTATGTCTCGCCATCTGGCGCACACGCTGCAAGCGCCGGTACGTACATCCTCTATGCCATGCCCGTCGCAGCAATGGCGCCGGGCACCAATTTGGGCGCGGCAACGCCTGTGCAGATCGGCGGCATCCCCAGCCTGCCCAATCAACGTGAAAAGCCAGACGAACAATCGAATGACGATGCGGAAGGCGCCGATGACGGTGAAGTCCGCCCACGGCCCTTGTCCGGCGCCGATGCAATGACAGCGAAGGCAACGAATGATGCGGTCGCCTTCATCCGAAGTTTGGCAGACGTGCATGGCCGCAATGCTGATTGGGCTGAAGAAGCGGTGCGCGAGGCCGCCAGTCTGTCGGCAAATGAAGCACTGGAACACGATGTGATCAACCTGGTGGCGTACGACCTGGATGAGTTGCTTTCTGAGATCGATGGCTGGGACGTGAAGGTCGGCAAGGCGACGCACACGCTTTCAACCCATGGCGCCAACGTCGAGATCTTGGAGCCAGGCGTTCTGACGAAATTGCTAGGCGTTTTATCAAATCCAAATCTGGCGTTTGTCCTGATGATGTTGGGTGTCTACGGCATCATCTTCGAGTTCATGAATCCTGGCAGCCTCGCACCTGGTGTGGTTGGTGCTATCAGCTTGGTTTTGGGATTGTTTGCCCTTAATCAGCTCCCACTCGACTATGCCGGGCTAGCGCTCTTGATGCTCGGTGTCGCTTTCATGGTTGCGGAAGCGATCACCCCGACATTCGGTATCCTGGGGTTCGGCGGACTGGTTGCATTTGTTATCGGATCAGTCATGCTCATCGATACAGATGTGCCGGCCTATCAACTATCTTGGTGGATGATAGGTGTAATGGCGGCCGTCAGCGGCGCGGTGTTAATCTTCCTCGTCGGAATTACCTGGCGAAGCTACTCGCGGGCTACCGCCTCTACGGGCGAACTGATTGCGGGCGCCGAAGGAAGCGTCATGGACTGGGCGGGCGACGCTGGCCACGTCTGGGCAAAGGGTGAACGCTGGCGCGCGCGGGGCCCCCCGGATTTGCAGGCAGGTCATGCTGTGCGGGTCACTGGCGTCGATGGATTGACGCTTCTCGTCTCACCCTTTTTGAACAATAGCACCGCAGCCGATGACCAGGAGAGGATACCGTGATGGAGTTCAACATCTTCGACTGGGCCGTCTATGTCGCGCTGGCGGCGCTTTTGACCCTCTTGCTGGCCGCAGCAATCAAAATTTTTCGCGAGTACGAGCGGGGAGTCGTGTTCACGCTCGGGCGCTTTACGCGGGTCTGCGGGCCAGGCTTCGTGATCATCATTCCGGTCATTCAACAGGTTGTTCGAACAGATCTGAGAACATTCGTCGAAGACGTGCCGACGCAGGACGTGATCTCCCGAGATAATGTCTCGGTTAAAGTCAATGCGGTGATCTATTTCAGAATCGTTGATCCAGAGCACGCAATCATCAACGTCGCCGACTACACGACAGCCGTCAGCCAACTGGCGCAAACAACCCTGCGTTCGGTGCTGGGAAAGCACGAACTTGACGAGATGCTCGCCGAGCGAGACCGGCTGAATGTTGCAATACAAGAGATACTCGATCGACAGACGGACCCCTGGGGTGTCAAGGTCGCAAACGTGGAAATCAAACATGTTGATATCGATGAGAAAATGGTCCGGGCGATCGCGAAGCAGGCCGAAGCAGAACGTCTGCGGCGCGCGCGGGTCATCAATGCCGAAGGCGAGTATCAGGCCGCCACAAAACTTGTCGAGGCAGCGGAGATGTTGGGTCGTCAACCAAACGCTATGCAGTTAAGATACTTCAACGCACTCAGTGATATTGCCGGCGAGCGAACCTCGACCGTTGTTTTTCCAATCCCGATCGAACTTCTCAACGGGTTGAGAGGGTTCAAACAAGAGAAACCCGTTGCCGATTGAATTCTGCGCAATTGTCGATCTCAAGACACATAAGCAAACGGAAGTCCAATGACCGAAAAGAAGAAAAGATCCACGAAAAAAATGAGCAAACGCGACCGAGTCAGCAGTCCTGAAGCAGACCCGTCACAACCAAAACAAAAACCGCCCGAGTCCGCAGAGAACTTCGAGCATGTCATCCGGAGGCTGGTCATCGAACGCGACAACTTGCGGAAAAAGTAGACGGGACATATTGGACCAATGTCGTCGCCTGTACCTCGTATGGCTTTAGTTTTGGGCAACATTCTGGAAATGCCCTTCTGTTTGGATGCACACTGTCGATGGACGTTTCGGGGCGCAGCATTGAATTCGTTGCGTTGCAGGAGTGCAATCTCAACCGATGACGAATGGCGCCCCGGCCACATCTGGCCAATCAGTTAAGTCCATTGAGATCACATTCGAAGCGATTAGCTTCTCCTCGGGCCTTGTCCGCAAATAGCACACATTAGAACTCGAAGGACAGGTGAGCGATAATCGTCGTGGACAAAGGGTGGAGTCACCAATCCGTCAGACCGATCAGAGAGAAATAGGTTGCAGGGGTCGGCAGCAAGTTGGTTGCGCTGTGTGCTCACTGGAGAGCACGCCGCCTAATCTCGCCGCCTGCGATACGAGATTAAACCCACGGAGTTTCGAGGTGTTCAGCAGATCGAAAAAGGTCTTGTCTCTGATCAAGCCTATCGAAAGCGTATCTCTCAGACTTCTTTTGCCTGAAAGACCTTCTTCGAACCAATCTTGAAGCCAGTGTTCCAATTGGGCGCGTTTTGATCACTGTTGGTTGTTGGCATTTGGTGCCTCCTTTGAAACGACGGCAGGATTGCAGTCACGCAGAGGTATGGTTGGGGCGCTCCAGCGAACAGGACTATGAATTTCGGAAGGGGGGCGATGTCTGCATGAAATTGGACCTTCTTGGAGATTCAAACTTCGTTCACGTCGCTGTTGAAACGGGCACTAATGGGTGGAGCGCATCCTGAGCACAACTATAAAGTAGGCACCGCCGAGGATAGCTGCAGTTAGGCCCGCCGGGATTTGGATCGGATACACAAGCATCCTGCCCACCCAGTCAGAGAAGACCATCAGGCATGCACCGATCAGCGCGGCAGAGATCAGATGCTCTCGCGCGCGTCCCGCGCCAATCAAACGGGCGAGATTGGGCGCCACCAAGCCGATGAAAGGCGCAAGGCCGATGGCCGCCGTCGCCAGGGCGACTAAAAATCCGGCGACCGTAAACAGGCACAGCTGCGCCAAAGGCGCGTTCAATCCCCGGCCGATGGCCACCGCCGGGCCCAATGAAATCAGATCGAGCCAGCGCGCCAAAACCAACAGAATTGCAAAGAGGATGCTGACCGAGAGCATCAAGCCCAATGCCGTATCTTCGTCGGCGTAAATCGTGGTTCCTGCCAACCAGCCCAGCAATGTATAGACCTCATCGCCGCCGGTTGATATCGCCAGGCCAAGCCCCGCATCCAACATGGCCGCCAAGGCAATGCCGGTCATGATGATGCCAAGAGCGCTGTGCGTGCCCCGGCGCAAAATCATAAGCAGTAGGCTCATGGCCGCCAGCGCGCCCAGGATCGCGATGGGCCGTGGATCTGCAATAACACTGCCGGTCAGAACAGTCGCCAAGGCGACGGCAAAGCCGGCGCCTGCGCTGATCCCCACAATTTCTGGGCTTGCGAGCGGGTTGCGGAGCAAACGCTGCAACACCACGCCTGCGGCCGCCAGGGCCAATCCAGCCATAACCGCCGCCAGAACGCGCGGCCACCGGAACGAGATCGTGATGCTATCAGGCGCCGCCCAGATCCACCCGGTTTCCGTTCGGCCAAGGAACAGCGCTGCGATGCCGATTGCAACCAACGCGATACTCAGCAGGACCGATAGCGTAGTCCCTCGCATCCGAAACCTGGAAACAAACTCAAGAGATGGACGTACATCCGCCAGGCGGCGACGCAACAAGATCAACATCAAAACGGGTGCGCCCAGCAATGGGGCGACCACTCCGCTGACAATGATGTCCCGGGTCATCGTGCTGACCCAGATGGCAAGTGCGTCGGTCAGCAACAGAGCTGTCGCCCCGATGACCAAGGCACCCAAAAGTTCCGCCAGCGCCGTGCGGGCACCCAAAAGGCGCGCGCAGTTCGGGGCCAGCAGGCCAACAAATGCGATTGGCCCAACCAGGGAAATCGCACCTGCTGTCAAAGCGATGGCAATCCCCGCGATGATTGGCGCGTAGAGGGCCAGGTTCAGCCCGCGGCCGCTTGCCGTTTCGGTTCCCAGCCGCAGCAGCGAAAGTGGCCGACCCAGAAAGAACGACATACCGATCAAGATCAGAGCCAGCGGTGCAAGGGCCGTAACCTCGCCCCAACCATTCTGCTGCAGATCCCCCGCAGCCCAAAGTCCAAGGTCGCGCACGCGTTGATTTTCAACCAACACCAGGGCTTGGGCGACCGCGGCAAACAGCAGGTTCACTGCCATTCCCGCCAGGATCGCAGGCAGGCCAGCCATGCCCCTGGGGCCAGCAATTGCCAGCACCAATAAAGCCGCCGAGATGCCACCCGCGAATGCAAACCAGAATCCAAAGGCAACCGCAACGGGCGGCGCGAAAACTGTGCCGGCGACCAAGGCGCACCATGCACCTGATGCGATGCCCAGCGTCGTTGGCGCAGCCAGCGTGTTGCGCAACAACTGTTGCATCAGGCTGCCCGCGATGCCCAAGGCGCCACCCACCAACAAAGCCATCAGCGTACGCGGCAGCGTGGCATCCCGAAAGACGATCATCGGGTAGTCCGCTTCGCCTTGACCCTGCAGGAACGCCAAGATGTCCGGCAGCTGAGGTGGTCTTTGAATTAGGACATGAAAAACAGCACAGAAGATCAGCAGCCCAGCACAGGCCAGCAGCTTCATTCCGGGGCGGCCTCGATCAGTTTTGCTGCGATCAATTCGGCAATGTAACCGATGGAAAAGACGCCGCCATAGGTCCAGACCGGGTCGATCCCATCAACCCGCTCGTCTTTCATGATCGGCATCGCTTGCCAAAGCGGCGACGCGAGGACCTCCTCATTGATCTCCAGCGGGCCAATGTAGAAAACGTAGCCGTCCGTGATGCTGCCCATTTCGGTCACCGGCCGGGTGACAAAGCCCCATTTTGACACCGGTTGAGGCCATGCATTATCGATTGCCAGCGCATCCAAGGCCGCCTGAGGCATGGAGTTTCCACCATAGGCGCGAACCGCGGTCGGCCCGGCAAAGCGGACGATGGACACTTTGGGCGGGGCCGCGTGATAGGCATGCGCGACAGACGCAGCCAGTTCGGAAAGCTTGGCATCCAAGGCTTTCAGACGGGCCTTTGCCTCTGCCTCTCGATCAAAGAGCTTCGCGAGAGTCTGAAAAGTCTGGCGCGCAACTGCGGCGTTGTCATGTGTGTCGCTGAAAAGCTCGAACTGCAAGACCGGTGCGATGCGTTCGAGTTGCGGGATGAACGCCTCTTGCCGATCACCCAGCAGAATGACATCCGGCCGCAGTTCGGCAATACGTTCGAAGTTCGGTGCGCCCCGCAGACCGGTGTTGGCGACACCATCGGGTACGGTGGGCTGGACCACCCATTGATTGTAGCCATCGACATCGGCGATCCCAATCGGTGTCACGCCAAGCTCGATCACCTGCTCGGCCAGGGACCAGGTCAGGGCGACCACGCGTTTGGGCGAGGCGGTAAAGCTGTGGGTGCCGTGTCGATCTTGGATCTCGATCGTTTGCGCAAAAGACGGCGATCCGGGTGCCCAGAACACCAGAACGATGACAATGATCAAACGATGAAGCATTGGGATCTCTCAGGCATGAATGGCATAGGGGGTTGTGGTGACGGGATGCTGGGCAATCAGCATCTCGACATTGAACACATCGCGCAAATGCGCGCTGTCCATGAAGGCCGCGGCGGCGCCTTGGTAGACCGGGCACCCCTCGCACAGCGCGATGATCTGATCGGCGTAGCGCGCCGCCATATTGATATCGTGCAATACGATGATCACACGGACATCTTCAGCAGCCAGGTTTCGCAGCAGATCCAGGGTGGTGGTCTGATACGCAAGATCCAGGGCAGACGTTGGTTCGTCCAACAAAAGGATAGGGGATTGCTGTGCTAACAGCATTGCGATCCAGGCGCGTTGGCGCTCGCCACCGGACAGGGTCTCAATCAGGCGATCTGCATCCGTCGTCAGACCCGTCCGATCCAGACTTTCACCGATGATGCGATGGTCTTCAGCACCATGCGCCCCCAGCAAACCGCGCCAGGGATAGCGGCCCAATGCCACGAGTTCGCGAACCGTCAGGCCTGGCGCAGCAGGCGGGTTTTGTGGAAGATGGGCAACGTGGCGCGCAAAGGTCCGGGCAGACTGCGCGGTGAGCGGCTCACCTTGCAAAAGCACGTCGCCCTTGGGGCGGATCTCTCGCGCCAGAACACGCAGAAGCGTGGTCTTCCCCGATCCGTTGCGCCCGACAATCGCGGTCAGGCCAGCTTCGCCAATCTGCAAATCGTCTACTGACAACGCCGTCGCGGCGTCATAGCGATGACTGACCTTTTGCAGATGGAACATTCAATCGACCTTATGGCTCGGAAGAACAACCCCCGTAAACGTCGAGATTGCCGGGGTGGCCCCGGCAATCATCTGATCTTTGCATCACCGATCACTCGAATTCGACCCTATATGCCAGCGATCCCGCGATTCCTGGCCCGCGCGAATTTGCGAAGTCGCCAGCGAAGGCTTGGTTCACCACTGGCGAATAGTCCGCATTCAGCAGGTTGGTAATTCCAAGCTCGACCTGCCCAGGGCCGACTTCTAAGGCAGCATAGAGATCAACGAGCGTATAGGAATCAATATCCGAGGTGCCGCCGAAAGGTGCTAGCCCGGGTGCAAGATCCACAGTGTTTGGCGACCGCGACCCCGTATATGTTACTTGCAAACGCAAGTCTGCCCAATTGACGGGTTGGTACTCGACAAAGCCTGTGACCTTCAGCGGTGCGATACGCGTGCTCGGCAGGTCCTGATCAAAGTTGCCATCATTGTTCGTGTCGGTCTCGCCTTCCTGCCAAGCAACTGTGCCGCCAATTTTAAGCTCATCCAAGACCTGTGCGCTTCCGCTGAACTCAACACCAAAGATTCGTTCTGGTTGGGTCAAGATGTTCAAATTTTCATCGAAGCTCGTACCGTTATCGGATCTGCTGAAAAACCCGACGATTTCGGCCGAGAACATTTCGTCATTGTATCTTGCACCAAGCTCATAGTTGTTGGTGCGTTGCACCTCGGCACTGGCTTCGGTTGCATTGGCGAAAAGTTGGTCCGAGACGACCCGCAGAATGTCACCGGTCGTGAACCCTTGGCTAAAGCCGCCATAAAAACTGATCTCGTCAGTCGCGAAAACCGTGCCCGTGATGTTGAACAGTGTGTCAGAGAGCTTGATCGTCCCACCCGGAACAGTGCCAGTTGGGTTCGTCATAGGGTCAATAAGAGCCGTATTTATCGACTCACTGATGTCCAGGCTGATACGTTCATGCCGGACCCCACCGGAGATTTTTGCAAAGGTCCCGAAGGGGACCTCCAACTGTCCGAAGAACGCATAGGCGAACTGATCGCCCGAAGGATCACGGTCGTCAGTTGTTGGAGCTATCGCGATTTGAGTGGTCTCATCAGTAAGAACATCGACGCCCCAGGTGAAGCTGGGTTCCTTACCACCAATATCGAACGGAATGGGGGTATTTGCGGTGAAGCGCCCGCCTAGCTTTTGATTTTCGATGCGTGTTTGATCGAAGGCGATTAAGGTTCCCGGAACAATGAAACGTCCGAACGTGACCTCCAGATCGGTGTAGAAGATCTGAGCCTTCACATCGGTGCCAAAGAACAGGTCTTCGCCTGTATACTCAAGATTAATGTTGAAGTTTTCTGTACCCGGATCCTCGATATTCGGGTCGCCAAACAGCGCATCGCGTTTTACATCTGTCGGCAGGAAGTTTGTGGTTGGTGACAGCGCTGAGAAGTCGGAGTCCTGAATGAAGTCGTAGTAGAAGCCACCGATCTGGATGTGGTGCTTGTCATTGATATGGTAACCAAATTTCAGGAACAGGTTCAGGCTGTCGATATCCGAAATGCCGCCCTGTATACCTACCGAATCCGCAGGTATGCGGTCGCCATCTGCATCAAATGCCGCCCCCCTGGTCACATAAGACGCCCCTGCAACATACTCGAACTGCCCAATCTTTCCCGACACATCTCCCGCCACTTCAAGGCTCAGAGAGTCGGCCACCGGCCTTGTCAGTGAAAATGCGGTTCCGATACGTCCGTTCGCATTGAATACGCCGTCTTTTGGACGCTTTGTGATAATGTTTACAATGCCGCCAGGTGCTCCGAAGCCGAAGATTGCGGTGCCGCCGCGGATAACTTCTATGCGTTCGATTAAATCCGGATCTATCGAGTTAAGTGACCGCCGACCGTCGCGCAGGGGTGTCGACTGCGGGACGCCATCAACAAGCGTTAGGAAAGACCGACCGCGTAGATCCTGACCGAAGTCTGAAGTCAGTTCCTGGCTGTGGCCAAAGCCGGGGACCAGCTTGCCCAAGATATCGCCAACATTGCGGGTGATGCCCCGCTGTTTCTTAAGCTCTTCCGCGGTGATCACAGTCACTGATCGGGTTGTTTCGTCGAGCGGTGTTTCAACTCGGTTGTCGGTCTCAACGAAGATCTCTTCGCTGACGAGACCTCCATCCGATTGAGCGTACGTTTGAGTCGATACAAATATGACGGCAAGTGCCGTAAGCGTGAATGCCTGGCGCATGTCTCCCCCCTTAGGTGAGCCGTTGAACGCCTGGCATTTGCTGGGATACGGTCGGTTTGTTGAAGCAACAATTGTAGAACATCAGATTGCGCAAACTGCAATAGGGGACGTGCCGTCTAAAAAGACTCGGCCGCATTTCCTGATAAATTTCCGACTGGTGGAAATCGACTTTTCGGGTTGTTAGTCCCAATACGATTATCAAGCCGCGGTAGCAGCTTCGGCGCGCGTGCGGCATGCAGCGATGTCTTGGAATGCCAGCTTTCGAAGACTTGCGGATCTCCCAGCCCCCAGTTCAACCGTCTTCGAAGTGATGATGGCGTCCGCACAATCAGAAACTGTCGTTCCCGTGTTTGAGGGCGCGGGCATCAATGCGAGCTCCTCAATGGCCGCTGGGCGCCGGCGCCGTCCGCGATCGCTGAATGACCTTTAGGCAAATGCGAACGATGTATATACTGCATTGGAGCTCGGGAAACTGGCTTCGGAGCTTATCCCGCGCGGTGCAAGGCTATCGGACGGTGACAGATGGTGCCTATCGCGTTCATTCGTGGAAAACGTGATTGCACGTGCTTCACGCCATTTCGATCTTCCAGGTTTCAATCTGAACTCGAGCCTGGCCGTCGGTGACGGCTCGAAGCTTACCTCGGAGGCAGCACGGCATCCGAAGTCGCATGGCGAAATTGCAAATCGAGGACCGCCCATAAGAGACATTCACCACCCAGCTCCGATGCTGCGGTCGCAGCCCGCATTGCTGACATTCGCCGCGCCTGCAAATTCCAAGAGGTCGAACTCACAGTCCGCGGACTAAACAGACGTAGGATTTTCTATTTAGCCGCGTCCTATTAAGCTCTAACCCGACCTTCGGTTACGCTGCGGAATGACAAATTCTAACATAGGTGCAGCATGGACAATCAGCCGTTAGCAGACGCTAGCGCCTATCGGTATTACTTCAGCACAGCAGACGCTTACCGGACATTCACGGGCAAAGTCTATGGCCTGGATCCGATCTTACAGGCCTAAAATGACATCCTTTCCTACGACCTCCGACACCCGATGCAAGTTGCACTTCCTCAAAGCAAGAAATCGGCCGCTGTGAGTGGATCGCCATCGCTGGTGGTGACATTGATGACGATATCGGCAGCTCCGTCTCCGTCGACATCGCCTTCAACCAGCCAATCATTGCCAGCAGTGTTTACCGCCCGCAGCTGCCCCGCAGCGCTAAAAGCTGCATCGCCAATGAAGCTGAACGTTTGGTTGCCACCTACACCGGTATCGGCGTCAAGTGCCGACAATGAAATCACATCCCCAGCCGTGAAGTCGGTGATCTGATCTGTGGCCGTTGAGGTGCTGTCGAAGAGATTGCTGTAAATGAACGTATCGTTGCCGCCATTGCCTGTCAGTGTATCGGCACCGCCGCGGCCCAAGATCTCATCTGCGCCTTGGGAGGCAGCAATCGTATCCGCACCATTGCCAGAGAAAATCAGATACCGCCCGTCAGTTTCGGCTGAGCCGTCCAGAGTGAAGGTCTCATTTTCGGTCAAGCCGTTTGCGCTAAAGGCCATAAAGTCCCCGGCAGCGACGTTCCCATCATCGGTGATGATGTTGTAGCTAAAGGACGTGCTACCTCCTGAGCCGAAACGCGGGTCAGTGCTAGAAATCAAGGCGAAAATCTCGATGCTGGCCAGCTGATCTGCGCCTAAGGTAAAAGGGGCCGAGAAGTCGCCCTGGAGGCCGATGGAGTCTAACCCACCACCCTGGCCATCGACCCGGTCCCCGTTATTGAAGCGGCCAGTGCCGAAGAAGAACGCATCGTCCTGTTGGGTGCCGGTTATACTCTCTGTACCAAGCCCGGCGAAGGTGAAGATACTGCCATCTGTCTCGGAGGAGGCATCAATCGTTAGATCTTCGCCTGCCCGTAGCTGGTTTGCCTGGAAGGCGAGTTGCTGTCCGGACAGGATGTTCTGGTCAACAAGGGTCAGATTGTAGCTATAGAATTCTGTCCCAGGCGCACCAAAGGTAGTAATGTTGCCGGGCAGCAGGACAACTTGTTCGATACCGGTTGTGCCGTTTTCGCCAAAAGTGACGCCGGCAGAATAATCACCTTGAAGTGCAAGCTGGTCCAACGTACCTGCACCGCCGTCTACTTGGTCGGTGGCATCGAAGGCTGCGCCAAAGAAGATACCGTCATTTCCGACCCCGCCTTGGCCAACGTCCGAGCCGCCGTCGTCCAAGAAGATCAGGTCAATACCATCGCCGCCATCGATGGTGTTATTGCCGTTAGTGCCGTGAAGTGTATCGCCAAGCGCGGAGCCATGCAGGTTTTCAAAGTTTGCGAACACATCGCCCTCGGCGTCTCCGCCAGATGCCGTGTCCAAGCCAAGGTCGACGCTGACACCGGCGCTGGAAGTTGCATAGGACAGCGTGTCGACATCTGTGCCGCCGTCCAAACTGTCCGCTCCGGCGCCACCGTTTATTGTGTCATTGCCAGCATTGGTGGAAATCGTGTTCGCCGCAGCGGTACCTGTGACCCGTTCAGAACCCGCGTGCCCGATCAGGTTCTCGAAGTTCAGAATTGTATCGGTGACAGCGCTTCCTTCGAAATGCACTGTCCCCACCGCCAGGTCGTAGACCGTGACGTCGCCGAGGGGCAACCCGGACATGTCGAGCGTATCGTTGCCAATGCCCCCATCTAGTGTTTCTGACTGAAAACCGTCCGAGTTCCGGATGAGGTCATCGCCTTGACCACCGAAAACCCGGTCCGCGGTGCCGTCTAGACCGCCACCATCCAGGGTATCATTGCCCACGCCGCCATAAATCAGGTCGGCGCCGCCATCCCCCACGATCGTATCTGCAACCGAAGTCCCGGTGATCGTTTCGGAATCGAAATCGCCGAGAACTCGGATATTGTCGCTCGCATTGTTAAACCCGAGGATCGTAACCCCAGAAAGGTCCAGAACGGTCTGATCCGCCATCGAGATTTCAAGGGTCTGATCGCCGGAGCCGCTAAAGTTCTGACTGCTGAGGCTGCCGAACTGGGCGATCTGCGCAGCGTTGAACTGCGCGGTGACGTCCCCGCCTGTTGAATTCACACCAAAACCGACAATCAGCGCCTCGAAATTTTGAACTGTCGCCTGGCGGAAGTCATAGACTTGTGGGGAAGCAACAACGCTGGTGAAAATCTCCAGCGTATCGACCCCGGCACCGCCATCGTAAAGCTCACCGGCTTCGACATTTGACGCAGAGCCTCCTGGTCCGACAAAGTCATTGCCTTCACCGCCAAACAGGCTGTCTTGGCCGCCATTGCCGAACAAGAAGAACTCGCCACCGCCGCCGCCGAAGATGACATTGGCGTTTCCGTCTCCGAAAAGGTTATCAACAAAGCCAGAACCGATAATGTTTTCGAACCCGGTAAGTGTATCGGTTCCGTCCGCGCCAGATGCGCTGTTGATGTCAATATTGACTGTCACACCGCCAGAGGCATTGGCATAGCTGACGGTGTCCGTCCCGGTCCCACCGTTCAGACTGTCATTTCCTAGGCCACCTTCGATGGTGTCATTGCCAGAATCGGCCAAAATCGTGTCGGCAGTCGACGTCCCGGTGATGGTTTCATCGTCGCTATCGCCGACGATTCGAATAGTGTCGCCCGCATCGGTGAAGCCAGCGATCGTCACCCCAGACAAGTTCAGAACAGTCTGATCCGCCATCGAGATTTCGATGGTCTGATTGCCGGTTGCGGCAAAGTTCTGACTGCTGAAAATGCCGAATTGGGTGATCTGTGCAGCGTTGAACTGGGCGGTGACGTCCCCGCCTGTTGAGGATCCGCCAAACCCGACAAGCAACCTTTCGAAATTTTGAACCGTCGCTTGACGGAAATCGTAGATTTCTGGAGTCGCAAAGGTGTTGGTCAAAACCTCAAGCGTGTCGGCGCCGATGCCGCCATCATAAAGCTCACCAGCTTCCACATCTGTCGCGCTTGCGCCTGCTCCGACGTCGTCATTGCCCTCACCGCCAAACAGGCTGTCTTGGCCGCCATTGCCGAGCAGGAAGAATTCGTCGCCATCGCCACCGAAAATGATATTGGCATTGTCATCTCCGAACAGATTATCGACAAAGTTCGAGCCAACGATGTTCTCGAAGCCGGTATGCGTATCGGTCCCGTCGGCGCCGGATGTGCTGCCGGTGCCAAGATTGACAGTCACAGCGCCAGAGGCATTGGCATAGCTGAGGGTGTCCGTGCCGATGCCACCGTTCAGGCTGTCATTTCCTAGGCCACCTTCGATGGTGTCATTGTCCGCACCACCGTCAATCGTATCAATGCCATCGCCGCCATAGATAATATCATCGCCGCCAAGGCTGCTGATCGTGTTGTTGCCGCTGCCGGTGCTGATGATATTTGCACCAGTTGTGCCAACCACCCGCTCGCTGCCGGACGCCGACGCATTGTCGTAATGTTCAAAGTTTGCCCAGGTTTCGGTAAAGAAACCTGTTGTGTAGATATCATTCGCCAGATCGAACAAGGCTACCGAGCCAAAGGTAAGCCCCCCGCCATCGATGGTGTCGTTGCCCGCGCCGCCATCAACTGTGTCCGCCGGATCATTGCCGGTAGACGCCCAAAGGACGATGTCGTCGCCGCCCCCGGCATCGATCGAGTTGCCGCCGAGGCCACCGTCGATCGAATCGTTCCCGAGGCCGCCCAGAATCGTTTCGGCGTTGTCACTGCCGATCAGCGTATCGTTGAGTGCCGATCCTTCATATATTTCGATCCCGGCAAACGTGTCACCCGCCGCGTCCCCCGTCGAATTCCCAGGAGTCGCGAGATCGAGAGTGACCCCAACCAAAGCTGAACCATAGCTGACAATGTCGGTTCCGATTCCGCCGTCGAACGAATCCGCACCCGCTCCACCATCCAAAGTATCGTTTCCGCTGCCACCGATCAGCCAATCATCGCCGATGCCGCCGAACAACGTGTCATTCCCGCTGAGACCGTTCAGCGTATCGTTGCCAGTACCGCCGTCCAGCAATTGGGCTGCACCGCTGCCGGTCAATACGTCGTCGCCACCTCCGCCAAAGAAATCCGCATCAAACAGCGCACCGGTACCGTCGCCGCCATCTCCCAAGAAGAAGTCGCCCGCCGAGGTGCCAACATAGGCCTCGACCGTTGCGCGATCGACCGTTTCGGTGTTGCCGAAGGCGTCTCTTATAAGGCCCAGCGTGCCGTTGGCCGCCAGATCGACGAATGCTCCAGTGGTGCCATTGTCCTGGAACGCAACGATGTCATAGCCCTCGCCGCCTGCGATGCTATCTACGCCGTCTCCACCAGTCAGCGTGTCGTTGTCCTCTCCACCATCGATCGTATCGTCATCTGCGCCGCCATCGATCGTGTCGTTGCCAGCCAAACCAACAATCGTGTCGTTACCAGCCAGGCCCAATATTGAGTCGTCCCCAACCGTTCCTTCCAGCGTGTCATTCCCGGCAGTACCATTGATGACGTCATTTGAGTTGACGACTACCAGGGCGGAGCTGGTCGGCGGAATGGTTGGGGCCGAGGCCTGCGCAGCAACGTCGGAGCTCTCTTGAATTCCTGTAACCTCTTCGATTGTAATCGGCATTGTTTTGTTCTCACTTTTCCAATTGCGCTGCTCCAGCGCTCACCCGCAGCTAAGATACACGGAGTCTTTGTTGAATTTCATCGAAAATTTGGGCTTGCTTTGGCCTAAGCCGATCTTATCCGGCTGGTGTGAGAGTTAAGGTAATAGCGGCCTGGACCATATCGTTCAGAAGCTGCTGAATAGCCGGGCGTTCCAGAGTCACGCCGGGGATGCCGCCATCATCATATCGGGTTGGGATCAGTATCCAGCCCTCGTTCTTCCGGCTTTGGATGAACGCGGCGCTGATGAACCCGTGACAATCGACAAGGCATCAGGCAGGCTCTCCCCTGGGGAGAATGCTTTTGCCGGAAAAAACCAAAAAACAACTCGAAAAGCACCTTGAGCAAAAGGAAAGCGACGAAGCAAGGGTGCTTGGCTTTTACCAGCGCATGAATCTGGCCGGGGTCGATTACAAGGGGCAGCTCAGCTCGGCCTATACGCAAACCGGCATCGGCATGTCCGCCTCGGGCAAGATAGATTTTGGCGCGATGCTCGTTCCATTCGTTCATCTGCCGGTCAGCGCGACCCTTTCAGGCTCCGGCGCGGCGCATGGTCTGTTGGTTTTGACACGGATGCCGCAGATGATCTGGAGGCGTGGTCAGATGGAGCCGGGGCAACCGGCCAAGTTGGACAGAAAAGCGCCGATTCCACCACTCGACCCTGCCGACTGGACAAGCCGTAGACCTCTGGCCATGGCACATCTACGTGGCAAGACCTGGGAGTTGAAAGGTGCGGCCGCTGCTAGCGCCTGGGGCGGACTTGGCGAGAACTTTGTCTCGGACGAGATGGGGGTATCAGGTGGCCTTAAGCTTGAGGGCGCGGTGATCGGCAGGTCAACCCGGCTGGTCGATGCAGAGGTCGTGCACTCTGGACCAAGTGCTTATGATAGCGGTTTGGCCGGTTATGTGGACGACCTGCTCGTCCAGAATCTTCGCAAGCGGGTTGCCCGTTGGTTGATCCGGATCGCTGGCGGCGAGAAGGACGCTAGAGATCTCGAGGCACCGGCCACTGGGTTTCGGGCTCGCCTGCGCCGGTACAAGGCCTATGGTGGAAAGGCTGTTGAAGGCGCCGAAACTGTTGCGGCTTGGTTCGACGATACTGTCATCCCCGACGTTCAGAACGCTCCGGTCGTCAGCACCGGAAAGTCGATCGTTCGAGCGGTGACCAATCTGGGCCGGAAGATCAAAAATAGGATAAAATCAAGCAAGTTGCCCGAGGTTGACGAACTGGAAAAGGATGTACAAGCGGTCAAAGAAGCTTTCGAAGATTGGGTGAAGGTACTGGAAGGCGGAGCGAGCCCCGAGGAACGTCCGCATACAGAGACGATCGCGAATTTTTTGGCTGTTGCCAAACTACGGATCGCTGAGGCGGATGAGCTTCTTGGGGCGTTGCGGCGCACAAAGCCACCCGACCCAAACAACAACGATCGTTTGCAGCCGACACCTGGTCAGAACAAAAACGATCCGCTCTGCCATCTGAATCTCGCTACCATGGAATGCTGGGCGAAGGCTTCGGCGGGGATGAAGATGGTTGCGCCAACCCAGATTTTTAAGCTGAAGGCGGCGTTGCTTAAACGGGTCGGTTCCAAGCGGGTGAGCTTGCGCTACCAGAATTTTGTGCCCGGCCGCGATTTGGATGGCGACGAGAAAACGCTGGTTACTACCCAGGACACCTTGATCAATTACAATCTGCAGTTATTCGACGCTGAACTAACCGCGCAGAGCCGCAAGAACCGGCTCGCTAAAGAGAACCCAAAGCACGACAAATTTCGGGGTGTCAGCGACAAACGCCATGTCACAAGTTGGACGGCGATGACTTACCACTCGGTATTTGTTCAGTGGTTTCACGAACCCGGACCAGGCAGCCCGATGGCGATGCCGAACGGCAGCGGGATATCCTTTGGCCTTTCAATTCTGACACGCCGCGTTCGAGACTATGCACGTGCATGCCGAAAACTTGGGAAGATGCCGGCCGGTGCGAAACTGCCGGACTTGCCGAGCGCCCAATTGACCGAACTAGAAGGCATCTTGACCAAGCAACTTCGAGTAACCGCAAGAGAGCTGCGCGGTTTCATGCGCAGGGCGCCTCAATGGCTGGGCGATGATCTCTCTGAGAAGCATGCAGACGACAATAAGATTAAGGACTTCGATGAGATGGTCCTGTCGCGAGAGACATCGCTGATCCTCGAGAGCAGCTTTGCGCTGGTTCGCCCGGAATGGCTTCGGCTTAAGAACGGACAGCCCCAGGATCTGTTCAAGATAAATCCGCTGGCGGATGTGATGAACGGGAAACAACGGGACGATGCACGTATCCACCTGCAGGCGATAAGGCTTCGCTATCGGATCGAATCCGAGGACGATAAGAGCCGGTCACTGATCTCGCTTGGATGGAACCCGGAGCCTTGGGCCGAGGATGATAAGGGCGAGCGGCTCGGCATCAGTCCGCCCTTCGTAAAGAAAAGCAAGAAAGAGAACGAAGAAGACAAAAGATCCTGGTGGACCAAAATTACCGGGATAGATCCCAAGCTACCTAACTGGTTGAAGACAAAGGCTCTTGCTGTGCAGGTTGGGTTGTCGGTGGAGCGCGTTGAGCGGGTTGGCGCAGAGGGCGTGATCGATCTGTTTGTGCGCAACTATCCCAACCCCTACAGCACTCAAGACCCGCCCCGCGGCTATGGGCCGGAGCGGTCGAAGGCGCTTGAAAACAAGGCGCTGCACCAGATCCGCGAAATCTCTGTGCCGCCGGTGGCACTTTTCAGTCAGTGAAGATGATGGACCCGTTCGACCATATCAGTGCAACGCTTTTGAACCATTTGCCGCGGGTTGTTGTGGACGGGCCGGTCAGCCTAGACAGTAGCGGTCTGCGTGTTGACAGTCGCGGCGTCAGCATTGGCGATCTTTCGGAACTACTGACGGAATTGACGGATCACGAGGACTTCATCCCTGAATCCTTGCCGGTTCGCGATGTCGTGCTGAAGGATCTTTCTCTGATCAGGTCTCCGGTGACGCCAAGCGGGTTAGATCTGCGCTTCACGGTCGCCTGGCACGCAACCGACCTGACTGTGGCCGATACGTTTCCGCTCCGCATGGCTGAAGCGAGTTTTCGTTGGCATGGCGGCGAGATGACGGCAACGGCGAAGGTTGTGCTGCAGATCGACGATATGGAACTGGATGCGGAGTTGGAGCTGCCGAGCCAGGTTGTCTCGGCGAAGCTGGCGCCTGCCGATGCAGATAAGGCCGCGCCCTTCCTGGCAAAGCGTGGACTGGTTGCAGGCAGCGGTGCGCACAAACTGCAGGTTCTTTCCGTCGCCGCGTCACTTCCGTTCCGTCACGTCGTCGGCCATGTCGAGCTAGCAGACCTGTTCACAATCGGCCCGCTCACGCTGAAATCGGCAATGGCCGAGGTCGTGTTGGCAGGCGGCGCAGGAGGAAGCGCCCTATCCGCCGAGGCAGTGGTCGAGATTGCCGTGAATGCCCGTAACAAGCTGAACATCGGGCTGGCGGGTGCGGTCGATCCGGGCGGCTGGCGCATGGCGGGCGAGCTTGCGCTCGACGGCCAGGCTTTTTCAATCGGGACTCTTGCAAAAACAGTCGCATCCAAGTTGAACCAAGCCGCACCAAAGCTGCCGGGAGCTATTGCAGAACTCAAGCTTAGTCATATCGGCGTTGCGCTGGACACCCACGACCAGAGCATTGTTCTGGACTGTGCGCTGGATTGGACCGGGCATGATGCCGACATGGTCGTGCACATTGAAAAGCGGCGGGATACTCTGGCATTCTCAGGAACGTTGACCCTAGGCGAAGTTGTTCTGAAGGTTGCCTTCGACAAGGGTGGATCGGCGGTTCTCGTCGGATCTTACGACGCTGCAGGCACGCAGAAAATCACCCTTGATAAGATGCTTCAGGCATTGGGCATCGATGCTGCTGCGACCTTCGGGCCAGGCGGCACAGGTATCGATATCGGCGTTGACAGCCTTGGCGTCGCGCTCGACGGCAAGGCGCGGATGCTGTTGGCGGCCGAGGTGAACGCGGGTGTCGACCTTTCAAGACTGGGCGACGTACCCGTCGTAGGCGCGCTGCTGCCCAAGGGCGTGCAGCTGGGTCTGCGTGTCGCTCCCTACTACATGTCGCCCGGCTTCTCGGCGGCCGGTAAGGCACGCGACCTTCTACCCAGCAGTCTGGGATTGCCCGCGCGATTGCAGGACAACATGCATCTTTCGGCCGAACTCCATCTCGGTGGTCCGCCGATCAGTCTGCCCTCGGTCGACTTGGGCAGTTCGCCGAAGCAGGCGGCGGCGCCGAAGCCGACCGCCAAACCGGCGCCTCAGCCACCTGCCAGGGCGGAGTCTTTGAAATGGGTCGAGGTCGGCAAGTCGTTGGGGCCTTTACACATCCGCCGGATCGGTTGGTCCCTAAGTGCTGACAGCGACAAGGAGATCGACCTCGCCTTCGACGGTGGTATTTCAGTCGCTGGGCTTACGCTCTCGCTCAACGGTCTTGGCGCCCGATATCGCTTTTCCGACCAACATCTCGAAGCGCATCTGCAAGGGCTTGAACTCGATCTGCGCAAGGGTCCGTTAGCGATTAGCGGCGGCTTCCTGAACGTCGACGGCGACTTTGCCGGGAAGATCATGATCGGGACACCCAAGTTTTCGATCTCTGCCTTGGGCGCGTTCAAGATGTTGGATGGCAGTCCCTCGGTCTTTATCTTTGGTGTGCTGGGCATGCCCTTGGGTGGGCCTGTTTTCTTCTTCGTTGAGGGACTGGCGGCCGGTTTCGGCGTGCACCGCCATATCCATATGCCAAAGATCGAGGATGTCCGCAGCTTCCCGCTGATCGCGGCGGCGCGCGACACAGCTGTAGGCAACCCGCCAGACGATGAACCCGACGCACAACTGCGTGCCCTGCATGAGTACGTGCAGCCCGAACTTGGCCGGTATTTCTTTGCCGCAGGGATCAAGTTCAACTCATTCCGCCTGCTGCACGGCAATCTGGTCGCCATCGTTTCGTTCGGACGCGATTTCGAGGTCGATCTGGTGGGTACGGCCGATTTCTCAACCCCGCCGGACCTGCCCGCGTCAGTGCCCGCACTCGCAAAGATCCAATTGGATCTGACGGCCAGGATTGCGCCGAGTGAAGGCCTGATCGCGGTGGAAGCCAGGCTCAACCCAAAATCCTATGTCTATGGGCCTCTCTGCCACTTGTCGGGCGGATTTGCGTTCTACTCCTGGATGAAGGGGGAGCACGCAGGTGACTTCGTCCTGTCGGTGGGCGGTTACAATCGACACTACAAGGTGCCGAAGCATTATCCCCCGGTGCCCCGGGTCGAGCTGAAGTACGCCATTACCGATGATGTCAGCCTGAAAGGCAACGCCTATTTTGCAATGACCCCGTCCGTTATGATGGCAGGGGGCGGATTGCACGCCAATGCGCAGATCGGATCGGCGCATGCCTGGGCCGATTTTACAGTCGATTTCCTCGTCCGATGGGAGCCGTTTCACTACGATGCCTGGATGCATATCGGCATCGGTGCGCGGTACAAGTGCTTCCATACGACGGCATCGGCGGATCTGCATATCTGGGGGCCGAAGTTCAGCGGCGTTGCCAGCATCGACTGGGCGGTCTTCTCGTTTGATGTCGAGTTCGGTCCCCGGACGGCGAATCTTCCTCTGCCCATAAGTTTCAAGAAGTTCGAGACATCATTCCTCGGATATAATGGATCGCAGAAATCGCGGGATGCGACGCTTGGGATTATCCTATCTGATGGCGTGATCGGTCAGGCCGGTGAGACGCCGATCGTAGCACCAGTTGCGTTGGAGTTCGAAACATCTTCGCGCGTGCCAATCAATACAGCATTCCTGGGATCAACGGATTTGAAGGTCGCAAAAAATGCCCGGCTGGGTATCGCCCCGGTCATCGGACATTCGATCGGGGTGTCGAAGCACACGATCACGATCTCTCGTGGCGGGGTGGACGTAACCAAGGACTTCAAAATTCGAAAGCCAGTCGCGAAGACCAAGTTCCCATCAGCGCTTTGGGGCAAATCCTTCAGTGCCGATCCTAAAGCCAAGCCGATCGATGCAGTTAGCGGCCTGACCTTGTTGCCGGTCAAACCAGTTAAGGCCGGTCGATCTCGGCTAATGAAGGTGTCAGACGAGATTTATGAAGTCTATCCGCAGACAATCACGGCGCCCGCCGCTGCGCCAGGCGGTGATCTCGTCATTCTTTCCTTGCGCCAGACAGGGTCAATGAAAGTTCCGGTGATCCGGTTGATTCGGGAATTGACTGGTTTGGGCTTAAGGGAAGCCAAAGCGATTGCTGATGCCGGGAAGGGCGAGATCCTGCGCCATATTCCGCGTGCTAGGGCAAGGGCGATCGCACAGCAGTTCGAGGAGATCGGCGCGAAGGCCAGCATTCGCAAAGCCCCGTCGCACCATCTGACAAGGCAATCTTTCGGCAGTTTTGATCTGGTTCTTATGGCCATCGGCCCGCGAAAGATCCAAGTCATCAAGCTGGTACGAAAGATCACAGGGCTTGGGCTACGCGAAGCAAAGAAATTGCTAGAAAGCGAACGCCCGACGATCATCGCCGGAGTAGCGACGGCAGATGTTGAAAGGCTGACTGCAGCGTTTTCGGAGATCGAGGCTTCGCTCATCCCGCTTCCTGCTGCGGACCGGCAGGGTCGTCCCCACCCACCCAAACCACCGCCAACCGCTCATCCCGCAGATTTACCCATTGCCGATCTTGAGGCGCTGGGTCTGAAAACGGACGGACTGTCACCGGCACCGCAGGCGGCCTTGTCAGGCGTCATCGATCTTGGTGCGCCACGCGAGGCCGGTCATGGTTGAAGTCGACACCGGGCCGATCCTGGACCTGAACGACAAAATTAGGTTTGTTGACAGCCACCGCCCGTCCCTGCCGGATGGAGCCTACGAGGTTAAAGTCCGGCACGAAATCGATGCACATGGGTTCTCGGCCGAACGTAAGCTGACATTCGCCGTGGCAGGTCCGCGGTTCGCCCTAACGCCAGCGGATATCGCCTCTAGCTTTCCCCCCGCCAGCGCGAACGGGCGTTTCGAAGCGGTGCTGCCGCATGTTATTCTCAATCGCGCTTCGCTACCGTGGGAGCGTACGGCACTTGCTACAGACAGCGGTTTGGGCGACGATTCTGCGTCGCCTTGGCTGGCACTGCTGGTGCTGACCGAAAAAGAGGCGGCCGGACACACGAAGATCATAAAGGCCGGCGCACTGACCAAGGCAGGCGGATCAGCGCGTTTCCCCGAGTTGCGGCCGGAAGTCACCGATGATGCGAAACAGCCAGTGCTGGTTCTGGATCTGCCGCACGGGCTGGCCACGGACATCCTACCGACGATCGGCGAGGTGGAACTCCTCACCAGCGTGCGCGTTGTCAACGACAAGATAAGTCGTGCTGTCATTGTCTCGAATCGTCGCTGCGAGCCGGGCGAGCGGCATGTGGCGCATCTCGTCTCGCTTGAGCATCAATACCGTCGGATCAACGGCACGCGGCCCAACGATGAAGTCCGCGCGTCCTTCCAGCACTGGTCAGCCCTGGGTCGCCCACGCGTTGTTCGGCTGGTCAGTCTCGCGCAATGGACCTTTCACTGCGATGCTTCGCCCGGAGACTTCATGTCCCTAACTTCGGCGCTCGCGCCTGGACACTTGGCGATGTCTGATGACGGTATCACCAAGGCCAACGCACCAGTTGCGGCGGGTGCGGTTCCACTCCGGCATCGACTGGCTAGTGGCGCTGAAACCGCATCTTGGTATCACGGCCCACTGGCCATTCGTCCAAATAATATGACCGTGCCTGTCCCCGTGCGCCACGCGGCCGAGCTGCTGCGTAGCGAAAGCAATACAGGAATGCTCGATATCTCTTATTCAGCGGCCTGGGAACTCGGACGTCTCTTGGCGCTCAAGGATCCGAAGGTAGGCGTTCCTCTGGCCCAGTGGAAGCGGCGGATTAGGCATGCCGAATTTGTCGAGGCGCATAAGGCCAATCACCCCGAAATTGTGCAGGCCTCTCAAGACCGGCCGGACTTTCCACTGGCGACCTGGTTCGAGAATGCACTAGCTCGGTTGGCAGCAGTTCCCTTCGACTATCTTGTCCCCGAACCGTCGGTGTTGCCGCAAGAGTCGATCCGGTTCTTTGCACTCGATCGGGCTTGGATCGCCGCGCTGACCGATGGGGCATTCAGCATCGGGCGAACAAGCGCAAGCGAACAGGAACTCGACCGGAAGTACTCGGCGGAGCTGCCTGTGATATCGGCGCGCTCGGGGGTGCTGGTCCGGTCGTCTGTCGTCGATGGCTGGCCCGATCTTCTGATCGATGGATTCGACTCGGAGAACGCACCACTCAAGCGGTTGCGATTCGAGCGGTTGGGGCAAGGCGTGCTGCTTGCACTCTTCGCCGGTCGGCTCGCGCGCGCGGAGGTTCATTTGCATCCACAGGCGATTCATTTCGGCTTCGATGGTTCGCTTTCGGCCGGCCTTTCAAAACAAGCGGCGCCCATCCCTGAACGCCCGGGCGGTCATCGGGTGGTCAAGATCTGCGATCTTTCGCTACAGGGATTGGCCAAGGACCTCAATGAGACGACGCCCCACGGCTTTGCCCGAACGATGATTGAAGGCGTACCGAAGGTCGTGTTCAAGACAGAGGTGCCAGATGTCTGAACTTCTGGTCCCGATCCGGGTCGATGCGATCCGCCTAAACCGCCCCCGGAAGGTGACAGGGCCTTTTAGCGATTTCGAAATCCTGCCCTGGTTCGACGGCACCCGCGACCATGCCAGCACGGTTCCCAATCTCGCCACGTCGATCACTGCCAGACCCTTTGCCGACCACCAGTATTGGCTTAACCCGGGCGTCCACCTCCACTGGACTCTGCCCGATGGGCTGACGCGGGGATCGAGCCATCGCAGCGCTGAACGTCCGGTCAAAGTAAATGATCTCTGGTTCCCGGCGGTGCCCAACCGTTGGCTGGTGTTGCGGCGAAGCAAAGATCTTTGGGCCGAGAACGATGTCAGCCGGGCCTGGTTAGTCGAAAGCGACTATGTGCATCGCGGCCACAATCGGCCCAACCGTCGGGCGATTGCATATCCGCGAAACGCCCCGAAGCCCGGCCTACCACCTTATCTCTATTTGGGGCGGCAGACCGAACTTGACCCTAGAACATTCGAGGTTAGAGACGAAAACTTCGCACCTGCCGAGAGTGGGAACCTGTTAACCACCCATGACCCGCCATTGACGGCTCTTGGCTATGGCGATCCAGCCTTTGCGGCACATTACCCAACCTGCCGTAGCGTCTTTGGGCTTCACGATGACAAGCCGCTCGACGATGAAACCCATTACGACGTCTATGGCTGGTACGCTGGGGATGTCCGCAATCCGCTGGCGGATATGGCGGACGAATTGGCGGGCGATCCCGAGCGGGCACGAGCTTTGATGGTGAACGATCCGCGTGCAGTCGGTAATGCGTCCCGCCTGCATGATGCGGATGCGCCGCTAACGCAAAGCGACTGGAATGACGCCATGCGGATCGCTGCGGCCAAACGCTTTGGATGGGCAGTCGAACCTGATGAAGAGGACAAATTTCCAACCAGCCTGCTCTGCCATGCCCGAACGCTGCTTATGTCGGAGGACGCCGATGCCGCGGAAGCTTCAGCCTTAGCGCCGCCTGGTGAGATTGGGATAGGCGCAAGTCCTGCCGAAGCTTACGCGGCCTTTTTGATGCGATCGGGATCGGCGCAACGGCGGCTTTCCGCGGATAAGCAGGATCGATTGGTGCAGTCGCTCGCAGCGACGGACCTGGCCAGCCATCCATTGGATTTGGGCTTCAAGCTTGCCGAGGCAAGGCATACCGAACAGTTCCGACCCCATCCCGGTCATAGGGTGTGGGTCATTCGACCGAAGGAACAAGATCTGGGCGAAGGCACAGATTCGCGTGCCCGGATCCCTGATGATCTGGCCGAGGATCTCAACAGGCTGAATGTGCTGCAGGAAGCCTATGATCGGCGCCGCGAGGAAATCAATGGACTGAGACAGGAGCTATTTGCCGACTGGAGCCATTACATGCAGGCGGCTTACCCCGAGGGCGATACCGACCCCTTTGCCGTCGATCTGGACGACCTTGGCGACCTCATTGATCGCACGCGGCTTCAACCACTCGAAGAAATGCTGCGTGAGACCGGACGTCTTTATTTCGCCGAGGATGCGAAGGGCAACACTCTCGTGTCAGACAGCTTTGCCATATCGGGTGGTTCTGCCGGGCAACAAGAGGGAGAGCAGCATACGGTGATGCTCGCACCTGAAGAGCCGCTGGCGGGTCTGAGAATTTACGTCAATGACGTCATTTCTGACATCCAGCTATTCGGCGGGAAAAACCCATCGCCCATGCGAAACGTTGACGGCCATATGGTCGAGTCGCGCCTGCGACCTGGCGAGCATGTCGCTGTGATCTCTGGGGTCTTAGGTGAGCTCGATGGCCTGCGCGTGATTAGTGAATTGAAGATCGAAACAAGCCACGCTCGGGTCTTCGGCCCTTGGGGGCGGGGCCCGCGTGATGCACGGGCCTTCCGGCTTGAACCGCCGCGCGGAATGCGGATTACCGGTCTGACCAGTTGGCGGACCGATTACCTCCATGGCCTTGGTATTCTGGTCTCTGCCGAAGATGACAGCAGATACGCGGTCGATGCAGATGCCGATACGTTCGCCAGGCTCGTTGTCGAGCAACATACGGCGCTTCTGACCGAGCTCGCCGAATTTGACGCTGAAGGAGGTGATCTGACCCTGGGAATGACACCTGGGCCGCGTTTCTGGGCGCCCAACGACCCGGTAATCGCGCTGGGAGAAACTCGGTCGCGGGCAAGCCAACGTCATGGGCATGATGGGCTCTTGACCGATGACCATCTCGACGATGAGACGCGAAAGAGCAGTAGGGGCTTGCATCCGACGTTCGTATTTACCGCGTCCAAGCGATCGGATGGCGGACGGGTTATGTCTGGCGCATCAGCTGCGCCGTTGAGCTTCGAGGACCATTGGTGGCATCGCGACGGGCATCTGCCGCATCTCACCGTGTCGCAAGGGGAGAACTGGCATCCGCTCCAGATCGAATGGCAGGCCGAGATGCAGCCGTTGCGCGAAGGTGGCAACGCCGGGCGGGATAGATACGACGCCGATTTCGTCACATCGACCCACGATCTGCCAGCCGACCAACCCGACCTGGCGGCGACAGCCCGAGAAAAAACAAGGACCTACGAGTACCTTTCGGGCCGAAGCATTATCAACCCATCGGCCGGACGCTTGCTGCACAACCGGTTGCAAAAGGCGCCGGCGGCTCTTCGGTCTGGGCTTAGATCGTCGCCGGATGCGCCGATGATCCTGCCGCTGGGCGGATTTCATGACCAACTCTTGATGCGCGCCCACGAGTTGCAACTTCCAATCTCTGACCCGACCGGATTGCCAGCTCAGAAGCGGCTGGCTGACCGCGTCAGGGCCGCTGTTGGTGATCTGCATCCTCTCAGTCCGCTTCCGGAAAGCCCGTTCCATCCGATCAGATCCGGCGAAGTCATTGTGCAGCGGCTGCGCGTGATCGACACATTTGGGCGCACTCGGGAGTGGCGGCCAGACAAAGTTCACTCAACCAGCCGGATGGCGCCGGATGAGGACCAGATCGATCAGGCGGCTCTTCCTGTCCGATTCTGTCAACCGGCGCGGCTGGACTTCCGGTGGCTTTCAGCGGCTCACGAGCAGATCGAGAGCAACGCGCATCCCGCCAGTTCGCCGGTATGCGGCTGGCTGACGCCGAATGACTTGGATGGCAGCGTCGTGGTCTATGACGCTGCGGGACAAAACATCGGATCGATCGACGACCAGGCTCGCTGGCAACCTGCACCAGGCGCCACAAGGCCGGTGCGCCTGCCCGAAGAGATCGAGGATCTCAACCTTGCCCGCGTCATCCGCTGGTTGTTGGCCGGCCGTGATGAGGTGCTGGTCGATGCTTTCGTCGAAACGTTGGATGCAGCGCTGGACAAGATTGATCCTATGGACGCCGCAAGCCACCAGGCGCGTACGATGCTAATTGGCCGGCCTGTCGCCGTCGTCCGCGCAAAGATCGGATTGGCCCTGCAACACCATATGGTCCAGGATCAGTCGCTTCATGCCCTGCGCGCCCGAATGGCCGGCGCTACGGAGTCCACCCACGGGTATGAACAAGTACGCTTCGGCGTCCGCTTGGGTGAACACGGTCAACTGAACGACGGGCTGTGTGGATACTGGATTGATGATGGCGATGGGTTCGCGAACGGCAGGTTCCTGACGCCTACAGGGTTGGACGCCGCTGTGGATCACCCGCTTATCAAAAAACTGCCGGGCGGACCGGTTTCGGATTTTCCACTGCAGCTTTCACTAGCGGGCGAACCCGCGACGGTTACGATGCTAGTCGATCCGCGCGGTTCGGTACACGCAACGACTGGTATATTGCCGACTAAATCGATTGCTATCCCGAAAGACCAGTATCACGATCAGGTCGCAGCCATGCGGGTGACCTTCCCGACTGCACCAATCCTGACCTTGCCCGATGCAGTCGAAATACCTCTACCCGCCGAACCAGGATATTCTTGGTCCTGGCTAGAACATGATGGAGAGAGTTGGACCGAAACGCCGCATCATCCGACGGTAACCCGTGACGCTCTGATCGCGGGGTTCGGTGCTGTCGGCCCAGCGCTCTGGGACCGACTGGTCGATCTGGGAAGGTTGCAGCCACAAGAGCACCTGGACCACGGCCTTCTGATGCAGGCTGATCCAAATGCGCCCGATGATCGTTTTGATGACCTGGACCTCGATCCGGAAACGGTCGAGCGCGGCCTCCATGCTCTTGCCCACGGCATCCGTGATACGACCCATCACGCGCGTCTGGCCCAAAGGGTCGTGGCACGCGACGGCTGGTTGCAGCTACGTCCAGCTCCTGTCATTGCACGGCGCGACCCTAAGGTGCCGTGATGGATTATCTGCCGCAAATGCTTCGAACTTGCGAGGTGACGACATGAATGTGCAAAGCCCACGTTTTGCTACCCGTGAACATCCGGAAGCTGCGGGGTTGGACGCCGACCTGCGCCACACCGGCGGTTGGCCGGCGCTGAGCATTACCGGCTCGCCGCAGACGATTGAGTTGGTGTTGATCAACCGTACCCCTTATCCCATCACGACCGAAGCGGCTGTGGTGTCGTTGCTGTTTCGGCCCGGTATTCTACGCGATACTGATCATCTTGCCCTCGCCCCGCAAAGCGAGGCCGCGTGGGCAATGAACCTAGCCCAAGACGACGATGATGGCGATCTGCGGCTGACCTTTTCCAGCGCATCGGCGGAGACGCTGGCGCCGGGAGGCGCGTTGGTGATCCGTCTTGATGGGGTCAGCGCTAGCGAGGAGGGGGGATCGAGGGCAACGCGGGTGCAATTGGACTATGCAGATTTTGCGCATCCGGATGGCACCGAGGTCTGGGGCAGCCAACTCTTACACCTTCCCGTCCTGCGCCGCCATGTTCCGCACAATCTGCCGATGCGTCAGGTCCGGGCCGGATCGGCGGCCGTGTCCGGCCCTTTCATCGCAGGATTCGTGGGCGGCGGCGGGGTCTTGAATGACGGTAAGACACCCAATCCCCTGAAGGTTCGCATCTTGAACATCTCGGGTCGCCCAGTGCCGCTGGCGCACAAAGGTGACGAGGCGACGCGGCTCCATGTGCACTGGACCAAGGGGGTCAGAGATGGCGCATGGGGGCTGCTGGCTTCAGATGGGGATCATCTGAGTGTCAACCTTGCCCAACATGACGGCGGGCACTGGCAAATCGACAACCACACCATTCGTCGGAAAGAATCTGGCGTGCTGCCGCCTGGTGGATACCTGGATCTAGAGTTGACTCTACATACGCAAGCCGAGCACGGCAGGGCGCAATTGATCGTGACTTACGAAAACCTGCCGGGCCATGACGATGGCGATCTGGTCCTGCTGGTGGAACTCGGTCCGATCGCACCATTCCGCGACACCATGGGCCGAGAAGCCCTACGTATCATCAGTCCGCTGCAGTTCCATGGCGATGGCGCCCGGCTCAGCTTTCACGCGGCTGAGCCGTTCGAGACTGAAACGGTTCCCGCATCATCGATTGCCGTAAACCGACAGGCCACACACCTCGGTCGGCTTGAGATCACGGCGCCTCGAGGGCTGCGTGTCGACGGTGGCATCAGCGCGGATACACTGACCGCTGATAGCGCCGATGTTGAGGATGCCAAAATCCACCAGCTAGAGGCCACATCGATCGACGCCGGTCACATAAGCAGTGACGACGTGGCGACGTCTTCGGTACGCGTCAATGGTAAGATTTCACTATTTGGCAAGACCTTTTCGCATCCGCGTCTGAGTATTGCCGAGACGTCTTCGACGTTCAGGCCATGGCGCAGCCATAGTGATATCACAGGGAAGGCAGTTTCCTTTCAGGGTGAGCGAAAGAACAGAGGGTACACGCCAATCCTGCTAAACCCCAGCGGTGGCCCGGTCGGCATCAACACCAGCACTCCGCAAACAGCACTCCACGTGGAAGGCGAGATCGTCGGTCAGTATCTTTCAGTCTGGGGCGTGCGGCTGTCGTCGCGCTGGGGAGCAGACATCGACAAGCCTGACTGGAAATGGCAGTTCTCCCAAGACCAGTATGCGTTGGTTTTGCTCGATCACCAAGATCGCTGGAGAATTGTCTTCTATGAAGATGGCACCACATACATCCCCCAATTGACGGACCGACCGCAATGACCGGCGAAACAACGAAGAACTCGGTTGCCGCGCGTCTGACCCAACTGCGCAGCGAATATGCCAAGGGTGAGAACATGTTGGCCCATCTGGAGCAGGAAGCCGTCAAGATGCGGGAGCAACTCCTGCGCCTTTCCGGAGCAATCCAGGTCCTCGAGGAGATGGAAGGCGGCGAAGATTCTGAAAAAAGTTGACGATATGACCGGCCCAGCAGGACGACACCTTTGCCCTGCCGCTTCAACCGGCTCCATCAACTCGGAAACAACAGCAGCCGGGGCTTCGTGACCCAATCGCGCTTTGGTCTTGGTTGAGTAGCGTCAGGGCCCTTGGACATTTTGGGCTCGTTGCACAGCGGAGGTTTTCCGGCACATCGTAGACTGTAACCGGTAGAGCCCGGCACTTTGTAATGCCCGATGTTCCTCCAGCATCAACTGTCGTGGCCACTGGAAGGCAGCATCTATTCCTGCCGTTGTCTCAACTGCACCGAAGGTCCGAGCAGATGCGATTTCTCTGCGAAAATCGGTCTTGATCTCAACCTAAGTTGAGGACTTACAACGCGCTCTGGCACATGTAACCATCTCATCGGAAGGTGTAGGAGAAATGGATTTAGAAGCCTACCTGAACAGAATTGGTTTCACCCGGCCAATCGCACCGGACCGCCGAACGCTCGTTGGATTGATACAGGCCCACCTAAGGACAGTTCCGTTCGAAAACCTCGACCAGCAATTGGGCGTCGAAGTTTCAACCCAGCTAGATCGCGTCTACGAAAAGGTTGTGACCCGGCAAAGGGGTGGTTGGTGTTTTGAACTCAACGGGCTGTTTGGATGGCTGCTCAAGGAGATTGGTTTTGAAGTTTCAATGATTGCGGGACATGTTGGGCCAAACAGGCCACCGTCTCGCGTTGGCGGCGATCACATGTCGCTGTTGGTTGAGTGTGACGGCTCGCTGCTTGTTGATGTCGGCTTCGGCGGCGGGCCAAATGAAGTAATTCCAGTGCAACCAATCACGGTGTCCCAACCGCCCTACACCATTTCGATAAGGCGGGAATCCGACGGCTTCTACAAATACTCGGAGCATGCCAATAGAAACGAGAGCTCCTTTTGGTTCACCTTGGACAATGTCGATATGAGTTACTTTGAACGGGCTAACCACCGTTTGCAGTCCGACCCAAAATCACCTTTCGTGAGAACTCTAACAGCGCAACGGCGTCTCAAGAACGAGCATCTCGTACTGCGTGGGCTTGTAAAAAAGACAATCAATGAAACCGGAACCAGCACGGTGCAGCTAACAGATGAGGCAGCGCTGATCGAATGCCTAAATGATGATTTCAATCTGGATGTTCCTCAGATTTCAACTATTTGGTCCTCACTTAGCCAACGCCACGACGCACTGTTTCGGTAAGTTATTTGAATTTCGACTCATCGAGCGACTAAAGGCAAAGATCGCAAAACGGAAAGTTGAAAGCCTCGGTCAAGTGAAGGTTCGGTCTTTGACGAATGACCGGATGGAACACCGTTATGACTAGTGTCGCATCGGAAGCATTTGTGCGCTGATATAGCGATCATTTAGTCAAATGGGGGTCGCTCACGGCTGGGGCCGCTGTGTTACGCTTGGCCGCTTTGCGAATTCAGCGCGATTGGCTAAGTCGATCAATGTCGGTGTTCGGTCTTGCATTGGTGGCGTGCCAAATTTCCGGGCGTATTCCCTAGAGAACTGGGCCGGGCTGTCGTACCCCACGCTGAACGCGATCTCTGAAACCTTCTTATTCGAGCTGCGTAGAACATCACGTGCGCGCAGCAGTCGTAGGTCTTTCTGATATTGTAGCGGCGAAGTTCCAGTGACGGACTTGAAATGTTCAAAGAAGGAAGACGTGCTCATTCCCACGCGGTCTGCAAGGTCGGCCATCGCAATAGCGCTGGAGAGGTTTGACTGAATGTGCTGCGTTGCTGTGGAAATGCGGTTGGCAGTAGTTTCATGCCAGACGACTCTTTGAAGCTGTTCACCGTGCGGACCCATTAAAAGCCTTGCATGGATTTCACGCAGAGTGATCGGAGCAAGCATCGCGCGGGTGTTTTCTTCCTCGGATTGGTCAAGATAACGCGTTAGCGCGTCTTGCAATTCAATGTCGGCGAGGCAGAGTGAGATGGAGAACGGATCTCGCGGCGCGTCTGAAGGCGTTACGGGGCCACTCGGTACAAGCTCTCTCAACAGCTCAAGATCGAGCGGTAAAACAAGCGCAACATAGGGGCAATCCGGGTTGGCCTGGGTGATACGTGATGTGATTGGCAAAG
>JBCCHJ010000064.1:0-33777 GCA_039028795.1 Pseudomonadota bacterium
CAGCGGTTGGAACGCCGCTCTCATGCTGCTTCAGCACCGCAATGATCTGCTCTTCGCTGAACCTCGATCTCTTCATAATCCGTCTCCCTCGTTGGGACGGATTCTACCTCAATCTGGAGGAGGAAACGGGTCTCAGGACAAATTCGCCAACTCGAACAGGAAGAATAGTGTCCGCTGTCAAGCGCGTTTCATCGGATTTGGCTGGAGTATTGGAGAGCACGAAAGTGAAGGCTATGAGCGTTAATGATATTAACGGCCGCATTGGTCGGATCAGTTTTCGCAAAATAATTTTTTGAGGCATCTTATCGTGGGAGCCATTTCACAAATTCAGTACAAGTCCTCTCTTTAGCATGGCATCAGGGCCCTGAAAGTCCCAATCCGTGGTATCGATCGCGAAGGTCTTTAGAGGGCTCAAGTTTCTCATAGCCCCCATGTCGGCTTTCGAATCGGGGTCTAAACGTTGGGCTTTCACCAGAAGACAGCTTTGTCCCGCATTGCGCCGATCAGAGTTTACCCTACCCGTGCGGTTCAACCACCGGCTCCTTGATCCAATCCTTCGCCAATTCGACATCCCCGCACCCGCCGAACCGGCCAACCCGATCCAGTTCGGCCTGCAGTTTCTGCAGCCGGGCTTTGCCCAGTTTCACCCCGGGTTCAGGCCAGAAGGCCTGAACTTCCAAGATCCCGTTGATGCGGCGCATGTCGATCCGCCCGATCACGCGGGCGCCTTCCATGACTGGAAAGACATAGTATCCGAAGATCCGCTTAGGCGCGGGCACGAAGATCTCGATCCGGTAGTCAAAACCGAACAACCGTTTGGCCCGCTTGCGGTCGCGTAGCGCTGGATCGAACGGGGACATGATCCGCACACCGCCCGATGGGTCCGGGGCATCGGCCACATCGTCGAGACAGCCCAGCCGGATATAGGCGGTGCGCGGTTCTCCGCCCGCGCATTCAACATCGACCTCAATCAGATCACGTTGCTGCGCGACCCAGGCCTTTGCCTCGGCCGGGCCGATCAGATCCCAGAACGCCGCGATCTCCCCATGCGTGGCAAAGCCCAGCCGGTCCAATGCGCTGGTGCAAGCCCAATCGATCATCTCTTCCTCGGAAGGTATGTGGGCCAGATGTTCGGATGGAATCACCCGCTCGGTTAGATCAAAGACCTTCTGGAATCCTTCTCGCCTTGTGATCGAAAGCTTGCCGCTTCGCCAAAGATATTCCAGGGCCACCTTGGATGGGCGCCACATCATCATGCCCTCTTGGCGAACCTCGCCCTCGCCAACCTCGCGGGCCATGGTCGGGCCATCCTTTTCGACGCGCTCCAACACTTCGCTGATCTGTCGGTTGAAATCTTGGCCCTGCCAATCGCGCCATTGCCCCGGCAGGCGCTCCGCATCCCGCGCGAACCGCCGCCGCCAATACGGGAAGAACTGCACCGGAATGACCGAGGCGTCATGTGTCCAATGTTCGAACAGGGCCCGATCCCGCTCGAGTAATGCCTTTAGATGTTTGGGCCGGTACGGCTTGCGCCGAGACGACAGGATCATGTGGTGCGCCCGCTCGACCGTATTGATCGCATCGACCTGAACGAACCCCAACCGTGCGATCAGAGACTTTAAATCATTAGAGCTTCCCGCCATATCGCAGAGGCAATGCTTGTGCAGAAAGAACCGCCGTGCATCGGCATTGGTCAATCGGGGTCGGTTCGTGTCTTTGGGGGCCATGGCCGGCACCGTATGCCGTCGTTCCATGCGGGTCCAGATCCCAACACATCGGCCGCAAAAATCAGATGCAATGTTACGGATTTTCCCAATCGGCAATAAGGAAGCAGTCGTTCGGGCCTAAGATTTCAAAGCTCATATGCCGCCCCAGAGGGTGGGTGGGCGCGCGAGGCTTCAGAGAATTTGTATGGCCGGGATGCCGATTAAATCCGATGCGTTTGCTTGAACGCCTAAGCATCATACCCGAGGTCCCGCACAAACGGCCCCAATGTGTCGGCCACGATCGTCTGCTCATCCGCCGTCAATTCCAGCCGCCAACGCCCGGCTGCACCGGATTGGATATGGCGGTCGTTAATCAGGGTCTCTGGATCTTCGCGCAACGGCCGCGCCCGGGTCGGAATCACCCGAACACCAGGAAGCGCTTCCTGCGCAATGTCCTCCATAATTTTTCTATGCCGGGAAACTGATGTTTCCTGGGCAATCTGATTTGCCTGATCCTCACTCAGGGCAGCGCCCATATGATCTGCAACCTGCGCCACCAAAGCGGTAGGGTCTTTCGCGAAATCCTCATATCTGAGACGCAGCGCCAACTTGGACTGTGTCACCACCTGTTCGACCTTGGCGTAAACCTGCACGGCAGTAAGCGCCCTTTCCAGAGGCAGATCGTGTAGTTTTCGCAAGGACACAACGACATCCCTGGGGTCCCTATGGTTCCAAAAAACCACGGCATCACTTCGTACCGTCAAAGCGCTTAGGACATTGGCATCGGCGATATGTGTGTGAATCAACAGGATGGCACCACTGTCAGGCCAGGTGCGAACCTTGCTTTCAAAATCCGGCAGCTCCCGACGTTCCTGGGGATTGTACCGCTCCCAATCCCGACCTTCCAGCCGCAACACCGCACAAATGATGGCACCAACCAGCACGGTACCGGACCTGGGGTATCCTCCGTTTACAATCAGCATACCAGTTTCAATGCGCCCCTGATGCGGCGTCCTTCGGGGCTACAACCATAACAGGATTTATGTCCTGACGTGAAAGCTGGTTTGCAGAAACGGGGGGTCTCAAATTCGAAATTCGATCCTATCTCTTGATGCAGAGATGGACGCCTTCTCCCCTCCCCTCCCCCCTTGGCGTCCTGACCGGCGGGTCCTGCCCCAAGGACCCGCCTCTTTTTTCTTTGGGCCTGACCGGGTAGGCAACGCCCATGACCTCCGAAACCCCAATCGTGAAAATCCGCCCTGGCAAGGGCCGTCGATTTGCAGAAGGCGCTCCATGGCTGTTTGCAGACGAAATCGCCATGGACAGGCGCACAAAAGCGTTGGAGCCGGGAACCCTGGTGCGGCTGATACAGGCAGATCGGGATTGCGGGATTGCCGCATTCAATCCGCAAAGTCGAATCGCTGCGCGGGTTCTGGACACCGACCCGATTGCCAAGATCGACCAGCACTGGTTGTCAGAACGCTTGCGAAAGGCGCAGGCCCTGCGCCAACGACTTTTTGAAGCGCCATTCTACCGGCTGGTGCACGCAGAAGGCGATTCTCTGCCTGGCGTCATCGTCGACCGCTTTGGCGATGCTGTCGTGCTTCAGCCGAATGCCGCTTGGGCCGACCGGATGCAAGAGGCACTGATCGGCGCGATATCCGAGGTGACCGGCGCTAAGACCATTGTCGTCAACGCAACCTCGCGGGTTCGCAAGCTCGAGGGTTTGGATACCGGTCTGCACGTGCACGGGCCCGCGCCTGAGGGTCCGATCGAGGTACCGATGAATGGCGCGGTTTATCTGGCGGATCTCACCGGAGGGCAAAAGACGGGTCTTTATTTTGACCAGAGGCCAAATCACGCCTTTGCGATGGCTTTCGCCAAGAACGCCAAGGTTCTGGATGTGTTTTCACATGTCGGCGGCTTCGGCTTGGCTATGCTGGCCGGTGGCGCAGAGAATGTGATGGCTATCGACAGCTCAGCTGCCGCGCTGGACCTGGCAAAGACCGCATCCGACCGAATGGGCCAAGCGGCGAAGTACCGTACACAGAAGTCCGATGCCTTCAATGCGTTGGAGAACCTGGCGGGCGAGAGCTTCGATATCGTCATCTGCGACCCGCCAGCCTTTGCGCCGAACAAAGACGCGATGGCCGCCGGGTTACGCGCTTACGAAAAGGTCGCCCGGTTGGCAGCGCCCCTGGTGGCGCCAGGCGGCGTGCTGGGACTTTGTTCTTGCAGCCACGCCGTTGGCACTACCTCATTTCACAAGGCTTGCGTTGACGGCATCCGCAAAGCAGGGCGGGCGGGCGCCCTGATCCACGCAGGTCGCGCCGGACCGGATCATCCCGTGCATATCGGGCTGCCCGAAGGCGGCTATCTGAAAGCGCATTTCTTCCGGTTAGACGGCTAAGCATGGGACACAAGATTGTCCTGGATGCTTGTGTTTTCTTTCCCCCTCTGGTCCGTGGGATCGTTCTGGGTGCTGCCGAGACCGGTTTGTTCCGCCCCGTCTGGTCGAAGCGGATTTTGGACGAATGGCGCATTGCTGCGCTGCGCAAGCAGGGATCTGAGGCAGAAGACGCCATTCTGGGTGTGCAGGCGCGGATGGCGGAGACCTTCCCTGACGCAATGGTCGTTTTCGATCCGGAGGCAGAGGCAAGCCTAAGATTGCCCGACCCTGGCGATGTTCACGTATTGGCAACGGCAATCGAGGCCGAGGCCAAAGAGATCCTCACCTTTAATCTGCGGGACTTTCCCCGTCGCGCACTGCAGCCGCATGGGGTCGAAGCGCTGCATCCCGATGGATTTCTATGGCTCTTGTTCAGCGAAGCTCCAGATCGGCTTGCACCCGCTGTTGTGCGCAGTCTCGCGGCGCATGACATTGCGTCCGGTCGTCAACGGGCGGCTTTGAAACGGGCACGGCTACCGCGATTTGGCAAAGCATGGGAAGCCGCCCGCGCGCCTGGGTCTTGAAGCGGCACTTCCATCGGCCAAATTCGCCCCGGTCTTTGCGGGCGTTGCTGGCATCCGCGGTTCGAGACGGAATGCAACCTGCAACAAATCTGCTATGGCTCTGTCGGACGCAGCATCGTCACGCCCAAAGCGCCGGCGCGGGCATCTTTGTCGTCCATGGACATCGGGATCATGTCGCCGCGTACCCAAAGCTCTGACAGGTTGTCATAGTGCTGTGAAAATGGATGGCCGCTTTGCCCCGTTGCGATGATCATCATCGATCGATCCGGGTCAGCGAAATCATACACAACCCGCAAACCAGCGGCGTGCACATTGTAAAACGGGCGCTTCCCGACACCCGAAGATTGCCCGCGCAGCAAGGTATGATTGCCGCCTGCTGTTTCCTGCTGGATGTTGAATAAGATCCCCAGGGGTTCCAGGTATCCAAACGGCGTGTGCCGGTGTATCGCCACATGGGCGGCGCCCCACCGCCAGCCATCAACGCCATCGCCATAATCCCGCGTCAGCCGGGCCAAGGCATCGTCAAAGGCCAATTCGGCGACCTGCGCGCAGGTCTCTTTCTCTGGCGTCTTGTTCACATCGCACCAGATGCCTGCGCCATCAACGTCGCGGAAAACACGTTCGACGAATAGTGGCCGAGGCCCCTGAAAATCATCATAAAGATCGCCCAGTTCATCCAGCGCCAATCGGCGGGTCAGGGCCCGCATCCACTCCATGAAAATCAATGGCTCTGGCGCATGCTGATTCATCTCGCCATTCCAAACCCCTAATAGTTCCAACGCCCGCCGGCGGGTGTCGTCCTCGATCACTGGCGTTCCGTCCCGCCACCAAAGATCCTGGGCGATCAGCGGCAGCACTGATCGTGCCATTTCCGAGATCGCATCATTCTGCAGCGCAACGAACCCGTCCAGCGAGTGGAACGCCCGTGCTGTCAGCTCCTTGTCCAACCGTTGGATCCTGTAGGGCCGTGCCCAGTCGAAGCTGAGATGTCTGGGATAGGCCGCATCAGCCGTGCGATTATTGGCATTCGCAACGGCGCCCTGTTCCGGACGCACCGCCTGAGGGGCGTTTTCCGGGTCCATATAGCCCTGCCAGTCGTTGCCCGCGTTTGCTCCGGCTGATGGGACACGCCCTAAGCTAAGGCTGCGCGGGCCGCGCAGTGGCACCTTGCCGGCAACCACCAGGGCTACTCCGTCACTGTCGGCCATCACGACATTCTGTGCCGGAGCCTGGACTTTTCCAGCAGACCCTACTGCCGCCTCGACGCTGCCAGCATACATGATCTCCATGACGGCGGTCATCGACAGGTCTTCATCTTCCAACGCCGTCCAGGCCAGCGCTGTAACAAACCCATCCGGTGTCACGCGATCGGCACCGAACTGCTCGCCCGTCAGAACCGGTCCATGGCGGGTCCGGCGCACAGTACGCGTCAGGCTGGTCTTTCCATCGATCTCGATGCGAATGTCGCGGGTCTGAAACGGTGTCCATGTCCCGTCTGGCAGCAGATACTCATCGGGATTGTCCGGGTTCACCTGCTCGACATAGAGGTCCTGATCATCGACATTCGCCGTGGTCAGACCCCAACCCATGGATCGGTTCCGCCCGACCAGAACCGCCGGTGCTCCCGGCAAGGTGCCTCCGATGACCGACAGCCCGGCGCCCTGCACATCGGCAAGATACCAGACCGAGGGCGCTGACAGCCAAAGATGCGGATCGTTGGCCATTAACGGCCTTCCACTGGACGTCCGTGTCCCGTCCACGGCCCATGCATTGGATGCCCCGGCCAGTTCCGGCGGTGCGGGACTACCCAGCGCCACCAACAGCTCATCCATCGTCCCAGGTCCCCGCATTGGCATGGATCGCAGCGCCTCGGGCAACTCGGCCCGATTGGCACCGGGCAAAATCCCCGTCGGCCGTTTAGGGGTGATCTGCGCGCCCACGGGATAGTCCGGCAGGATGTCCGCCACCCGTTCCGCAGGCAGCGCAAGCTGCACCAAGGCCCGGCGCACTTCGTTTCGCGCCGCCGAGCTCAGCCTTAGCGCCATCAGCTTCAACACGGCAATGCTATCCGCAGGCGTCCAGGGCGACAGCTCCGCACCGAAGACGAAGAACTCCGGTGCGCCGCGCCCCATAGCGTCCTCGTTGACCTGGCTGATCCAGGCATTCACACCGGCGGAATACGCCTGCAGAGCAGCCTTCGTCTCGTCTGTCTGGTACCGCACGGCCCGGCTGGCATAGCCGTAAAGATCCAGCGTCTTGACCAGAAGATCCAACTCGACTGTGCGCTCCCCCAATAAGGCGGACATCCGTCCCTGGGCAGCCCGGCGTGTCAGCTCCATCTGCCAGAGCCGGTCCTGCGCGTGCACCAAACCCAGTGCAAAAAAAGCATCTGCATCCGATTCCGCCCGGATATGCGGTACGGCATTGGCATCCCGCGTGATCTGCACCGGCCCGTCCAGGCCCTGCATGGTGAATTCGGCGTCGTAGTCGGGGATCGACTGGGTCGCCAGGTACCATCCCATCAGTCCTGCTGCCGATGTCAGCACCGCGACAACGGCAAATAGCCGGACCAGCCATTTCAAAATGACATTCATCTGTCGCGACGCATGCCTTGCCTTTGGGCGCTTCGACCCGGTTGACCCCCCTTGACCCGGAAGGTCTCTTGGCAGAAGCAAGGCAGCGGTTCAACCAATCACATGATCGCGGGAGAAGACGATATGGCAAAAACTGCATTTCTAGGCCTGGGCGTGATGGGCTATCCGATGGCCGGCTATCTGGTGAAACAGGGCCACGACGTCACCGTCTACAACCGCACGACAGCGAAGGCCGAAAAGTGGGCGGCCGAGCATGGTGGGTCTTTCGCGCCGACTCCGGCAGAGGCTGCGGCGGGATGTGATTTCGTCATGGCCTGCGTTGGAAACGATGATGACCTGAGATCCGTTGTGCTGGGGAATACCGGTGCTTTGGCGGCGATGGCATCCGGTTCGATATTTGTCGACCACACGACAGCGTCGGCGGCTGTGGCGCGGGAGCTGCACGCCATGGCCGGGGAAAAAGGCATCGGCTTTGTCGACGCACCAGTTTCAGGTGGCCAGGCAGGGGCGGAAAACGGCCAGCTTGCCATCATGTGCGGTGGCGATCAGGCGACTTTCGATAAGGCCGAACCGATCATGGATGCCTATTCCAAGTCTACCAAACGGCTAGGAGAGATCGGGGCAGGCCAATTGACCAAAATGGTCAACCAGATTTGCATCGCGGGGCTGGTGCAAGGCCTGGCCGAAGGGCTGAACTTTGCCCAGAAATCGGGCTTGGATGTGGATGCAGTGGTCGAGGCGATCTCTGGCGGTGCCGCAGGATCCTGGCAAATGGTCAATCGGCATAAGACAATGAACGCTGATGAATATGATCACGGGTTCGCCGTGGACTGGATGCGTAAGGACTTGGGCATCGTTCTGGACGAGGCGAAATCCAACGGCGCCCGTGTGCCCGTGACCGCACTGGTCGACCAGTTCTATGGCGAGATCCAGGACATGGGCGGCAATCGCTGGGACACGTCGTCTCTGATGAAACGGTTGCAACGGTAGCGGTGAGAAAATTCCCGCCCTACGGAGCCACATGTAGGGTGGGTTTCAACCCATCCGTAGGGCGGGCTTCAGCCCGCCTTGAGAATCTGGACAGCTGTCTATTTCGTAAACACTGACAGACTCAAATCGCCTTATGACCCGATCAGAGGGCGACCCATCTGGCACCACCCCCGGAAACTGGACCCAATCCGTTAACCCGATTAGCCCTTTGCTAACCACGGCTTGACCCGTATCCTCGCCGGGACGGATATGGGGATTTCATGACGTACCGGGTGTTTTTGTCGTCGACGGGTGCTGATCTCCAGCCTTATCGTGATGCAGCATACGAGGCGATCCGTATGACCGGCGCGACCTGCGTGCGTATGGAGGATTTCGAAGCAGATCCAAGGCGTCCAGCTGAATTGTGCGCAGATGAAGTGCAGGCGTCCGATATGCTGATCGGCCTGATCGGCTTCCACTACGGCGGGCGCATTCCGCCAGATCAGGATCGCAGCTTTACCGAATTAGAAATCGGCACTGCGGCAGGACATGATCCGGTCATTCCCGCATATTTTTATGTAGCACCCCCAGGGTCCGTACCCGCGACTGACCAATCTGGCGCTGACCTGGATGCCCAGCGCGCTTTGCGCGAACGCCTTTTGGCGGATCACACCGTGGGCCGTTCCGAACATTGGGAATCGCCCTATCGTCTGGCGCTTCAGGTCATGTCGATTGTTTTCAAGGCCATGCCAGATGTGTCCGAAAAGGATCAATTCAAAGCCCGCCTACAAGTCGAGGTTCTGGACAGAAACGCTCGTGCATCAGAGGCAGAGGATGATGCTCGCCAGACCCTGATACAGGAGAAGTCTGCCTTAGAAGCAAAATTGGACGATCTTGATGCGTCTTTCGCTGTCGCACAATCGCGCGTGGCGGAGCTAGAAGCACTTCTTGCGCGCGAAAGCAACGAAATTGGGGCCGAGCGAATCGCCCGAGCAGAAGACGCTTTGTCTGCTGGTGATTTTGAGGAAGCCGATGCTCTGCTTGCTGAAATCGAAGAAGATGAAGACTTGGCGGTCCAACGTGCCGCCCGCGCCGCCTATGGACGGGGTCAGATTGCGGACCTGGATTTCCGATGGGAAGATGCCGTCGTGCATTTCTCGAAAGCCGTAAGGCTGGACCCAAACAGCAAATTTCTGCGCGCTGCGGCCAAGAGTTATAGTGATGTTGGCGATTACCGGCGTGCCCTTGGGTTTGGGGAAGACTTGGTTTCGCTCCTGCGTGATCAGCCTGAGTCTAAAGAACTAGCTGACGCCATATCAGCCAATGCGTACTGTTTGAAGGCATTGGATCGAACGGATGAAATGCTGGATCACTTCAAGGAAGCCTTCGAGATTTATTCGAGGACGCTAAAGGAAAATGACCCGGTGCTTGAACTTGAAGCTGCATTGACCGGTCAACACCTGAGAGACGCTGATCGATCAGAGGAAGCGGCGATGTACATTCAAAAGGCCATTGACCTCTGCGAAACTTCACTTGGACTTCAGAGCGGCAGATATGCCCGCAATGTCGAGAACTTCGTTCTACTGCTTCGAGACCTGAATCGCTTTGAACAGGCCGAGCAATTACAAAGCGACTTTGCTGACCTGGCCCGAGATGCGGAAGGTGAGGAAAGCATAACGTACGAACGCCGCCTTTATGTGTTGGCTGAAATCTACAAAGAGTTAGGGCGCGACGAGGAAGCTGGGAAGCTGTTCCAACGCTGCACAGAACTTCGCTCGGCTCTTCAACCCAATGTCGGCGCTTACGACCAAATGAGATGGCTGTTGCGGTCGACCGAAGGACGTTAGACCAAGCATCCAGCAGTTGTTCAGCATAGTTCGGACGGCTGCACCTATAGAATGGCGCCAACATCAAAGCTTTGCACCAGATCGTTCAAATCACCTCTGTCACTTTGACCGTTCAATCGGCCTGTGTCCCGTTCGAAGTCGCGCAGGCTCCCAAAATCAACGCCCATTGGGCCAAAGCCATCGAAGAGAAGCCCCATCTGTTCGACGGGCGGGTGCATTTTTCAACAGGCTTTCGGATGGACGGCGACGCACTCACCGCCACCTGCGTGCCCGGGCGATTTGCAACGTTGCTCTATTGGCGGGATAAGGGCTTTCCGGACAAACGCTTTCGTCATGTCTTTGGGGATGTGATCCCTCGGGCGTCGGACGGGGCCTTGCTGCTGGGAAAGATGTCGGCCCACACCGCCAATGCCGGGCGGGTCTATTTCCCTGGCGGGGCCATCGACGAAAGCGATGTCCGGGACGACCGGATCGACATCGACCACAATATTACGCGGGAGATGGAAGAAGAGCTTGGCCTCACCCCCGGCACGCACCCTTTCGCGCCCGGCTATGTTATCGGCATTACCGACGTGGCTCTGGCCATCGGCCGGATCCTCGATCTGCCCTGGCCTGCCGAGGAGGCGCGGGCCAAATTACTGGACTCAGCGCGCGCCCGCGGCGACGGAGAACTGGCTGACCTGATCATCGCCCGGCGGCCCAGTGACCTGGACGGTTTGGATGTGGTGGAGTACGCACGCCATATCGTGACGGAACTGGCCCCGGAGGCTTGATCATGGACCCATTGCCGCTGCCATCTGGCATCACATCCCGCCAAATCGCGACGGATGCCGGACTGGACCAGCATTTTCTGGAGGCCGGCGATCCCACCAAGCCGCTTCTACTGTTGCTGCATGGGTTCCCGGAACTGGCGTTTTCCTGGCGCCATGTGATGACCCCGCTGGCGGAAGCAGGTTATTGGGTCATCGCCCCGGATCAGCGTGGTTATGGCCGAACGACCGGATGGACACCGGGGTATGACATTGACCTCAGCGAATACTCGATCCCCAATCGCGTGCGCGATGCGGTGGCCCTGATCCGTGCCCTGGGGCGGGAACGCGTAGACGGTCTGCTGGGCCATGACTACGGTGCCCAGGTTGCGCGGTGGGCTGCATTGATCCGGCCGGATGTGTTCTTGCGCACCGCGACGATGAGCTCGCCTTTCCTGGGCGCGCCTGCAATCGCCCGGCGCCGCGACCCGACCCACGATGACATGCTGGCCTTGGACCGGCCTCGCAAGCACTACCAATGGTATTACTCGGAGCGCCGCGCAGCGGGGGATATGGAGAACGCGCCGCAGGGCGTGCATGATTTCCTGCGCGCCTACTTTCACATGAAATCAGCGGATTGGGCCGGGAATGCACCGTTCGCGCTGGACCGTTGGGATGCCGAGAACCTGGCGAAGATGCCGACCTATTACATCATGGATGCAGCCGAGGACATGGCCGAGACCGTAGCCCATCACATGCCGTCTGGGGCCCAGATCGCGGCATGTACCTGGATGACACCGCAGGAGATGGAGGTCTATGCCGCCGAATATACCCGTACCGGGTTTCAGGGGGCGTTGAATTCCTATCGCTGCGGAACGTCTGCAGCTTTCAACCGGGACCTGTCCTTGTACAGCGGCGCGCAGATCAAAGGGCCCTTCATGTTCATCGCAGGGCAGCAGGATTGGGGTTGGGCACAAGTCCCCGGCGCAATCGCCGCCATGGAGGGCGGGTTGTGCGCCGACTACCGTGGCACCCATCTGATCGATGGGGCCGGTCACTGGGTGCAGCAAGAAAAGCCTGATGAGGTCGTCCGGTTGGTGCTGGACTTTATGGCCTAGGCTGCGTCCCTTGTTGCAGTTGCGAAGGCGCAGGCAATGTGCCAGTCACCGGGCGCAATTGAACGACCGAGGTGCGCCATGTCCAAAACCGATGCCGGGTATTTCTTTGAAGACTTTTCTGTCGGCCAGGTCCTGGCCCACCCAACTCCTCGCACGGTAACGGACGGCGACCGGGCGCTTTATACAGCGCTTTATCCCACCCGGTTCGCGCTGCCTTCATCTGACGAATTTGCCCGGGCCTGCGGGTTGCCGCGATCCCCGGTTGAGGATCTGATCGGCTTTCATGTGGTCTTCGGTAAGACGGTCCCCGCCATCAGCTTGAACGCCGTGGCGAACCTTGGCTATGCCGAGGGACGGTTCCTCGCCCCGGTCTATCCCGGCGACACGCTAAGCGCGATGTCCGAAGTGATCGGCGTCAAGCAAAACTCAAACGGTAAGACCGGAGTGGTCTGGGTAAGGACCACAGGGACGAACCAGCGGGGCGAGGTGGTCTTGTCGTATGTCCGCTGGGTCATGGTGAGGAAGCGGGATGTCGACGCGCCGGCGCCAGAGGTGGCGGTGCCGGACTTGGCGGACGCAGTCGCGGCGTCAGATCTGGCGGTGCCCGCGGGCTTGGATTTCAGCGGCTATGATGCCGGCGCCGCAGGCAGCCCACATATGTGGGGCGATTATGAGACCGGCGAGAAGATCGACCATGTGGACGGTGTGACCCTCGAAGACGCCGAACACATGATGGCGACCCGGCTTTGGCAAAACACAGCCAAGGTGCACTTTTCCACAATGGTCCGGCCCGAGGGGCGGTTGATCTATGGCGGGCATATCATCTCCCTGGCCAGGGCGCTGTCATTCAACGGGCTGGCCAATGCGCAATGGATTGCCGCGATAAATGCCGGATCGCATACGGCACCTTCACTGGCGGGCGACACGATCAATGCGTGGACTGAAGTTCTAGACAAGGCCGAGACCGCTACACCTTCTGTTGGCGCGCTGCGCCTGCGCCTGGTGGCTGTGAAGAACAAGGTTGCAGCTAACTTTCCCCTGCGCGGTGAGGACGGCAAATACGCCGAAGGTGTGGTCCTGGACCTTGATTACTGGGCGCTGATACCTCGTTAAGCAGGGTGAAGACCCGTGCGTCGACGGTGCAGTTAGATGCAGTGTGCGAATGCCCGACCTACACATGAACCCAGACCGTTGACTGCTACGTGGTCAGGAGCGAGGGTGAAGGGCAATCAGGATCGGAGGTCTGCAGATGCCAGTTACCGGGGCTTATTTATTCGTTGTGTCGATGGATGTTGATGCAGATCACGAGGATCTCTTCAACGAAGTCTATGATAACGAGCATATTCCATTTCTGATGGAGGTGCCCGGGGTGGTCAGCGCCCAGCGCATGAAGGGTGAGGCTTGCCAGATCTCCATGGGTGGGGAGTTACACGACCGTCCTGCACCCAGTCCGGTCTATTCTGCAATTTATGAGTTGGAGAGCCCAGAGGTCCTAACCTCGGACGCCTGGGCCGAGTCCGTGGAGCGCGGACGTTGGCCGTCGGTCCGGCAATATACGTCCAACCGTTCACAGGCCATGTATAAGATGCGCTAGTCCTGGCGCACCCGAATTCAGCGCAACTTCAGGATACGCGAAGCCGAAACGGATGCGTTCTTTGAACTAGCTACCAGGCATGTCGATACCCTCAAAATTACCGCCCATAAGCAAAAGCGTTTTCTGAGTTATATCCACTGAGATGAGTGCCGGTGCTTCCCAAACCTGCCTTATGCAAGGTTCAGAATCTTCTGCGTTCTCACACATTCTTGCTGCTCCCGGAATCATGCAGACGTTAAATCGTTAGCAGGTCTCGGATCACACACAACCCGCATTCCAGGGCAGATTTGAGAATTGGAAAAGCCTTACAGAAGGGCGGACTTCTGACCGCCCGTAATTCAGCAACTTGTGCCCAGTCTACCGGTTTGGAAAGTACCGGTTCGGGACCTCAAGCAATAAGTCCCTTGCCGATCGCCAACACCGGAAACTGCGATGATACTTTCGATGCCTTAGCTTACCGGACGCCCGTTACCTTCGCTGTTCGGTCCCGTGAACATTTCCGTTTCCTGAGACATGTCGATCGAAATCAACACGGGATTGGACCAGACCTTTTTTTCTTCGGATTCGAACCGGTCTTCTTTTTCAAGCATATCTGATATCCCCATACATACACTCACGTCGTTAAGACTATCAGCTTCTTTCGGACAGGCAAATTGCCGAATGAACGTGTTGAATGCACCTGCGGCCCGTCTTGCAACTTTGTTGATTTAGCTGAACGCCAAATTTATTTAAGCGCACGGTTTCTCGAGGATTACGGCACAACGCACTAGTGAAGGGGTTTTCAATTCCACCTCTTCACACCCTTTCCCGAAAGCGCGCTCCCTCGAAGACCCGCACCGGGTTTCCGCGTTCCAGATTGTGATGCAGCAGGTGTTCCGCCCGACGCGCCTCGGCGGCATTGGTTTGATCGGACAGTGCCAGAAGTGACCGCAACCGATCAAAGGCCTCGGCCTTGTTGCGATGTTGCGACCGCTCTGATCGCGCGAGCACCACCAAACCCGTCGGACGGTGCAGCGCCCGGACGGCACTGTCCGTGGTGTTCTGATGCTGACCACCTGGACCGCCAGCGCGCAGCGTGGACCAGGTGACATCTTTCGGGTCAAACTCTGCGGGTGCGGCCGGGCTGCTCAATCGATAGACGCCGACGAACCAATTCCGGCGCTTATGCTGTGGCCGCAAAGGACTGCGGCAGATCCACTTTATCGTGCCCATCCAGCGCTTTGCCATGTCTGCGGCGCCGTCGCCTCCCAAAGCCACCAGAGCCGAGACCGGACCACTGCGCCCCTCGGACCGCGTGGCAGAAAGGTCGAGATCTGCCGATCCGGCTTCGTCTTCCATGCGGGCCAGCACATGGGCGACGGCAAGCTGGCATTCGCCCGGACCATCACCGCTGCTGATCAGCAGAAACGCGCTCATGACCGGCCCTCGCGCGCGCGCTTGAAGGTGACCATCGGCTGCAGACGCGCGACGGGACGCGCTGCATCCGTGGCCTGCAATTCCGCGATCACCCGGTCCGGGTTTTTATAGGCCTCGGGCGCTTCCTCGATCAGCAGATCGCGGTCGTCGCAGACGATATGGCCGCCCAACCGGGTCTGCACCATTCGCGCGAGGTCCGACTTCTTGCGCCCGACCCGCCCGTGCATCGAGGCACGGTCGTACTTCCGCCCCGACCCATGTGCCAGCGAAGCGAGAGCGTCTTCTGCACCAAGCGGCGTCATCAGATAGCTTGGCGTCGCGCGCGACCCCGCAACTGGCACAAGACCGTCCAATGCCATTGCTGCACCTTTGCGGTGCAACCAGCCGCCTCTGAAAGGTACCAAAAAATTATGCGGCACATCGGCAATCAAGTGCAGGTCTGCGCGCAACGCCCGGGCAGCGCGCTCTGCAATGACCTGCCGGTTCAGCGACGCCCAGGCCAAGGCATGGTCATGATCGGCCAGATATTCCCGCCCGTCGTCCGAGGCAGCGTCCAATGCCTCGGTCCCTGTCTCCAAGACCCTGGTCAACACACGGTTTCCCAACCCGCGCGACCCGGAATGAACCAGAAGGCAGACAAATGCCGGGTCCAGACCGTCAGCCACATCGGGGTCCAGGATTTCATCAATCACCTGCACCTCGCAGAAGTGATTGCCGCCGCCAATGGTGCCCAATGCAGCAGCAAAATCCGCAGGCAGCCCGGACGCCGCCAACCGGGCCTCGGTATCCTCTTCCGCCGGGCCTTCCAGGGCACGTAGCCGGTCCGCAGCCTTGGCAGGCTTCAGCTTGCGCACCGGCAGATCCAGCTGAAACAGGGTCATGCCACAGCCGATATCGTTGCCGATCAGCGAGGGGTAAAGCCGATCCGCCAGCGCCGCCGTTCCGACGGGCCCATACTTGCCGGGATGCAAATCTGGAAACGCTGCGACGGCCTGCATCCCCGGCCACCGCGCCATGTTTGTCAGTTGGTCTTCGGCTTTGCCCTCGATCCAGGCATCGCCGGTGTAGAATTTATGGATCACTGCCGGGCGCGCATCGCGCACAGCGGTTTCCTGCATGGAATTGCCCATGGCTCTAGTCCTGTAACAATGTCAGAAAGCCCCGCTGATTGCGGGACGTCATCGATCCAGGCTCTGGGAAAGTCGGCCTAGCGCCGGATCGCACCCCGAAGGGTAAGCTGGCAACGTGCTGTCATGTCAGTCCTCCCTTGGTTGCGGTGGAGCGCCTCTGCGCGGGAGGCAGCACATAAGATTGCAATGCCGCGCATGCAAGACAATGCTTGGCCTCGTCCGTCACGAAACCATGGATCGTGTCCGTTCGGCCACGCCTCAGATCTGGGTAACCGTTCCCTCGCAGCCCACGTCGAAGTTCAAAGACCTGGCGATAAAGCACATCTTATGGGCCCTGTGGTGCAGGTCTTCCAACAGCGCCGGATCTCCTGCCGAGATCTCCACGGCTGGGCGCAACGTGGCCGAGGTGAATTGGCCGGACCCGTCCGGGTTCATCTCCATCACTGCCTCGGCGCGGTCGACATAAGCTTCGATAACCCACCCAGCTTCCGAGGCCAGATGCAAAAACCAAAGCATGTGGCACGCACTGACGGCACCGACCAGCGAATCCTCCGGGTTCCATCGGTCGGCGTCACCGCGAAACAACGGATCGGCGGATCCGGGCAACAGCGGCTTGCCCGCGATCATGATCTCATGGGTCCGGTCATAGGCTTTGTAACTCGCCGTGCCCTCGCCTCGATTACCGGTCCATCGGATATCGGCGGTGTAGGTGTGCGTCTTACCCATGGCGTATCCCCTTGTGCGGCTGGGCAGACCCTATGACAGACCGGCAACCCCGGCAAAATGATCCTGGTGATCGGAACCATTCTGCAACGTGATGCATGGCCTTGCACGGCTAAGTCCAATGGGCCGAGCCAACGGACCAAGGCCGTTGCCGGATGGCTGGGCGACCTACTCGACGTCGAAAGCCGCCGGGGGCTCGCCATTCCGATGGCGTTGGATCATCTGGGTATAGGCGCGTTCCAGCGCCCGCACCTTAGCCGGTAGATCAAACATGGGAAGATCGGGGCCATTGGTCCGCAGGGTCTGGCGGATCGAGGCTCGGCGTTCCGGATCATTGGCCAAATCCACCGCCGTCCGGATGTAGGCTTCGCGGTCCTCTGCAACGCACTCGGTCAACCCGGCATTGGAAACCAAACTGGCCGCAACGCGCGATGCAAAGCTGGCGCCCGGCTTGGTCACCACCGGCACGCCTGCAAACAGGCAATCGGTGGTGGTGGTGTGGCCGCCGCAGATCCATGTGTCCAGCGCGACATCCGCCAGGGAAAGCCGTTCCAGATGCTTATCGCGTGTCAGCGGGGGCCCAAAGATCAGGCGATCCGGATCGACGCCGCGATCCCTGGCTTGGTGCCGCAGATTTTCTGCAACCGGGTCTTCGTCCAGCAGCCACAGAACCGCATCCGGGCACGTCTTCAGGATTGCGCACCAGGCATCAAACGCCTGTTCGTCGATTTTGTAAGGCATGTTGAAACAGCAGAAGACCGCCCCGCCCGGCAGACCCGCCTCATGCCGGCTCAGCCGACCCTCTGGTCGGCGACGTGCTTCATCGGACTGCACGACAGACCGGTCGACGAAATCCTGTGCATCGTTGATCTGATAGCTGCCGGGTAACCGGATCACAGCCTCGGAAAAGGCGGCGCTGTCGGGATCCGGCGCAATGATGGGGTCCAGCAGGATATAGTCATGCAGCCCCGCACCGGTGGTCCCGGGAAACCCCAGGTAGTTGACTGACACCGGCGCTGCCTTTTGCGCGGCGATACCGATCCGGTGGCCTTGTAGAAAACCATGCAGATCGACCAGCACGTCGATCCCCTCGGCTTGGATAATTGCACCGACCTCTGCATCGGAATGACGGTCAATGTCGATGAACCGATCGACAGATCGAACGATGGCTTGGCGCAAATCACTGCCATCATTCTGGCCAAGGGAAAGCGCGACTGTCGAGAACCGGTCCCGATCGTGGAGCGAGAACAACCCCTTCGCCAGGTGACCGGTGGGGTGGTTGCGAAACCCCGCGGACAGGTAGCCGATTTTGATCTTGTCGCCCTTGGTGGTTGCCGGTGCAGCAATCCGTTTCCTCGGTTTGTCCAGAATCTGCCGGGCCTCATGATCCGCGACCTGTTTCTGAAACGCCGGATCATCGTAGGAAACCACGGCTTGGAACGGGCGTGTATGGATCCGCCCGCCCGCCGCGATCTGGGATTGAACGGCGGCCTTCAACCGGGCGCGCACGTCCTGAATGCCGTCCCAGGCACAGGCCCGCATCTGCGCATGCAACAGCGAAATCAAAGCATGCTCGGATTGGGGGTCCAGATCCAATGCCTTTCGTGCGGCATCAATCGCGTCGTTGTAGGACCGCTGAAACCGCAGAGCACCCGCCAAATGTGCCCAATCCGTCGCGTTATCCGGCGCCAGGTCCAGCGCGGTTCGGTAAGCCTTGGCTGCACCGGCGAAATCATCCCGGCGCATCCGGATACGGCCCAGGGTGCTCCAGAACCGCGCCTCTTTCGGGGCGGCCTTGGTCGCCGCCTCCAACGCGCTTATCGCCATGTCCAGCTTGCCCTGTTGGTACAGCGCAACACCCAGATTGAACTGCGCCACCGCATATTCGGGCGCGTCGGTCTTGACGGATCGGTAGATCGCGGCAGCGCCTGAAAGATCCCCGGCCTGCATCTTGGCCTGCGCCGCCTCAAAACGGGCTGCGATGGCTGGGTCGGTCAGTAGCTGTACTCCTGGTAAATCCGGTTCAGGTCACCATTCCAGTCGCCATGATATTGGCTCAGCAATTCATCGGCTGCGGTTTCGCCGCGGTCGACCGTGTCGTGCAGGGCATTCAAAAAGTGCCGCTCGTCCGGCACCATGCCGCCTGCGCCGGGTCGCGCCCTGGAACGCAGGCCCTGATCGGCGATCGCCAGCACATCGCGGGCCAGATCCTGCATCGACCGCCCGCGGATTTCCGCGCGCAGTCCATGGACCGAGGCGTCGATGCGCAATTGCTCACGCTCTTCCGCCGTCCAGTCCTTGGCCAGGTCCCAGGCCGCATCCAGGGCACCCTGGTCATAGCAAAGCCCGACCCAGAACGCGGGCAAGGCGCAGAGCCGCCGCCAAGGTCCGCCATCGGCCCCCCGCATTTCGATGAACTTCTTGATCCGGGCTTCCGGGAAAATCGTGGTCAGGTGATCTGCCCAATCTGACAACTTGGGCTTTTCGCCGGGCAAGGCAGGCAATTCCCCCTTCAGGAAGTCGCGGAAGCTCATGCCCAGGGCATCGATATAAACGCCATCGCGATAGACGAAGTACATCGGCACATCCAAGGCATACTCTGCCCAGCGTTCGAACCCCATGCCGTCCTCGAACACCCAGGGCAGCATGCCCGTCCGGTCCGCATCCAATGAACGCCAGATCCTTGATCGCCAGGACATATGGCCGTTGGTCTTACCCTCGAAAAAAGGGGAATTCGCGAACAGCGCCGTCGCCACCGGCTGCAGGGCCAGGGCAACGCGCAGTTTTTGCACCATGTCGGCCTCGGACGCGAAATCTAGGTTCACCTGGACCGTGCAGGTCCGATACATCATCTGAGTGCCATGTGTGCCGACCTCGCCCATATAGCGGGTCATCAGTTTGTAACGCCCCTTGGGCATCATCGGCATCTGATCATGCGTCCAGTGCGGCGCAGCGCCCAGGCCGATAAAACCGACACCGATTTCATCAGCGACCGATTTGACCTCGGCCAGGTGATCGTTCACCTCATCACAGGTTTCATGAATGGTCTCCAGCGGAGCACCGGAAAGCTCCAACTGTCCGCCAGGTTCCAGCGAAACATTGGCCCCGTCCTTGGTCAGACCGATGATATTCCCTGCTTCTTCAAGAGGTTGCCACCCGTACCGGTCACGCAGGCCTTCCAAAACTGCCCTGATGGACCGCACGCCATCATAGGGCAGCGGCTTCAGCGTATCGACGCAATAGCCGAACTTTTCATGTTCGGTGCCTATCCGCCAATCGTCGCTGGGCTTGCATCCGTCGGCCAGATATCCGGCCAGATCAGAATGATGTTCGATCGGACCACCGCCTTGTTGGGGAATCGACATCGCGCTCTCCTGACCTCGGGTGTTTTTTCCCAGCTAATGCCCTGTTCACCCGGACGCAACCAAAACGACGGACTTATGCGCATATCGCGTTGAATCATTGCCATGTCGATGGCCAAGGGGCAAAATCGTAACTCTTCACACAGGAGATCCATGATGATCCGTGTCTTGCCTCTGTCGAAGTTAACCGCTGCCATCTTGGTTGGAAGTCTTGCGCTTGCCGGATGCGCGCGCCAGATCAGCCCCGATGTTCATACCGGCCGAACCGCCGGGGATACACTGCGCACCTACACCGCCACAATCGAACAGGCGCGGCTGGTCGAAATTCAGGAAACCGACACGCTGGAAGGCAACAAAACCGGCCAATTGCTGGGTGGGATTGCCGGCGGAATTGCCGGCGCGCGCTTTGGCGACGGTGTTGGTCGTGCCCTGGCGTCCTTGGGCGGCGCGATCGTCGGCTCGTTTGTTGGCGCCATTGCCGAGCAGGAGATCAAGCGCCAACCTGCCGTGGAATACATCGTCCGCACGGATAGCGGCCAGTTACTGACGGTGGTCCAGGGGATCGAGCCGCGGCTGATCGCAGGTCAACGCGTTTATGTGCAGGAAGGCTATTCCGGCCGCGGGCGGATCATTCCTGCGGTGTGACCTCTAGGGGTGCGGTGGGCTGCACCCTACGCCGCCTGCCGCTTTGAATCCGCTGCCATCACTGGATCACCATCGCTGATTTGCGCTTCAAGATCTCGGGCCTGACGCGCCAGATCGCTGGTTCCCTCAGCGGCGTGCCCTGCTGCATCAGCGTTAGCGCGGATCACCCGATCCAGATCGTGAATCGCGTTGCTGATCTGCTCTGCCACCATGTTCTGATCGCGTGAGTTAGCGGAGATTTCCTTCACCAAATCTGCAGTCTGCTGGATATTCGGCAGCAGGCCTTCCAATTTGCCGCCAGCGCGGTTCGAGACATCCAGCGTGTCGCCCGAAAGCTCTCCGATTTCGGTGGCGGCTTTTTGGGACCGTTCGGCCAGTTTTCGCACCTCTGACGCAACGACCGAAAAACCCCGGCCATGTTCCCCGGCGCGTGCCGCCTCGACCGCGGCGTTCAGCGCAAGCAGATCCGTCTGCCTGGCGATTTCCTGGATGGTCATCACTTTCTCGGCGATCTGCTGCATGGCGGCCACAGCTTCGGCAACCGCTTCGCCGGATTCGCGGGCCTCGATTGCAGATTGTATGGCGATGCCTTCGGTTTGTGCGGCGTTTTCCGCGGACTGTCGGATATTGTCGACAACCTCGTCGATCGCGGATCTTGCCTCTTTCGCGGAAACTGCCTGCTGCCGGGCGCCATCACTGATCCGATGGACCGAGGCCTGCACCTCGTCGCAGCCTTTTGCCACGGATTGCGAGCTGACCTGCGCCCGGGTGATGATCGTCTTTAAGCGGTCTTCAAGGCGGCTCATTTCCGCGACATTGTCGCGGAACACGGCCAAAGCCCGGCCCATCAGGCCAATCTCGTCCTGGCGACCGTCATATCCGCCGACCTGAGGCATGGCACCGGACGCCAGCGCCGAGGTTTTCGATGTAAGATCCGACAGTGGCCGAACGATGGACCGGCGGATTATCGCCTGCGCCACACTGACACCAAGAATCGCGAAAATCGCGGAAATGATCAACGTGACCTGCGACATCCATATTGTGTTGTCGACAGTGGCGCCTGCCTCGTCGATGCCGGCAAGCGCCCGTTCAATTTCCGCCTGTGCCGCCAGTTTAAGCTGAGCGGTATCGCTCAGGACGGCTTCCACCAGTTCCGCAGATCTCCGGTTCAGCGCCAGCTCATCCGCCCTGAGTTTCGGAATGCCGGTTTCCTGATCCGACAACTCGGACATCTCTGCCAGGATCTTCGGAAATTCCGGTCCGCCGATCTCGGACATTTGTCGCAGCGCGGAAAGCCTCAGCTGAACAGTTTCGATGCTGCGTGCCAGAGCTTCCGAATCCAAGGCCACAACGATGCTTTCTATCGCTGACAGAAACTCTGCCAGCGTCACCTTCAATTCCAGAACATGCACGATCGTTTCAAGCTGGCCGTCAATCAGGTGTCCGATGGTCATCTCGTTCTTCTTCAGAACATCCTGGCTGTTCAGCTCCAACGCGAACGCCGCATCTTTCACCGCGGCCAGGATGACCTCGTCCAATGCCTCGCGCGCCGCGATCAGTTTCCCGACATCATCGACCGATACCGTGTCTTGCTTTTGCAGTTGGCTGAATACGGTAAGCATCGACTTGGTTTTCTGAGAGATTTGTTCGGCATCTTCGGGACTGTGTTTCGTCAACTTCTTGGTCGACAGGATCAGCTGAGCCTTCGCCCGCAATACAGCGGTCTGGAAGATCTTCTTGGTTGCATCGTCGATTGGCAACACCTGCAACATCGCCGCATAAGTGAAGCCCTGCGCCCCTGCCTTGATGTTCAGCAGCAAACGTTCGCGTTCAAAGTCACCAAGCAAAAGTTGATCAATCAGTTCATTCGACCGCGCGATCACGTCTTTTGCCGATGTCTCCAACTCTGCCCGGGTCGCATTCGCCAGAGGATCGACCAGATCGATCGCGGTCCGTTCAAGTTCAATCAGCCGCTCGACTTCTTTGACTTGGCGACTGGAAGTCGCGATCAGCGTTGCCTGTGTGTCGGCAAGCGCCATCGCCGATTTGCGTAAAACAGCGCTGTTTTCCTGCAACACAACGCTATCAGTACCCTCCACCAATGCATCCAGCCGGTCCAACACTTCGGATAAATGCGTCCGGCGCGAAGCGATGGCATCGGGATCCCTTGCCTGGCTCGCTTTGAAGATTGCCTCGGTCAGATCGCTTGTTGCGATCATCAATTCTGTTGCCGACTGGACCTCGGATACCCGGTCTTCCCGCAACGCGCCAAACTCAACCGAAATCAGCCGGAAGGAAATCAGCGACGCGGCAACGGTCAGCAAGGTCAGCACACCCGCACCAACGATGAAGGTCACAAGACGAAATCCGATGTTACCGCGCCATCGCTGCAGGATCGATGCAGCGGCCGGACGTCGGTTAACCGACTTGTGCTTGTCTTCTTTCAACGCGTGGTTTTCCTCTGTCGCACCGGAACTTCGTCACGGTTGGGCGGTCGGAAAATACACGGCATGTCCTATCGGAACGTAAAAGTCCGAACGGGAATAGAATTAGGAATACTGCAGCCGATGCATCGGCTGCATACGTCTCGCGAAACCGGATTTGGTCTGGCTGTTATCGTCTGGACGCGAATTCCCGTGCTTGGTCAACCCACTGATCGCGGGTCACACGCCCAGAAAAGCCTTCCAGGTTTTGGTCGACCCAAGCGACTTCGTTCTCTGTCCAATTGGCGATCTGATCGAAATGATAGAACCCCAAATCATGCAATAGTTGCTCCAGTTTGGGCCCTACGCCTTTGATTTGTTGCAGGTCGTCGGGAACGCCGTTGCGTGGCCCCTCAATACCTTCGGGCCTCCACTCCTGGTGGGCCATGACAGGTTCACCGACCTCCGGTGAAACCTCTTCTGCAACGACCATCGCGGATGCATGTGTCACCTCTGGCTCGGCCGGTACAGCCATGGCCTGATGTTCCAAATCGCTGCATCGGGTATGGCAAGCAGCAAGTGCCGCGTGCAAATCGGCGTTTTCGCCCCGCAGTTCGGCAAGCCGTTCGTTCAGATCATCTCGGTTCCGGCGCAGGGCATCGCGTTCGCTCTCTAACGCATTGGTGTCGATGGGGTTGGTTTCGCGGCCGTACCGCCAGATCAGCCATCCCAGCAATAGCCCCAGCAAAAATGTGGCCAGCATGTACAGCGCGATCTGCGTTACCAGGTACCCCATCTTCTACTCCGTTACTTCTCTCTGACGTCTTGGCATCCAGACCGGCAGGGCGTGATCAGCGCCCCTGCCACGCAAATGATATCCGCCGGTTCGCCGCCCGGCCTTCTTCTGTTGCATTGTCGGCGACGGGGGTTGTCTCGCCGTATCCGACGGCATTCACGCCATCAGCTGGAACGCCCCTGTCCACCATGAAGGTCACAACCGACGCCGCGCGCGCTTCGCTCAGCGATTGGTTGTCGGCCTCTTCGCCGCGGTCATCCGTATGACCGCCGATTTCCAGCACCGCACTGTTGCCAGAGCAGGCAATGGCAATTCCCGTCAGCCGTTCAAGCAAAGGAACCGAGTCCGCAGAGATCTCGGCGCTTGCCGTCACAAAGTTGATCCGGCTTCCTGCGATGACGGAATCCGTCCGTTCGGTACACCGCTCTAACTGCAGGTCACTGGCGGGTGCCGCGCGCAGAGCCGCGATCATGGCATCGCGCTCGGCCAGGACCGAACTGGACCGGCTAAACTCAGCATCCATTTCCGCCAGACCGGCTTCAAGGATGGCAATGCGTTTGTCCCGGTCAGATAACTGGCTGGTCAGGTCGTCAATCAGCGCACGGTTCGCGGTCGATGCCGCCGCATCCTTTTTTGACTGACTTTCGATTTCGGTTGCCCTGGCCAGCGCCGCTTCACGGTCAGCAGATTCGCGCGCCAACTTATCGCGAAGCCCTTGAACTTCCTCGGACGCTGCCGCCGAAGCCGAGGCGAGCTCTGCCTTCAATGCCGCGATCGCTGCGTCTTTTTCCAAGACCAGATTTTCGGCGGCAGCAAGCTCCTCGCTTAAAACCACCGCATTGGCTTTGCCGTCCGTAAGCTGTCCGCGCAATATACTCAGATCCTCGTTCAGGCTTGCGATCGACAAGTCCCGGTCCGAAACCAGGCCGTCTTTTGCTTTGATGTCCGCCTCCAAGGCAGCCAACTGCTCGCTCAAGGAAACTGCATTGGCCTGGTCTTCAGACTGACCGGCGCGCATCACATCCAGGTCCGCCTGAAGTTTGACGATGGCGTTCTCGCGGTCCGACAGCAGGGCGCTCTGCTCGTCTGCGCTGGCTGCTAATGCCGAAAGCTCGGCCTGCCGTTCCGATGCCAGTTTCGCAGCGGCGGTTAATTGTTCGCTCAGTTGGACATTATTCGACTTCTCTGCCGAAAGACTTCCCTGGATCAAATCCAGATCCGCCTTCAGATCTGAAATGGTTGCCTCACGCGTGCCCAGCTCTGTTGCCAGGGCGGACCGTTCGGCTTTCAACTCAGCCAGCCTCGCCGACAGATCCGACACACTGATTGCTTCATCAGATGCACCCAAACGTGCCGTTTCAAGCTCGGCTTGCAAACCTGCGATCCTTGCATCCCGTTCGGATAGCAATGCGTCCTTCGCCTCAAGGTCCGTCATGAACCCCAGTCGCTGACTGTCCCGTTCGCCGGTCATTGCGGACACCTGGGAACGCAGACCCAGGATCGTTTCATCCCGATCCGCAACTGCTGTTTTCGCTGTCTCCAGGTCACCCGCTAATCCGGCAATCCTGGTGGTCAGATCACCGGTTTGATCCGGGCCGGATACCTGCGCCTGCCAGCCGCCCCGCTTCGCCACGGCAGATTGAATGGCCTGGGCATTGTCCTTCGCGGTGCCCGACAAAAGATATGCCCCGGCGCCTGCCGTCATGGTTCCTGATGACATCAGCCCAAGCTGGTCCAATCCGAACCCGGCTTCTTCGTGCCATTTGCCTTTCATGCCAGAGAGATCCAAACCGTCTTCGACAGTTCCCTCTGTGGACAGCTTAGCCGCGTCCAGCAAACGCGTCCTGGTCTGCTCGTCAGGGACGGTACCGGCCAGAACAATTCCATTCGCCGACTTCACCGCAGACACGAAACCGTTTTGCACCACTAGGCTTAGACCATCGATCGGACCCAGCACGCCGTAGGTATTATCTACAACGTTCAACAGATGTCGTTCGCGACCGGCATCGTGAACAACACCGGACAGCGTAACGTGCCGCCCATCGACATCGATCGAGATGTTCTGCTGTTTGATTGCGGCCAGCTCGTTCGTGACCCGTGCGCGAATATCGTCTTCGATCGCTTCAGATTTGTGCCACAATGCCACGTAAAATACGGCTGCTGTGAAACCTAAAAGACCGAATAAAAGGACTTTTTTCACCGCGTTCTCCCGCTCATCGCAAACCTGCATCGCTGTGCAATTCGATTGGGATCGACCATCGTCCGCAAAATTGGCGCTATGTCACGCATATTGAGGCAATTTTTCTCTCATTTTGCGAAGAATGCCTTGCTTTGGTTGAGCAGACGACAGGCCGCACATACCCTAACGCGTATCCCAAGATGGACATTCGCGGCCGCCCAGCCGACATTCCCTGCTAACGAATCTTTACGACAGAACGGAGCAGTCCCATGGAAACAATTTCAGAGAATGCCGCCTTTGGCGGCGTGCAGGGTGTTTATACCCATTCAGCGGCCTCGACGGCCTGCGACATGACTTTTGCGGTCTATCTGCCGCCGAATGCCAAGCACGAAAAGGTTCCGGTTCTTTGGTATCTGTCGGGTCTCACCTGCACGCATGAGAACGCAATGACCAAAGCCGGTGCCCAGGCGTGGTGCGCCGAATATGGGGTGGCGATCGTGTTTCCCGATACATCTCCGCGCGGTGACGGTGTGGCCGATGATGATGAGTATGACCTGGGCCAAGGCGCTGGTTTCTATGTGGACGCGACCGAGGCCCCCTGGGCGCCGCACTTCAAAATGTACTCGTACATCACCGACGATCTGCAGAAGCTGGTAACATCTGAGTTTCCAGTAGAAGCCGAACGCCAGGGCATCACCGGCCATTCCATGGGTGGCCACGGAGCAATCACTTTGGCCTTGCGAGAGCCCGACCTCTACAAATCGGTATCCGCCTTCGCGCCCATCGCGAACCCTTCGGCAAGCGCCTGGGGGCAAAAGCAACTGGGGGCCTATCTGGGGGATACGCCTGATTTGTGGAAGACCCACGATTCCGCAGAATTGATACGCTCGAAGGGCTGGGACCGGGGCATGCTGATCGATCAAGGCGCCTCCGATCAGTTCCTGGAACTGTTGCGGCCAGAAGCGCTGGCCGGGGCATTGACTGAATCCCGGACGCCCAGCGATTTCAGGATGCAGCCGGGCTATGACCATTCTTATTTCTTTGTCGCCAGCTTTATGGAGGACCATGTCGCCTGGCACGCAGAACAGCTTTGACATAACCCATCGGGCACCCCGGTCTGTGCGTGCGGCGCTACTGCGAAAGGACCGCTTTCACGGTCGACAAATACCGATACCGAGGCGTCTTAACAGGTGTGCAAATGCAGAACTGTTTGCATAACGGCAACAAACCTTGCACTGGGCGCATCGCCACCCAATGTTTCCCTGAGTAACTCGGAGGGGAGATATGCACAGCATAATCAGGTTTTTGATTGTCATTCTTGCGCCGATTGGCCTGATCGCGGGGGGCGCGGCAATCTTCGGATACGCCATGGATAACGAGTATCGCACGCTCGTTTGGATCGGCGCCGGGCTGTTTGTTGCCGGCCTGGTCTGGGGCGCGATCCTCTACCTGTTCAGTAGCGGGGGGTCGTTCTTCGATTGACCTCTACCGCATGAACGTCGCGGGATAGGGGATCGCATCCACCGGAAACGCCTTGATCAGCATCGTCGAATTCTGGGCATTGTCGACCTGTTCGGTGAAATGATGGATCGTGAACTCGCGACTATGTGCCAAGGCGCGAACGCGGTCGCGCACCTCGTCATCCTCGAAATCGTTGAAAACTTCAGGGATCTTGCCGCGACGCAACTGATCAACCATCCGTTCGGCCAGCAGGAACGACTCCGTCAAAGTCGAGGCTGAATCGATGAACAGGCTGAAGCTGGGCGCCGCAATCGCCAAGAACCCGGCAAAGCAGGCTTCGACCGCCTCGGGTCCGTGGATGACGTCGCAGAACACCCAGTCGTATTGGGCAGACTTGTCGACCTGCAAGGACTGCAGCAATCCATTGGGAGAGCTGAAGTCGACGTCCTGATTGATGTACTCGATCCTGTCGCCAAAGCTGAGTGACCCGGCTAGCCGCTCCATGAAACCGACATGGTCCTCGACCTCGGGGAACATCTGCCGAAAGTGTGCCGCGAAGGCCTCGTTCTTCAGCGGGAACATCGCGCCATTATCGATGGTGACGATCCGCCCGTCCCGGTTCTTCGCCATAGCCGCGGCAATCCAGGCCGTCGTGACCCCCAGACCGGTGCCCAGTTCAATCACCCGGCTCGGCTTTTCCCGCAGGGCCAGGACATGCAACAGCATGCACAAGGTTTGACTGCCGAACACCGGACCGATCTGATCGCGCAATGCATCCAACGCCCTCTGATCATTCGGCGTCAGCGCCGCTGCCTGGGCAGGCCCGGATTGTGCTGGCCGCGCCTGTTGCGGCTGACTCTGGGATTTGAATGCTTCTTCGGGGGTGCGCATTTGGCCTCGGTCGTTGTTGGGGCCCGAAACATCTACTGTGTTGCCAAAGATTTGACCATGGGCTTTTCGTGACGACCATCTCGGCGATTGCGATTGCCCTGCAAAGCTCTAAAATCCCGCCTAGAGATCCGCCAATTTGGGCTCTTTTTTGCGTTTCGTCTGTCGCTTTGCGTCTGCTTCATAAAAGTCGATGTCCGGAGAATCCTCCATCAGCGATCTGCAGGCAATTCAATCATCGGGCACGCGAACCGAAGATATGTCTTCGCCTTAATCTACGTCTTGGACCTCGCCAGACAGGATGCCCTCAGACCGGTTCGATACGTGCGAAACAGGATAGTTGGGACCACGTCATGAAAACTGCCATTACCTCCATCGCGCTGACCATATTTGTTACCGCAGCGATCTCCACAGTCCCACAATCTGCCCAAGCCGCAGCTTGCTTCGGGCGTTTGATTACCGAAGCGGTCGATCCGCATTTCCAAGATGCCGCGCCCCGCGAATGTGATGAAGACTGGCAAGGCACGTTGCCCAACACCAACACCCCTGCACGGATCATGGTCGAGCAGGGCCTCTCGATACCCGCCGATCTGCCCAACCGTGTTCTTGCCGGACTGAAGAAAGCCGAAGCGGCCATCCCGCAACTCGGCTCTGGAATAAGTGCAGGCTACGAAATGCAATTGGCCGTCTCGAGTGTCGAGGACCCTAGTTCCCTTGCCGGGGCAATATTTCATCGCGGGCGATGCTATATAATTGTGTATCCCAAGTCTTGGCGAACGCGGCACGGCCTCACAGATCTGGAATTCACGCTAGCGCACGAATTGTTCCACTGCGTTCAAAGCGCATCGATTTCATCGGTATCGAATGCAGGTTATCGCCATGGCGAAGATCAGAACGCTTGGTGGACCGAAGGGACGGCCGAATGGTTCGCACACCTGGCCGTCAGCGGGGCACCGCATGCCGCCGATACGTTCGAGCTCAGCATAAGTCAGGCGCCGCTCAGCAGGATGGGCCAGTATGGCTGGGTTTTCTGGTCCTGGTATGCGGAACGGTTCGGCAACGACCGGGTCATGCCATTGCTGCAGGCCTTACCACCGCGCGTCCACACACCACGGCTGGTGGCGACAGTGCTGACCCCGGAAGAATGGGGCGACTTCGCCAAGACTTATTCGGCCTTCAAGGTCCGCACACCGGATGGCCGGGTGATCCGGCCAACCAACCGGTTCACGATCCCCGTCGAGACCATTGACGCCGACAAGTCCGTTCAAGTCGAACGCCATGTCGCCGAACTGATGCGGCAGAAACAGGTGATCGATGAAGGTGTTTGGGAAATCACCGGCGATCCCGATGCGGTGGCGTTCATCTCGCCCCTAAATGCATCGGGGGACCCTGAAGACACATGGCAACGCATCGGATCGGCCCCGGTGGAACTGGATGTGCCCTGTGGCGAGCAGAAATCCTTCGCCATTGCCGCTTTCAGCACCACCGACAGGCCATTCGAATACAAGGCGAAGCGCACAGGCTCGACCTGCGAGCTGTCCTGCGCCCCGGTCGAAACACCAGCCGACAGCTGTCTTCTCGGCACCTGGGTGATGGCCGACTTTCCCGAAAAGTTCCTGTCCTCGCGCTTTGTGAAGTTCTTTGAATCAGAGCTCAGAGAAGTCGGCGGCGAAATCACCGACGTCACCATGCCACCACCCGTTGTCAGCATGTTCGAGGACGGCACCTTCACCGTGGACAATCCGATGAAGTTCTCAGGCCAAGGCAAAGATGACGGCGTCACCATCAAGATGAGCTTTGACTTCGCCGCCAACCAGGACAGTGGCCGCTGGGGCAGCGACGGCAGCAATCTTCTGATCTGCCCACAGAAAAGCAGCGCTGCAGGCACCGTATCCGTGTCGGTGGGTAGTTATGGGACGCAAACCATGCCCATCGATAATACCGAGATCATCGCCGACGAGCCGCAGGGCCAGGCGACCTATACGTGCTCGGGCGATACGGTGCAGTTGGTGACCCCGGATATCGGAGTTCTCGAATCCATGAACCTGACCCTGAAGCGGATAGCGGGTCCCGAGGACGTGTCGAGGGACTGACACCGCCCTTGAACCGGTGCGCGATCGAAGGCCTGGCGGAAGCCGAAACCAACGCTGCCTGAAACAGTCGCAGATCGTTCAACTTCCTGTGCCGATCGTTCAGTGCCCTGGACGATCCGCCTCCTGGATGCGATCTATCCATCATGCTCGACTCGCTCAGTGATATCCTGACCCGCCTGTCCATTCAGGGCACGCTGTATTTCCGTACGGCATTCACGCCGCCCTGGGGTGTGGCCGTACCGAACTATGAAAACGTCGCTCGGTTTCACTATGCCGACCGGGGCGACTGCATGGTGCGTCTGCCCGATACGGGCGAGGACGTTCGCATCGCCCAAGGCGATCTAATCATCATCCCTCATGGCGCGCGCCATGATCTCTATAGCGGTCGGGCGCAGGATGAAGTGCTTCCGTTGGACCGGGTGTTGGAATTATCCGGCTATGACGGCCAAGGCGTCCTGGTCTATGGCGGCGAAGATGATCAGCGCGATACGCAACTGATCTGTGGTCACTTCTCTTTCGCCAAAGGTGCGCGCCACCTGATTTTCGATCAACTGCCCAGCCACATCCACATCCCGAACTATGGTGGCAGCGCCGGGCGTTGGATGGAGGCGTCCTTGCGCCTGATCGGCGATGAGGTCGGCCACAATCGCGCGGGTGGCGATCTGATTGCCCTCAAGATGTCCGAGGTGATCTTCACCCAGGCGCTCCGCACATTCCTCGAACGCGAAGGCGACAAGCATATCGGCCTTTCCGGCTTTTCCGACCCACAGATCAGCCGGGCACTATCGGCGTTCCACGGCGAACCCGCCAAGGATTGGAGCGTCGAAGGCCTGGCCCGTGAAGCTGGCCTCTCACGCACCGGCTTTGCCGTTCAGTTCGCAAATAAAATGGGCATCACGCCGATGCAGTACCTGACCAGTTGGCGGATGCAGATCGCCTGTCAGGATCTGACCACTCAGAACCTATCCGTGGCGGAAGTTGCCGAAAGGGTGGGCTATGCCTCGGACTCGGCGTTCAGCCGGGTCTTCAAGAAAGAAATCGGGATCAGCCCCGCGGCCTATCGCGCCGCCATCTGAAACATACCCCACGAATTGTTCAGCGGATCAGCCACGATCCGAACGATCTGCATGATCCCGTGAACGATCGCAAATGGGCGGCACGCCATCCCCTGCATATCCTCCAGGCATACGGCGCCAAAGCAACCTGCGCTCCAACCAACATCGAGGAGACTAACCCATGCGTTTCGTCACCAAAGAAATTCACGCCTATCTGGACTATCCCGTTGCAATCGCCCTGATCGCCTTGCCGTTCATCTTGGGCCTGGGGGCGTCTTCACCCCTGGCGCTATATCTTTCAGTTGCGACGGGCGTTGCCGCCTTCGCCCTGACGGTACTAACAGACCATCACTTGGGTCTGATCCGCGTGCTGCCCTACAGCTTCCACCTTCTGGTCGACGGCATCGTCGGTGTGACGTTCCTGGCCGCTCCGTTCGTACTGGGCTTCCAGGGCATTGATGCGATCTACTACTGGGCAAACGGCCTGGCCGTTGTGATCGTGGTCGGCCTGCACAAAGCAGATACACCGGCGCAAGCTGCTTGATCTGACGCGTTCTTCCAGCAGACCGGAACGGCGCTTCCGCAGCGCCGGCCATTTTCGTATCAGCATTGGATGAATTTTGCAGATCGTTCGAACAAATAGCCTGATCATTCATGAATAGTGCAGGTGTATTGCTTGTTCGTACTGATTCAGACAGCACTTTCGTATCGATGCACAACGCGATCGATGGGCTTTCCCCCAGCCCGAACCAACCGAGGAAAGGACTTTAAAATGCTTCGTATGCTGACAATCGCCGCTGTAGCACTGGCAGGAGTTTCCGCCACGACCCCAGCCTTCGCCGACGACGAATACAACGTCTCGGTCGGGTTGACCGCCGTCGGTGCACCTCTGGGCCTGCACGGTGTTGACCCCGTTGCCTTCCTGCAATCTGGCAGCCCCGTTGAAGGTGTCGCCGCACATGCAGCCACCCATGACGGCGTCGCCTATTACTTCGCCAGCGCCGATAACTTGGCCACGTTCAAAGCGGACCCAACTGCCTACCTGCCGCAGAACGGAGGCTTCTGCACCTACGGCGTTTCGGTCGGCAAAAAGTTCGACGGTGATCCGAACCACCACGCGATCATTGACGAACGTCTCTATGTCTTCCTGAACAAGGAAATCTTCGAGGCGTTCAACAAAGACCGCCAAGGCACCATCACGAAAGCCGACGAAAACTGGAAGACGATCCGCACCGTTGCGGTCGAAAACCTCTAGATCCCCCAACCATGCGTCAACTCAGGGTCAGCCATTGCGGCTGGCCCTTTGCATTTCCCGATCCCGGTTCCTTCCAATCAGTCATTGCGCTGAAAGCCCAGATTTCTAAGATAATGATCGAAGGTTTACCCTGCGACATCGGGTAATATTGTTGCGCATGTTGCGCCGCAATATACGCCGCGCAGGTAACAAAAAACGAGACTTCGGGGGAAACGCCATGAGCGATCTGCATCCAATCCCAGCCGCCACAGCCGCCCGCGCTTTGATCAACCCGCAGCAGTACAAGGACATGTACGCCGCCTCGGTCGCCGACCCAGAAGCCTTCTGGGCCGATCAAGCGACGCGCCTGGACTGGATCACCGCCCCGACCAAAATCAAGAACACGACCTACGCGCACCCCGATGTGTCGATCAAATGGTACGAGGACGGCGTCCTGAACGTCTGTGCCAACTGCGTCGACCGCCACCTGGCCACCCGCGCCGATCAGACCGCGATCATCTGGGAAGGCGACGACCCGACCGTCGACATGAAGATCACCTATCGCGAACTGCACGAGAAGGTCTCGAAACTCGGCAACGTGCTGAAGGGCATGGGCGTCGGCAAAGGCGACCGCGTGATCATCTATATGCCAATGATCCCCGAAGCAGCGTACGCCATGCTGGCCTGCGCCCGCATCGGCGCCGTCCGCTCCATCGTCTTCGGCGGGTTCAGCCCTGACGCGCTGGCGAGCCGCGTCGACGATTGCGGCGCGGCCATGGTGATCACCGCCGACGAAGGCCCGCGCGGCGGCAAGGCCACGCC
>JBCCHJ010000065.1:0-33704 GCA_039028795.1 Pseudomonadota bacterium
CAACCCGGCGCTGCGGCGTACGTCGATCTCCAGCGCGCTCGACTACGCCGCGCGCAGCTTCGAGCGGAACGGGTTCCGCGGCACCCGCCGGGTGATCGACGTATCGGGCGACGGTCCGAACAACCGCGAGCACCCGGTTCTGCTGAACCGCGCACCGACCTTGCACCGCCTGGGCATCCAGGCGTTCGAGCCGGTGCTGATCGAAGGCAAGGCGATCCAGCTTCACCCGCTGGTCTGCGCCGCGTTCAACGCCGACTTCGACGGTGACCAGATGGCTGTGCACGTGCCGCTTTCGCTGGAAGCTCAGTTGGAAGCCCGTGTGCTGATGATGTCGACGAACAACGTTCTGTCGCCAGCCAACGGTAAGCCGATCATCGTTCCGTCGCAGGATATGATCCTGGGGCTCTACTACGTCAGCCTGGAAAAAGAAGGCGAGCCGAACGAAGGCATGGCTTTCGCGGACATGGATGAGATCGAGCATGCTCTGGAGTCAGGTCTGATCAACATCCACACCAAGATCACCACCCGGTTCGACACCGTGGATGAGGATGAAAAGCCTGTACGGCAGCGCGTGGAGACAACGCCAGGTCGCATGAAACTGGCGTCCTTGATGCCGAAGAACCACATGGTGCCCTTCGATCTGGTCAACAAGGTCCTCAGAAAGGGCGAGGTCGGCGAACTGATCGATACGGTCTACCGCCATTGCGGTCAGAAAGAGTCGGTCATCTTCTGCGATCGGATCATGACGCTTGGCTTCACCGAGGCGTTCAAGGCTGGCATCTCGTTCGGCAAGGACGACATGGTGATCCCGGATACCAAGTGGGGCATCGTCGACAAAACCCGTGAACAGGTTGCCGAGTACGAACAGCAGTATCAGGACGGTCTGATCACGCAGGGCGAGAAGTACAACAAGGTCGTCGATACCTGGGCCAAGTGTACGGACAATGTCGCTGACGAGATGATGAAGGAGATCCAATCGGTTCAGATCGACGAGGAATCTGGCCGTCAGAAAGAGCCGAACTCGATCTGGATGATGAGCGCCTCGCGGGCGCGGGGCTCGCCGGCCCAGATGCGCCAGCTGGCCGCCATGCGCGGTCTGATGGCGAAGCCGTCGGGCGAGATCATCGAAACGCCGATCGTCTCGAACTTCAAGGAAGGTCTGACCGTGTTGGAGTACTTCAACTCCACGCACGGTGCCCGGAAGGGTCTGGCAGATACCGCGTTGAAGACGGCGAACTCGGGTTACCTGACCCGGCGTTTGGTGGATGTGGCGCAGGACTGCATCATCAAGGTGATGGACTGCGGCACAGACCGTGGGATCACCCAGGAACCGGTCATCCAGTCGGGTAACGTCATCAACTCGCTGGGCGAACAGGTTCTGGGCCGTGTGCCGCTTGAGGACATCCTGGACCCGGCCTCTGGTGACATGATCCACCCGCATGGGGTTCTGATCGAAGAAGCTGACTCGGCCCGGATCGATGCGGCCAAGGTGCAGTCGATCAAGGTACGCTCGCCACTGACATGTGAAGCGGAAGATGGCGTCTGCGCCACCTGCTATGGCCGTGACCTGGCCCGCGGAACGCCTGTGAACGTGGGCGAGGCTGTCGGCATCATCGCGGCGCAGTCAATTGGCGAGCCGGGAACCCAGCTGACCATGCGGACGTTCCACATCGGCGGTGCGGCGAACGTTAGCGACAACTCTTACCTGGAAAGCACCCAGGAAGGGAAAGTCAAGTTCGTCAACCAGAACACGATCACCAATGCCGACAAGGAAATCGTCGTCATGGGCCGGACCATGCAGATCCAGATCCTGGACGATCAGGGTCGCGAACGGGCCGTGCACAAGCTGACATATGGCTCGAAACTGCTGGTCGAGGATGGTGAACAGATCAACCGTAACCATCGGATGGCTGAATGGGACCCCTACACCTTGCCGATCATCTCGGAAAAGGGCGGTGTCGCAAAATATGTCGACCTTAACCTCGGGGCCACGGTGCGCGAGGAAACCGACGATGCGACCGGGATCTCGCAGCGGATCGTGTCCGACTGGCGGACCGCGCCGAAGGGCAATGATCTGAAACCGGCGATCACGATCGTCGACAAGCAGGGTGAGATGGTGAAGCTGGATAACGGCAACCCAGCCCACTACTTCATGTCGGTGGACGCGATCTTGTCGGTGGAAGACGGTGACGAGATCAAGCCAGGAACGATCGTCGCCCGTATCCCGCGCGAGGGTGCCAAGACCAAGGACATCACCGGGGGTCTGCCCCGCGTGGCGGAATTGTTCGAAGCCCGTCGTCCGAAGGATCACGCGATCATCGCGGAAATCGACGGCACGGTGCACTTTGAAAAAGACTACAAGAACAAGCGCCGCATCGCGATCAAACCGCATGATGAGACGTTGGAGCAGCGTGAGTACCTGATCCCCAAAGGCAAGCACATCGCCGTGCAAGAAGGCGATGTGATCCAGAAGGGCGAGTACATCATGGACGGCAACCCTGCGCCGCATGATATCCTTGCGGTCATGGGCATCGAGGCTCTGGCGGAGTATCTGGTCAACGAGGTTCAGGACGTCTACCGGCTGCAAGGCGTGAAGATCAACGACAAGCATATCGAGGTGATCGTTCGCCAAATGCTGCAAAAAGTCGAGATCTCTGACGGTGGTGAGACCACGCTGCTGAAAGGCGAACAGGTCGATAAGTCCGAACTGGATGAAATGAACCAGAAGGCGATGATGGAAGGGCGCAAGCCCGCCGAAGGCGCCCCGGTTCTGCTGGGCATCACCAAAGCCTCGCTGCAGACCCGCTCGTTCATCTCTGCAGCATCGTTCCAGGAGACCACACGTGTGCTGACCGAAGCCTCGGTTCAGGGCAAGCGCGACCGCCTGATCGGCTTGAAGGAAAACGTCATCGTCGGCCGGTTGATCCCGGCAGGTACGGGCGGAGCGACCACGCGAATCAAGCTGGAGGCGCAGAACCGCGACCGCAAGGTGATCGCCGAGCGTCAGGCCATGGCGGAAGCCGCAGCCTCGGCGTTGGAGGTCATCGATACGGACGAGGATCAGCCCGAAGCTGCGCCGGCAAGCGCAGGCGGGTTCAACGATATCCTCTGACGGATCGGCGACCTAAATGTTCGAAAGGCCGGGCCATGTGCCCGGCCTTTTTTATTGAACGTCCTTCCCGACGATATTGGCCAGATTTGATGACATCCTTTGTGACGACATGGCCGACGACAATTGTCGTTTAATTGCTCGCTAACGCGATAAGTTTGGTGGTCAGCGGGCATTTTGCCTGGACGGGCCGGGGAAAGCTCAGCAGATTGAGATCCCCTGACCAAACTGCGGAGTGCCGTTGACCGGCGGCCTGCACGCAGCGAGTCGCACCACCGCGCGGTGAGATCGGTTTTGGCGCAACAGAGCGCCTGAAGGGTGTAGACATGCCACAGCGCCAAAGCCCGGTTGCCAACGGGTCGAGGCGGACGAGTTTTGTCGCTTAGAATGAAGTTGGTTGGACGTGAAGGGTGGCTTCGAGCCCGTACTTACTTGGGTGCAAATCTATCGACCGGCTCGGTATGTGGTAAAGCGGACAAATCACTTCCACCAGGAAACACCGCCGGTTTTAGGGATTTCCGGCAATGTTTGGTCGGTTAGCGGACGCCGAGCGACATTTGCTGGTAATTCCGTTGATCACTGATTTTGGCTTGCTAGCGCTTAGTGTGATATCGAATATCGAAAACCCGGCGATTGTCATGATCTCTAGGTTTGGAGGAGAGAATTTTGAGACGCTTATTGGTTCTAAGTTTGATCGCTTCCCTGGCATCTTATGTACATGCAGCAGAGGTTGTTGGTTATGGGGAAGTTGACGGACAGAATGTAGAGTTATTGTCGGATGGAACGTGGCAGCTGGTGCGCGCTGCTGAAACTGAAGCTGGCGATTGTCCGAAGGGAGTGCTTGCCGAGAGTAGCCTGTTACCCGTCGCACTCTGCTTTAAGCAGGCCATTTGGCGGGAGGCCCCTAAAGCTGATGCGTTCGAACAAAGATACGTCACGAAGTCCGGAGAGCTCTGGGCTGGTGTAATTACTGAACGGATACCAATCGGGCCCGCGCTGATCCGTGACGCCATTTTGGCTAACGCACAAAGAGACGGCACAAAAGCTCGCAACGTGACTGATCTTGACCCAGTCGTTTTGGGTCCAGAGCTCCGATTGGACGCGCTATCTTATATCATGGACGTCAAGGACACAGAGTTCTGGGCAACGGTCTACTATGGCCCGATACACGGTGAGGGCACGCTGCAAATCATGTTCTGGACAGTCTCAGCATTGGCTGAGGATGCGAGCGTACACATACCTCCTGTGGTGAAATCGTTGCGAATTATCCGCTGATGTACTTGACGCGCGATTTAACAGTTCTCTGGTGATCCGCTAACTCTCAGAAAGCGGCGACAGAGCAGCGACTTATGCCAACCCCAGAACATTGCAGCAAGTCGGCAGAAACGGCAAAGTTCGGCGTTCTCTGATCAACATTTTACCAGACGGGCCAAGGAGATCAGCGACGGCAGACCGCGAACGCCAATCCCAGTTTTCGGCAAAGTTCAAAGAAATATCCATTTTGAGCTAGGTTAATTCAAAGAATTCGCGTCCGCTTTGGGCAATTGTGCTATTATCCGAGTATTCTGCTCAGATGGCAGCTTTGTCCGCAAAGCGACCGGTGCGCTTCTTGGTCGGGTAAATCCATCGCAATCGCCGGCTGGTCCGTCGAGAAGCTGCTCACTTCATGGCCGCAGCCGGTCTAAAGCCGTTATGCACTGAAGATCTCGGCAAACGAGCGTCGGGTTTGGTCAATCCGATGCTCCGAAACCGGGCAGCAGTGCCGCCCGGTCAATTACATCGGTTCTATTTGAAGGCGATCATCGAAACCTCGACAAGCACCAGCGCACCAGGTTTGCCGCCCGGCAACGCGCCAACCTCGACAGCGGCGCGTGCAGGCGGCATCTCGCCGTCCTTCCAGTATGTGCCGTAGATCTCGTTGAAAGCACCGTAGTTGGCGATGTCAGTCATGAACACCGTGGCACGCACGGTGTCGTTGAAGTCATAGCCCGCCTCCGCCATGACGGCGCGAATGTTCTCCATCACGATCTTGGTCTGATCCTGGATATCGTTCTGGCCATCGCGGGCGTGTTCCGGAATCGCGCCATTTTGATAGGCGATTTGCCCGGACACGAACAGGAAGCCATTGGCGGTCTTGATACCGGGTGAGTAGGGCGCGATCGGCACATTCCCTGCAGGATAGACGCCGGTCCGAGCATCATCGGCCGCGGCCATCCCCGCAAAGCCGAGCAACGCGGCGAGGGTGAACGTTGCGAACTTTTTCATTGTGAATCTCCCTGTTGTCGTTGGTTGTTACTTCGCGGCTTCGAGGATCAGATCGGCAACGGCCTGAGGGTTCGTCAGCATCGGGACATGGCTGGTCTCGATCTCGACGGCTTTGGCGCCCAGCTTGCCAATCTGATCACGCTGAATGTCGGTCAGCGTCATGCGGTCCTGGGTCGTGACAATGGCAAAGTTCGGTTTGCTTCGCCACGCGGCGTTCGTAACCGGTGTGCCCAGGGACGTGCTGTTGATCGGACCTTGAGCAGAGGCGATCAGAGCGATTTCCTCGGCAGGCAAGTCGAACGCGAAGTGCTTGCGCATGCCTTCATCGCTGAGCCGATAATAGCCGGAGGCGTCCTTTTCGAGAAAGTCGAGCCCGTCGGCATGCGGGAACTTAGACGTGTAGTCTTTCAGCGATTCTCCCGCGTCCGGCGCGAAGGCCGCCACGTAAACCAAAGACTGCACTTTGTCCTGATCCCCGGTCTCGGTGATCACCATACCGCCCCAGGAATGCCCGACCAACACGACAGGGCCTTCGACACGGGCGATCGCACGGTTCGTGGCGGCTACGTCATCTGCGAGCGAGCTCAGAGGAATCTGCACGGCAATGACATCAAGGCCTGCGTCTTCAAGGATTGGCGTGACACGGTTCCATGCAGAACCATCGGCGAAGGCGCCGTGCACCATTACGACGGATTTGGCTTTTAGTTCCCCGGCCAGAGCCGGCATCACGGCGGAAGCCGCGAGGGTCGCGGCGGCGATGGTCTTCATTACAAAACGGCGATTCATCCGAGTTTCCTCTCTTCGAAGTTTCCGGTCGATTAAATACCTAGTGGGCTAGGTATATGATTGGTATTTTTAGCTAGGGCACTAGTCAATTAAGCAAAGGCCGAAATACCCGACCGAAAGGCCGACAGGTCTTGGGCTCAGCTCTGGGTGATCCGGTTGCGCAGGGCCTTCAGGTCCCTGACCATCCTATCGGCATCTTTGTCCTTGATGCCCAGCGCACAGCCTAATTGCGGTGGCACCAGCAATGCCTTGTCGCGCAGCCGCCGACCCTTTGCCGTGAGATGGATCTGCAACTGCCGACCATCCTTGGCGCAGCGTTTACGCTGAACCAGCTTCAGCTTCTCGATGCGCTGGATCAAAGGGGTGACGGTCGCGCCTTCTAGCTCCATACGATCTGCAATTTGCTGAATGCTTAGGCCATCTTGCTCCCACAGGATCATCAACACCAAGTACTGCGGGTAGGTTACGCCCAAATCATCCAGCAATGGCCCATAGACCTTGGTGATCGCGCGCGAGGTTGCATAAAGCGCGAAGCAGAATTGATGACTAAGGATAAGCGGGTTGGCTTCAGTGGTATCGGACATTGGGCATGCTCATGCTGTTTCGCAGCGCATGCCATATTACCTAGGGGGCTAATTTTTCAAGTACCAATGAACGAAAGCGTCGCGACGGCGCAGCGGATGGCTGACCCCGCCAAGCCGCCGCTGGCGGGGTCGAAAGACATACCGAACGTGGGTCGGACTCAGACTGGGCCGTCGTATTCACCGCGTGCCGGGTAGTCATTTGCGATCACAAAATCCAGAGCGCCGATGAAGTCCTTAAAGTGCGGCCGCACGAAGGGCATCGTCTGTACCACGCCGAAGTAGAGCGACCGGTCGGGCGATACCAGGAAAACACCAGGTTCTGAAAAAAGCGCGGGCTCATCGACGCCAATGGAGGTCGTTCCGCGCGATGTCGAGATGTAAAGCCCCCACTCACGGGCTAATGTCAGTGGCAGACCGTACCCAAAGTGCAGCTTGTCGGCCTTGATTTTATCGGCCATTAGGCGGGCGCGTTCTTCACTGTCCGAACTGATAGCAATCACGTTCACGCCGCGCTCGGCGAAGTCGCCTGCGAGGCGTTCCAGTTCGGTCAGATAGGTCGCACAAATCGGGCAGTGATAGCCGCGATAAAAGCAGATCAGCGTGCCGCGTTCGCCAGGTGCGGTGTCCAGATCGAATTGCGAGTTATCCAAGGTCTGTACGGACAATTCAGGGGTCTTTTTGCGTGGCATCAACATATTGGTTTCTCCTCATGGTCTCTTGAGGAGACGTATCTCAGTATATACAGTCGCTAAGATCCGATTTATCCGACTCAGAGGACGACATGGCGCGCCTGGATCGATTGACCTCTCTGTTGGACCATTTCAGGCTGCGCGTAGATGCGGCCAGCTTGGTTGAAGCGAACCTTGTGGCATTGGCTGTCCCGGGGGAGGACACCAGCACACTTGTTTTCCGGCCCCGCAACCCTGGCATCGATGCGAACGGCGCCGAGGCGCAGTTTGCGCTGCATGTCGACTTCGGGGGCGAGACCAACCCGTTGCGCACGGCCCTGCCAGACAGCATGGTGGAACGTGTCCAGCCTGCTGGGGACTTGGCCAGCTTGGTTTCGTTGCTTGCGTCGGAACAGGCGGGACAGAGGTGCGGTTCCCGGGCGGTGCTGGGGCGGCTGGGCGAGGTCTTGGTGGTGCGGATGCTGCGGCTGCAACTGGATCGCGGTGTCACGACCCCGGGACTTCTGGGCGGGTTGGCGGACTCGCGGATATCGCGTGCGATCGTGGCCATGCACGAAGCGCCCGGCCGGATGTGGCAGAACGCCGATCTGGCTGCGGTTGCAGGGCTGTCGCACAGCAGATTTAAAGAGGTGTTTTCCGATCTGGTTGGTGAGACGCCTGGCAGCTATCTGCGTCGCTGGCGGCTGACCTTAGCGCGGATCGATCTGGAAAAGGGCGATCGGGTGGACCGGATAGCGTACCGATACGGTTACACGGCCCCGGATGCGTTCTCGCGGGCGTTCCTGAAGGAATTCGGCATAAGACCCAGGGACAGTTCACGCGCAACTGCTTCCTGAAGGCAAAAGGTCGCTCTGCCGCAAAGTCTTCAGCGAACGCCGTTCGATCTCAGGACCCATCATCGATGGCACCTTTGGAATTTTTGCACCGCCGAGCGGCCATGTTTTGTCGCTGAGAGCTGTCCTCGCCCACCCGGCCGAAGTGTCTAATCGTACACCATCACAGCCATACCTTGGATATCTGCAATTAAATTGCGCTGTGCCCGTAATCCGCTATCGTTGGTCTATCGAGCAAGTTCAGCCAGACGGAAAGAGTAACCGCCCAGGGGACCGTTGATGGCGCGTGACAGTTCTGACTTGGCCTTGCTGACCTTTGTTCAGGAACGCCGTAATCTAATTGCACTGGCCTGTAGCGTGGTGCGCAACGAATCCATCGCAGAAGAGCTGGTGCAGGACAGTTGGCTGCGCTGGCAAGGCCAGGAATACCCGGCGCGAAAGGCCGTGCCTATCCTGCGCCGGATCGTGGCCAATCTGGCCAAGGACTGGTATCGGCGGCAAGCCACGGAACGGGCTGTTCTGGCAGAGCATGCCGCGACCTTGGACTTTGCCGTCGACAGTGAGCGCATCGCCATCGCGCGCCAGGATCTCATCCGTGTTGTTCGCGCGCTGAAAGCGCTACCCAAGCGGACCCGGACCGCATTCGAACTGCATTGTCTGGATGGCCTGTCCTATGCGCGGATTGGGTCGCGGCTGGGCCTTTCGCGCTCGCGCGCCTTCGAGTTGGTCACGGATGCGCTGGTTCACCTGACACTCGCGCTGGAAAACTAAGTCCTGAATTTTCGGACAATCACCCGGTTCGTTCGTTATCGTAACAAGTGAACCAGCACCCGCGCGAAAAATCGATGAACGAACCTGATCAAGCGCCCCATGTCCGCGAAGCCGCGCAGATTTTTCTGCGCCTGCGCGAAGATCCAGAAAACGCTGCATTAAAGGCAGAGCGGGACGCCTTTTTAGCCCGGGGCGCGGTGGAACGCGCGGCATATGAAAAGTTGACCCGCGCATGGCTTGCTGCCCGCAAAGGACGCAAGCGTAGCAATGGGCGCACCATGCTGTTGCTGATGGGGATCATTACCGGTTCGCTTTACCTCTTCAGCGACACGCTCAGGGTCTATCTGCAGGCAGACAATCGGACCGGGCTGGAGGCCCGCCAGATCACCTTGGCCTCGGGCGATACGGCCGATCTGGACGCGGGCAGCGCCATCGCGGATGACACGGATGCGCCGACACGGCACGTCACTTTGCTGCAGGGCGCGGCCTATTTCGATGTCGAAACGGATGCGCGGCGCTTCGTTGTCGAGGCAGGGGCGCTGGTCGCAGAAGCACTGGGTACAGAATTTGCGGTCTCGCGCGCGGATGACGCCGTGTTCGTTTCGGTCTCTGAAGGCACGGTCGAGGTCCGCGCGGGGTCCAAGGTCTGGACCATCAACACCGGACAACGCCTGCGTTGGGCGGAAGACAGCGCACGCATCACCCAGATCGCACCCTCGGATGTTGCCGCCTGGCGGCGTGGTCAACTGGTCACCGATGGGATGAGCTTTGCCGAGGTCGTGGAGATTCTGGATCGCCGCATATCGGGGGAAATCGTGATCACCGACAGCGCCCTGGCCCGGTCGTCGGTCGTAGGCGGCCTGGATCTGACCCGGCCGGATCAGGCGCTCAGAACGTTGGCCGCTGTCAGGGGCGCAACGATCACCGCCATTCCGCCTCTGGTGACCTTTGTCCAGCCCGGCGATTGAGCCCGAAAGTTTTTTCCGAACATCTCACACCCCCGTTCGTTGTTGTGGTGATCCAGGGAACGGATCGACGATACGGGGGAATCCATGCGATCGAGCGGATTGAAGATCACATGCGCGGCTGCGTTTCTTTTGGCGCTGACCGGCACTGGCCAGGCCCAGACACAAATCATTGACGTGCCTGCGCAGCCGCTGGCCGCAGCCCTGGCTGAACTGAGCGCCGAGACAGGCCTGCAAGTTCTTGCGGCATCCGAGCTCGTCGCCGGGCTGAACGGAACTGGTGTTCAGGGCAGCATGAGTCCCCTCGACGCCCTGAAGTCCTTGCTGCGCGGGACTGGGTTGACGTACCGCGCGACCGGCGGCAACGGCGTGATCGTCGTCGCACAAACCGCAGACGAGACAAACGGTCGGACGTCGGTGGATGAGGAACTCATCGGCGAGGATATCATCGTACAGGGCGAGTTGCAGGCGCGCAGCCTGCAGGATACCCAAACCTCGGTCGCGGTGATCAGGGGTGAAGCGCTGGAGCGGCGCAGCGACAATGATCTTGACCAGGTTGTCGAGCGTACCGCTGGCGTTGCAGTGCAAGAGACTGCAGAATTCTCCATTCGCGGAGTCAGCGGTCGTGGCGTGGACGGCGGCGGCGGTGCACCGACGATCACGACAGTCGTAGACGGAGCACGCGTTTCGAACTTTAACCGACGTGATCCGACATTGTTCTCGACGTGGGATCTTGAACAGGTGGAAATCCTGCGCGGCCCGCAATCGACCCAAAGCGGACGGAATGCCCTGGCAGGGGCTGTTATTGTGCGTTCGAAGGACCCGAGCTTTGAGCCAGAATTCAAGATCCGTTCGGGCTTTGGCAACGGCGGCACCTTCGTCGGCGCCTTCGCCGCCAACATTCCAGTTATCGAGGACACATTATCCTTCCGCCTATCCGGCGAGATCGATCGGACGCGCGGTTTTGCTGACAACCTGGTCCTCGGCACCGATGATGCCATGGGAGAAAGAAGGTTTACCTTCCGGGCTGGTGTGCGGTTCGAGCCGACCGAGGATTTCTCGGCCATCCTGAAGCTGAACTATGTCGATTACGAAGAGGGCACGGTCACCGTCAATGGCGCGAGCTTTCCGAGCCTGATTGCCTTCGAGGATTTCCAGGACCGTCAGGCGACGCGCTTGCGCAGTGCCAATCTGCGTCTGGGCTATGACATCAATGACGAATTCCGGATAGAGAGCGACACGACCTTCTTTGACCGCAAGATCGATATCGATCTCGACCAGGACAACACACCGGCGGTGAACCCGTTGGGGTTGGCGGACAATGACAGCGAGTCGTTCGAGAAGGAACTTAAGATCTTCTACGAAAATGATCAGATCAATGCGGTGCTTGGCGGATTTTATACACAGACCAACGAGCTCGATATCATCGACGGAGGCTTTTTCAGTTTCAATTCAACCACAGAGACGGAGAATTTCGCGTTTTTCGGCGAAGCCGAGGTCGAAGTGATTGACGGTCTGCGCCTGATTGCGGGCGGGCGGTATGACCGGGAAACGGTCGAAGTCGGTCAGATCATCACGTTTCTTGGCCCGACCACAAGTTCGACGAGCAATGCAACTTTTGATGCATTTCTGCCGAAGGCCGGACTCGTCTACAACTTCACCGACGATGTCAGTCTTGGCTTCACCTATCAGCGCGGCTACCGGGCCGGCGGTGCATTCGTCAACCCGTTCACCAGCCAGCTGGTGCCGTTCGATCCGGAATTCACCAACACGTATGAGGTCGCGTTCCGGTCAGAGTGGTTCGAAGGCGATCTTACCGTCAATGCGAATGGATTCTTCACGCAATGGAAAGATCAGCAAGTGCGTGTCCTGGGGTCGAATGGGGGCCCGCCGAACCTGGACCTGCAAACTGAAAACGCCGGAAGGTCGCGGCTGTTTGGAGGAGAGCTTGACGTCAACGCAACGCCTCTGCCTGGCCTGGAGCTGTTTGCGGGCATCGGCTATACGCAGACCGAGTTTCTGGATTTCGTGAACAACGGCGTGCAACTGGCCGGAAACGACTTCGTCAACGCGCCGGAATGGACAGCATCGTTTGGCGGCACCTATACGTTCGATGAAGGCTTCTTCCTCAGCGCTGATGCCAGCTTTCAGAGCAGCGGGTTCAGCAATGTCCAGAACACGTTGAACAATGACTCACGTTTTCTGGCCAATCTGCGGGCAGGCTATGAAGCAGAGAATTGGGGTATCTTCGCCTATGTCGATAATCTGTTCGACAACAGGTACATCTTGAGCGAGCGGCTGACGCCTCAGGTCCATCCTGGAGAGCCAAGGACTTTCGGGCTGGTCGGTCAGATGAATTTCTAATCTCGTCCGGTAAATCCACCCGTCCAATCCTCGACAGCTGACTAATCGAACGCAGCGACGAGTCCTGTCGCAATCAAAGCACCTAGAATTCCGCCTGACGCGCTCGCGATAAAGATCAGTCGGTTGCGGCGCCGGTCCTCTGCCCGGGCCGTCTCCAGATCTATCCGCCGCTCGATTGCATCCCACACCCAGACTTCTGGATCTGACGGTGGCGCGAACGCTGCAAGGATGGCCAGTTCGCACACGTCCAGCTTACCGCCTGACTTTGGCCGCGGTGCCGCGCACCAATTGAGGCTCTGCAACAACGATTTCATTGATCGATGCATCGGGCGCGATCTGTCCACATTACCAGGAGGCTGCGTACTTGCAGAAACGGCGGGCGCGCCGAGATGGTTGCAAGGGCGTAGATAAATTCATGACACGTCTGCGCAGGACCTTCGTTGACGAGGCAATTTAGCTGGACTGGAAAACGGCTGTCCGCAGATCGAAATAAATCTCCGTCCGGGTGCATCCGATCATCGGGGTGGCCCGTTTGTAATTGTGTAATACAATGAGGACATGAGACATTGACAAGTGTTGTTCCCATGGCTCACGGGTCAAAAGAGTATCTTGACGGTGGTGCGCTTGCTGACGCGGCGCAAAGGAATGCCTTTCTCAATCAACTTCTGTCCGACTGTGGATCGGGCAATCGTGCAGCGTTTCGGCGACTTTACGATCTGACATCGCGCTTCGTCTTTGGGCTTGCGACGACCGTTTTGCGGGACCGTCAGATTGCAGAGGAAGTCGCACAGGAAGTCTATGTTACGATCTGGAAGAAGGCAGCTTCGTATAACAAGGCCAAGGGAAACCCCATGGCGTGGATCGGTGCGATCGCACGCAACCGCGCGATCGATCGGCTGCGCGCAGAACGCGCCAGGGGGTTCATCGACTTTACGGACGAGGTGCCGGATTTGGCGGACGACAGCCTGTCAGCCGAGATGGCAGCAGATGCCATTGCTGTGCGGCGGGTCATCGACGGTTTGCGGCCCGAGTTCCGCAAGGCGCTGCTTCTGAGCTATTTCAACGGATACACGAATGCAGAGTTGGCAGAGGTTTTGGATGTTCCGATTGGGACGGCGAAGAGTTGGGTACGCCGTGGTTTGGCTGCGGTGAAGGAGGCGCTGGAATGAAGCAATTGGCGACATTGGCAGCAAGCCTTGGGTTCGACGGTTCACCTTTGGTCGGGGCACTTCCTAATTCACGTCCTGACTTACCGGAAATCGGCGAAGATTTGGGCGCGGCGATGATGACCGCACTGGTGCCGGGATATGACCCGCCGGATCATCTGTTTGCGGCGATCGAGGACGAAATCGATGCCCCGACAGAGACCGGCATTCGCACGGTTCATGCACGCGATGCAGATTGGAAGAAATGCACGGACGGGATCTGGGCAAAGGTCTTGCTGGACGACCCGGTGTCTGGGCGTCAGATCAAGCTGATCAGGTGCAGTGCGGGCGCAGTCCTTCCAGCGCACGCCCATGACCACGATGAATATGTCTTTATGATCGAGGGCGAATATCGGTCAGAAGATGGGATCGTCCGAGCGGGTGACATGCAGATCTCGCCGGCTGGCACCTTCCATCAGGCCAGCACGACGCCCAAGGGCTGTCTGTTCCTGGTGCAGCACGCCTAGATCTAGACGTGGAGCAGTAGAAGGCACCCTTCAGCAGTGCTGATTTCGGAATGCAACGTACCGGCGCGCGAAAAGTGCGTGTCGCCGGTGCGGACGGTTGTGCCTTCGATCTGGAATGAGCCTTCCAGAACCAGGACGTGCTCGTCATGGTCGTGCTGGTGCGGCGGGATCACTGCACCAGGGTAACAGCGCAGGTAATAGATCTTGCGCCCCGTATCGGCGTCTTGGTGCAAAATCTTCTGCCAGATGTGCTCGGTCCGTTGCGTCCACTCACCTTCATGGGCGCGGGTGGTGACAAAGTTATGATCCGCCGCCTCGTCCAAGGCGGCTTCGATCTTGTCGAAAAGCCCTGCAGGCGGGTCCTGTGGGGTGGTCACAAGAGCGACCGGCCATGCGGCCTGATCACGGGCCACTTCAGCCAATGGATCGGTTCCCGGAAGCGTTGCGACGTCATTCAGGTCGTCAACGGTTTGAGTACTGCGATTTTTCATCTGTCTACCTAACCCATAGAGGTCAAGACCGGCAAAGCCGCTGTGCTTGGACCAATATAGGGGCATCCCCATCGGAAGAATAGGGGCACCACGGCGTGTGATCACAGCGCACCCATGAATTGCCCGCAGGCCCCTCTGCATCCGTTTCAAGCCCCGCGCCGCGGCTACAATTGGTTCGCGGGTCTCTGACGCTATCCGGCTATCGGGTGTTCTTCTTGAGCAGGAGCTTGAACATGGCCCGCGTTGTGGGTTTGGCGGCGGCGTCGCGCCGAGCATTGGCGCGGACAGGCGTTACAGCGCGCCGAGAAACCGTTTTCTTGGCCACTTTCTGCGGCGTCTGAGATCCACACTCCAACATCGCGAGATACTGCGTCTTCAGCTCTGGCCGGTTATATGTAAGCTGTCGCGCGAAGGTGCGTCTGACCGCCGCCAGGTATCGCTTCGCATGTTTTGGCGTGCGGGAGTGATACCAGGACACTGCTTGACCCCAGCATCCCGCCTGAGATTTTAGGGACGCCAGAAAACGCCCCGCATAGGCAAGATTTCGGGTTGGATCCAACATCGACTTGGCCGTTGGGAAGTGCTTGCCGTGATAGCGGTAATTCACCTGGGCGCAGCCAACGTCGAATGACTTGTAACCGGCGGCCAGCAGCCGCTCGATATGGGCTTCCGCCGCCGCCCGGGTTGGGTGCCAGTACCCCTTGCCCTTGTGGTTGATGGTCCACGGCCAAGGGACGCGTCGCCGATCCACAGTCCGCCCGGATTCAACAAGCATAATTCCCTGCAGAAACGCCTTTGGAACCGGCGATATAGATCCCACCGTACCCACCGCATTGTGGCAAAGCCGCCAGTCCGCATTGGGTTCGGCCAGGGCCTGCTGAGCGAATGATGAGCCAACGCAGAATGCAACACCGCCAATGAGAGCCGCGCGCAAAAATCTCCGGCCGATTTTCTGTTCGTCGGACATCGCATCCCCGGGCCCGTGGATCACCCTGTCCTGATCAACGGGTCGGCCGCAGGATTGGATGCGTGTACAAGAAAGTTCTTCTGAAGTGCATCCAGATCGACCGGGGCCAGCGTTGTTTGGGTTGCACGGACGGGCGCAAGAACATTCCGCCCGTGCGCTAACGCAGCACAGGAGGACTCTAGTCCATGCTTTCCAAGTACTCGCTCGCCGCAGCCGCGCTCAGCACCGCGCTTGTGGCGGTAACAGCGGGGGCCTCCAGTCATATGGATGCACCGCTGATCACCTTCGATGATCCCGCAAACACAACGGATGTCTATGCCTTTATCAGCAAGGACAAACAAACCGGAACGCAGTATCTTACGACGGCGCTTTCGGTCTATCCGTTCGAAGAGCCGGGCATCGGCCCCAACAATTATCGCTTTGATGATCGTGTGGTCTATGAGATCCACGTGGCGCTTGAGGACAGTATCGAGGCCGGCAAGCCCGATCTGACATATCAGTTCACCTTCGATACGAAGTTTCAGAACCGCGATACGATCCTGCAGAACTATCTGGGCGTGATCGATCCCTATGCCCTGGACAAGGACGGGTTCTTCGTCAATCAGAACATGCGGCAGTCCTACAATGTCGTTCAGATCGATCGTCGGGGAAAACGGACGCAGAAACGCCGCCTGGGCAAAGGTGCCCGCGATGGCCTGATCGTGCCGCCAAACAACCAAGGCCTGGTGACCCCGTTCTACAACCAGGACAACAACGGCGATCTGCCTGCAAAGGATGGCGTCGCCGCGATCTCGAAGCTTGATGGATATACCCAAGCCGCGATTGCCAAATTGCGGGCTGGACACCGGTCCTTCGCAGGCCAACGCGACGACGGCTTCTATGCGGACATTCAGTCGATTTTCGATCTGGATTTCTCGTTTGGTCAGAACACCGGCACGGCAACGAAACCTTTCGACAGTCAGGGCGGGTTCAATGTGCACACGATCGTTCTGGACATTCCCTTGGAAGAACTGAAGGGCGCCAAGATCGCCGGTGTCTATGCCACGACCAGCCGGGTCGAGCGCTTTGGCAAGTTCAAGAAGTTTAAGCAGGTTGGACGCCAGGGGAATCCTTTGTTCGCCGAAGCCTTGATCGCCAATCGGGATAAGGACCGGTACAACCAGACGACCCCTCGGCGCGATGCCAGGAATTTTGCGATCTATGCAGAAGACCCTGAACTCGGCCGGGTGCTGGGTGTCACTGAACTGATCCCAGGTCTGCTGCGGTCGATCTATATTCCGGACATGATCAAAGTTGATCTGACCACGGGACCGGCCCGCACGCCAAATGATCCAGAGTTCGATGCGCGCAGCGTCTTTGGTGGCGACGTTCTGAAAAGTGAGTTCCAAGACCCGTTCGCCAATGGCGGCTTTATCCCGGGTGGCTGGCCAAACGGACGCCGCTTTGGCGACGATGTCATCGACATTGCTCTGATCGCCCTGGGTGTGGCGGGCGCAGGCCCTGACTTTTCGTCCTTCGCCGGAGATCGCGTCGATGAGAATGACATCACCTACAACGATGTCTTTCCCTACGCGGCGACCCCGTTGAACGGGCGCAATCATCCGGTCCAATCGCGGACGGCCTCGGGCCTTTGAGCCGTTTTGATGAAACTGCCTGTGGGCACAAGTCGTGCCCATAGGATCTTTTGTCTTCATGGGAGGGAATGATGAGTCCTTGGAATTTCGCCGTATCGGCAATGGGCCTGCTCCTGATGGCTGCTGCTCCAATGACCAGTTCGGCAGAGCCTCGGATTCAGGAAGATCGAAAAGTTCTCGAACCTTCGTTAGCTGATCGCGCTGGCGCCAATGCCGACATCATTGAACGCGCACGCGATCTGATCCGTGAAGGACGAGAAACTGGCGATCCACGGTTTTACAGCCGTGCTGAGACACTGATCTTGCCACTGATGGCAAAAGCAGAAGCTGCCGATCTTTTGGTCCTGCGTGCTACGGTCCGGCAAGCCCGCCACGACTTCTATGGTGCTTTGTCCGATCTGGACAAAGCGATCAATACTGCGCCAAACGATCCGCAGGCACGGCTAAGCCGAGCTTTTGTCCGGATGACGATCGGTGACTACAACGGGGCACTTATCGATTGCCAAAGTCTGCCACGAAGTGCTGGACAGTTGGTCCGCGCTGCGTGCTTTGGGCGCCTGGTCAGCCTGACCGGCAACGCCGCTAAGGCAGATCAGGTTCTCACCGGTGCGTTGCAACAGATGCCGGGCGCTGCCTCTTATCTGAAAGCATGGCTGCATACCTTGCGCGCCGAGATTTCAATTCGCATTGGTCAAGATCCTCGCCCCCATTTTCAGCGGGCCCTTGTGTTGTCTGATAACGCCCGGAGTGTGCGGCTGTCCTTCGCCGAATACTTGGTTTCCAGCGGTCTATCGCACGCGGCACTCGATGTCCTGGATCCGGCGGATACTTCTGACGCTGCTGCGGTTATCCGGCTGCGTGCCGCGGTTCAGACCGACACGGTGCGATCCGATGAGGTGAAATCGCTTGCCGCTCAATTTGAAGAAGACCGTCGCGCGGACAACGCTTTGCACCTGCGCGAAGAAGCGCGATTTTTGCTGGATGTTGTTCATGCACCTGACCGTGCGGTCGATATTGCCCAGGAAAATTGGGCCGCTCAGAAAGAACCCGAAGACCTATTGTTGCTGGTGCAAGCAGCGGTAGCTGCCGGTGATCTGACGCGTGCTTCTGCGGCGCTTGTTCACCGTGATGCGTATGGAATCGAGGATGTCAGAGTTGACGCCGTCCTGGCCGTGGAGCAAGTCCGATGACGCGGTTTGGAAGCACGTTTCTTGGTCTTTGCTTAGCTTGCTGTCTGATCATGCCTGCAAAGGCCCATCAGGAAAGCACGGCTTATCTGGATGTGGCGCTTTCAGGCGAGGGCGTGACCGCACGGCTTGAGCTCAGCTTGGACGATCTCGACTATGCGCTTGGCCTGGATGCGAACGCCGATCGAGAATTAGACTGGTCCGAGGTAGATAACGCCGCGCCGCGCATTCAGAAGTATGTTGAAGCGGGTTTGAGTTTAAGTTCGTCAAAGGGCGATTGCCGCATTGCGCAGGGCAAATTCGCTGTCGAAGATCGTGCGCATGGTGGGCCCTACCTTGTGATCCCTCTTGAGGTTGCCTGCGTGAATGCCTTGCCTAACAGACTGACCTACGAGTTGCTGTTCGAGCATGATCGTCGCCACCGGGTCAAAACTACGGTCGCTGCCGGAGACAAGACGATGACCGAAGTGCTGACCAGCCGAAGGCGTGTTCTTTCCCTGCCGAATAATGCGACGCACTGAGCATCAATGACCGCCTAACCGAACTCCAATGGCCCAACAGCCCAGGTCAGCCATGTCGCTATCGCCAGGAACGGACCAAACGGCATCCGGTGCGCCAGGGACAGGCCTGACCTTGCGAACGCACCGAATGCAAGGTGCGTCAGCAATCCCATAACAGCTGCCAATACAACCAAACCCGGCAGCGCCGATAGGCCAACCCATGCGCCGCTACCCGCGATCAAAACCGCATCACCGGCGCCGAGGCCATCTTTGCCTCGAAAGTTGCGATAGGCCCGCGTGATCAGTTGAAAGCTGGTCCAGCTAAGTAAAGCTGCAAACGTGTGCATGTGGAACGCGTCGGGTGTCAGCGCCCAAGTCGTGGCCAATCCGCTTAAGATCAACGCAAAGGTCATCCATCTTGGGATCAACATGGTCGCCCAATCAGCCATACTGATCGCCAACAAAAGCCACCCCAACACGCATCCAACAAAATGCACGTGAGGCGGCAGGACTGCCACCCAGATCGGAACCACCAATCCGAATCCGGTGGCAACCAGATACCTCACCCATCGGTCCTTCACATCGATCTGTTCGTCCCGTGCGACGTACTCTGCCAGCCGTTGTGAAATCGCACCGACCAGCGGACCGCTGGCAATCAAAGCGATCTGAGCTGTGTCTAGCATCCCGGGCGGCCCAGCTGCATCCAAGCGGTATCTCGGCGCCGTATCTCAAAGCGAGACCTATCATCAGAGGAGAACTCGTTATGACCATAGCCATTAGACGCCAATCCAAACCCCGCCGCGATCCAGGTTTCAGCCTGATTGAGCTGCTGGTGGTGCTGGGAATTCTTGGGCTGCTGGCAGGCTTTGTCGCGCCAAAAGTTGTTGGCTATCTGAGCAAAGCAAAAAGCCAAACTGCGACGACGCAGATCGATTCTTTGCGCAGCACGCTGGATCTTTTTTTGCTGGATACAGGCCGCTATCCGACGGCGAAGGCTGGTCTGTCGGCCTTGGTGACGAATGATGGCCGGACGCCTGGTTGGAATGGGCCTTATCTGGGGAACGGCGCTGTTCCGGTCGATCCTTGGGGCAACGCTTACCTTTATGCTTTGTCCGATGTCGGAGTGCCGCAGATCACGTCGCTGGGTGCCGACGGTGCCACAGGCGGCACAGGGGATGCCGCCGATATTATCCGGTAAGATCATCCCTAGGAGCCGGTTGGTCGAAGCGAGATCAACCGGTCCCTCAACTCATTCGTTACCAACCGTGCCTCGGCCGGATTGCGGATCACCCTTGGGGTGATGATGATGATCAACTCGGTACGTTGACGGACGTCTTCGGTGTTCTTGAACAACTCTCCTGCGACTGGGATGTCCCGCAGCAGGGGAACGCCGGTCTGGATGTTGCCGGCTTCGTCGCGGATCAACCCGCCCAGGGCCAGGCTTTCCCCATCATTGACCGCGACCGTTGTCGCAATGCGGCGCTGCTGGATGGTGGGTGAGTCGATGCCGGAGGTCGTTGTCTCCACCACATCGCTAACGTTCTGCTCTATCTCCAGAACCACAAGCCCGTTGTCGGAAATGCGCGGCGTGATGTTCAAGGTCACGCCAGTGTCGCGGTATTGGACGGAATTCACGATCGGTGCATCTGGGTCGTTCACGCTGACGGCCGACTGCAAGACCACCGGGACCTGATCGCCGACCTGCAGTGTGGCGGATCGATTGTCCAACACCATCAGCGATGGGTTTGAGACGACATTGACATCCGTCAGGCCGCTCAGTGCATTTACGACCACACCGGCGTTCGACCCTGACAACAGCAACGAAAGTCCAGCGCCCGTCGGGTTCACAAAATCTGTAAGGTTGGCCGAGAATTGGCCATCGAACTCTCCGAACCGAAGGAACCATTCGACCCCATATCGCAGTTCATCCGCCAGAGTCACTTCGGCGATCATCATTTCCAGCAACACTTGGCTTGGCAGTGTGTCGAGGCTTTGAATCAACGAGATTGCTTCTGGATAGGTATCTGGATCAGCCCGAACGATCAGCGCATTCCCTGCATCGTCGGCGACAACCGAAACCCCGCGCGCGCCATTTCCAGTCGCAACCGTCAAAGACGCTTGGGTGATTCCGGCGTCCTCATCGGCGGCGGGTGGTTGTCCGCCGCTGCCTTGTGCTGCGCCATAAACCTTGCCGACCAGATCTGCCAGTTCAGCGGCGGACCGGTTCTGGACCTGATAGACGTAGACCGAGCGATCATCACCATTGGCAATGTCGAGGTAAGGCACGATGTCCTTGATGGTGTTCAGAATCGCCGCGCTGGGGGACACAACCAGAACGGCCTTAGCCCGTTCGACCGGCAGAACGCGGGTGTCCGATGCGCCCTCGGCCGTTTCGTCCGACAGGGTGAACATAATTTCTTGAGCAACATCTACGGGGTTGGCGCGGCGCAATGGCAGAAGACCAATGGACATGGAGCGCAGCCAGTCGACATCGAAAAGGTCGATAATCGCCTTTACTTCGTCCAGTTCGCGACGCGATCCTGCCAGCACCAACAGCCCCCGCCTGTCATCCAGGCTTCGGATCGCGCCTTCTGCAATGACGGGTTGCAGGATTTCGGCCATTCGGCTTGGTTTGATGTGGGCCAACTTGATGGCCTGACTGCCATATCCAAGCGCCTGACCGCCGCCGCGATCCAATGGTGCGGTTCTGAGCGGGGCCGAATCCGGATCCGCGGGTAGGATGCGAAAGCTATTTCCGTCGGACAACAACACGGCGCCGCGCGCAGTGAGCAGGTCTTCGAAAAGTCCGATGATCTCGCGTGCCGTCGATGGCCTGGGCGTTCTGAGCGTTGCAACGTCTGGCAGATCCACCTCAATCGTATAGGTCGCACCCAGTAAGTCGCCCAGAATCTTCGCGGCGATTTCGTCAATGCTCGCGTTCTCGATATTCAGCGTTGTCCGTGGGCCTTGGGAGCCGCTGCGCGATCTTTGCGATTGCTTAGCGGCGGGGGCTGTATCTCCATATCGAACGAATGTAGGGGTTGCTTGGTTCGTGTTGGCGGGGCCAATCCTTCTGGCGGGGGCAGAACTTTGAACAACCGGTAAGGGCCGCGCTTGTTCTTCCGGCGATGGGGCTATCATGCTGGCCCGCGGAAGCGTCCGATGCTCATTGCAACCGACCAGCATCGCTAGTTGGAAACTTACCAGCAGACCGAAGACTGCGCGATCGCCAGTGATGCTTATTGAGTGGGTACAGGTCATGATCTCAGCCCCTCTGCTGGTTGTTTGCCGGGCGATCCTGGGCCATCGATACGCAATCGAATCCGACGTCCACCCTGGCGGACCAAAGCACTTTTTGGTTGGACTGAAAGAAGCTCTATCCCGGATTTCTGGTCGCCCTCAGACAGCCAGAAGCGATTATCACCACCCAAAGAAACCAGGGCTGACCGGCGGCTGCCAGCGACGAAGACACCATGAAGAACGACGTCTTCTTCTGAGGCATTGTCGAGTTTCGAAATAGGCTGAGACACCGATCGTAAGGCTGTATCTGACCCTGGTTGCCGGCGCGATTGGCTGAATGGTGGCTTTGTTTTGGTCGCGATCAAAATTGGTTCTGCCATCAAGATGCCGAGATCAACGGGCGGGAGGTCTATGGCCGATGCTGGTCGCAATGGAGCTTCAGTGGCGCTGTCGCGGCCACCAAGTCGAGCGTCCAAGGTAATGGCTGATGATGCCGCCAGTGTCCCGGCGGCCAGAAGCCGAAGAATTGCGGTCATGGTGTTCCCTCTTTCAAGAAGGCCTTGAATTCAGCCGAAATGCGCAGATCCACAGCGGGCGTGCCGGATCCGTTGCCAGGCAGGCGAACGGCATTCATCGTCACGCTGTTCGGGAACAGCATTGGCCGCCCGTGCTCTAGCTCTGCCAGGATCTCCAACGCCGACGTCGCCTCTGCCAGATACTCGATCGAGAGCGCAATCGACCCATTCTGCGTGGCATCAGTGGCTTCTGGCGCTATGCGCACCAGGGAGCCGCCCCGATCGGTAACGATCTGATCGACGTGGGATTGAATAATTGCGAAGCCCTGTTGCGGGTTTGGGGCATCGACGAAGATGCCGGACGTTGACAAGGCTTGATCTGCTTGCAAAGTCAGCGCGCTGATTTTGGGTGCGGCATCTACCAGCGACAGCGTTTGCTGTGTCTTTTCCGCCAGCAGTTTCAGCGCGGACTGCTGTTCCGCACGCAAGTGCTGGCTGATCGCCAATCCGGCAGTGGATAGTCCAAAGACCAATCCAGCGAAGACGGCCCAAGCGATTGTGGTCCGCCACTGGTGTTCTGCCATTCCGGTCATTGCACTGGCTCTGCCAGGCTAACGCGCATCCCGAGATCAAAGCGGTCACGGCCTTTGGACCCAAGCCGTATGACAGGCGCGGTGAAACGAACGTCTCGAAAAGGTTCGACCCGGTCGAACGTCGCCAGAACCTCACTTGCTGATCGGGCTTCGCCACTGAGTGAGATCTGATCATCAACAATCTCAGCAGACGTCAAATATGCCTGTTCGGGCAACACATCTGAAATTGTTTCCACCAACGTACTGACGCGCCCCGACGCGATCAACGATGCTTTCAATGCCTTCAACCTGTCTTGCCGGGCCAGCAACTCGCTTCGTTCCAATAAAACCGGCGCTGCCTTGATCCGCGCTGCGTCAAGTGCACTCTCGGCAGCCTGCAACTCTGCCCGGTCGACCAAGAATTGGGTCAAGAGAGGCCCTGCCGCAAGCGCTGCTAATAGGGCATAGCCGGCCAAGCGAAGCCCGCGCTTGGACTGCCTGGGACGTTCGAGATGCATGTTGACGCCGTAACCTTGGTTGCAGCCTTGTCGTTGGACATCGACACTTTCTGCTCGGTATCCAGCGCGCCTTACCTGGTCCAGTGCAGCCTCGACCGCACGCCGTTCGCAAAGCAATACATTCACTGCCATGCGTGTCCATGATGACCGCCGCTTATCAACCTGCCACGCAACAAAAGGCGTTGGCCCTGCAATCGGCCAATCGGTTGAGCCCCGCCGCACAGCAAGAGTGTCCAGCTTCGGATAGGCGCTGGCCGGTAAGATCAACTGTTGAATCAGGGCCTGGTCCGAACGCAGCATCAGCACGCATTTTCGGGGCCATGACGGTCGATTGACCTCGACCACTTCCCCGTTCGGCATCACCTTGATAACCCAGCGCTGGCGGAAATGCGGTGTTTGGCCAACAACGCGCATCCAGCCAAAAGTCACCTGCTTCATTGATTGGATCAACGAGCGCATCCGCTGGCTCCTGATTGTCTGTCCCTGCAGACAAATCGTCCGCCGACGGGATTTGGATGCATCCGGTTGACAAGTTGCGCCGTTATTCCCGTTGACCAAGTCAGCGATCGGCGGCGGCGCATGCAGGAAGACCCAGATGAAATGACCAGGCGCGTTGACGCGTATCTGGACAATCTGACGGTGCAGGGATTGCTTGATCAGGCCGCAATCGCTCGGACTCAGAACGCAGCCGCTGCAACCGGCGAGCGGATCGACATCGTCATGGTCCGATTGGGGTTGGTGTCAGAGGACAGGGTTGCCGAGACCTGGTCGCAGATCCTACAGCTGTCCTATCTGACTTCCGACGACCTGATTGCGGCAACCTTCGACGAAAACGGACTACGTCACGAATTTCTTCTTTTCCATGGCGTACTTCCGTTGCGCATCGACGATGCCTTCATTGCGGTCCACGCCGACCCAGTCGCGCAATCCGCACGCGCAGCGCTTGTCTTTGCGTTCGGCACCGCCGTTACCTTCGCCACGGCCCCAAGGTCCGCGGTGATGGCAAGATTGGAACAAGCGACGACGGAGACAACTGAACAGAAAAAGCCGATGGCCGACTTCAGTGCCGATGGGGATTTGGAACAGTTGCGTGATTTGGCGAGCGATGCCCCTGTCATCAAATGGGTCAATGACCTCTTTGACCGGGCGGTCACAGCAGGTGCGGCCGACATCCATATCGAACCATCTGAAGACGCCTTGAATATTAGGTTCCGTGTCGACGGTAGCATGTTGGCTGACATGTCACCTCCGCCAGCGTTGCGCTTGGCCGTTGTTTCCCGAATTAAGCTGTTGGCTGGTTTAGACATTGCCGAGCATCGCCGCCCGCAGGATGGACGATGCTCGATCCCAGTGCGCGGGCAGGAGATAGATCTTCGGATTGCGACTGCACCGACCCGACTGGGCGAAACCGTGGTCATCCGAATCCTGGATCCCCGCCGCGCCCAGTTGTCGTTGAACCAGCTTGGGTTTTCAGAAGGTGCCCTTGCCCGCTTTCGCCAGTGTCTTTCTGCGACCAACGGCATCGTTCTGGTCACAGGTCCAACCGGTGCCGGGAAGACGACGACTTTATACGCGGCCTTGCAGGACACTCACACTGATGATCGGAAGATCATGTCGGTCGAAGACCCGATTGAATATGCGATCCCGGAGGTGGTTCAGATCCAGGCCTCGCATGCCATCGGGCTGAATTTCGCCCGGGTTCTAGAATCGATTTTGCGCCATAACCCAGACGTCGTCATGGTGGGGGAGATCCGAAACAAGGAAACCGCCGAGGTTGCCATCGAGGCCGCGCTGACGGGGCACCTGGTTCTTTCCACATTGCACACCAACAGCGCGGTGTCTGCGTTGACACGTCTGCGGGAAATGGGTCTGCCAGCATACCTGTTGGCAGAAGTCATTCGGGGCGTTGTCGCGCAACGTCTAGTGCGTCGGCTCTGCCCGGACTGCGCGCCGCCCCGATTGCATTCGCCTGATGTCGGGTCGTCAAACAATGGTGAACCCGCCCAAGCTGCATCTTCCGGCTGCAGAGCCTGTTCATTCACCGGCTACAGGGGGCGCATCGCGGTGAACGAGGTTCTGACTGTCAATGAAGAACTGAGGCAACTGATCCTCGACGGCGCCGGCGAGGCGGATTTGTCCAAGGCGGCCACGACCGGTGGCATGGTTCCAATGGCACAGGATGGCACAGCCAAGGTCGCTGCTGGACATGCAGATGCCCGGGATGTGATGGCCGCCGTGGGGGCTTTTTGAAATGGCAGTCTGGCGGCTTAGCGCGGCGACACCTGCGGGTGATTGCATCACCGAACTGGTCGAGGCGACAAGCCAGCAGGACGCAATCCGCACCGCGCAAGCACGCGGGTTGGTGCCGATCGATATTGCCCCGCACCGCAATCGCCGCGCGATGCGCCGAAAGCTCCCGAAGCGGGATCTTGAAGCCTTGATGGCTGATCTCGCCGCGCTTTTGGGATCTCATGTTCCACTGCCACAAGCTCTGCAAACGATCTCTGATGCGAATGCAAGCAAAGGGGTACGTGCGGCGGCGGCTAAAATCGCAACTGCGCTGCGCGACGGGGTTCCGCTTTCGACGTCGTTCCAGGACCTGTTGCAAGCCCCGCCCCATGTTGCCGCCGCTATCCTGGCGGGTGAGCGCGGCAGCGACTTGGGCCGCGCATTGGACGATCTCGGCAGAACGCTGGACCGGCAGCGCGCAGCAGCGGACGCGTTGACCGGCGCAATGATTTATCCCGCCATCCTGATGATCGTCACGCTGATTTCGCTTGTAGTGATCCTTGTGGGCGTGGTCCCGGGGATTGAACCTTTGATCAGTGGTGCAGGGTCAAGCGCGTCACCGAGTGCGCGTATGCTGGTCACGGCGTCTCAGGCAGTTCAAGACCATGGCGCAGTTGCGGGCATCGCATTTGCGACTGCAATGCTGATCGGTCTGCGCGCGCTTCAGGTCGCTTCGGTCAAGTCTGGTGTTCAAAATGTACTGTTTCGGCTGCCGCTGGTTGGTAGAATTCTAAGAGCAACCGAAACCGCAGGTGCGCTGAGGACAATCGCCAATCTGACATCCAGCGGCATGGGCTTGCCGGAGGCAGTAGCGCTGTCCGCAGGGGCCGCGCGGACCCGGCCTTTCGCGCAAGCGCTGGAGCACATTTCAGAAGGTGTGCGGGAAGGGAAAGATTTCCTTCAACTCTTCGAAGCCAACCCGATGTTTGACCGAACAGCTAGTGGATTGGTCGCAATTGGCTTTCAAAGCGGGAACCTGCCAGAGATGTTGAACGCCTCGGCGACCGCGCTGGAGCGAGAGGTTGAAAAAACAACCAAGCGGATCGTCGCCGTCCTGCCCGCAGCGATGACGCTGGTGCTCGGCGGTCTTGTCGGCGGGCTGTCGATCATCGTTTTGGGAGCGATCATGAGCGTGAACGATGTTGTGCTCTAGGACTGCATTTGATCGCCGATCTCCCGGCTTCTCGCTTTTGGAAGTGATGGTGGTCCTGATCCTTATCGCCTTGGCCAGCGGCCTGGCGGTGACCCGCATCGGCGCCGGACAGGATGCGGCCGAGAACCGGAATGCAATGCAGGATATTGTATCCGCACTTGCAAGTGCGCGCCGTGGCGCCATTCGCTCGGGCCAGCCTCGCTCGGTCCAACTGTCTCAAGATGGCCGGCTGACACTTCTGACAATAGAAACGCCAAACCCGCGAGCAGAGCAGTCAGCCGGAACAATCCTGGTCACCTTCCTTCCGGATGGCAGCAGCACTGGGGGCCGGATCGCCCTTCTTTCTCCGATGTCGGCAACGCTCACGATCGACCGTTTTGTCGGCGGCGTCACTATAGAGCCTGGCAATGAGTGATCCGCGAGCAGGCTTTACCCTGGTCGAAGCGTTGGCGGCGCTTACGGTGCTCGCCGTTGGCCTGGTGCTCGTTCAACAGATCTATCGGAACAGCATACGCACCGATCATGCTGCAGAGCAGATGAATGCAGCGCTGTGGCTGGCGGATCGGCATATGGCAATCGGCGTTGCCTCGCCGCTTGCGCCTGGGATCGAAACCGGCGAGGGGGCGAATGGCTTTAGATGGCGCCGACACACGTATCTCGCCGATCCGTCGGACGGACAGATGCGTGGGATCTGGGTGATCGAGGTTGAAGTCAGCGCGCCCCAACTGTCCCGAAAGACCCGCTTGGTGACAATGCGCCTGGGTCCATCATCCGAGGCGGTGCGGTGACTTCTCGATCAAATCGTGACGCCGGTTTTACGGTTGTCGAAGTATTGGTTGCCATCACCGTGCTGGCACTCATCACATCGATGGCGTTTGGTGTTATGCGCTTCGGCACACAGGTCTGGGACCGCGGGCAGGGGCCACTCTCGGGACCGAGTGTTCATGACATCGGTTTTCGTTTCCGTTCCCTCTTGGGTCGCGCAGTCTTGCCCTCGGTCCGTCAGTCAGATCTCTCGGTCAAAGTTCCCTTTCGACTGCAGTCAAAACTTCTGGAATTTCTGACCATGGAACGGGAAGGTTTGACGGCATGGCAATTCGTTGCAGAGCCGCGCGGGAGCGACACAAGACTGTTGGTCAGACGGGCCCGACTGTCAGGCCCGAATGCCTGGTTCCAGCCAATCGATTGGGGTGTGCCGGAGTTTCGTTGGACCGGATCAGGGTCTGTCACGTTCGCAGCTTTCGAGAGCGGGCAGGCAGTGAACGAATGGCCCGTGGGGCCAAGCGCGCCGCAGATCGTGGCGATGACCATCAAGGAAGCCCGTTCTGATCTTCAGATCACGGCCCTTCTTCGGCAGGCAAAGTGATGGGTCCTGGTGGCGAGCGGCGACAGTCCGGTTTTGCGCTTGTCTTTGTCCTTTGGGTCTTAATGATTTTGGGGCTGCTCGCCGCGGGTTTCGCGAACCAGACAAAGACGCGAGTAACAGATGTTCGAGCCCGTCAAACAGTCTTGGATCTCCTTTGGAAGTCTTATGCGATGCTTTCGCTGACCGTAGCCGAGATTGAGAAGGCCAAGGCGGCTGGCACCGCAATCCCTGATTGGTTTGCTTGCTCATTCGGCGATGCCGATGTCGTCATGACGATCGAGGACGAACACGGGAAAATCGATCTGAACGAGGTTTCTCCTCAAACCGTGTCGGCGCTGCTTATTGCGATGGGCTCAGATAAGGACGATGCGCGGCAACTTGCGCTTCATCTGGCAGACTACCGCGACCCCGACGATTTCGGCAGATTCACCGGCGACGAAGCAATTGCCTACAGTCAACTGGGATTGCCGCCGCCCCGCAACGCGAAGCTGATCTCGCTCAGAGATCTGGCCAGCATTCCGGGATGGGCGCAGGTTTCAGTGCAAGAGATCTCTCGGCACGCAACCGTGCATTCCGGACGCAGGCAGGTGGATCCGGCGTCGGCAAGCGAGATCGTTCGTAGCGTTCTGGCGAACGCCGGGTCCGCGCGGGAGAACACCAAAGCCTCAGGCGCTTCACTGTTCACAGTGCGGGTGACCGCGTCCGGTGAAAATGATGCACAGGCATCTCTGGGTGTCGTACTCGAGTTGCGATCCGATCTTCCAAGCGGTCACCGCGTCCTGGAATGGCGAGATGAAACCGGGCAGCCCAAGACGCCGCCCGCAAATAACTGTAATCGGATGAACTGATCTGAATCCAACGCCGGACCGCCTGATCGGCTTGGAGGAAAACGTCATCGTCGGATCGCCTACCCAAATCTTTGAAAGGCCGGGCCTTGCGCCCGGCCTTTTCTTTTGGACGTCCTGCCTGACGAAATTGGCCAGATTTGAAGACAGCCTTTGTGAAGACATTGCCGACGACTATTGTCGTCTAATTATCCGTTAATGCGATAACTTTGGTGGTCTGAGGCGGTTAAGACCGGTCAGGCCCTGGGGAACCTCTGTCCTTCAAGATCCCCTGACCAAATCGCGGAACGCCACTGACCGGCGGCCTGCAAGGGCCAGTCGAACCGCCGCGCGGTGAGATCGATTTTGGCGCAAGTGTGTGCCGGATGGGTGTAGACATGCCACAGCGCCAAAGTCCAGATGCCAACGGGTCGAGGCGGACAAAAGTTGTCGAGAGTGAAGTTGGTGAGGCGTGAAAGGCAGCTTTGAGCCCAAAGGTGCAAATGATTGCTTGGCGATTATTTCAACCGCTTGACCTTTTACCGCTCACAGCGCACCTGATTGGTGGAGCCAGAATCAAAGAAAGAATCCATATGTTTGACCCGCAGGACCGCTCTTGGCTTGCACAATCCCTCGATGCATCAAATGCAAAAGTTGAAATTGGTTTCTTCGTCTCCGGGGAGTTCTATCGGGATCCTAACAACACTGAGGAGAAACCACTTCCTCTGCCAACAATCGGTAGCCTGCAAGGTGATGCAAGATACCTTTTTGCAAACGATGCAATTGCGGAGACGCAGCAACTTATTGAGTACTACAAGCAGATTCTCACACTCGCGACCAAGTATTCTCAAACCTACGATGAAATAAACCACTATTTCTCGCTTCGTCTTCAGATTGTCTCACAGGCTGGCGAGATAGGCTTTCCCTGGTACGACCATCGTGAAGAAATCGACGGAGTGCTCGACTGGCTAATTTCTTCACAGGACGGAGATCAATGGCATGACTTAGAGCAGGGTTGGGAGGTGATTGTTGTTCGACGGGGCACCAAGCTTCACTTTCGAGAGGGAGCTTTCGATCAGGGTGGGGAGCAGGAAAACCTGGCGTTCTCAGGGGAAGAGTTATCCTCATCCATCGCCCAAACCCGCTCAATCATGTCGGAACTGATACCAAAGCTTGTACGGGAAATTGGTGAGGACTATTGGACGCGCTTCCGCTACGACCTCTCCAGTCATTAGGCACATAGTCTCGTCGGGATTGCCATCCGGCATAGTCGCCAGGCACTCAATGACGGAACCCAACCCAGAGTGGTTGAAAGGCGGCTCCGTCCCGCACTCCGGTCTTTTGTGGCATCACGCAATGGCGATTTTCAGATGACTGAATTGACGAAGGTGGATGCCGTAGGATCTCAGCCTGATGCAGCCACGACTGGCTCGGCAGGTTAACTGACTGTCAACCATGGCGAACGACAGTGGGCATTTGACGGCGAACCCAGAAAGCCCACGATGCGCGCGCTTTTGATCTTTCTCTCTTTGGCCCTTGGGTCATGGTCTCTTGCAGCAGAGATTGTGCCGCCTGACCCCTGGGAAGTGATCCATGCTGCCCGCGAATTCGGAACTGCAGAGGTCGGTCGCGATACCTTGAGCGAGCCCCGCATCGTTGGAGCGTTCGCAGAGCACGAAGATGATCCCGAGATTGCGTATGAGATCAACTTCTATGGCTGCGAATTGGCCCGGAACTGCAAAACAATTTTGTTCCGGGCATCGCTTCACCACGGAGACTGGGAGAAGAAGCCGCCGCATTTGGATCTGTTTGATGCCTGGAACCGCCGAAAGCTGATCGGACGCGCCTTTTGGTCCTTGGACGGACGGGCGGTTTTGGAGCATCCTGTGGCCATGAGTGCGGGCCTGCCGAAAGAAACATTGGTTGCGACGTTCCTGGCATGGAAAACCGCATTGCAGGACTATGGAGAATTCCTCGATTTTCCAGGGTCTTAGGCTTTAAAATCACGCGCTTTAGAGCGGGTAAATTCGCCCTTGACCGGGACATGCCCCATAAGTATGTTCCGCGCACTTCGCCACCCGGTTGATTCACACCGGCCATGCGAACTGACAGGTTAGCCTGACAGAACATTGCTGCAAGATCTGGCCTGCTGGTCTGATCCTCTGACCCATCGCAGGGCTCCGATCCGGACCTTGCGGCTTTCGGTGTTTTCCGGACATCCGGACAGCGAATGACAGGACGAGACGAAAAAAAGGATAGGCGCATATGCCGACGATCCAACAGCTGATCCGCAAACCGCGGCAGCCCAAAGTGAAGCGACAAAAGGCCATGCACCTGCAGGCCTGTCCGCAAAAGCGTGGCGTGTGCACACGTGTCTATACAACGACTCCGAAGAAGCCGAACTCGGCCCTGCGTAAAGTCGCAAAAGTGCGTCTTACCAATGGGTTCGAGGTCATCAGCTACATTCCGGGTGAAGGGCACAACCTGCAGGAACACTCGGTGGTGCTGATCCGTGGCGGCCGGGTGAAGGATTTGCCGGGCGTGCGCTATCACATCCTGCGCGGTGTGCTGGACACCCAAGGCGTCAAGGACCGCAAGCAGCGCCGTTCGAAATACGGAGCGAAGCGCCCCAAATGAGAACCCGCGTTGTGGCAGTTGCAGGCGCGCTCGCGCTGGTCTCAGGGGAAGGGAGTGCCGATATTGGCGCGCTCTACTTCAGCGACCAGACCGGTGAGTATGGCGCCGCATGGGGCTACAACGACCGGACGTCGGCCGAAAACCAAGCCTATTCCCAATGTGCCGCCGGAGGCGCACGCGATTGCATCGGCATTTACTTTGAAAATGCGTGCGGGGCGATTGCCGTGGATGATCAAGGGTATATGTCGGCCAGTTGGGGCATAGGCTACGCTGCCGAAGGTAAGGCCGTCGCACTGTGCCAGGACCAAGGTGGTCAGAATTGCAAAACCGTCGTGTCGCTCTGTTCGCACGGCGGACTGCTCGAATACTAACGCTGACGTACGCAGGAAGGAACAAAGCATATGTCCCGTCGTCACCAGGCCGAAAAACGCGAAGTACTGCCTGATCCCAAATTTGGTGATCGCGTGCTGTCGAAGTTCATGAACAACCTGATGTATGCAGGTAAGAAGTCGGTTGCCGAGCGTATCGTCTATGGCGCCATGGAGAAGGTCGAAGGCAAGCTGAAGCGTGAGCCTGTGGAAGTGTTCCACGAGGCGCTCGACAACATTAAACCTCAGGTAGAAGTCCGCAGCCGCCGGGTTGGTGGCGCGACCTACCAGGTTCCTGTCGAGGTGCGTCCCGAGCGCCGCGAGGCGCTGGCAATTCGCTGGCTGATCACGGCGAGCCGGGGCCGCAATGAGAATACGATGGAGGAAAGGCTCGCTGGTGAGCTGATGGATGCGGTCAACAACCGCGGAACCGCCGTAAAGAAGCGGGAAGACACCCACAAGATGGCCGAAGCCAACAAGGCTTTCAGCCATTACCGATGGTAATTCGAGCATAGTCTGAGGACAAAACGATGGCCCGCGAATACCCGCTTGAGCGCTACCGCAATTTCGGCATCATGGCCCATATCGATGCCGGTAAAACCACCTGCACCGAGCGCATTCTCTACTATACCGGGAAGTCCCATAAGATCGGCGAAGTCCATGACGGCGCCGCGACCATGGACTGGATGGAACAAGAACAAGAACGCGGCATCACCATCACCTCGGCGGCGACCACCACCTTCTGGGAGCGCACCGAAAACGGTACCGAGGCGCAGACCGAAAAGCACCGGTTCAACATCATCGACACCCCAGGCCACGTGGACTTCACCATTGAAGTTGAGCGGTCTTTGGCGGTGCTGGATGGCGCTGTCTGTGTGCTGGACGCCAATGCCGGGGTCGAGCCGCAAACCGAAACCGTCTGGCGTCAGGCTGACCGTTACAAAGTTCCTCGGATCGTCTTCGTCAATAAGATGGACAAGATCGGCGCAGACTTCTGGAACTGCGTGCACATGATCAAGGACCGGACCGGCGCGACGCCATGCCCGGTTCAGATGCCCGTTGGTGCCGAAAACGAGCTGGAAGGCATCATCGATCTGCTGACCATGAAAGAATGGGTTTGGCAGGGCGAAGATCTGGGTGCGACTTGGGTTGTGCAAGACATCCGTGCAGATCTGGCCGACAAGGCCGCGGAAATGCGCGGTGAAATGATCGAGATCGCCGTCGAAATGGACGACGATGCGATGGAGGCGTATCTGGAAGGTGACGAGCCGGACATCGATACGCTGCGCAAGCTGATCCGCAAGGGCACGCTGGAAATGGCGTTCATTCCGGTGCTGGCAGGCTCGGCCTTCAAAAACAAAGGTGTCCAGCCGCTGTTGAACGCTGTGATCGACTTCCTGCCGAC